>DATFHH010000133.1:0-45753 GCA_035248565.1 Pyrinomonadaceae bacterium | reverse complement strand
TGGCCACCACCGCCTGCCGCTGTTGCATCGTGAGCCTCATCCCTACCTCCAACTGGCTGTTGCCAGTGGCGGTAAGTCTCATTTATTTCGAGTACTTTTTTATTTGAGGCAACGATACCCATTTCGAGTACTTTTTTGATGGGGCAATTCGGACGCTTGACACTGACTAACCCGATCTTTATACTCCGTCGCTTGTGCCTGGAGGCGCCAACGTACTCCAGCGCGGTTTTGGGAGATTTTAATGCCGAATCATAAATCAGCAGAGAAGCGCGTGCGTCAGAGTGAGAAGCGGCGCGTTATTAATCGTGGTAATCGAACTAAGGTGAGGACCTATATCAAGAAGGTGCGCACGGCGCTCGCCTCAGGCAAGAGCGATGAGATCCAAGAGCTTCTGCCGTCTGCCATTTCGGTGATCGACAAGGCGGTACAAAAGGGCGTCATGCACAAGAACGCAGCCGCACGTTACAAATCGAGACTGACAGTTCAGGCGAATCAAGCGGGTAAATAGCAACTAACTACATTTCGGAATCTACCGAGGCGGATCGACATTTCGGTCCGCCTCGGTTTTTTATTGGGAGTCAGGCGATGAGTTATCAATCAGAGAGTGAAATCCAGGAACTGGTACGCGCTTTTGAAGCGTGCGAGATCGATAAAACGGAGTTTCGGCACCGGCATCATTTAGCAGTTGCGGTGTGGTATGTGCACACATGGGGGAGGGAAGCGGCGCTGGATCGGATGCGGAGTGGGTTGCTGCGTTTCCTGGACCATCATCAAGTGGATGCGAAGAAGTATAGCGAAGAAGTTACTGTGTTCTGGATTGACTGGGTCGCGGAGAAATTGGAGCAATTCGGGCCTGAGATCACGATCGTTGAGAGATGTAACAGAGTATTAGCCGCGGATGACGCGGATTAGGTCGATAATTCGCAGACGAGCATTTCCAGTTGGAGGCGAGGGGTGGCTTGAGAGGTTTTGATTGCGAGATCGGCCGCGGCAGTCAGTTGAATGCCACGCGCGATCTTTTCGGCGGTGCTGCGTTGGAGAGTCGAAATGTACGAGTCACGTTTGAATGGCGGCAACCCGATGTTGCGGAAGACCTCCTCTCGACCGCCACGCGCGAGTAAGTACTTGCCGAGCGCGAGACGGTGATAGTTGCCGGCGATCAATCCGACTAACATCACTGGTTCCGCACCATCTTCGAGCAGCCGGTGAAGAGTCTCGAGCGCCTTCTTGCGATTGCCGGCGAGCAGATGATCAGCCAATTCAAAGTTTGACAACTCCCGCGAGCGCCCGATCAATTCCTCAACCAAATCAGACGTGATTCGGCCTGTGGCCGCCGCGGCGGAAGCGAGTTTGTCGAGCTCGTTAAAGAGCGTCTGTACGTCAGTGCCGACAAGCCGGATAATTTCACTCAACACCTGATCGTCGGCAGCGATCTTCAATTCCTTCAGACGTGTTTTGGCCCAGGCTTTTGCTTCCGCATCTTTGAGCGGCAGAAAGTCGACGACAGTGCAAGCATCCAGCAGCACCTTGGTCGATTTCTTTCGCTTATCGAGATCATCGGCGGTGAAGATCATCACTGTCGACGACGCGGGATTGTTGAGATAGCGAATGAGTAACTCTTCGTCGGCCTCACGCAACCTTGCGAAGTCGCGAATGCGAATGACTCGCCTTTCAGACATCATCGGCATCTGCTCAGCCGCGGCGATTGCTGATTGCACGGAATCAGTCAACAAGCTGAAACCTGACTCGTTGAATTCACGAAGCAAAGTGCCGCTCAATGCGGCGTCCGCAATAGTCTGCGCCGCGACTCGTCGCAAATAGACTTCTGGACCAACCAGCAGATAAAGCGGCCGCAACTCCGTCTTCAAAGAACGCTCGAGTTCTGTTCGTGAAAGCACTTTCATTTCTTTTCGATTTCGACGGCATTGATGAGCGTTGACACGATGCTCTCAGCAAAACTGCGCGACATGCGCAGGATTGCCGGATCTTCCTCGTTGAAGAAGCTGCGCGGGTCGCTGGCGAATTCATATTCGCCGCGAAAGACGAAGTTTTGATTGTCGTAAAGCACCTTGTTCTCAGTTTGATCGCGCACTGTGACAGCGGCCGCGATCGTCACTTCGAAAATTCGTGCGCGTCCTTTGTCGTCGAGCAACACGCCGGCGAAGTTGAAACTCTTGATGACGCCTTCGATTACGGCGTCCGCGCCTTCACGTTGCCCTTGCACGCGAAGTCCTCGCCCTCGATGGACGAGCTCTTTCATCACAGCCTCAGTGAAACGCGACTCGATCTTGTAACGCAGTGCCTGGCTTTCCATTTGAAACGCCGGCACCGCAACGGTCTTTATTCGCGCAGGAAGCTGGTTCTTAGTGACTGGCTTGTAACACTCAGCAAAGCCAGTAACGAATGCGAGCATTATGATGAAGAGGGAAACACGCAGGGCTTTGGTCATCGGTGGTGGATTCTCTCACATCCGCGTTATCCGCGTACATCCGCGGCTAAATTACGGATCGACTCCGCGACGCGAATTGTTTCGAGCGCAGCCTTCACATCATGCACACGAACGATCACAGCGCCTTTCAAAACAGCGACCGTGATCGTCGCCAAACTGCCATACAACCGATCTTCAGCAGGCGCGGGCGTGCCCGATTCATCCGCGAGTATGCGACCGATGAACGACTTGCGCGATGTGCCGATCAACACCGGATACTCAGGGAACGCCGCCATCAGTTGATCAAGTTTCGCGATCAATTCGAGATTCTGTTGCTGGGTTTTTCCGAAGCCAATGCCAGGATCGATCACGATGGATTCACGGTTCACTCCGCGACGCTCAGCCATGTGCACGCTCGCACGCAGACTACTCGTCACCTCGTGCATGATGTCGGCGACTGGTGGTAGACGATGCAGCGTCGCCGGCGTACCGCGCGAGTGCATTAAGACGAGGCCGGCACCGGCTCTCGCTGCGGCGTCTGCGATGTAGAAATCAAAACGGAGCGCAGAGATGTCGTTGACGATCGCAGCCCCGGCATCGAGCGCTGCGCGTGCAACTTCGGATTTAGTCGTATCGACGGAGAGCGGCGTCTCGGTCTTCCGCGCAAGGGCCTCAATCACCGGTACAACCCGCGCAATCTCTTCTTCAACAGATACCGGCTCGCCACCAGGACGTGTCGATTCGCCGCCAACATCGATGATGTCAGCGCCCTCGGCGATCATCTGTTCGGCGTGCGCCACAGCGTCGTCGAGCGCGAGAAACTGTGCGCCGTCGCTAAAGCTGTCAGGGGTGACATTAAGAATGCCCATGATGAGCGTTCGCTCACCAATGGGCATCTCTCGATCTCTAACTTTCCAGGAGATCATATCCACAGATTACACAGATTAAGCGGTTCTGCGTAATCTGTGGATGGGTTTTAGGCTGGGGCCGGATTACCGCCGGTAATCGGTGGCAGAATCGGCTTGAGCGGTTTCGCCGTCGGCTCTTTCAGTTGTGGACGATCCTCGTCGTTGCCCGAATCTGAAACCGGCGGATTCTCATTGAGCGGTAAGCCGGCCACGATCCGTCGAATCTCAACTCCATCCAGCGACTCGCGCTCCAATAAGCACTCAGCCAACCGAATCATCGTCTCGCGATTCTCTTCGATGATCGCCTTCGCTCTTTCAAACTGAGCCGTGACGATCTTCTTCACCTGCTCATCGATCTTGATGGCAGTGTCTTCTGAGAAATCGCGATGCTGAGCGATCTCGCGTCCGAGGAAGATCTGCTCTTCTTTCTTACCGAAGGTGAGCGGGCCCATGTCCGACATGCCATACTCGCAAACCATCGCGCGCGCGAGTTCTGTCGCCCGCTCGATGTCATTCGCCGCGCCGGTAGTGATGCTGCCTAAAAAGGTATCTTCAGCGATGCGTCCACCCATCAGGATCGCGATCTGGCCCAACAAGTATTCCTGACTGTAGTTGTGCCGGTCGCCTTCGGGAAGCTGTTGCGTCACACCCAACGCCATGCCACGCGGAATAATGGTGACTTTGTGAACCGGATCCGCATTCGGCACTTTCAAACCAACGAGCGTGTGACCCGCTTCGTGGTAAGCAGTGACGCGCTTCTCCTCGTTGGAGATCACCATGCTCTTGCGCTCGGCGCCCATCAGTACCTTGTCTTTGGCCAACTCGAAGTCGCCCATCGCGACAAGCTTCTTGTTGTAACGAGCAGCGTTCAAGGCAGCTTCGTTGACAAGGTTTGCGAGGTCAGCGCCGGTGAATCCCGGAGTACCACGCGCGATCACGGAAATGTCCACGTCTTCGCCAAGCGGGATCTTGCGTGTGTGGACTTTCAGAATGCCTTCGCGTCCGCGCACGTCAGGTCGCGAGACCACTACGCGTCGATCGAAACGGCCCGGTCGCAGCAACGCTGGATCGAGAACGTCCGGACGGTTCGTCGAAGCGATCAGAATCACGCCGTCGTTCGACTCGAAGCCATCCATCTCGACGAGCAACTGATTCAGTGTTTGCTCGCGCTCGTCGTGACCACCGCCGAGACCTGCGCCACGATGACGACCGACGGCGTCAATCTCGTCGATGAAGATGATGCACGGCGCGTTTTTCTTTCCCTGTTCGAACAGGTCGCGCACGCGCGATGCGCCCACACCGACAAACATCTCGACGAAATCCGATCCGGAAATGGAGAAGAAAGGAACGTTTGCTTCACCGGCAATCGCACGAGCCAGCAACGTCTTACCCGTTCCCGGCGGTCCCATCATCAGGACGCCCTTCGGAATTCGTCCGCCGAGCTTCTGAAACTTTTGCGGCTCTTTCAGAAACTCGATGATCTCCTGCAACTCTTCTTTTGCTTCTTCAACACCAGCGACGTCCTTGAACGTTACGCGCTTCTGCTGATTATTGAGTAGCTTTGCTCGCGACTTGCCGAACGACAGCGCTTTATTGCCGCCCGATTGCATCTGTCGCAACATGAAAATCCAGATTGCGATGATGAACAACAGAGGCGCCCAAGTGATTAGCATGGGCCATAGGAAACTGGCGCTTGACTCTTCTTCAACTTTCGCCACGCGCGGCTTGCCATTCACAACTTCGCGAGCCGCTTTGAGCAGGTCGTTCTTCGCCGGGTCGTTCGACAACGCTACGCGATATTCCTGATTGTTGACATCGATTGCTACAGTCTCGTTCTGTTTTACAGTGAGTTGCTTAAGCGTGCCGCTCTGGATCATCTGATCCAGTTTCACCAGATCGACCGGCTGATAATTGCTACCGCGCGGATTGACAAGCTTATAAAGCAATACTGCTCCCGCGATGATCAGGAGCCAAAATACGATCTGTCTTGCCGTAGAACTCAAATTCATTAACGCCTCCGACCTCCGATAATAACTTATCGGAGCGTCATTTGTCGCCGTTGAGCTTTCACCGCCTGGAAGGCCAAAGCCGCGTCCGGCCGCCGCACTCCAGGAAGTCGCTCAATTCATTCAAAAAGCTTTGATGCAAACAAGCAACTAAGGTTCCCTGTTCGACTATAAAGATTGACCACTGCTTTTTCAATCGTTTTCAGACTCAAACTCAAGCCGGTTTCGGTGGCGTCTGACCCGTCCGCCGCTCGGTAATTCGGCCACTCGGCCGCCCGCCGTGCCTTCCAGAAGCTTCTCGACCGCCGAAAGGTGAACCATTTCCAGCCTGCGCACGCCCCCTCGAGCTTCGGAAATCCATTGCCGCAACGCCCGGCGCCGCAGTGCCGGAGCCGCTTCGGCCAGCACCTTTACGTCCAGCGCAGGTGTTTTGGTTTCACTGTCGAGAGAGGCGCGTCGCAAAAGTGCCTCAGAGTCACTCAGCAGCAGGGCGCCGTCTTCGCGTAACTGGGCGGCCGTCCGTGAGATCGCCTCGACGATCCGGTTGTTGAACGACTGCATCAGCGGCAGGAGATGCTTGCGCACTTTGACGCGGGCGAAAGCCTCGTCTTCATTCATCTCGTCAGATAAGAACTGAACGCGCCGGAGGTGGCAGTAGTCTTCAGTGTCAGTTCGTCTTGCCCACAACAGCGGCCGAACGAGTTTGATTGAGCTGTTTCTCTTCAACGGGCGAATCGCGTCCATTCCACCGAGGCCCGCGCCGGCGCTGCCGCGCATCAAGCGGAGGAGAACGGTCTCTGCCTGGTCGTCCATTGTATGCCCGGTCAAAACGTAGTTGGCCGAGAGTCTCTTGGCCGTTCGTTCGAGGAAGGCGTAACGGGCTTCTCTGGCTGCCTGTTCCAGATTGTCATTGGTGGCGCGAGCGGTTTCGGCGACTTTGCTGCGACCGATCACGCTGCGAAAGCCCAATCTGGCTGCCAGATCTACGACCCACTTTGCGTCTTTGGCGCTCGATTTTCGGAGATGGTGATCGAGATGAGCGACGCAGATGTCGGTGTAAAGTTTTTGGTGACTTTTAAGTTCCTCGAGGGCGAGGAGCAGCGCTGTTGAATCGGCTCCGCCAGAAACAGCGACGATGACTGTCTCGTTCGAGAGTGGGAGCTTGAGCTTTCGCCACTCGACGAGTAAGAGGCGCGCGAATTGATTAAGCCGCGGCATAGCCACAAAGAAGCACAAAAACTACATAAGGACAAGGTGTGCCTTTTTGTGGCCATTGCTTTTCCTCGCCATGAAGCTGCCACAATTTATTGAAACATTCACATCGTTTGTCGTTTAGAAGTGACATCGCTCTAAAAAACCCGACTTCCAGCGAAACAAGGGGGATTGCTGTCGATGATTTCTGAGAAACAAATTCGATTTAACGAGTGGCTACTTGGGTCAACAGTCCTGTGTCAGTCGTGCGGCTGTCTTTGGCTCGTTCCGGCGGCGCAGAAGGAAAACACTTATCTTTGCCGGCAGTGCGGTAGCAACAACGTCACCAGCAAACTGAAACCTGTCGCTGGAGAGCAGCCTAGCAAACGCACCCATACCTGTTGAAACCGCAGCCGCGGCTCTCAGCCGTCCGGTGCCACAAAACATTGATGAGTGGTGTTTACCTCACAGAACACCAGTATTGTGCCGTTTTCTCGGACGGTTCCGATCACACCAGTCAATGTTTATCAGGACCATGGTTACGGCGACCTCACACTCGACGAATATATTCGTCTGAAAGACCGAGGCGAGCGCGAAGAGTAGTCTGTGCATCACACAACGTTTCACAGAACGGTGAAAACCGGTGTAATCTGTGGATAAACCCGTTTGTCGAGGACTGCTAATGAGATTAAGACGATTCTTTTCTGCGCTGCTACTGGCGCTCTTTGCTTCACAAACTCTCTATTTACCCGCGCTCGCCGACGAAGGCATGTGGACGTTCAACAACGTCCCCCGCGCTGAGATCAAAAAGAAATACGGTTTTGAAATTACGGATCAATGGTTGGACAAAGTCCGGCTCGCCTCCGTCAGATTCAACAACGGCGGCTCGGGCTCGTTTGTCTCGCCAAACGGCCTCGTGCTGACGAACTATCACATCGTCGAAGACATCGTTAACGAGGTGAGCACGCCGGAGAAGGATCTGGCCAAAGAAGGATTTTTGGCAAAGACGCGCGCTGAGGAGATCAAAGCACCGAGTCTCGAGTTGAACCAGTTGATAAGCATCGAAGACGTGACTGCGCGTGTAAACGGAGCAGTAAAGCCAAACTCCACAGACGCCGAAGCGTTCAAAGCCAAGACTGCCGAGGTTGCGAAGATCGAAGCCGAGTCGTTGAAAGCGACTGGCTTGCGTTCTGACGTTGTGCCCCTTTATCAGGGTGGTCAATACAATCTTTATCGTTACAAGAAGTACACAGACGTTCGCCTCGTGTTTGTGCCGGAATTTCAGGCGGCATTCTTCGGTGGCGATCCGGACAACTTCAACTTTCCGCGTTACAACATCGATATGGCGCTGGTTCGCATTTATGAAAACGACCAGCCGGTCCATCCCGAGAACTACTTCAAGTGGTCCACCACGGGCACGAAGGAAGGCGATCTCGTTTTCGTGACCGGTAATCCGGGTTCGACTTCGCGTCTCGATACAGTCGCTCATCTGGAAGAACTGCGCGACACGAGTATTCCGATCATCCTTCGCCTGCTCGAGCGGCGTGAAGCAGTGCTTCAGAAATACATGTCGCTCGGTGAAGAGCAAACACGCCAGGCGCAAAACGAACTGAACAGCGTGCAGAATGCTTTGAAGGTTTATCGCGGACAGCTTGCAGGACTTAAAGATCCCGCGTTGATGGCCCGCAAGAAGAAGGAAGAACAAGCGCTGCGGAAATCGATCGCTGCCAATCCCGAACGGCAAAAGCTCTACGGCGACGCGTGGGATGCAATCGCCAAGGCCCATCAGGCTTATCCGAGCTACATTCGTGAGCGCCGCATCTTCGAGCAGGCCGGCGGCTTCAACAGCACGCTGTTCACTTACGCGCGCTATCTCGTGCGGCTTGCAGCCGAGAATGAAAAGCCAAATTCCGAGCGATTGCCCGAGTACACGGATGCTCGTCGCGCTTCACTCGAGCTCGCACTCTATTCTCCTGCGCCGATTCACGACGATTTCGAAAAACTGAAGCTCGCGGATTCGCTCGGTTTCATGGTCGAGTTACTCGGCGCTGACAATCCGCTCGTCAAACAAGTGCTCGCCGGTAAGACTCCGGAAGCGCGTGCGAACGAGTTGATCTCCGGAACCAAGTTGAAAGATCCCGAGTATCGCAAGGAGTTGGCAAAAGGTGGTAAGGCGGCAATCGAGTCGTCAACCGATCCGATGATCGTCGTCGCCCGCCTCATCGATCCGAAGGCGCGCGAAGTTCGGAAGCGTTACGAAACTGAAGTGATTGGTGTAGAGCGCGCCAACTACGCGAAGATCGCGCGTGCACTCTTCGAGACGGAAGGCACAAAGCTCTATCCTGATGCGACCTTCACTCTTCGACTTTCTTACGGCGCGGTTGAAGGTTATATGGAGAATGGAAAGAAAGTGCAGCCGTACACGACTCTCGGTGGCCTCTACGCACGGTCCGAGCAGTTCAAGCAACAGTTTCCGTACAACCTGCCGGAGCGTTGGTGGGACAAGAAGAATTCCGTGAACCTAAACACGCCGTTCAACTTCGTCTCAACAAACGACATCATCGGCGGAAACTCCGGCTCGCCGACGATCAATCAGAATGGCGAACTCGTTGGATTGATCTTTGATGGCAATATTCAGTCGCTCGTTGGCGACTTCATGTTCGATCCGTCTGTGAATCGAGCCATCTCGGTTGATTCGCGCGCGATGCTTGAAGTGTTGAAGAAGGTCTTCGATGCGAATGATCTCGTTACGGAGTTAACAACTAGTTAGCCACGGATGACGCGGATGATCCGGATTTTATCCGCGTCATCCGCGTTACGCTTTTTCCAACCCAGCGTACTTCTCTACGAGTTTCTTCTGCCCATAACCGGGAAAACTGACGGTGAGTTTTGTAGACTCGCCGGCGCCTTCACGCCGCAGTACAAGACCACGTCCGTATTTTGAGTGTCTCACATACGAACCTGGCGCGAATTGAACTGATGATTGTTGGATGGGAGCTTTTGGTTCCGGAGTTTGGCCCATCTGTCGATTGCGCTGTTTGAAAAACTCAGCAATCGAATCGACGCTATCGTAAGTCTTGCCGGCATACTTCTTTTTCTCTTTTTTATATTCACCGTGCTCGTAATCGATCGCAGACGAACCGCGCGCGAATGATAACCACGACTTGCCCAAACTCAGATCTTCAAGCATATCGATTGGCATCTCATTGAGAAACGGCGAAGGTTCAGAGGCGAGTTCCTCACCATATACACGACGCTTCATCGCGTGTGTAACGTAGAGATAGCGTTCTGCGCGTGTCATCGCGACATATGCGAGTCGCCGCTCTTCCTCGAGTTCCGAGCGATCCGTAGCCGAGCGTGAGTGTGGAAACAATCCGTCTTCGAGTCCGACAATAAAGACGAGCGGAAATTCGAGACCTTTCGCTGAGTGCGCTGTCATCAACGTGACTGGCGCATCGCGTTTGTAGTCATCCTGATCGGAAACCAACGCAGAGTGATCGATGAACTCGCGCAATCCGTCGATTCCTTGTTCGTCGTAATCGACTGCGGCGTTGACGAGTTCCTGAAGATTCTCGAGACGCCCTTCCGCTTCGTCCGTGCGCTCGGAGCGGAGTGCGGTATCATAACCAGTTTCGATAATTGCCGCACGGACGATGTCAGAGACTGGCGATGTGGAGTCGGTGCTCGACTCCGAGAGACTCGCCAGATGCGTGACGATCTTGCGGAAGTTTTTAAGCGCGCTGATCGCTCGCGAGCCTAGATTTTCAGGCTGCTCGACGATCTGGCCGAGTGTTTCCCACCAACTGAGCTCAGAGTCTCGTGCGCGTCGCTCAATCTCATCGATCGTTTGTTTGCCGATACCGCGCGGCGGACTGTTGATAACGCGTTGCAAGGCGATCGAATCGTTTGGATTCAGCGCCAGCTTGAGATACGCGATGATGTCGCGCACTTCCATGCGCTCGTAAAACGAGAAGCCGCCGATAATGTTGTATTGCAGACCGGCGCGCCGCATTGCTTCTTCAAACACACGCGACTGAGAGTTAGTGCGATAGAGCACGGCCGCGCGAATGTCGAACTCGTCGCGTCGATGTTCGAGTATTTTGCTCGCTACCCAACGCGCCTCGGCCTCGGCATCAAACGCCTGGTAATAACCGACGCGGCCACCGCGCGGATTCGACGTCCAAAGCTTCTTCCCTTTGCGCTCGAGATTGTGGCTCACAACTGCGCCGGCCACGTCCAGAATTGTTTGCGTCGAGCGATAGTTCTGTTCCAGCCGGATTATTCTTGTGCTTGGAAAGTGCTTTTCGAAATTGAGGATGTTGCTGATGTCGGCGCCGCGCCACTTATAAATCGACTGGTCCTCATCGCCGACGACGCAGATGTTCTGACTCTTCTCAGTGGTCAGACGGATGAGAGCGAACTGGAGCGAATTCGTGTCCTGGTATTCGTCGACAAGAATGTAGCGAAACTTGTTGTTGTACTTTTCTCGGACCTCAGGCACGTCGCGCAGCAGTCGCACGGTCTTGATCAGCAGATCGTCGAAGTCGAGCGCGTTGTTTGAGTGCAGACGATCTTCGTACATCTGAAAGATCTTCGCCATCGCGGCGCGTCGTTCATCGACATATTCAGCCTGCGCGGCAAAGGCGGCCGGATCTTCGCCACGATTTTTGGCGGAACTGATTGATGCTTGCGTGGCGCGCGGACCGAGGTACTTCTCGTCGAAACCCAGCTCCTTGATACACTGCTTGATCAAACGCAGCGAATCGTCCTGATCGTAGATCGTGAACCGGCGCGTGTACTTGTCGTTGAGCTTTTCGATATCCTGACGCAGTATGCGCACGCAGAGACTGTGAAACGTCGAGACCAGTGGCAGACTGGCGCGTTCTTGTGTACGCAGCAGCCGTTGCACGCGTTGTCGCATCTCGTCAGCGGCCTTGTTGGTGAAGGTTACGGCGAGGATGTTCCAGCTCGGCACGTTTTTTTCGGCGATCAGGTAGGCGATGCGATGCGCGATGACTCGCGTCTTGCCTGAGCCTGCGCCGGCGAGGATTAGCAGCGGACCGTCGGTAGCGAGAACAGCCTCTCGTTGTTGTTCGTTTAGTTGTGACAGGAATTCCGAGTTCACGAATGAGAGCATTTAAGCATATCGATCGAAACACACAAAATCTGCGTAATCTGTGGATGGATTTGAGCGCAAGAAACAGATAGATTCAATTGATTTACGAACTTAGAATTAGCGCATGAGTTTAAATCACGACCAACTATGGCAGGCGGTAGTCGCGAAGGACGCGCGCTACGATGGACAGTTTGTCTTCGCGGTAAGTTCCACGGGAGTTTATTGCCGTCCTTCTTGTCCATCACGTCGCGCGCATCGCGAACGCGTGAAGTTTTTCGATCTGCCGCAAGCTGCGGAACAAGCAGGCTTCCGCGCGTGTTTACGTTGCCAACCGCAACGCGCCCGTGTTCTCGATCCGCAGATCGAATTGGTGCAGCGTGTTTGTCACCTGCTCGATTCAAACGACAGCGAGACGCTCAAACTCGCGGAACTCGCCTCGCACGCTGGTGTAAGCGTGTTTCACTTACAACGCACATTCAAACGAGTGATGGGAATTAGCCCGCGGCAGTATCTCGCCGCGCGACGATTCGGCAATTTCAAGGAGCTGGTGCGCAAAGGTGATTCAGTCACTAACGCGCTCTACGAGTCGGGCTTTAATTCGAGTAGTCGTCTTTACGAACATGCTTCCGAAGAACTCGGCATGACGCCTGCGAGATACAGCCGCGGCGGTCGAGGCGTAAACATCAATTACACTATTGTCGATTCATCGCTGGGTAGTTTGCTTGTTGCAATAACTGAGCGAGGCGTCTGCGCGGTCAGAATGGGCGATTCCAATGAGGCACTTGAGAAAGATCTGCACGAAGAGTTTCCGCACGCGCAGATTAATCGCGACGATGAACTCTTACGGGAGACAGTACAGAAGGTTCTGAGTCATCTCGACAATAACGAGACGCGTCTCGATCTACCGCTCGATATCCGAGCGACAGCCTTTCAGCGCCAGGTTTGGGAGATGCTGCGGTCAATCCCGTATGGCGAGACAGTTTCTTACGGCGACGTTGCGAAGGCGTTGGGCAAACCGGGCGCTGTCCGTGCAGTCGGACGCGCATGCGCTACAAATCCAGTCGCGCTGGTGATTCCGTGCCATCGCGTTGTGCGCGAAGACAAAAGCCTTGGTGGTTATCGTTGGGGACTCGAGCGCAAGAAAAAGCTGCTGGAACTTGAAAAGGAACCTTTTCGCTCTCCGGTTACGCGTTAGGGTAAGGCGGGGGGCAGGCGGCTTTTGTAGCCCGGCACTCTTGGGGGATGTAGTGCCGCAGCCGTTTGCCCCCAGAGGGGTCCATCCGTCTAACGGCGTCATTCGCGGCTAAAATCATTCGACAGTCACGGACTTCGCCAGATTTCTTGGCTGATCAACGTCGCAGCCACGCCGCACCGCAATGTGATACGCGAGCAGTTGCAGTGGAATGATCGACAAGATCGGCGAAAGCAGATCGCTCGCTGCGGGAATCTCGATCACATGATCCGAAACCACCGATGACACAGAATCTCCCTCGGTTAACACGGATATAACGATACCTTCACGCGCTTTAACTTCCACGATATTCGAATGCGTCTTTTCATAACGCAACTCTGACGCGCGATTGCCTTCTTCGCGAGTGTTGATGAAAAGCACCGGCAGACGTTCGTCGATCAGCGCATTTGGACCATGCTTCATCTCGCCTGCCGGGTAACCCTCGGCGTGAATGTAAGAGATCTCTTTCAGTTTCAACGCGCCTTCAAGCGCCATCGGGAAATTAATGCCGCGCCCCAGATACAAAAAATCGCTCGAGCGGAAGAACTCTTTGGATAGCTCCTCGATGCCATCAGAATCGTTGAGCAAGTGTTCGAGTTTGACCGGAAGCTCGGCGAGTTCCTGCGCGTGGAAGCGCGCTTCTTTTTCTGAAAGCACGCCACGCAGTTGGCCCAAGTATAGACCGAGCAGATAGAGCGCAATCATCTGGCTGGTGAACGCCTTGGTGGAAGCGACACCGATTTCCGGACCCGCGTGAGTGAGAATGGTGCCGTCAGCTTCGCGCACGATCATCGAACCCTGCACGTTACAGATCGCCAGCACTCGTGAGCCGAGCTCCTTCGCTTCTCGCAGTGCCGCGATCGTGTCAGCCGTCTCTCCCGACTGCGAAATCACAAGCATCAAAGTGTCTTCATCCATCACCGGATCTCGATAACGAAATTCCGAAGCGTAATCGACATCCACCGGTATGCGCGCGAGTTGCTCGATCATGTACTTGCCGGCGAGCCCCGCATGCCACGCAGTGCCGCAGGCCGCGATCTTGATCGAAGAAAAGCGTTTGAAGTCGGCTTCGGTGATGTTGTTCATTTCGTCGAGAAAGACGCGGCCTGTGTCGAGCGAAACTCGTCCCTGCACTGTGTCGCGCACCGACCGCGGCTGCTCGTAAATCTCTTTGAGCATGAAGTGTTTGAAGCCGCCCTTCTCAGCCATGATCGGATCCCAGGTGATGCGCTGGATCGACGGTTGTACCGAGTTGCCTTCGAAATCGGTGACGCGGACCGCGTCTTTGTTGATGACAGCGATCTCGCCGTCGCCAAGAAAGAAAACGTCTCGCGTGTGCTGGAGAATCGGAGGAATGTCAGAAGCGACGAAGAACTCGCGGTCGCCGAGACCGATAACCACCGGTGGTCCCTGGCGGACGGCGATGATGGTGTCGGGTTCGTCGGCATTGATGATCGACAGCGCGAAGATGCCGCGCAGTTCGGTGACAGCCGCGCGCACCGCCTGCTCGAAAGTGGAATGCTGTTTGAGATATTCCTCGATTAGATGAGCGATGATTTCGGTGTCAGTTTCCGTAACGAAGCGATGATCTGATTTGCGCAGGCGTTCTTTTAGTTGCAGGTAGTTCTCGATGATACCGTTATGGACCACGACGACGCGGCCGGTGCAATCGCGATGCGGGTGTGCGTTCTCTTCAGTTGGACGTCCGTGAGTGGCCCAACGCGTATGGCCGATGCCGTACGTGCCGTCGAGCGGGCTGAGGCGAATGGTCTCTTCGAGATTGCGCAGTTTTCCTTCTGCGCGGCGGATCTCGAGGTCGTGGTCTTCATTGACGACGGCGATGCCGGCGGAGTCGTAGCCACGATATTCGAGTTTCCGCAGTCCGTCGATGATGAGCGGTACTACTTGCTTGTTGCCTACGTAACCAACAATTCCACACATGTGTTTGCCATCAACTCCTCTTTAGATCCATCCACAGATTACGCAGATTCATAAACATAATCTGTGTAATCTGTGGATGGTTTTATCATTTCAATCTTTTCTTCAGTTCTGCGGGGACGCCGGCCACCAGGGAATCAGGAGGGACGTCTTTGGTTACAACTGAACCAGCGCCGGTTACTGAGCGTGCGCCGACACGCACCGGCGCTACCAGCATTGTGTCAGAACCAACTTTAACATCCTCTTCGATGATCGTTTCGTGTTTCCTTATGCCGTCGAAGTTACAGGTGACTGTGCCCGCGCCGATATTCGTTCGTTCGCCAATCGTCGCGTCGCCGAGATAACTGAGGTGCATCGCTTTCGTCCCGCGCTTGAGCCGCGACTTCTTGACTTCGACGAAGTTGCCGACCGTCGCCTTTTCTTCGAGCACCGCATTCATGCGCAGATGCGCGAATGGTCCGACCGAACAGTTCGCCGCCACTTCCGAATCCACGATGACAGAATGATCCTTGACGATTACGCCGTCACCCAAACGCGAGTTCGTGATGCGCGCTCCCGCACGAATCACACAACCTTCTCCGATCGTCGACTTTCCTTCAATCGTGACGTTTGGATGAATGATCGTGTCGCGGCCAATCTCTGCTTCGGAGCTGATGTAAGCATGAGATGGATCGATGAATGTGACGCCATCGTCGATCATCAATCGTCGAATCGCGGCCCGGCGCACTAGGTTCTCAAATTCCGCGAGTTCGGCGCGTGTGTTGACGCCGTAGACTTCGCGAGCGTCGTTGTGCTGGTAAACAGTGACTCTGCCGCCGCTTCTTAGAATGATCTCCGGTACATCAGTCAAATAGTACTCGCCTTGATCGTTCGCAGGTTCGACGTTGCGCAGCGCACGAAAGAGGTCTTTAGCTTCGAAACAATAGATACCGGAGTTGATTTCTTTCACCTGGCGCTCTTCGTCATTCGTATCACGTTGCTCGACGATCTTTTGAAAATTGCCGCCCGGGTCGCGAACGATTCGTCCATATCCAGTTGGGTTTTCGAGACGAACACTCAGAATCGTGCACTGCGCGCCGGCCATCTCATGATGTTCAATCAACGTCCGCAACGTTTCGCTCTTGATCATCGGCACATCGCCAGATAAGACCAACACCAGCGATTCAGAATTTTCGAGCAGGCTGCGCGCCGATTCAACCGCATCACCAGTGCCGCGCTGTTTCGCCTGCATCACGAAGCTGGCAAGCTCGCCGATCTCAGCGAGAGTAGCTTGTTCGACTTCCTCCGCCTGATGACCAACCACCACAAAAATCCGACGCGGATCCAGCGTCTTTGCCGTTCGCACCACGTGTCCGATTAAGGGTATGCCGCCGAGCTCGTGCAGCACCTTGGCGCGCTTCGACTTCATCCGCGTTCCCAGTCCCGCTGCCATGATCAAAATGTTCAATGATTTTTGCATTTCAAACTGTGACTGTGGCCGCCGCCTGTTTGCGACAACTGAGCACAACCTGCGCCAGACGATCCGAGTTGTGCCTCACTTTCTCTCCGTCGTACAGCAAGTCAGCCCTGACGATCTCGGTCGTCTGATCGAGCGCATCGTCGATCGAATCGTTCATGCCGATCTGATAAGCGCCCTCGGCTGCGTAGCGTTCTTCCTGTTCCATGCTAATCCGCCGATTGTTAACCACGACGAAATCGAAATGAATTTCGGGCGCGTACTGCTTGATCGTTTCGAGATGCTTGCGCGCGTTATAGCCGTCAGTCTCGCCGGGTTGCGTCATCAAATTGTTGATGAAGATCTTGGTTGCGCGCGACTGACCAATCACGCGGGCGACTTGAGCGACGAGAAGATTTGGCAGGATGCTGGTGTAGAGCGAGCCTGGACCAACTGTGATGATGTCGGCAGCGCGAATTGCTCTCAACACTTCTGGCAAGGGAAGACATCGTTCGGGTTCGAGTCGTAGCTTGCGGATGGGGACCTTTGATGCTGAGATTTGAGTCTCTCCGCGCACGATTGAACCATCTTCGAGCTCTGCTGCGAGTCTGACGTCGCTGATCGTCGCTGGAAAAATGTGACCTTTGCTGGCGAGCACCTCTGACGACAATCGGATCGCTTCGGTAAAGTCGCCGGTGACTTCTGTTAACGCAGCGAGAAAGAGGTTGCCGAAACTATGTCCACCAAGCTCGCCGTCACCACGAAAGCGATAACGAAATAGACGCGACAGCAGCGTCGAGTCTTCAGAAAGAGCGATCATGCAGTTACGGATGTCGCCCGGCGGCAGCATTTGCAACTCGTCACGCAGTCGTCCCGAACTGCCGCCGTCGTCCGAAACCGTGACGATCGCCGACAAGCTCTCGATCCAGATCTCTTCGTCTGACTTGCCAACTAGTCGTTTCAGACCGGCGAGGAGCGTGGAAAGTCCAGTGCCGCCGCCAATGGCTACGAGCTTCTGACCACCTGTAATCGTTGTTTGTTGCAAATGGGTGCCTCGGACGTGATCCGCTGAAACGCGGTTAAATAATATCTTAACCGAACTGAGATCAAATATCGCGTTCTTGCGCTTTTTGCGGCTTAGGAAGGATTGCTGAAGATCAGCCGATCAAAATCGGGGTCGTTACGCAGAGGGGTTAAGTCATGGTCGTGCTGTGCACGCACACGAAGATTTGGCTGAAGGTTGAGCGCTTTTTCGAGCGACTCAAGCGCCAGGTCAATTGATCCGAGCCGAGCACGAGTTGCTGCCAGGCCGTAATGAATGTGTGCAGCCTCGGGCTCACGCTTGAGCGCCCGCTCGAACATCTCCTGGGCTGCGACATACTCACCGCGGTTCAGTTCGATGACGCCGCGATCGTAGAGCGAATCGGCATCACGAGGGAGAATGCTTTCGGTTCGCAGTCGAGACTCTGCAATCGCGAGATAGGTCCGCGCGCGAGCTGCGACTTCAGCCACCTGCGAATATTTATCTACCAGGATTCGAAATTGATTCCGCGCCTCAGCAAATCGACCTCTCGCAAACTCCTTGTGCGCCCGTTCAAATGCTAGCAAGGCAGCCGACTCATCTTGTGTCGGCGGTCGTGGCGGTGCCGGAGCTGGCGCCGGTCTAACTGCTCTGACCGCCGCGAGCTTCTGCGTCGTTTTGACCCGTGGGCTGACCTTTGAGATAGAAGCTTTCTTTGCGGGAGCTTTGCGAGCCACAGGCTTGGGAGCAGTTCTTGCCTTGAGCGCCGGCTTCGCCTTCGTAGTGGCTTTCTTCGCCGCACGAATGGGCTTACGCGCCGCAGCTTTCGCCGCGGTTGCCCGCTTCGCCTTCGGCTTGGTTGACGACTTTGCTTTGACAGCGCGCTTCGCGGAGGGTTTTGCCTTGGAACGCGATGTGGACCGTCTCAACCCTTTTGTGAGACTGCTACTCATGTGCGGAATCTCAAAGGCTGCTCACCTAAGTGAGCAGCCGTGGAAACGGCGGGAGCTTACCACAGCCGCGCCTCTAAATCAACGAGCACAAAGTAGTTGCGGCTGCTTTAACCTTCCCACTTGGCCCAATCTTTCGACACATGTGCCAACAAAGAAAAACACTTGAAGGTCATTGTTGGCTATGTTAAAGTGCGTCTTGGCTTACGGAGGCTTAATCCACCTCGGCAAATAGCCCCAGCCGAAGAAATAACCTCTTTTTAGTTCAAAACTTGCAATCCGCGGAACAGGCGTTTCAGTTTTACTCTCCAGGAAACATCCCGCCCCGGCCTTCAACAAAGAGTCGCACAATGGCAGACACACCAATCCTGTTGCGTGAACAGCAATACCACCGAATAAAGGCTGTCCTGGCACGACTACGAATGGACGCCTCGGCCAAGGTTGTTTTTTTGGTGGACAAGGACGGCCAGGAGATCGCCTCCCAAGGTGAAGTGGGAAATCTTGACACAACCAGCCTGGCATCGCTCGCAGCCGGCAACGTCGCCGCCACGGGAGGAATGGCTCAGCTGATCGGTGAAAAAGAATTTCCAACACTCTCTCATGAAGGTGAAAAAGATAGCATCCACATCTCCGTTGTGGGCCGCCTCTTACTCGTGGTCGTCTTCGACGAGCGTTCCAGCCTTGGACTGGTAAAACTCCGCAGCAAGCAGGTTTCTCATCAACTGGCGGCAATGTTTGACGAAATTGCTGCTGAAGATTATGACGACGATTCACCTTTCGCGGGCATCACCGACGAGGACATCGACAGTCTTTTCAGCTAACGGCATGCGCTATGACCTTTATTAACTACGCTTCCAGAGAAATCAACTGCAAGATTGTCTACTACGGCCCAGGTTTGTGTGGTAAGACGACCAACTTGCAGTACATCTTCGATTCAACCGCTCCACAGGCGCGCGGCAAGTTGATCAGTCTGGCCACGGAGACCGACCGCACGCTCTTCTTCGACTTTATGCCGCTCGAGCTCGGCACGGTGCGCGGGTTCAAGACACGCTTTCATCTTTACACGGTTCCAGGTCAGGTTTTTTACGATGCGTCGCGCAAGCTGATACTCAAGGGAGTTGATGGAGTTGTTTTTGTTGCTGATTCTCAGGAAGAACGAATGGACGCGAACGTCGAGTCGCTGTACAACCTTGAAGAAAACTTGCAGTCGCAGGGTTACGACTTGATGAAGATCCCTTACGTACTGCAACTCAACAAGCGCGACTTGAACAATATTGTGCCGGCGGAGGATCTGGCTGCAGAGTTGCAGCGAAAAGGTGAGCCGGTGATTGAGGCTGTGGCATCAACCGGGCACGGTGTTTTCGACACTCTGAAAGCGGTCGCGAAACAGGTACTTACCGAATTACGCAAAGGTTAGCCACAAAAAAGCACAAAAATATCAGCCACGAAAAGGCACAAGAAGCACAAATTCATTTTTGAGCTTTTTGTGCTTTTTTGTGGCTAAATTCTACTCCAGGCTTTTGAGCATTAAGAGTCCGTCGCCGCCGTTGGAATAATACTTAGGCAGTTTTTGTGTGACTGTATATCCGAGGCTCTCGTAGAGTTTCTGCGCGGCGATGTTCATTGTTCTCACTTCCAAACGCACCAATCTCACGTTGCGTTTGCGGAAGCCATTCTCAACCTCGTCCATCAATCTCTTTGCCAGATGGCGACGCCGGTGTTCCGGTGCGACGCCAACAGTGGTCACATGGCCGGTGTGATCGGGTTCGATGAGTCCGATCACAAAACCTGCCATCACACCGCCGCTCGTCACCGCGCGGAATGAAACCGATTCGGGAGCGGTGAGAAGATAGTCGAACGTCTCGCGGCTGTAAGCTTCGCCATCGATGAAGCAACGCTGGTCCAGCCGCCAGCACTCGTCGAGTTGTGAGACCGTCAGTGGGCGAATATCGTAGCTCGCGCCCCACGAAGGTGTCGGTGTCTTCTCCTTCTTTTGCTTTTCGGGGTCGTATTCTAGATCCGACTGAGCCCACCAGCGGGAACGAAATTTCTTTAGTACAGCCATAGCCTTTGTGCCGCGAAGCAGCGTAACCGGCGACTAGTTTACCACTCAGCTTTTCATAATGCCTACAGGATCAGCATGCAATCTCCGTAGCTGTAGAACCGGTATTGCTCAGTGACGGCGTGATGATAAGCGCTCAAGACGAACTCGCGACCTGCAAAGGCGCTGACGAGTATTAGTAAAGAGGAACGCGGCAGGTGAAAGTTGGTTAGCAGTGCGTCGGCAATGCGAAAGTGATAGCCGGGTTTGATCGTGAGTGTCGCCACGCCTTTGCCTGCTGTGACGATGTTATTTTCGGCGGCGGCTGATTCGAGCGCGCGCATGGTCGTTGTTCCGACGACGATGACTCGCCCTTCGCGCGCGCGTGCTTCGTTGATTGTTTGCGCCGCTGAGTCGGAAATCTCGAAGTGTTCGCCGCTCACTGAATGCTCCGTTACGTCGTCGACGCGGACAGGTTCGAACGTTCCGTAACCGACGTGAAGCGTGATCTCCGCCAATGACGCGCGACGGCGGATCTCTTCGAGTAATTCGGGTGTGAAGTGTAGACCAGCCGTGGGCGCTGCGATTGCGCCGCGATGTTTTGAGTAGACAGTTTGATATCGTTCGCGATCTTCCGCAGAGGCTCCGGAAGCACGTTTGATGTACGGTGGAAGCGGTGTCGAGCCAATCTCTGCGAGCACCTCATCGAACGGACCTTCACAGTGAAAACGAACCTTGCGAAGTTCGGCGCCAGGTTCATCGAGCATCTCCGCAACCAGTTTTCCTTCGCCAAACACTGCGCGCGCGCCACTTTTCAACCGCGCGCCGGGACGGACCAGCGCTTCCCATACTTCAGGCCCGAGCTCGCGCACGAGAAAGATCTCAACTTGTCCGCCCGTCTCTTCACGATGGCCCGTCAGGCGCGCAGGAATGACGCGCGAGTTGTTCACGACAACAACATCGTTGGGCCGAAGGTATTGTGTGAAATTTTTGAAACTCGAATCGGACCACGTTTGGTCGTGTCGATCCAAGACGAGCATTCTTGAAGCATCACGTTTTTCCAGCGGCGTTTGTGCGATTAGCTCAACCGGCAGCTCGTAATCGAAATCCGTGATGTGCATCAATCCATGTTATCCGTGGCTGGAGACGGATGCTCCCGGTGAAAGACAGCGGTTAGTTGCGCGCCGAACAGCAGGATCAAACTCGAAACATAGCTCCACGTCAGTACCGCAACGACCGCGCCGACTGAGCCGTAGATCTGATCGTAATGAAAGTAGTGAAGACTCAAAGCGAAGATGTACTTCGCGAGTTCCCAAAGCAGTCCCGCCAGAAACGCCCCCGGCAGAGCGTCTCTCAACGTCACTTCTGCTTTCGGCATGAAGCGATAGACCAGCACGAATAGCGCCACGGTGATCAGATAGCTACCGGCGGCGAATAGAATTTGCCAAAAGGCGCTGCCGGCAGAAGCGAGCAACGTGTAACGTTCGATTTGGCGCGGCGAGAACCTTCCAGCCATTTCGCGAAGTGCAACCAAAAACGACGTCACCAGCACGGACATCGACAACAACAGTCCGACGAGCCCCACCATTCCGATCGTTAGCGCTCGACCATGAAAGAAACTTCTCGAGATAGCGCCCCAGATCCGATTAAGAGCACGTTCGATCACCGCAAACACCCATGAGCCGGCCCACAACACGAGCACGATGCAGGTGACGATGGCACCAACGCCGATGTCAGAAAATGCTTCTATGGTTTCACGCAGAAACCTACTGGAGCCGGGATAAACGTCGACTGCATGCGTTAACAGTTGGCTCCCGCCCGCGAGCTTGTTGCTGATTGCAAACAGGAGAAGCAACGCGGGGAAGAGCGCCATAAGGCCGAAGTAACTCATCGCCGCAGCAGAGGTGAAGAGATCGTTTTCGTGAAACTGGTGGAGCGAATGCATGAGCATCGAGCCCCACGGCGCCCGGTTACGAACGCCGAATGAGTGACGCGAGAATGATCGAAACCGTTTCATGTTTTGCCGCAGATCTACGCGGATATTTTAGCGGGGGTCGAACAGGCTGGGTACTCTTGCTCCCGGGGTCTTGATCCCAAAATGTTCGTAAGCGAGCGGCGTTGCCATCCGGCCGCGCGGCGTCCGATCCAAAAAACCGATCTGAATCAAATAAGGTTCAATAATCTCTTCTATCGAATCTTTCTCCTCGTGAATCGACGCGGAAATCGTGCCGAGACCCACAGGTCCGCCGTTGAATTTCTCGATGATCGTCAGTAACAGCTTTCGATCCATTTCGTCGAGACCATACGTGTCGACTTCCATCCGATTCAATGCGTGATTTGCCACTTCCTGGTTGATACGTCCGTCGTAATCCACCTCAGCGTAGTCGCGTACGCGACGCAGCAGACGATTGACTATACGTGGCGTGCCCCGCGAGCGTCGCGCAATTTCACGGGCGCCACCGTCGTCGATCCCCACACCGAGTATTTCAGCAGACCGTTTGCAGATAATTTCGAGATCTTCGTGCGGATAGAAGTCGAGATGAAAGACTATTCCGAAGCGTCCACGCAACGGAGCTGTGATCAAGCCGGCGCGCGTTGTGGCGCCGACCAGCGTGAACTTCGGCAGCTCGAGTTTTATCGAACGCGCCGAGGGACCTTGTCCGATCAGAAGATCCAACTGATAGTCTTCCATCGCCGGATAAAGCTTCTCTTCCAATGCGGGAAGCAAGCGATGAATCTCGTCAATGAAGAGTACGTCACCTTCCTGAAGGTTGGTCAGCAACGCTGCGATGTCGCCGGCTTTTTCGATCGCTGGACCCGCAGTCGATTTCAACTCGGCGCCCATTTCGTTAGCGATGATGTTGGCGAGAGTTGTCTTGCCTAGACCTGGTGGTCCAGTGAGCAGCACGTGATCGAGTGCTTCGCGGCGAGCGCGTGCGGCTTTCATGTAAACGCGCAAGTTCTCTTTTACCTGGCGCTGACCGACATACTCTTCGATGCGAGTGGGACGAAGCGTCAGATCGAGTTGACGATCTTCGTCAGTGGCCGAGCCGTCTTTTAACCTTGCCGATATTGATTCAGGGGCCATCGGAGTTCTTAATTCGATCCATCCACAGATTACGCAGATACTTTCTTGTAATCTGTGGATTGCTTTGTTAGATCAGACGCGGGCCAGCTTTCGCAGACCGCGACGCAACACTGACTCGACCGTCATCTCTCCACCTTCGCTGAGTGCAGCGTCGATCGCCTTTTCAGCGGATGAACGTTGATAACCAAGATTCAGTAGTGCCGAGAGAGCATCGGAGCGCACGTTGTCTTCGGGCGACGCGCTCACCGCTTCCGGTTTCGCGCCTGTCTGTTCTTCGATTTGCGCAGCGGCTAGCGCAGTCATCTTTTCGCGCAGATCGACGATGAGTCGTTCAGCAGTCTTTCTGCCGACGCCCGGAATCAACGTGAGCCGCGCGAGGTTGTTAGTCTTGATCGACGCAATTAGTTCTTCAGCGCTCATGCCGGAAAGAAGTGCGATGCCCAGCTTTGGACCGATGCCGCTGACGGAGATGAAGTTGATAAACAGCTCGCGCTCGCGTGCGGTTTTGAAACCGTAAAGCTGCAACGCGTCTTCTTTGACGTGCGTGTAAATACGAAGCTGAACGTTCGCGCCCTCGTCGGCGAGTTCGTAAAAAGTCGAGAGGGGAATGTTTACTTCATAACCGACACCGGCCACGTCGACGATCAAGGAAGTCGGTTCTTTGGAAAGCAGTGTGCCGCTGAGATGCGCAATCATCGGCGTGGGATTGTATCAAAAACTTTGGAGTGCGGCGGCTTGACGCCGCTTTGTTATCGATCGCGCTCGATCGAGGCGAAAGCAGCGCCAAGGCGTCGCACTCCAAAGAGGTGTTATACTTGCCGCGACAGGTCTCTTCGCATGAAGTCTGAGAAGATATCAGAATTAACAACCAGCCGCTTGAGTGTTTATCTTCGCTGTCTCAACGCACTTCACGGTGCCGGAATCAAGACGATCTCGTCGCAAGCGCTGGCGGAGCAGTTCAATCTCAACTCCGCACAGATCAGGAAGGACCTCGGCTACTTCGGCGAGTTTGGCGTGCGCGGCGTTGGTTACTACGTTGACGATCTGCGCGAACACATCACCAAGATACTCGGCCTCGACAGTCCGCACCGCGTCGGCATTGTCGGCGCAGGACGTTTGGGAACTGCGCTCGCTAACTACAACGGATTTGGAAAATCAAACTTCACTGTCGTGGCGCTATTTGATAACGATCGGCAAAAGATCGGTCGCCGGATCGGCGACGCGAAGATTCTCGTGCGCGACGTCGATCAGATAGCAAATGTGATTCATGAAGAAGCGCTCGACGTGATCGTAATCGCTGTTCCCGCGAAAGCTGCACAAAGAGTTCTCAACCAAGTGATGTCTGCTGGAATAAAAGCGGTGCTGAACTTTGCGCCCGCTTCGTTGACTGCGCGACGCGGAGTGAAGGTCAAGACTGTCGACCTGACGACCTCTTTGGAATCGCTGTCGTATTTCCTGGCCCAACCTTCGAGCACCACCGTTACACAAGCACGCGGGCGGCGCCGGAATACAGAAGAAGGTTTAACGCAAAGGCATAAAGACGCCGATCTCTAGTATGGATGAGCAGGCAGCCAGACGAGATCTAATCAGCGTTTGCCACCTGATGTACGAGCGCAGCTACGTCGTGTCATCAGACGGCAACGTGAGCGTGCGTCTTGACGACGGTCGCATCCTCGCAACGCCCACGATGACGTGCAAAGGTCGCATGACTGAAGACCTGATTGCGCTCACGGATCTTGAAGGCAGGGCGTTGAACGATCGTAGCGCGTCGAGCGAACTGGCGATGCATCTTCTGATCTATCGCGAGCGTCCGGATGTGAAAGCGGTTTGCCACGCTCATCCGCCGCACGGCACAGCCTTCGCTGTTGCTGGTCTCGCGATCGATCAACCGATTCTTTCAGAAGTGATCTTGACTTTGGGTTGTGTGCCGCTTGCTTCGTACGGAACACCGTCAACTGATGAACTGACGCAGGCGATGCAGCCGCTGGTGAAGTATCACAACGCGTTGTTGATGGCGAACCACGGTGCGGTGGCTTACGGCGCAGATTTGTGGCAAGCATGGGATCGTCTCGAAACACTCGAACACACCGCAAAGATCGCGATCCTTTCGCGTGTGCTTGGCGGTTCGAAGAGCTTGCCGGCCGATGCGATCGAGAAATTGATCAACGTGCGCGAGGCGGCAGGTTATCTCGGCGAGTCGGCACGATCGCAGGCGTGCGGATATCTGAATGCATCCGAAAACGGTGATACAAAAATCTCGCTAACGCGCGAAGAGTTGGTTGAATTGTTAAGTCAGGCAGTAAATGGTAAATAAATCTGTGCAATCTGTGTAATCTGTGGACGAAGGAGCATCTGAATGCAAGAAGCACTCGGAATGGTTGAAACAAAAGGATTGGTCGCGATGATCGAAGCGGCTGACGCAATGGTCAAAGCCGCTAACGTTACGCTCGTTGGTTACGAAAAGATAGGCGCTGGTTTCGTGACTGCGATCGTCCGTGGCGATGTTGCAGCCGTGAAGGCCGCGACCGACGCAGGCGCTGCCGCTGCACGACGCGTAGGCGAGCTGGTGAGCGTGCACGTGATCCCGCGTCCGCATGGCAGTGTCGACGAGAATCTTCCGGTCGGTATGAGTCGCTAATCCATGATCATTGCTCGCATCCTCGGAACGGTTGTCTCTACGCAAAAGGACGAACGGTTACATGGAAAGAAGTTGTTGATCGTGAGACCGATCAACGTCGATGGCAGCGACACGACCGGCTACGTGGTTGCGGTTGACACAGTCGGAGCCGGTTTTCACGAGCGTGTGTTGGTAGTGGCCGGCTCGAGCGCACGTCTTGCGCAGGGAATGAAAGACACGCCGGTGGATGCGGCGATTGTTGGGGTGATTGATACGGTGGATGTGGTCCAGGATTAGTTATGCAACTCGCACGAGTCATCGGCACTGTCGTCTCAACCGTCAAGAACGATTCTTTGGACGGGCGGAAGTTGCTTGTGGTCCAAACACTCAATAAAGATTTGCAACCAAATGGCAAACCGATGGTTGCGGTTGATGCTGTGGGTGCGGGCGTTGGCGAATTGGTGTTCTGGTGTCGCGGTAAAGAGGCGAGTTTTCCGTTCAAACGGGAAGACACGCCGACAGATTGCACGATCGTCGGCATTGTTGATTCTGAGCAGCACGTAACAAGATGATTCTTGCACGCGTAGTCGGAAATATCGTCGCCACGCAGAAGAACCATCGCTACGAGAATGCGCGCGTGATGTTGTGCCAGCAGATCACGCTCGAAGGTGAAGAGACGAGCTATTCTGTGCTGGCGCTGGATTCAGTTGATGCCGGAGTCGGCGATACGGTGCTGATCGTTCAGGAAGGTTGGAGCGCTTCGACTGCGGCGACCGGCAAGGCAGGTGCAGCGATCGATTCGGCGATTGTTGGCGTGGTGGATCGGATCGATCTGTTAGAGGCTTAATGGAAGACCAGGCGAGAGTGTTGGCGGAGAGGATCGCGCGGCGCGTGGGCGCGAGTCCTGCTTCGTCTGAGAGCCGCACGACTGATATTGGCGCGGAACTGGCTGCAATGCGCGCGACTCTCAATGAACTGCAAAATCGACTGGCGCAGATCGAATCGAAAGTGACCGTTGCTCCGCGTGTGCACTCGCCGTGGCATCCGAGTCTCGAGCGATTCGGTGTTGAAGAGGCGACTGTTTCAGAGCTAGTCGACTTCTTTCAAAACGAGAAACAGTGCAGTCTCGAACCGGGTGGAAAACCCTGTGACCACTGCGCAATGTGTAGCTCCAGAGGTTTTTAGCCGTGTTACTTCTGACCTGACCTTAAGGTGTTCGCGTTGAGTTTCGGAACCTCTTTCGCGCCTTCCTCGGCCTTGAAGTAAGGCTCCTCTTTAAATCCAAACAGCTTCGCGGAAATCACCGTCGGAAAACGCGCGCGCGTCGTGTTGTAGTCCTGCACGGCGCCGTTGTAGTCGTTGCGCGCCGTCGCGACGCGGTTCTCAGTCCCTGCAACTTCATCCTGTAACTTCAAAAAGTTTTCGTTTGACTTGAGATTTGGATATGCCTCCTGAAGCACCAGGAGACGACCCACAGTTGCGCCAAAACTGTTCGCGGCATCGATCACAGCCTGCTTCTGCTCAGGCGACTTGTCGCCGCCTTCGCCTTGTGGCGCCTGATTCGTTGCATTCAACAGTTGCGAACGCGCCTTTGCGATTGTGCCGAAGACTTCCTGCTCCTGAACTCCTGCCATCTTGGCCGACTCGGCAAGGTTATTTAACAGATCACCGCGACGTTGTAGTTGAGTCTCCACACCGGACCATTTTGCTTTTACGTTCTCGTGTTTTGTCGTCAGCGTGTTGTAACCGCAACCGCTGGCGGAAAACGAAAGGAGCACAATGCCGAAAAGGATCATCAGTCTTCGCGTCTTCATCTCACAATCTCCCTCTGTAAGTTACTGTGTTGCCGTTTCAAGTTGATCAACTGCTTCAACAACCTGATCAATCTGCGATAAGTACGCGCCGAATATCTCGTTCGCCTCTTTCTCGGAGGAGGGAAGCTTGTCGCTGGCGCGAAACTCAAAAATCTTTTCGAAGGGTGTCGGGTCGAGCTTCAGTAGTCTTGCCGTTGCGCGCACGCAATCGGGTTTTGCTATCGGTGCCTCCTCGCCATGCAACATCAGCACTGCCCGGAACAGCGCAGCAAAGCTCGACAAGCTATCGCTCATCAAGTCGCACAACTTTTCGATCGAAACTGAAGCCGGGATATAAAGACGACGCAACTGAATCAACTTGCTTCGCAGCTCATACTCAGCCTGATGACGCAAGTTAGCGTTCGAGAGTTTTACAAACTCGAAAGGATCGTGACCGTAAAGAACAATGCGCGCGTGTGCCATCTGATGAAACTCGATCGGAAATACGTCGGCGGCGTCTGAGAGTTCCTCGACGGTGAAATAAACCGGTAACGGATGGCCCAGGCGTTGCCATTCGCGCATCGGCGGCTGTGCCTGGCGCAGGTCTTCCGGTGTGATGCGATTGAGAGCGATGAGTATGTTGTAGTCCGAGCGCAATTCGATGTGATCGCCGGCGGCAGCAGAGCCGTAGAGGACCACTGAAGCGAGATTAGCTCCGTGCGTCGCGCGTAGATCCTCGACGAGCCCGTTGAGAGCTTCCTGTACTGCAGTTTTAACCATAACTCGATACTAACAAATTTTTAGCCGCGGATTTTGCGGATAACACGGATTGTTACCAGCTTCCTCCGGAACCTCCTCCTCCAAAACCACCGCCGCCACCAAAACCTCCTCCAAAACCACCGCCGCCACCGCCAAATCCGCCGCCGCCGAATCCTCCGCTACTCCAGCCACCTGGACGTCGTGGGCCAGTCAAATTACTAAACAACATTCCCCACAGCAGCGCCTGCAAACAACCACCACCGCCGCCGCGTCTGCGTGAAGCGGAAAAGATCAACGCCATGACGAAAAGAAAGAAAAATATTCCGATGCAGAGATTGCCGAGACCTTTTTGATTGCGGTCCTCTTCAGTGTCGGGAGGTCTTTCACGGTATGCCAAACGTTGATCGATACCTTCAATACTGAAACCACGCTTTGCAGCGAGTGTCGCCACGTAGGCCTGAATCGTATCGAGTATTCCTTTGCTGTAATTCTGTTGCCTGAAGGCCGGCACCAGTCGTTCGCGTTGAATCTGACCCACGAGTCCGTCCGGTAGATCGCCTTCGAGATGGCGGCTCACCTGTGTGAAATACTTTCGATCTTGAATCGCGACCACCAGGAGAAAGCCCGCTTGCTCGCCTTCTTTTGGTCCAATGCCCCAACCACGCGCGACACGCAGTGAAAAGTCGAATATGTCTAGATCGCCGGTCGTGTCAACCGTCAGAACTGCATACTCGATGTCGCCGCGTTCTTTCAGGTTTAAGTAGATCGACTCCAGACGCTGCCGCGTCGCGGCGTCGATGACGTTCGCATTGTCGACGATCGGAGTGAACGGAGAAGGAAGAGGAACTGGTGACTGCGGAGTTGTCTGTGCGCTTACTTCGCCGGCTGACAGCGCCAACGCGAAGATCAAAACCAGGAGCCCAGTGCCAAGCCGGATCGAATTGAATTTTCTCAAGCGCAGATGCAATGGCGAATTCTCGTCAAAGCTAACCCTCGATCAGTCTGTGTAACAGATAGAACAGGGCGACTCCTCCAAAAACGACGATCGATACCGTGGGGTTTCGTTCTTCTTTGTGATTCACTTCGGGGATCAGGTCACTTGCAGCCACGTAGAGAGTGACGCCTGCGGAAAACGGCAACGCATAACTGACCGCGTTGGTGGTCCGCACATCGAGCAATGCGACACCGATTACGCCTGCGAGAGTTGCGATGCCGATCCCGGCTGTCGCAACCAAAGCCTTCGTTGTAGAACGCCCGGAAGCTAGCATGATTGATGCCACGGTGAAGCCTTCGGGCATTTTGTGCAGCAAAATCGCGATAAAGACCAGCACACCGACTTTGAAGTTCACCAGAAAAGCGGAAGCAATCGAAACACCGTCGAAGAATGTGTGAATGCAAAGACCACCGACGGCCGTGTAAGCCGCTGACGGCCGCATGAAAGATTCAGGATGTGTCTCGGCGCCGAAGTGAAAGTGAGGCGCGAGTGTATGTTCGAAGAACTGAATCGATAGATAACCAATAAGCAGGAGCGCCATCGCGCCTGCGACGGCCTCTGCGGGCGACTCGCCCGGCGAGTTCCTCGTCCAGATGCTTACAGTTTCAGGAAGAATCTCGATGAAGATGGCAGCAAGCATAAAGCCGGCGCCGATGGCGACGAGGTATTTCAAGAAACGCTCGCCGAGGCGGTGAGCGCCTGATTTCACCAGAACCAGCCCGCCGAGGACGTTCGCGCCCGCAGCCAGTAACCCAAACAGGAGAATCGATGTCATTTGGTCTATTGAGCCACAGATTACACGGATCGAGACCGATCAAGAAAGTAATCCGCAAAAAATCCGCGTAAATCCGTGGCCCAAAAGGCCGACAATAGGCGATCAGCAAGAGTAAACCGATCTATTGACACGATCTGCCCCGCAGCGTAGTATCCGGCATTGGGTGGTCAAAAGTGGTCGGAAGTGGGTCCAACCTCGTAGCAACACCGATCATCAGCAACGCTTTTCCTTTGGGCCACCCATCAAAGCACTCTCGTCAGGTCAGAAACTATGCTGCGAGGAAACTACACGGCGCGAATTGATGTCAAAGGCCGTCTGAAAGTCCCGACTGAATTCAGGCGCCTGATTGAAGAGAAGCACGGCAAAGAATTCTACATCACCAGCCTGACAGGTGATTGCGTTCGTATTTACCCGTTGCCGGAATGGGAGTCGATCGAACAGCGACTTTCACTGCTGCCATCGATGGATCCCGCGCGGCGAAAGTTCCTTGATAGAACGAACTACTACGGTCAGCAAGCCACGATCGACGGGCAAGGTCGTCTGTTGATTCATCCACTGCTGCGCAAGAGTGCGGAAGTGATTGGTGACGTAGCGGTACTGGGCTACCTGACCTACCTGGAAGTTTGGGAACTCGACAAGTTCAAAGCTCGCATGCTGGCCGATCCATATACGGAAGAAGACGAGGCGGCGATTGCAAGACTTGGCATTTAGTGCTTTGTACTTGGTACTTTGTACTTTGTGAAAAGCAAGGCAAAGAACAAAGCACAAAGAACAAAGCACAGGGTTCGAGAGATCTTTGAACGAGATCACGGGGCGGTGGTGATGGCTGCGCCTTTGGGGGGCATGGGCGCGCCCCATCGCCCCGTGCTGCTGGAAGAGACTTTGAAGTTCCTCGCTCCTGAGCGAGGTGGTCTCTTTATAGATTGCACGGTTGGACTTGGTGGACACAGCGAAGCAATTCTGAAATCTTCCAGTGACACTTGCGTGCTCGGAATGGATCTCGACCCTGCGGCGCTTGCTTACTCCCGACAACGGCTGGCGTCTTTCGGAGAAAGGTTCCGCGCGGTCCATGCCAACTTTCGCGCCATCGCCCAGGTGCTGCAAGAAGCGAACGAGCGCGATCCAAACGGCATTCTGGTCGATCTTGGTGTCTCTTCCTTGCAGTTTGATTCGCCCGAACGCGGGTTTAGTTTTCGTTTCGATGCTCCGTTGGATATGCGGATGGATCCAACCAGCGGACCTACCGCAGCCGATCTTCTACAGCAACTTCCGGAAGCGGAAATTGCCAGAATCATTTTCGAATACGGCGAAGAACGACACTCACGACGTATAGCTCGTCGTATCGTCGAACGTCGCGAACAAGGAAAGCCGATCACTACCACAGCGGAGTTAGTAGAGCTTGTCGGTGGGCGTCACAAGCGGGATCAGATTCATCCGGCGACTCGCACTTTCCAGGCATTGCGTATCGCCGTAAATCACGAACTTGAAGGGTTAGGAGAATTTGTTGAGACAGCAGTCGATCTTTTAATCCCCGGTGGCCGGTTTGTGGGAATCAGTTTTCATTCACTTGAGGATCGCATCCTCAAGCGAGAACTGAGAAGACTCTCGGGCCACTGTCAATGTCCGCCTCGTTTGCCGGTTTGCTCGTGCGGCGCACGCAAAGCAGTTGAAGCATTGACGCCGCGTCCGGTAATTCCAGGCGCTCGCGAGGTCGAGGAGAATCCGCGAGCACGCAGCGCAAAGCTTCGTGCGTGCAGAAAACTTTAGCACCTCCTTGGAGTGCGGCGGCCTGGCGCCGCTTTGGCCTCGATGAAGCTATTTCGATAATAAAGCGGCGGCAGGCCGCCGCACTCCAAGGAGGTGCTAAATCAATCAACATGAAAAGATTCCCCGAATACCAGCAAAACGCAAAAGTTCGTCGCAGTCGCGACACCACGGCTTTGTCACGACTCGCGCTGTTGTTGTTCTGTGGTTTGGTAATGGCTGGTGGATTTGTCTTTGCAGCCAAGCAGCACTTTGCCGCCGTGCAGTACGGCTATCAAAACGAGACGTTGCGAAACGAGCGTAAGCAACTGATCGAAGAGAATCAGCGACTCGCCCTCGAAAAGGAACGCGCAACGGCGCCTGACAAACTCGAACCCGCAGCGCGCCGGCTCGGCTTGAGACCGGCAACAGCAGGACAGATCGGAAATAAGCCACAGATTCACACGGATAAACACTGATCAGGGAAGAGATGTTTGCTCGCCTCGTTGCTCGATCAAAATCCAGACCGGATGTTTCATCAGGCCGCACGCTTTATGTCGCGGCTTTTATTGGTTTCTGGATGCTCGTAGTTTGCGCCCGACTGGTCTATCTCCAATTCTCGCAATACGAAAGTCTCGCCAGCCGCGCACGGCAACAACAGCAAAACTCAATCGAAACCAGCCCGCAGCGCGGTGAGTTGTTGGATAGACAAGGACGCCAGCTCGCTCGCAGCGTGCAAACGGTTTCACTGTTTTTCGATCCGGAAGGTCTCGATGCTGAGATGTTGGATCGCACTGCACAGCAACTGGCGCAGGCGCTTGGCAGGAAACAGTCGGAAGTCGTCGACGAGTTTCGCGAAGCTCAGGCCGACAATCGAAGATTCATCTGGGTAGCACGTCGTCTCGACGCAGATCAGGCGAGCAAGATCGTCGCGATGAATCTTCCCGGTATTCAAACGCGACTCGAGCCGAAACGTTTCTATCCAAATGGCTCACTCGCGGCGCATGTGCTCGGATACGTTGGACTCGACGGCCAAGGCCTCGGTGGCGTCGAACAGTCTTACAACACAAAGATCTCCGGTGAACCCGGCCGGCTGTTTCTCGAGAAAGATGCGAAAGGCAAACCGTACGAGAGTTATGAGATTGCTTCGAAGCAGGGCGAGACAGTGGTCCTGACAATCGATCAGTCGATCCAGTATCAGGCGGAACAAGCGTTACAAACCGCGGTCCAAAACTCACGAGCCAAATCGGGCACGGCGATCGTGCTCGATCCGCGCAATGGAGAGATCCTGGCGCTCGCGAATGCACCGACGTTCGATCCGAACAGAGTAGCCGAAGCCAAACCCGAGACGAGATCCAATTGGGCGCTGCAAAATATTTACGAGCCAGGCTCAACTTTCAAGATCGTCGCTTTCTCGGCCGCGATCGAGAAGAAGCTCGCGAAACCCGAGGATCGAATAGATTGTCAGATGGGCGCGATCAATGTAAACGGCCGCATCGTTCACGATCACAAGCGGTTTGGCACACTGACGATCGCTGAGGCTTTGGCGAAGTCGAGCAACGTCGCTGCGATCAAATTAGGTATGAGAGTCGGCGACGAAGGGATGTACGACTACATCACGCGTTTCGGCTTTGGTTCGCGAACAGGAATCGAGTTGCCGGGCGAGACTGCGGGAATCCTGCGCAAGGTGGAACGCTGGCAACCATCGTCGATTGGCTCGATCGCTATGGGCCAGGAAGTTGGCGTTACGCCGCTGCAGATGGTCACAGCGTTTGGTGCGCTCGCAAATGATGGCGTTCGAATTGCCCCACATCTGATTCGCGAAATTCGCAACGCTGACGGCACTGTGGTCTATCGTGCTGAACCGGAACAGCATCGCGTGCTTAGTGCGGAAACAGCAATCACGCTGCGAGGCATGCTCGAAGGAGTGACGCTGAACGGAACAGCGAAGAAGGCGCAGTTGGATGGCTACTCAGCGGCGGGCAAGACAGGAACTGCGCAAAAGATCGATCCGAAGACGCATGCCTATTCGTCTACTAAGTTCGTCGGATCGTTTGTCGGTTTCGCTCCGGCGAGTAATCCGCAGATTGTGATCATCGTGGTTATCGACGAGCCGGCCGGCGCGTATCACGGCGGTGACGTTGCTGCGCCTGTGTTTCGTGAAATCGCCGAACAGATCCTGCCGAGTCTCGGCGTCATGCCTGACATCGAGACGAAGTCAGTACCCGAGCTGATCGCGCAAGTTGATCCGGAACGCTCGGAAAAACTGCGGGAAGAACAGGCAGCGAGTGAGCAGCAGCGGAGAGCCACATTGCCGACTGTGGATAACAACGGCGGACGAGAAGGAGAAGTTGTTTACGCTGTTGCGACGAAGAGGGCGATGTTGATGCCTGACTTACGTGGACGCAGCGTGCGCGATGTGGCCCGGACGTGCGCGCAACTGGGCTTGCAGGTGGAAGCGCGTGGCGAGGGCAGGGTCCTGAAACAAAATCCCTCGGCCGGTACGGAAGTCAGTACCGGTCAACTTGTCTACATTGATTTTGGCAGGTCGCAATAAGGAACCTCCTTGGAGTGCGGCGGCCTGACGCCGCTTTGGCCTCGATCAGGCCCGTTCGATAACAAAGCGGCGCCAGGCCGCCGCACTCCAAAGAGACGCTCGATTCGAAGAGGCCCCTATGCACCCAACAGATGAAGAAACTCTTGAAGATGACGTAAACTACGGCATTGCTGACTGCAGAAAACGACTACGCAGCCAGCGTTCAACCCTCCGGGCGCAATGTCATCCCCCAAAAGATGGCTCGAATGGTGACGCCAGTCTGGCCAGCACGCTTGTTGGCAGTTATGCCGAAGTCCTGGCAAACGTTTCGATGAGCCAGAGCTCACTTTCGAGATTGGTCGAGTGCCTGCTCGAACCAGTAAGGACAGCGAACGAAGAGGAATCGATCCAGCGGGAAGAGGCTGTAATAACGTGAATGTTCGAGAGGCAGCGGATTTGATGGGCGCGGATGCCACCAGCGTCAGCGCCGAGATGTTTGACAAACACATAAAAGATTATTCGATTGACTCCCGCTCCGTAGGCGCGGGCGAACTGTTCTTTGCTCTCTCACAAAAGGACTACGCCCGCGCCGGGTTTAATGGTGAATTTGTCGACGCGCATCGATTCATCGGCGACGCGTTCGCGCGTGGTGCAATTGCGGCAGTGGCGCGCGCTGATCGAGTCAGCGGTGATGCCGAACTCGAGAAGCTGAAAGATCGCTTGTTGTTGGTTGATGACGCAATCGCAGCGTTACAGCAGCTCGCGCATCGTGTGTACACCGCTTGGGGCAAACCTGTTGTAGCGATTACCGGCAGCGCAGGAAAGACGACGGCGAAAGAGTTGACGGCGCACGTTCTGCAAAATGCGGGTCATCGTGTTTTGAAGAGTGAGCGCAACTACAACAACGGCCTCGGGCTGCCGTTATCGGTTTTGCGAATGGTCAGCGACGGTCACTCGCCGGATCAATACGATCTCGCAGTGTTGGAGATGGGCATGTCGTCGCCCACGCATGAGATTGAGCGTTTGTGCCGGATCACGCCGCCGGACGTTGCGGTGGAATTGATGGTCGCGCCGGTCCATCTTGAGTATCTCGGCACGATCGAAAACATCGCAGCCGCGAAGGCGGAACTGATCGAGGGACTGAAACCGGAAGGCACCGCGATTCTCAACGCCGACGATCGGTTAGTTATGGAGATGCGTGACAAGCACAGCGGCAAGACGCTGACGTTTGGCATCGACAACGTTGCAGACATTACCGCAACGGAGATCAACACCGACTCGTTAGGCAGAATTGACTTTCGTTTGCGCACGCCGTTGGGGGAGGCGCGAGCGTCCTTGGCGATGAGTGGTCGTCACAATCTGAGCAATGCGCTGGCGGCCTCGGCGGTCGGTACGGCTTTTTCGATTCCGCCCGAAGAGATCGCGAGAGCGTTGAAGACGGCGCAGCCGCCAAAGATGCGCGGTGAAGTTTTCGACTTTGCGGCGGGGTTTACAGTCATCGACGACTCTTACAACTCGAATCCGCGATCGTTATTGAACATGGTGCGCACGATGGTGGAAGCGAAAGAGCGGCGGAAGCGACTGGTGGTGATCGCCGGAGAGATGCTTGAGTTGGGGCCCGATGAAGTCTCGTTACATCGTGAAGTGGGAACAGAGATCGCGGCGAGCGGCGTCAACCTGCTTTGGGGCATTCGCGGGCTTGCGAAAGAGTTCGTCGTCGGAGCAAACGAGGCAGGACTTACAGCGGCACGGTTTTTCGAGTCTTCCGACGAAGCGGCCGCCGAGTTGATCAAAGAAGCGAAAGAAGGCGATTTGATTTTGGTAAAAGGCTCGCGCGGTGTAGCGACGGACAAGATCGTCAAAGCGTTGCGGGAGCATTTTCCGTTGGCAGGCGAAGACATCGGCCGCAGATAACACGGATTTGACGGATGATCTACTACTTCCTTTACGAACTCCTTTACGCCCACTTCAAGGACAAGGATTGGTATCTGGTAAAGGCCCTCAACGTCTTCCAGTACGTCACCTTTCGCACTGCTTACGCGACGATCACCGCATTGCTGATCTCACTCTTCTTCGGCGGCAAGCTGATCGACGCGTTGAAAAGATGGAACGTCGGCCAGCAGATTCGCGAAGAAGGACCGAAGGAGCATCAGGTCAAGCGCGGTACTCCTACGATGGGCGGAGTGCTGATCGTCGGTTCGGTTTTGATCTCGACTCTTCTGTGGGCGCGGCTCTCGAGTATTTACGTCTGGACGGCAATGATCACGACGCTGCTCTTCGCCGCTATCGGTTTTGTCGACGACTATTCGAAGATGGCGAAACAGCGCAGTCTCGGATTAACCGCGCGACAAAAGCTGTTGGCCCAACTGCTGGTCGCAGTCGGTGTTTGGGCAGTGCTTTACCTCTCGACTAGGTTCATGGGCGGTGCTGGTTATTCGTGGAACTTCAGCATTCCATTTTTCAAACAGACCGCCGATCCGTTCGGCAAGAGTTTTATTGGTCCTTACGTTTATCTGATCCTGATCGTAGTGGTGCTTTTGGGATCGTCGAATGCGGTGAATCTGACGGACGGCTTGGATGGTCTCGCGATCAGCGTCACGTTTATCGCGATGACCGCGTTGACTGGCTTCACTTACCTCAGCAGCGACGCTCGTTGGGCCAGTTACCTCGAACTGACACACCGGCCGGAAGCGGCGGAGTTGACGGTGTTCTGCGGAGCGATGGCCGGCGCAAGTCTCGGCTTCCTCTGGTTCAATGCGCCACCGGCGCAAGTCTTCATGGGCGACGTTGGCAGCCTAGCGATCGGCGGCGCAATGGGAACGGTCGCGGTGCTGACGAAACAGGAGTTCATGTTGTTGATGGTGGGCGGCGTATTTGTGATTGAGGCAATGTCGGTGATGTTGCAGGTGAGCGTCTTCAAAATGACGAGGCGCACGACGGGCACCGGAAGACGTCTATTCAAGATGACACCGTTGCATCACCATTTTGAGATGCAGGATTGGAAGGAGTCGAAGATCGTCTTTCGCTTCTTAATATTAGCAATCCTATTCGCGCTGCTAAGCCTATCAACACTGAAACTTCGATAAATATTTTGTGCTTCTTCGTGGCGAAAAAGTTTTGATAATCGGTGCCGCGCGGAGCGGCATTGCTGCGGCGCGATTTCTGTTGGCCGAGGGCGCGACAGTCGCGCTCACTGACAAGAAGCCGATCGAGCAATGGACTGCCGAAGCGTTGGCCTTGAAAGAATCAGGCGTTGGCTTGTTGCCGGGTGAGCCGCCGAGTTGGCTGCTCGATCAACTGGATCTGGTTGTTGTTAGTCCGGGAGTGCCGGCGAACATCATACCGATTCGTTACGCAGAGCGCGCGGGCGCAGAAGTCATCGGCGAGGTCGAACTGGCTTCTCGATTTTTGAAAGGACGGATCATCGGCATCACCGGCAGCAATGGCAAGACGACGACGACTTCCCTGATCGGTGAGTTGCTGCGCGAGGCGGGTTTGGCGGTGCAGGTCGGCGGCAACATCGGTAAGCCGTTGATCTCGATGATTGAGACTTCTCGTGACGATGGTTGGACAGTCGCGGAGTTGTCGAGCTTTCAATTGGAAACGATCAAGACCTTTCATCCGTCGATCGCAGTTGTTTTGAACGTGACGCCGAACCACATGGATCGCTACGAGACTTTCAACGATTACGCAGCAGCGAAGCATCGCATCTTCATGAATCAGACGGCTGAGGATGTCGCGGTGCTGAATGCTGACGATCCGACGGTGTCGTCGTGGGAAAGCGGGCTGCGCGCGAAAGTGATGAAGTTCAGTGTCAAGCAGGAGCTCGACAACGGAGTGTTTTTGCGAGGTCGTGAGCTGGTTTTTCGCGGCCAGCCACTGCTGAATGTTGGTGAGATGAAATTGCGTGGCATGCACAACGTCGAGAACGTTGCGGCTGCATTCGCCGTCGGCATTGCTGCGGGGGCTGCTATTGAGTCGATGAGCGCGACAGTAAGACGATTTGATCCGGTCGAGCACCGGCTGGAGTTCGTCGCAGAGATCGAGGGCGTGAAGTTCTACAACGACTCGAAGGCCACGAGCGTTGATGCGACGTTGAAAGCGCTCGAGGCATTCGCGCATGAGCCAGGAAAGATCGTTTTGATTCTCGGTGGTCGCGGAAAGAAAGCTCCTTACGCTCCGCTCGAACCGCTCGTGCACGCGAGAGTAAGAAAGCTCGTGCTGATCGGCGAGGACGCGGAGACGATCGCGAACGAATTGGGAGACAGCGCGCCGTCGGAACGCGCGTCGGATATGGAAGATGCAGTGATGCGCTCGTTCAACGCCGCGGAGAAAGGCGACATAGTCTTGCTCGCGCCCGCGTGTGCCAGCTTCGACATGTTCGAAAGCTTCGAACACCGCGGGATAGTATTTAAGAAGGCAATCCACAGATTACGCAGATAACCTGGATCAATCTGCGTAATCTGTGGATGGCTCTAATATGGCTCGGAAACTTGCACCAGACAAATGGCTGTTCGCCGCGACGACAGGGCTCGCGCTCTTCGGCGTCGTCATGGTCTACAGCGCGTCCGCACTCATCGCAGAAAAGGAGAACGGCAATCAGTTCTACTATGTGATCAAGCAAGGCGCGTGGGTAGCGATCGGCTTCTTCGTGATGCTGCTGGCGATGCAATTCAACTATCAACAACTGAAGAACCGTCGCATCGTCTACGCTCTGTTGCTTCTTTCAACGGTCGGTCTGATGGGAGTGTTTGCTTTTAGCAGCACCAACGGCGCGCATCGCTGGCTGAAGTTTCCTGGCTTCTCACTGCAACCATCCGAGATCTCGAAACTCTCGCTGATCGTTTTTCTCGCTTACTTCCTCGAGAAGCGTGCTGGTGAAGAAGGAGACTTTTGGCGCACGTTTGTTCCGTGCGGTCTCGTCACTGGATGGCTTGCCGCGCTGGTCGTTGTCGAACCTGATTTTGGCACCGCGATGATGCTGGCGTTGATCTTTACAGTAATGATTTACGCCGCCGGCGCGCGTGTGCTTCACCTGGCGATGGCTGCTGCTCCTGCGCTGATCGTCGCTGCGGGATTGCTGATCTTCGTGCCGTGGCGCTTGCAACGTCTGATCACGTTTCTCGATCCGTGGGCCGACCAGCAAGGCGCTGGCTTTCAAGTGGTGCAATCGTTGATCGCGATTGGATCGGGCGGCACCAACGGTCTTGGCTTCGCTCAAGGCAAGCAGAAGATGTTGTTTCTTCCTTTCGCGCACTCTGATTTTATCTTCGCAGTCGTGGGTGAGGAGTTGGGATTGGTTGGAGCACTCGCAGTGATTGCTGTGTTTGCACTTTTTCTGTGGCGTGGTATTCGCACGGCTTTGTTGGCGCCGGACAGGTTTGGAATGTTGCTGAGTCTTGGAATCGTCACGAGCATCGTCGCGCAGGCGCTCTTTAATATTAGCGTCGTGCTGTCGCTGGTGCCGACCAAGGGAATACCGCTTCCGTTTATTTCGTACGGCGGATCGTCGCTGGTGCCGACGCTCGCAGCCGTCGGCATTCTGCTCAACGTTTCGCAGCACGCGAGCGGAGGGATCAGCAATCGCCAATGAACGTGCTGATCGCAGCCGGCGGCACTGGCGGACACATTTATCCTGGAATCGCAGTGGCGCAGGAGATCATGCGGCGCGATTCGAATTCGAAGGTGCATTTCGTCGGCACCGCGCGTGGACTCGAAACGCGATTAGTGCCACAGGCAGGTTTTGAGTTATCGCTCATTGAAAGTGCCGGGCTAAAGAATGTGAGTCTCGGCGCGCGTGTAAAAGGACTCGCGGTGCTGCCGCGAAGTTTTGTGGCCACGCGAAGACTATTGCGACAGTTTCGGCCGGACGTGGTTGTCGGCGCGGGCGGTTATGTCTCGGGGCCGGTGGTACTGACTGCCGCACTCACTAAAGTGCCGACGCTGGTGATGGAGTCAAATGCTCTGCCGGGTTGGACCAATCGCATGCTCGCACGCTTTGTGGATCGTGCGGCAGTATCGTTCGAGCAGTCGCTGCGCTACTTTCGTGGCAAGGCGAAAGTGACTGGCAATCCGGTGAGACGAGAGTTTTTTGAAATACCTCGCAAGCAGCGCGAGGCAGGCAAGTTTTCGTTGCTGGTTTTTGGTGGCTCACAGGGGGCGCGCGCGATAAACGATGCGATGGTGGGAGCGTTGCCGAAGTTGAAAGAGCTGCCTGTGATGTTGCGTATCAAGCATCAGACCGGCGCTGCTGATTTTGAAAAGGTGCAGACGGTTTACAACGCTCTGAGTTGGAGTGAACGCGCTGAGGTGCGTAGTTATATTGACAACATGGTCGCGGATTTTGCGGAAGCGGATCTCGTGCTTTGTCGCGCTGGAGCTACGACGACGGCGGAGCTGATCGCGGCGGGTAAGGCGTCGATCATGGTCCCGTTTCCGCAGGCCGCTGACGATCATCAGCGGAAGAATGCTGAGGCTTTGCAGTCGGCAGGCGCCGCACGAATGATCCTGCAGCATGAGTTGAGCCACGAAAGGCTGGTAGCCGAGATTGAAAGACTCGTTAAAGCGCCAGATGAGTTGAATCGCATGGAAGAGGCGAGTCGAAAATTGGCGCATGGCGATGCGGCCGCGGCCGCCGTGGATATGATTGAAGAGCTTAGCCACAAAAAGGCACAAAAAGCACAAAACTAACCAGTTTTATGCGCGCATATTGAAAATATCTTTTGTGAATTATGTGCCTTTTTGTGGCTAAAAGATAAGAGAATGTTTCGGAGGATCCAACACGTTCATTTCGTAGGCATCGGCGGCATCGGAATGTCCGGAATTGCCGAGGTGCTTGTCAATCTCGGCTTCCGCGTCTCCGGCTCCGATCTGAAACGTTCGAGCGTCACCGATCGCCTGCAACAGATGGGTGTTGAGATCTTTGAAGGTCATTCAACTGAGAACGTCGGGCATCCACACGTCGTCGTGCGCTCCACCGCCGTGCGCGACGACAATCCTGAAGTCGCCGAAGCGCACCGCCGTTCAATCCCTGTGATCCCACGTGCCGAAATGCTCGCCGAATTGATGCGACTCAAGCCACACACAGTCGCTGTCGCCGGCTCGCACGGCAAGACGACGACGACTTCGATGGTAGCCACAGTGTTGGGCCATGCCGGACTCGATCCGACGATGGTCGTCGGTGGTGTTGTTGGCGCCTTCGGATCCAATGCGCATCTCGGAACGAGCGACTTGATGGTCGTCGAAGCCGATGAAAGTGATCGATCGTTTCTGATGTTGACGCCGACGATCGCCGTCGTGACAAACATCGATCGCGAACATATGGACTACTACCACGACATGGACGACGTGCGGACCTGTTTCGCGAACTTCGTCAACAAGGTACCGTTCTACGGTTCATCGGTTCTGTGTCTCGACGATCCAAACGTGCAGGCGATCATCCCGTTACTCGAACGCCGGCGCATGACCTACGGCTTGAGCGCACAAGCAGATGTTTCCGCGCACGGAATTCGTCACGACAACAACTTCGGCTCGTCGTTCACTGTGTGGCGCGGAACGGACGTGATGGGCGAGATGGTGTTGCGCGTCCCCGGTGTGCACAACGTTTACAACGCGCTGGCGGCTATTGCAGTCGGATTTGAACTGGAAGTGCCGTTCGAAAAGATTGTTGAAGGGCTGCACAGGTTCACTGGCGCGGGTCGCAGGTTTCAAGCCAAGGGCGAAGTCAATGACGTACTGGTAGTGGACGACTACGGACATCATCCCACCGAGATCCGGGCCACGCTTGCGGCGGCGAAGCTCGGCTCCGGCGGACGTCGAATCGTCGTGCTGTTTCAGCCACATCGCTACACGCGCACTCACGATCTGATGCAGGAGTTTGCGCGTTCATTCAACAACGCCGACGTGCTGTTCATCACCGACATTTATGCAGCGAGCGAAGATCCGATCGAAGGCGTCACTGCTGAAGCGTTGACGGCGGCGATCAAACGGTTCGGTCACAAGGACGCAAATTATGTAGGCGCGTTGGACAACGCCGCTTCAGTTTTGCGTGAACACGTGCAGCCGGGTGATCTGGTGTTGACCCTGGGCGCAGGCACGGTAAATCGCGTGAGTGATCAGTTGCTGTTTTTGTTGAGGGAACAATTAGCCGCGGACTAAAAGGATGATCGAGGAGATTGCCGCCAAACTGGGTTTGCGTGCTGAGCGTGGACGACGCTTTGCCGAGTTGACGAGTCTGCGCGTCGGCGGCGCGATCGATTGGGTCATCACTCCGGAGACAGAAGAGCAAGCAGCGGCGTTGGTCCATGGATTGGACCAGGCCGGCATCGGCTGGCGGCCACTCGGTTCCGGCAGCAACGTGTTGGCTGACGACGGCGATCATCATTACCTGGTCCTGAACTTGAGCAACATGAAAGGCGAGGTGCATATCGACGGCGAACTGGTTTCAGTGAGCGCCGGTTATTCGCTGCCGCGACTCTGCATCGACGTCGCTCGCGCGGGCCTCTCCGGAATCGAAGGTCTCGGCGGCATTCCCGGCACGGTTGGCGGCGCGCTTTGGATGAACGCCGGCGCGTATGGCCACGAGATCGGCACAGTCACTGAGAAAGTGCGCATCGCGCGCGAAGGAAAAGTGGTTGAGATCCCTGGTAGCAGCATTCAGTGGAACTATCGTCACACTTCGTTCAAAGAAGGTGAACTGTTGCTGGGCGCAACGCTGCGTCTTGAACATGACGATCCGGAAGGCATCAAGGCGCGCATGGACGATGCGAAGGCGCGACGACTCGCCAGTCAACCGCACGGCTCACGTTCCGCCGGTTGTTTCTTTAAGAACCCACCGGCGGGCACTGTCGGCACAGGCAAGATCATCGACGACCTCGGAATGAAAGGAGAGCGGCGCGGCAGCGCGATCGTTTCGCCGGTGCATGCGAACTTCATCGTTACTGAAGGCGAGAATGCGCGCGCGGAAGATGCGTTGGCGCTGGCGGAAGAGATTCGCGAACGCGTGCGACGCGAGCAGGGGATTGAATTGGAATACGAGGTCGAGCTTTGGAGAGCAAAGCCATCCACAGATTACACAGAAGAAAAATCTGCGAAATCTGTGGATGGATCTACAGAAAGGAGCAGTGAGCCTTGAGAGAGCCAGTCATGGTGCAAAAGGTTGGGAATCGAAGACAGAAGCCTGCGCGTCGCGAGTCTGCTGAGACGATTGGCGCGCGTCTCAAGTCGCTGCTCGGCTACGTTCCGCTCGCGTTGCGGATCGGCGTGATCGCAATAATCGCCACGATCGTTGTCGTCGCTTATCGTGCAGCTGCATCGGCGAGCTTCTTTCAAGTCCGCGCCATTGAGACGCGTGGTGCTGCACGCGCTTCTCTTGATGACATTGAGACGGTTGTGCGCCGAGATGTTAGTCAAACCGGCGTTTGGCGCGCTGATCTTACAGCGCTGAGCAAGCACGTCGAGCGATTGCCGTGGGTCCGCACTGCCATAGTCAGTCGTGTTTTGCCTGACGGCATTCGAGTTCGCATAACTGAACGGGAACCAAAAGCAGTGGTGAGAACTTCGGCGGGCCGGTTCATCTGGGTCGACCAGGATGCAGTCTATCTCGGTGAAATGTCGCCGACCGATCAGATGCCGCCGTTCTTTTTGCGTGGCTGGAATGAAGACGACAACGCCTCCGCACAAACGGAGAATCGCGAGCGTGTCGCAAAGTTTCTCGCGTTGCAGCGAGATTGGGGTGCGCAGGGACTGTCGGAACGTGTGAGTGAAGTGAACCTGCTCGATCTTCACGACGTGCGCGTGCAGCTCGCGGGTGACGATTCGCAGATCGAAGTGCGACTCGGATCAGAGGACCAGGCTGCGCGACTCAGCAAAGCGTTGACCGTGCTCGACGCGCAACGGCAAACAGCACGCGGTCCACTCATCAGCTACATAGATCTCTCTCAGGGTAAACGAGCGATTGTTGGTTTGGTAACCGGCGAACGCAAGAACGATTAAGCCGCGGAATAACACGGATGGCGAAGCGTACACAGCACACGATCGGCCTCGACATCGGCACGAGTAAGGTGACGTGTATCGCTGGTGAGCCGGGCGAAGGCGGACTGCTTGAAGTGGTCGGAATCGGTGAAGCCGAGGCTCGCGGTCTGCGCAAAGGAGTGATCGTCAACCCTGACGCTGCGGTCGATGCGATCAAGAAAGCCGTCGAAGAGGCTGAACGAATGAGCGGGCTCGAAGCGGAGGAAGTCACGATCAATCTCGCGGGCTCGCACATCCTTGGCTTCAACGGGCAGGCGATCGTGGCCGTCTCCGGTCGCGACCGCGAGATCGTCGCCGAAGATGTGCGACGCGCCATCGACTCAGCCTGTGCGATTCAACTTCCCGCCGGACGCGAGATCGTCGATCGACTGCCGCAGGAGTTCATCGTCGACGATCAGGACGGCATCAACGATCCGGTTGGAATGATCGGCGCGCGGCTGGCAGTGAAAGTACACATCGTCACGAGTCCCGTCACTGCGCGGCAGAACGCGATCAACGCAGTGAACCGCGCCGGCTTGGTCGTGGCAGACATGGTGTTGGAGCAACTCGCCGCGGCGGAGGCATCTTTAACTGAGGACGACAAAGAGTTTGGCGCAGCACTGGTCGACGTCGGCGCTGAAACTACCGGATTGATCATCTATCAGCGCGGCGCTGTTCAGCATACGGCAGTCTTTCCACTCGGTGGTTCGCATTTCACCAACGACATCGCTTTCGGACTTCGCACGCCGATTCCCGAGGCCGAAAAGATCAAGCGCACTGTTGGCTGTGCCTGTAGCAGTGCTTTGAGCGAAATGGAACGCGGCGAGCTCGTCGATGTGCCATCAGTTGGTGGACGTCCACCACGCCAACTCTCGCGGCAGATCCTCTGCGACATTCTTCAGCCGCGCGCTGAAGAGGTGTTGATGCATGTTGCCGATGAGATCAAAGACGCAGGTTGGGAGCGACAACTCTCGAGCGGCGTTGTGTTGACGGGCGGTGGAGCGTTGCTGCACGGCATGACAGAGATCGCGGAACAGGTTTTTGATGCGCCGGTGCGAATTGGATATCCCGAACGAGATCGCTTCGGCGGATTGATCGAAGACATTCAGAGTCCTGCATGGACTGCGGCCGCGGGTCTGGCGCTGCTTGCGTACCGCACGCAAGCCGCGGAG
>DATFHH010000132.1:0-71326 GCA_035248565.1 Pyrinomonadaceae bacterium | reverse complement strand
GTGACGCCCGAGCGAGAGAAGAAACAGGCGGCTGTTGATTCTAATGACGCCCTTATCGGAGCCGAAAGGCTCAGCTAGAGAAGGTTGCGAGACTTTCTCGAGCCATTCGAATAAAAACGAATGGCACCCGGAGGCAAGGACACGCCAAAGGGAGCAAAGCGGCTCAACGAAAGTTGAGCTTCGTTGCCGGAGCGTAACCGGCGGTGGAGGAAAAGCCACCAAAACAAAAACCTAACGGCACCGCGTTCTTCGGAACGCGACAATCGGTAAAACGATTTGTGTGCTGACCGGAGATTGGCTGACCGCCAGTTGATCCTCGGGATACAAATTGGCAACTTGAGTGTGTACATGCTCTTGTTGCCAACCTATAGAGAGCTTCGGCGATCTATAGGTAAACGGATTGCGCTGCTTTCAGCTTGCTGAGGGCAGCGCTTTTCGTTTTAAATCCATCCACAGAATTACGTAGATGATTTCCAGAGTCAATCTGTGTAATCTGTGAATACTCCCCGTGTCTTGTCCATCATTAAGGAGGATCGATCCAAATGACTGAAGCGCGAATGCAAGAGATACCCAATTACAAGCCCGGTACGTTCTGTTGGGTTGAGCTCGGGACGACTGACGGCGCGGCCGCAAAAAATTTCTACACGCAACTCTTCGGCTGGAGTTATGAAGACCATTCGATGGGCCCAGACGGCGTTTACACAATGCTCAAGCTCGGCGACAAAGAGGTCGGCGCACTCTACGAGTTGAATGCTCAGATGAAATCGCAGGGAATTCCACCTCATTGGCTCAGCTACATTTCTGTCGATAACGTCGACGAAAGCGCGGACAAGGCAAAAGCTGAAGGCGCAACGCTTATGCAACCACCATTCGACGTGATGACAGTAGGTCGTATGTCGATAGTCCAGGATCCGACTGGCGCTGTCTTCGCGCTTTGGCAGGCGCGCGAACACAAAGGCGCCGGGATCTACAACGCGCCAAACTCTTTCTGCTGGAACGAGCTCGGAACACGCGACAGCGCGAAAGCCGGAGAGTTTTATTCAAATGTTTTTGGTTGGACCAGACAAACTCTCTCGACCAGCCCCGTCGAGTACACGATATTTCAAAACGGCGATCGCGCCGCCGGTGGCATGTACAAAATCACGGCTGAGATGGGACCAATGCCGCCGCACTGGCTCGTCTACTTTGCAGTTGACGACTGCGACGCGAAAACTGACCAAGCGAAAGGATTGGGCAGCCGCGTAATGAAAGCACCTGAGGACATTCCCGGAGTCGGACGCTTCGCGATCTTGACAGATCCACAGGGAGCAACGTTTGCCATCATCAAACTCGATCGAGCGGATCCGATGGTCTAGTTGCCAACTGCGGATATCTCACCCAAAGACGCAAAGACGCAAAGAGGAACCAGAATTCTCTTTGCGTCTTTGCGCCTTTGCGTGAGAAATACGTGGCAATGGGAAATATGAAAGCGCGTCTCGTCTGGCTGGTACTCTGCGGCATCTGGGGCTCGACCTGGCTCTTCATCAAGCTGGGTCTGGCCGACCTTCCGCCATTCACCTTCGCCGGGATCAGGTTTGTCATTGCCTGCACGATTCTCGTTTCATTAATCAGAATTCGCGGGATTCAACTGCCAAAGGCGCGTGCGGATTGGATTCTGCTGGCAATCACTGGAATTCTCGCCTTTGGACTCAACTATGGTCTGTTGTTTTGGGGCGAGCAGTACATCTCGTCCGGTCTTGCCGCTCTCTTGCAAGCGACGATTCCGGCGTTCGGATTGGTCTTTGCGCATTTTCACTTGCCGGGTGAACGTTTGAGTTGGACCAGGATTGGCGGAGTGATTCTCGGTGTGTGCGGCGTCGCAGTAGTGTTTTCGAATCAACTTGCGGTCGCGGGTAGTGAGGCACTGGCTGGCTGCGTGGCGCTCATTTTCAGTTCGATCTTTGTCGCTTATTCAAATGTGTTGGTGAAGGCATACGGAAAGAATCTCGAACCGGCAATACTCTCAGCGGGGCAGATGTTCTTTGGCTTGCTGTTACTGCGGCCGTTGGAATACCACTCGAAGGTAACCCGTTGCACTTTCATTGGACGCCGATGGCAGTCATCGCGCTTTTTTATTTAGCTGTCGTCGGCTCGGTGATCGCGTTTCTGCTTTACTACTGGCTGGTGCTGAACATAGACGTGACGAAGTCGATGTTGATTGCGTTAGTTACCCCGGTGGTCGCAGTGAGCCTGGGAATGATCGTTTTAGACGAAGAGATCGGCTGGCGCACACTCATCGGTGGCGCCATGATCATAACCGGCATCGCTTTCATCGTCGTCTGCAAAGCCAAGCCACAAAGAAGCACAGAAGACGCGAAAGACTTTCAAACGAGCGCCTGAACTCCTCGAACCTGTGCTGCCAGATAAGCCTCGATCGCAAACTCGACCAGTTGTGCTTCGTCTCGTGAGTAATACTCAGGTAGACGGCGCAACTGAGCGATCTGATCTGACAACAGCCAAAAACCGCCGACGTCGGCGCCGAATTGATTATGCACGGCCAGCTCGAGCGCAGTACCGTGAACCACGCGCAAGTACTTCGCCGCCGCGTTATCGATGTTCACCGTGCAATCGGTCAGTGCAAATCCAACAAACTCAACTTCATTTTGTGCGTTTTCGTGGCTGGTTTCATGCGGCATATTTTCGGATCAGGCCTTTCACGACACCTTGGATCTGAATTCTTTCCGGCGTCTTGATGAATAGCGGTTTGAACTGTGGATTGGCCGCTTCGAGTCGAATGAACTCAGGTTCGCGATAAAACTTCTTCACCGTCGCGTAATTGCCATCGATGAGGGCGACCACCACCTGCCCATTCTCCGCAGTTTTTTGTGAAGCAACGATGATGATGTCGCCGTCCTGAATATTTTCCTCGATCATTGAGTCACCGCGAACGCGCAGGGCAAAAGTGCGTCCATGTCCCTGCATATCTCTCGGCACAGCTATCGTGTCGTTGCTCAGAATTGCTTCGATTGGCTGGCCGGCGGCGACGGTCCCGAGTAAAGGAATTTCATTGTCATCATCGTCGTCGCCTCCCTTTTGTTCAACGATCTCAATCCCGCGGCTGACATTCGGAATGCGTTTTATCATTCCTTCACGCTCGAGGGCCAAAAGGATGGCGTGCACGCTGGCTGACGATCTCATCTGAAAGTGTCGCCCGATCTCCGCGATGGTGGGTGGTTCCTGGTTTGAGTCGATATAGCGCCGGATGAACTCGTAAACTCGTCGTTGTTTGGCCGTGACAGGCATAGCAAACTCCTCTTCTCTCGTCTTAAAACAATTTTCGGTTGACAACCGAAAATCTAGCGAACATTCTCGAACATGTGAGGCGCGACGTCAAGTGGTTTTTTACAGAACCGGATCAGTAGCGTTGGGGAGACCGTTACTGGGTTTGGTTTTGTAGCGCGCCGTGGCTCTAGCCCGGTGATCAACGCCCCTCATCGATCCAGACTTTGACTGGGCTCTGGATCGTGGCGAAGTTGAACACCACCACCGGGCTAAAGCCACGGCGTGAATAAACCCAGCTCGAGTCGCGGCCGGGCTACTTGATTACCTTGGAAAGTTTTTTGAGGTCATCGATAAAACGTCGAGTCTCGAGCTGTCGCGTTTCATCATCGGGAGCACGAAGAATTGAGGAGGGATGGACAGTCGCCATGACGTAGGGTGCAAGTGTTGAAGGAATAAATTCGCCGCGTTGTTTTGTGACTCGGAACTGCGGTCCGAGAAGAGCCTGCGCGGCAGTGGCCCCCAAAGCAACAATTACATCGGGTTTGATGAGAGCAATCTCGGCTTCAAGCCAGGGACGGCAGGCGGCAATCTCCAGTGAATTTGGTTTCTTATGGATCCGGCGTTTGCCGCGCGGTTCCCATTTGAAATGTTTGACAATGTTGGTGACGTAGGTTTGTTTGCGATCGATGCCTGCCTCTTCCAGTGCATTGTCCAACAAACGTCCGGCTGGTCCGACGAAAGGTCTGCCTGTCAGATCTTCTTCGTTACCAGGCTGCTCGCCGACAAACATGACTCTTACTCGCCGAGCGCCTTCTCCGAAGACGGTTTGCGTTCCCGTTTTCCAGAGATCGCAGGCGCGGCAATCGGCGGCTGCGTCTTTTAGCGAAGAGAGCGTGGGCCGTGGTGGAATTAAATCCGCTGCAGAGCTGTCGGAAGGCTTGGATTTTGGCATGTTGATGCTCCTGATAGGTCTTATAGGACATATAGGTCATATAGGACCTATATGGCAATTACGCTGAGAGAATCTCACGATAACCATGAAAGCTGCATTCTCAAAAGCACAATTTGAATCTGAGATTGCCAATCGCTTTGGCGATGCTTTCAAGCTGCACGAAAAGAGTTTTGCAGAGATTCTCTCGAGCGGCGTTCCGGAGATCGACGCGTTAACCGGCGGCATTCCTCGTGGAGCGATCAGCGAGATCTTTGGTCCAGCCTCTTCAGGACGCACTAGTCTGATGTATTCGATGCTTGCTTATGCAACCACTCATGAAGAGACCTGTGCGCTGATCGACACGAATGATGTGTTTGCCCCGAGGGTCGCATCAGGCGCCGGCATCGATTTCGATCGCTTGCTCTGGGTTCGTTGCGCCGGCAATCTCGAACATGCTTTTAAAGCCACGGATCTGTTGTTACATGCAGGTGGCTTTGGACTGGTCATTCTGGATATCGCCGACATTCCAGGACAGGATGCACGAAGAATCATCTCCTCATGGTGGTATCGCTTTCGACGCACGGTGGAGGATAGACCAACCGCAATGATGGTAATTTCAGAAGAAGCGTGTACGCGCTCGTGCGCTGCGTTGGCGCTGGAATTGAAGGGAGCGGCGGAGTGGTCGGGAGCGAATCTTTTGCACTTCAATTCAATAAAAGTTAATCAGCAGCGGCCGTTCGCTCCATGGGTCAATCAGCCTCAATTCAAGGCGTCGTCGTTTTAGGCCGCGGATGACCCGGATTAAGGCGGATGGTAGTGATGCAGCTTCAGTAACGCCGAAGGCGTTCACTAATTTCAGCCCATGGGTTGGAGCGCAGCGACAACCCTGGGATCGCGATTTGGAAGTTAGTCAAACGCTGAAAGCGTTCGGCAATTGGGGAACTCTTTCAGAGTTTCATCGCTCGGATCAGGCTACCCAAGGTTCTCGCTCGCGCTCGAACCTTGGGCTAAAATTTAGCCAACGCCTTCGGCGTTACTTGTCCTCGGCCGCAACTGCATCACTACCAAGGCGGATAACCGCCTTGACTATCTTCGTAGATTTTCGTTAATGTTCGTTTATTGTGTTTGCCTGCATACATGGCCAGATATCGGCAGATCTCTCTTTGCGAGAGTTTGCCTATAACTTTTCTCCGACCATTGAAGAAACCCGCCCTGGCACCGTCGTAATCGACGTCGATGGATGCGAACTGTTATTTGGTTCGGCTTACCAACTTGCAAATGAAGTGACTCTGCGAGCCGCCAGGCCCCGTGTGCAAGGTGGTTTAGAAAGCACGGTGAGTGTGGCTATAGCCGCCAATCCCGATGCTGCCATCCACGCTGCCACTCGTTTGAAAGGAGTAACATTCGTCTCGCCAGGTGAAGAGCTAACCTGTCTCGGAGAGTTTCCCATCGACCATTTGGATCCATCACTGGTCAATGTCGAAAAAGAAATTGCAGATGAGACCCTGGAAACGCTGAAGCTCTGGGGTGTTCGCACCTTTGCTGACTTTGCTTTACTGCCCGTCGCTGGGGTTTCCGAACGTTTGGGCCAGGTCGGAGTAAAACTGCAACAACTGGCTGCTGGTAAAATCGAGCGACACTTAAAGATCGAACAACCGGCGCCTGTTTTCAGCAATTCGATCCAGCTCGATCATCCTATTGCTGAACTCGAGCCACTCTCATTTATCTTCAACCCACTCCTGAATCAACTCTGCGCCGCTTTAAATGCTTACGCGCTCGCTACAAATGAATTGTGCGTGGAGATGCAACTGGAAGATCGGACCGTCTACCAACGCCGTCTGACTCTGCCGTATCCAATGCGCGACCACAAAGTGTTTTTGAAGTTGTTGCTGCTCGACACGGAAATGCATCCGCCACAAGCAGCCGTGCGGTCAGTCTCAATTGCCTGTGAGCCGGTGAAACCGCGCGTATTGCAGAACGGATTGTTCGTGCCGTTGGCGCCGGCGCCGGACAAACTGGAACTGACGCTCGCGCGATTGGCGAAACTTGTGGGTGAGCAAAACATCGGTTCACCAACTCTGCTCGACACTCATCGTCCAGACGCGTTCAACATGAAACACTTCACCCTCACTACAGATTCTGATTCTCGTAAACGCAAAAAAAAGAGCAATCGGCAATCGGCAATCGGCCGGCAATGCTTAGGTTTCCGGATGTTTCGTCCGCCATTGCGAGCGCTGGTCCAGGTTGAGCAAGGCCGGCCGGCACAGATCAGCGCGTGGGGTAGGCAGCGGAGTGTTTACGGAAAAGTCGTCAAGCTTTCTGGACCATGGAGGACCACCGGGGATTGGTGGCGAGACAATAGCTGGGCGCGAGATGAATGGGATGTAATGGTCGAGCAGCGGTCGAAGCAGCAAAGTCTTTATCGGATTTATCGAGAGCTCGATACAGAGGCTTGGTTTGTGGAAGGGAACTACGATTGAGGCCGCGGATGAACGCGGATAAACATGGATTAAGAACATGTCGTACGTTGAGCTACATGCGCGGTCGGCTTTCAGTTTTCTGGAAGGCGCTTCTGTGCCTGAGGAATTGATTGCCGCTGCGCTACAGTTGCAGATGCCGGCGATGGCTTTGCTGGATCGCGATGGGGTTTATGGCGCGCCGCGGTTTCATCTCTCCGCCAAAAAGAATGATCTCAAGGCTCACCTCGGCGCCGAGATCACCGTCCAATTTCACAATTCGCAATTCGCAATCCCGCAATTCCAATGCGCCATTCCGGTCCTGGTAAAAAACCGACAAGGCTACCAAAACCTTTGCCGCTTGATCACATTGATGAAAATGCGTGTGCCAAAACACGCAAAGCCAGGTGAATGCGTCGTCAGCGCGGAAGAGCTGGCCGCGCATGCCGCCGGCTTGATCTGTTTGACCGGTAGTTTTGATGGACCAGTGGCTACTGTTCTTAACCAACGCGATCCAGACAACGAAAAGAAAGCACAAAAGATCCTGGAATGGCTGATTGAGTTGTTTGGCAAAAAGAATGTGTATGCGGAATTGCAGCGCCATTTCGATCGCGAAGAGGAAGCTCGCAATCATTTAGTGATCGAGCTTGCGCGGCGCAATCATTTGCCTTTGCTCGCTACGAACGGCGTCTGTTACGCGATGTCCGTGCGCCGTGAAGTGGCTGACGTCTTCACCTGCATTCGCAATCACGTGCGACTCGAAACTGCCGGACGCCTGCTGGCGCAAAACTCGGAACGATACCTCAAGTCGGCCGCGACGATGCAGAAGCTCTTTGCGGACTTGCCGGAAGCCATCGCCAATACTGTTGAGCTTTCATCACGGCTGAAGTTCACATTGGAAGACTTGGGATACGAATTCCCGAAATATCCAGTGCCGCACGGCGAAACGATGACTTCTTACCTGCGCAAGCTCACCGAAGAAGGCGCGCGTTCCCGCTATACGGGCAAGAGAGGCATGCCTACTTATGAAAGAGCACGCCCGCAAATCGAGCGCGAGTTGAAGTTGATCGAAAAACTCAAACTGGAAGGTTACTTTCTGATTGTCTGGGATATCGTTCGGTTTTGTCGTGAAGCAGGCATTCTGGTGCAGGGACGCGGCTCGGCGGCAAACAGCGCAGTCTGTTATTCACTCGGCATCACGGCCGTCGATCCGATCGGCATGGATTTGTTGTTTGAACGATTTCTCTCCGAGGAACGTGGTGAATGGCCTGACATCGATCTCGATCTGCCCAGCGGAGATCAACGAGAGAAAGCGATTCAATACGTTTACAGCCGCTACGGGAAATTGGGAGCGGCGATGACTGCGAATGTCATCACTTATCGCGGGCGCTCCGCGGCGCGCGAGGTAGGCAAGGCGCTCGACTTTGACGAAGAGACACTTTCACGACTTGCCAGTCTGGTCCATACGTGGGAATGGAAAGATCCGAACGATTCGAGCGAGCGTCAGTTTCGTGACGCAGGCCTCGATCTGCACCAGCCTCGCATCAGGAAATTCTTTCAGCTTTATCAATTGGTGCAGGACCTGCCGCGCCACCTGGGCCAGCACTCAGGCGGCATGGTGATTTGTCAGGGCCAGCTTGATTCAATCGTGCCACTCGAGCCCGCGGCCATGCCCGGTCGTGTGGTGGTCCAATGGGACAAAGAGGATTGCGCAGATCTGGGATTGATCAAAGTGGATTTGCTGGGACTGGGCATGATGGCTGTCCTGGAAGATTCGATCAAGTTGATTCGCGATTCGTATGGTGAAGAAGTCGATCTCGCGCATCTGCCGCCAAACGACCAGGGAGTTTACGAGGCACTGCAAAAGGCCGACACCATCGGCATGTTTCAAGTCGAAAGCCGCGCGCAGATGTCGTGCCTGCCGCGACTGCGGCCGGCGTGTTTTTACGACATCGTGGTCCAAGTGGCCATCATTCGGCCGGGACCAATCGTAGGCAACATGGTCCATCCCTATCTCAAGCGCCGGCAGGGTAGAGAGCCGGTAATTTATGCTCACAAAGCGCTCGAACCGATACTAAAACGAACGTTGGGAGTGCCACTGTTTCAGGAGCAACTTTTGAGAATGGCGATGGACTGTGCCGGATTCACCGGTGGCGAGGCAGAAGAGTTGCGCCGCGCGTTTGGTTTCAAACGCTCCGAAGCACGCATGAAAGCGATCGAAGTCAAACTGCGGCAAGGCCTGACGCGAAAGGGAATCACCGGGAAAACTCAGGAAGAGATTGTGCTGGCTATCAGTTCGTTTGCGCTTTACGGTTTTCCGGAATCTCATGCTGCCAGTTTTGCACTACTTGCATATGCAAGCGCATATCTTAAATGTAATTACCTGACGGCATTTACCGCAGCGATGCTTAACAATCAGCCGATGGGTTTTTATCAACCTTTTACGCTCATCAAAGATGCGCAGCGGCATGGCTTGAGAGTTTTGCCGATCGATATTACCTGCTCGGATTGGCTGTGCACGATTGAGAAAGAAGGAGAAGTCCCGGTGCTTCGTCTCGGACTCCGATACGTGAAAGGTTTGAGTCAGCAATCAGGGCAGGCCATTGTGCGCGCCAGAGCCGTGCGCGATTTTGCTGGTATCGACGATCTGCGCAATCGTGTTCCAGAACTGCGCAAGGATGAAATGAGAAAACTAGCAGCCGTAGGTGCCTTGAATTTTATTCAGGCTGCTGCTGGTCCAACGATAAAAGGTCGCAAAGCGAAGACCCACCGGCGCGATGCGCTGTGGCAAGTTGAACGCGTCACACGCGCGGCGGGCGAGCTGTATGAAGAGTTGCTCGAGCAAGACGGCAACTCGCCATTGCAGCAGATGAGTTTAACTGAGCGAATAGATGCGGATTTTCGCGGGACCGGGTTGACGATCGGCAAACATCCGGTTGCTTATCATCGGCCCGAGCTAAACAAACTCAAGGCGTTAAGGGCGATCGATATTCATAAGCTGCGCAATGGCACTTTTGTACGGGTGGCGGGCTGGGTCATTGCCCGGCAGCGTCCGGGAACCGCGAAAGGTTTCATGTTTATGACTCTGGAAGATGAGACTGGCGTTAGCAACATAATCGTCACGCCGGACCTCTTTAACCAATACCGGCTCGAACTGGTGGGCCACTCTTTTCTATTAATCGAAGGAGCTTTGCAAAACCAGGATAATGTTATTTCGGTGAAAGCTAGCCACGTGCAGCCGCTCTCGCTCGTTACAGCAACGGCGCCTTCACACGACTTTCATTAGCCACAAAAAGGCACAAAAAAGAGTAGCCACAAAAAAGCACAAAAGGCACAAATGATAGAGGCATTTCATATTTGTGCTTCGTGTGCCTCTTTGTGGCTAATGCTTTTTGTGCTTCTTTGTGGTCACGCGGGGCGGGCGGCTTGACGAGGTGGGGATTCAATGAGGCCCTGAACAATCTGCGCTACTTGCGATAACGGCTTCGGCTTTCTGAGAAACGCGTCGGCGCCACAACGTCGTGCCTCGTCTTCAATCTCAGCCGAACCGTAAGCCGTCAGTACGATGATTCGAGTTTGCGGATTGTGTTTTCTGATAAGCCTGATCATCTCCAGGCCATCATCATTGTTGGTCATCGTGAGGCGTAGATCCTGGATTACGACTTTGTAATTCGTGGCGTCGAGCAGCTTTTCTGCCTCTTCTACTTCACTCGCCGTATCAACCTTATATCCGTGAAGCGAGAAATATTCACTCATCGAGAAGCAGATCGACTCTTCGTCGTCGACGACCAGCAGACGCGGCATCGGCAGCTCGTGTTGCTCATCTCGACCGAGCCACATTTGTCTCAATTTGCCGGAGACTTTTTTAAGAGTTCCGAATCGGTTTTCCTTCACGAGACGCACACTAAGACAACTTGAATTTATGTCTTTAACTTTGGCGAGGGTCAATACCAGAAGCACGTGTGCTTTGCGGGCCTGGAAGCAGCACGCGCATTATGCGGAAATCGTTTAATGCTCCTTAAAACTCATCGTTTACTCCGCACAGTAAACGATGAGGTTAAGGCAACGGTTCCTGATTCAGACAGCAAACCGCGGCCTGACCCGAAAGCTATATAGCAATCGCAGCGCGCACATTAGGTCGCTGTGCGGCTGGAACGTTAATTCGGCCAGAAATACTTTGCGAAGCCGGTTTGGTAATGATGTAGAGCAGCACTTCGCACACTTCACGCGTCCCCGTTCCGATCGTGTTGCCCTTTTCGTCTTGCAGAGCGTAGATCTGACCGTTCGGGTCCAAGGGAAGAATCATCGGTTCGGCGTACATTTACCATACCTTTCCTTACCCGGACTCGTGACAGACCGCACTCCTGTTCTAAACCGGACAAGCTGCTTGTTCCTGCACTCAGGTTAATAGTCAATGCTTCCACAGCTGCGGGGCAAACGCTGCTGTGGAAACAGTTGTCCATATATAGGTCTAAGAAGAAAACAAGACCTTGCAGTTACTTCCTACCATAACGACGCCGCAGACCTGCCGCCACGCCAATCAGTCCAGTTCCCAGCAGCAGCATGCTGGCTGGTTCTGGTACGTCCTGGGTTTCTGGAGGAGTCGCGGTCGTGCCGAACTGGATTACAACATTGCTGAATGTCGAGTTCACCGTTACTCCAGGAACGTTCAGAGTAAAGGTTACGGTACCGGCCAAAAATGGATTATGCGGGCCGTTGCCGGCGATGCTGCCGTTTGCGTTCGGATAGCTTCCGCTGCCCGTGCCGCCGATAAGCGTCTGGTCGGGACCAGCCGGCGAGCTCACGCCAAAAGCACAGACCACACAAACCGTAATGGTCGATCCACTATGTCCAGCTCCCCATCCGGTGGGATTAACTGCACCAGCAAGAGTGGCGTTTCCAGATCCGTCGATGTTGGTCGACTGAGTGCTATTGCTCGACGCGAGTGTAACCGCGCCGCCGTTGTAGCCGCTCACCTGGAAGTAAACGCCGCTGACATTCTGAATAACGCTTATAACCTGCGCGTTAGTCAGATTGTTGTTAAGAGTGATAGTTACCGTGCCATTGCCAGCGACGATAGAGCCGGTGACATTGGTGGTGCTACATCCGACGCCAGTGCAAACTGAGATCGGATCGGCTTTAGCTGTTGCATGGGCCAAACTCAGAATCCCAAAAACAGCTAACGCCAGTATTGGTTTTTTGAGGCTCGAAAAGCTGGGCATTTCGTCTCCTTGGGGTCACATTATTCTTTGCTTCCAGACCGCAGCTCTGGAAACAGATCTATTAGGGTTAAGGCTTGGATAGGAGGAGCGAAGCGGGGCAAGTGCGCGCTCAAACATACCAGCCAGACAAAAGCTCTCGGTCGGGGCGAGAGAGTAAATACACTTGGCACGTGCTCGCCATTCAAGCAAAGCTTGGGCCATGCTTTAGTTAAAAGCATAACTCGCTAAATCCTCCAGTTTTTTGAACCTGTAAAAAGTTGATCCAGCGGAAAGACGTGAAGGAGTCCAGTATTCAGACTCGTGTCTAGACTTTGGACGGTGGGATCTGGTGCTTCTTGATTTTTTGGTAAAGCGAGCTTCGCGGGATGCCGAGACGCTTGGCTGCTTTCTCAACCCGGCCTCGCTCTTCCTGAAGAACTCTTTCGATGTGCTGCTTTTCGAGCTCCTGAAGCGTGAGACGAGAGTCGAAGTAAGGTGCGCTAACCTGCGTGTGGCCGTCGAAGTGAAGGTCGTTGAGGGTGATGTTTTTCTGGTCACTAAGGAGAACCGCACGTTCGATTACGTTACGTAGTTCGCGGATGTTGCCAGGCCATGAGTAAGCTTGTAAGGCTTGAATACAGCCCTGGTCCAACCGCAATTCTCCTCGGCCCAAGTCTGCTGAAATTTTGTTCAGAAGATATTGGGCCAACGTCGGGATATCTTCGATTCTCTCACGCAGAGATGGAAACGCGAGTGGAATCGTGCTGATGCGAAAATAGAGATCGTCGCGAAAGCGCTTTTCTCTAACAAGCTGCCCGATATCCTGGTGCGTTGCCGCAATCAATCTGACATCGACCTGACGATCTCTGACGTCTCCCAGACGTCTGAACCGTTTCTCTTCGAGCACTTTCAATAGCTTGGGTTGGATCTGTAGATCGACGTCGCCGACTTCGTCCAAGAAGATAGTCCCTCGATGGGCCACCTCAAACAATCCCTGCTTGGAAGCGGTCGCACTGGTAAAGGCGCCTTTTTCGTGACCAAAGAGTTCGGTTTCGAGAAGTTCTCGCGTGAGGCCGGCGCAGTTGAGATCGACAAATGCTTCATCGGCCCTTGGACTGTTTTCATGTAGCCAGCGGGCCAACACACCTTTGCCGGTTCCGGTCTCGCCGAGAATCAATACGGGACTCTCGGTCGAGAGGAGCTTGCGCGCCTGATCTGCGAGAGCGCGAATTGCCGGACTTGTACCGATAAATGGATCGATCGCCTGCCGTACTTGTCGCGATTTGCTGGCCAGTTGTTTGTGATAGTTGCGCTGTTTTTGTAGTAAACGCTGAAGAATTACGAGCAGCGTCGGTAGCTCGAGAGGCTTTGTCAGAAATTGTTCCGCGCCTTCTTTAATCGCTCTTACGGCGAGATCGATGGAGCCGTGCGCCGTCAGGACCAGCAGAGGGATTCCCGCATCGATCTCTCGCAGGCGTGGGAGGAGATCGAGCGCGGTGCCGTCGGCCAGCATGTAGTCGGCGATAACTATGTCGGGTCGCGAGGAGCGAAACAGGTGTTGCGCGTCCTGACAGCTTTCGGCTTCTTCGATTTCATAGCCGTGTTGCTCCAGGAAATCACGAATACCAAACCTCACGCCTGATTCGTCATCGACGACCAAGACTTTGTTCCTGGACATTACGAATCTCCCTCAGATGGGATGGGGAACCTCGCAATCATACAGGCTCCACCCTCGGGATTGTTGCCGGCGATCAATTTCCCTCCATGCTCCTGCATTATGCGCTGAGCGATGGCCAGACCAAGACCAGTCCCGCCGCGCCGTTTCGAGAAAAAAGGCTCGAAGATCTTGGGTAGATCTTCAGAAAGAATGCCTGCGCCTGAGTCACGAATCGCGCACTGGACCCAGTCTATGTTTCCGTCCGTGATCTTACGTGCTTCGATCGTGACTGTGGTGTCGTGTGGCGAGTGCTGAATGGCATTTTCGATCAGATTTACAAAGACTTTTGAAAGCCGCCGTCGATCGATTCTGATCTTTGGCAACGAGTCTTCGATCTCGGTTTCCAGCGCGACGCGGGTGACTTCGGCTGCCGGCAGACACGCACGGATGGATCGCGCAATCATCTCTTCCATCGACACCATATACAGCTCGCCGCGGAACGGCTTGCCGTACTCTAACAACTCCTCCATTAGGATCGTGAGGCGTCCTACCTCATCGCGCAATACATTTGTATAACGCAGATATTCCGTGCGATCGCTGAATCGCGTCTCAAAGGCGTCGAGTATTGACGAGATGCCGAAGAGCGGATTTCTGACTTCATGGGCCACACCCGCCACGAGTGACCCAAGCAACGACATCATCTCGCTCTGCCGTAGCGACGCCTCGAGCTCAGCGCGTTTTGTAATGTCCTGAGCAATCAAAATCGCGCGCTCGCCAGCCGAACCAAACTCATTAATATGATAAAGAGTGATGGCCCACGTTTTTCCAGTGCCTTCGTCTTTGACTTCTTCAGTTATCGGCACCGGATTGAGGCGAAGATTCTCAATCAACCCGGCAGCTTTTTTCCAGGGCTGGTTCTCGCCCAGTTCACTGACTTTAGTGCCGAGGATCTGTTCGGCGCCGATGCCGACAATCTGTTCCGCGGCCAGATTGGAGCGTTTGATGGCGCCGGTGAGATCGACGATGAGCACCGGAAAATCGATCGCGTTGAAGGTCTGGCGCCACTCCATCGCCGACTGCTGAAGCGACGTGTGCAGTCGCTGCTGTTTCTCGTCGAGCAGTTTTCTTTCAGTGACGTCGTTGACGATTACCAGCTTGCTGTGTTTGCCGTCAAAAACTACAGGATGCGAGCTCATCTCGACGTAGATCGTCTTTCCGTCCTTCGTGCGGTGACGCCACGGACTCGAGATCACGAGATCGTTCGGATCGTTTTTGATCATTAGAGTCGGAATGTCTTCATGAGGACGAATATCGTCGATAGTCATTGACAGAAACTCGTCGCGCGTGAATCCGTACGTTCTGGTCGCAGCTTCGTTGACGGCTAAGAATGTGAGCGTATCTTCGTTGTAGACCCAGATCGGCTGCGGTGTGGATTCGAAGAGGAGACGGTAGCGTTCCTCGGAGTCGCGCAGTGCTTCTTCGAAACGTTTTCGCTCGGTGATGTCGCGAGCGAGTCCGCGAAAGCCGACGGTCTCATCGAGTTTGTCTTTGACTGGCGAAATGATCAGGTCGAGCCAGCGATCTTCACCGGCTGCTGAGCGTGCGACAAACTGATGGCGAAACTCACGCGCTTCCTGTGGACGGCTGAGATTGCCGGCAAAGCCGTTGCTTTCAGGAATGATGCCGAAAACGGCGAAGAATGAGTTGCCAATGATCTCGTCTGGCTTTCGTCCGAGAAAATTCTGCCCGGCGAGGTTCATGCTCGTCAGCTTGCCCGAGAGATCTTGAGTGAAAATCATGTCGCTGGCCTGTTCGACGAGGTCTCGATAGCTGGCCTCTAAGCGCGAACGTTCCAGCAGGCGCGACACTTTGGCGATGAGACGAGTGGAGTCAAACGGGATTTCAAGATAATCATCAGCGCCGGCTCTCAGGCCGGCGACGACGCTCTCAGTATCTTTTTGCAGCGCGCTGACCAGTAAAATCGGAACAGTCTTCAACTCCGAGTCGGCGCGAATCTCACGGCAGAACTCCAGTCCGTTCATCTGCGGCATCGACACGTCGCTAATAACCAGATCCGGGCGCTCTTGTTTGGCCAGAGTGAGGGCTTGCAAACCGTCTTCGGCCAGGAGGACGGAATAGCCGGCCTTGCGCAGCAAACTGCTCATCAAGGTTAACTGGTCCGGCTCGTCGTTAACGATGAGGACGGAATTGTCCTCGTGGCCGTTGGAGTTTTCTATTCCGTGCACCAAGGCTGTACCTCGAACTGTTTGCCGTATTTTTATTGGACTACCGGGGGCGAACGGCGTACAGGCTGCGAAAATCTATGGGACTGGCATCAGTAACGATAAAGAATCAGCTATTTACTGGCGTTTTGACCGGCGAAGTATATCACACGCTTTGCGGCCACAAGGAAGCACAAAAACCATAAATAAATAACGCCGAAGGCGTTGGCTAATTCGACCCGGTAAACGGAAAGCGCGCTGATTGAATCCAAAGTTCATACTTACATAATCGAAAGCGGAGATATTGGAATGAATAGAATTCGAACTTACAAAGGAGCAATGTCACGAACAAATCTCTTTTTAAGCCTTACCTTAGTTGTGTTTTCTTTCGCGTCGTGCAGTGGGCAAAGCCGTTTGATGAACTTGACCTCGACGCAGCCTGCGCCGCCACCGGCCGTTACAACGTCGGTTCCGGGCGTCCAGGCGTCTTATGCGGATCTGGTAAGTAGGGTTGCCCCGGCGGTAGTGACCATTCGGTCGACCGAGCGGTCGCGAGCGCCACAGCAGTTTCCATTCATGGACGACCCCATGTTTCGGGAGTTCTTTGGCGATCGTGTCCCGCAGCAGCAACAGCCACCGCAAAGAGTAGAGGGAGTCGGTTCGGGAGTCATCATTAACCCGGACGGTTACATTCTTACCAACCACCACGTGGTGGACGGTGCGGTCGAGATCAAGGTTGAACTGACCGACAACCGCACATACACCGCCAAGTTGGTCGGTTCCGACCCGCCGAGCGACCTCGCGGTTTTGAAAATTGACGCCAAGGACCTGCCGACACTCTCGTTGGGTGATTCCGACAAAGCGCGCGTCGGCGACTTCGTTCTGGCGATCGGCAATCCGCTGGGCGTCGGACAAACAGTCACCTCCGGCATCATCAGCGCGAAAGGCCGCGCGACTGGTTTGAGCGACGGCAGTTTTGAGGATTTCCTTCAGACTGACGCCGCGATCAATCGTGGAAATTCCGGGGGCGCGCTGGTCAACACCAATGGTGAATTGATCGGTATCAACTCGCAGATCCTATCGCCCTCGGGCGGTAACATCGGAATCGGTTTTGCCATTCCATCAAACATGGCCAAGGCCGTGATGGATCAGTTGTTGAAGACTGGAAAAGTACGACGAGGAATGCTTGGCGTGACGATCCAGTCAGTCGACGCCGATCTGGCTTCGAGCTTGAATCTGCCGGCTGCGCGTGGTGCGATTGTGACTTCGGTGCAAGCTGGTGGTCCTGCTGAAAAAGCGGGTCTCAAACGTGGCGACGTGATCACAGCCATTAATAAGCAACCAGTGGTCGACAATAACGGTCTGCGCAACTTGATTGCCAGTAGGACGCCTGGATCGACTGTCGACGTAACAGCCGTTCGGAACGGGCGCGAGCAAGACTTTCAGGTTGCACTCGCGGAGTTGCCTGAAAGAGAGCGACCCGAGAGTGAAGAGGGCAGCAGTGGCGGCGCCACCGGCAACGAGAGGTTTGGGCTGACACTGCAACCTCTGACCTCAGAGATGGCTTCTCGGTACGGGCTTGATGCTGACGATCAGGGTCTGCTGGTCACGAAAGTCGATCCTGGCAGCAATGCTGCTGACTCAGGGATCAGACCAGGTGACCTGGTTCAGGAAGTCAACCGGCAACAAGTGCGAACGGTGGCGGAGTTCAACTCTGCGATTCAGCGATCGGGGGCAAGGCCGGCGCTGGTTCTGGTAAAGAGACGTAACAACGTCGTCTACTTGACTCTGCGGCCCACTTCGTAAGCCACAAAAAGGCACAAGAACCTAGCAACAAGAAGGCTCAAAAAGCACAAAGGCTTGAATGGAGGCACATCACCTCATTCAAGCCTTTGAGCTTTTTGTGCCTTTTGTGGCTAAATCATTCGATTCGCGATGGAGGGGAGCGGGTATGCGAGAGTTCGATCGCCGGCCGTGGGGAACTTACGAGGTGCTTGAAGAAGGTCGCACCTTCAAAGTCAAACGCATCGAGGTTTTGCCAGGCAAGCGACTCAGTTATCAAAAACACTCACAACGCGCCGAACACTGGGTCGTAGTGGAAGGAACTGCGAGAGTAACGCTCGACGGCGAGGAGATCACAGTTCACACCGGCGAGGCGATCGATATTCCGATCGGCGCTGCTCATCGTGTGGAGAATCCCGGCCAGGAAGTGTTGACCTTTATAGAAGTGCAACGAGGAAATTATCTCGGCGAAGACGATATCGAACGTCTTCACGATGATTACGGTAGAGCAAGCTGAGCCACAAAAAGGCACAAAAATGGCAATTGCCGAAACCAACACTCCCCAGGAACAGTCGCAGAGTTTGTGGTCTGCGGTGAAGGAATCCATCCGCGGCTCGCACCGAAACTACACCACCGGACCAATCGGACGCGCGATTCTTCTGCTCGCCATACCCATGGTTCTCGAGATGATCATGGAGAGCGTGTTTGCGGTTGTCGATATTTTTTGGGTATCGCACCTCGGGACGGATGCTGCCGCAACTGTCGGACTCACGGAATCGCTGTTGACTTTGATCTATGCGCTGGCGATCGGTCTCAGCATTGGTGCAATGGCAATGGTTGCGCGTCGCATCGGCGAACAAAATCCCGAAGGCGCCGCACGCGCAGCAGTGCAGGCAATCGCTCTGGCGCTAATCGTTTCGATCCTCCTCGGTGCTGTTGGCGCACCATTCGCGCCCAGGTTGTTGGCATTAATGGGTGGTTCACCGTGGGTCATTGAACATGGTTCTGCCTTCACTAGAGTGATGCTCGCTGGAAACGCAACGGTCGTACTGCTCTACATGATCAATGCGATCTTCAGAGGCGCTGGTGATGCAGCGATCGCGATGCGTACTTTGTGGCTGGCGAACTGGATCAACATCCTGCTTGGTCCATGTTTGATTTTTGGAATCGGACCGTTTCCAAAGCTCGGCATCGTGGGCGCTGCAATCGCGACGAACATCGGCCGAGGAACCGGCGCACTGTTCGCTCTCAGTAAGTTGATTCGTGCCGGAGGTCGTTTCACTATCGAACGACGTCATCTTCGGATCGACCCGTCAATCATTTTTCGACTCATCCGACTCTCAGCTACTGGAACGTTTCAGGTTTTCATCGGCATGGCGAGTTGGATTGGTTTGGTTCGCATCATCTCGAGTTTCGGCAGCAATGCGGTCGCCGGTTATACCTTCGGCATTCGCGTCATACTTTTCGCTCTGTTGCCATCGTGGGGAATGGCCAACGCGGCCGCGACAATGGTCGGCCAGGCGCTGGGCGCGCGCGATCCTGAACGTGCTGAACGCGCGGTGTGGAAAGCCGGGTTCTACAACATGATCTTTCTCGGTATTATTGGACTGCTGTTTATCATCTTTGCTCCACAGATCATCTGGCTGTTTACCGACAAGGCAGAAGTTGCACCTTACGGCGTCGACTGTCTTCGCATTGTTGCGTACGGTTTTCTGTTTTACGCCTACGGCATGGTGCTCGGGCAGTCATTCAACGGCGCTGGAGACACCTGGACGCCGACGATTATTAACCTCTTTGTCTTTTGGCTTTGGGAGATTCCGCTGGCGTATGTGCTGGGCGTCGTGCTGGGATTCGGTCCGCGTGGCGTATTCATATCCATGACCATCGCGTTTTCCACCCTGGCTGTGGTCAGTGCGGCCGTGTTTCGTCGCGGCCGCTGGAAGCAGAGAGTCGTTTAGGACTCTCCTTGGAGTGTGGCGGCCTGGCGCCGCTTTGGCCTCGATCAAGCGCGATCGATAACAAAGCGGCGCCAGGCCGCCGCACTCCAAGAAGGTGCTCTGAGTAGGAACTAAGTACGAACAGTGTGTTGTGCTTTGCTACGTTTTTTCCTCACTTCTGGGTTGTCCCACCATTTGTACGTTGCGATACATAAAGCTTTCGATATTTAACTGCGGCGGCACCTGTATTGCCTAACGGTAAATTGCCAGATAGAGCAGGGCACGTTTGGAGTGCGGTGACTTGCCCGGCTTCGACCCGCCAATAGAGCGACATGCAGTCGCCGCACTCCAAATCGTCAGCTGCCGGGGCAGAGTTTGCGCGAGCAAGGAGGAACCTCATGGAGAAAATGTTGAAGGGAAAGAAGGTGGCGATTCTGGTCGCCGACGGTTTTGAGCAGGTGGAGCTGACAGAACCGAAGAAAGCCTTGGAAGCGGCTGGAGCGACTACCGAGATCGTATCACCGGCCGATAAGGAAGTGCAGGGTTGGAACCACGACGAAAAAGCGGACTCATTTAAAGTTGATATGCCCTTGAGCCGGGCACGTTCTGCTGATTATGACGCATTATTACTCCCGGGTGGCGTGAGAAATCCGGATCAATTGAGAATGATGACGAGAGCTGTCGAGTTTGTTGATGGTTTCTTCGTGACGGGAAAACCTGTAGCAGCGATCTGTCATGCACCGTGGACGCTGATCGAGTCGGAGGTCATTAGAGGAAGAACGATCACCTCGTGGCCGTCTTTGAAGACGGACTTGATCAATGCTGGCGCGCGTTGGGTCGACAGAGAAGTGGTAGTGGACCACGGCTTAATAACCAGTCGGAAGCCTGCCGATATACCCGCGTTTAATAAGAAGATGATTGAGGAGTTTGCAGAAGGCCGACATTCGCAGCAGAGAGCTGCGTGAGGTCTGCCGAGGGTTAACGCGGATGTCACGGATCGAATCCGTGTTATCCGCGTTGGCTCGCGGTTATTTTTTTGGCCGTGTGGCCCACCTTAACAATACCTGCCTGGACCACTTTAGCGTTGATACCTCGAAGGCAGAGTTCCTTGCCGACTGCTGAATTAACGAACTTCATCGCGTCGACTCCGAAACGCGAGACAAACTTATGACAGCCGGTGTGAGGTAGTGGACTGACTTCAAGTACTGCCGAGCCAATCGCCAAATGTGATCCGGCCGGCAAGTTTTCTTTACTAAGATCCATGTCGATGTAGAGTTGATCGCCAGCGAGTGGCCAGCGATCTTTGTCCTGCGCGACGAGTGCAGTGACGCGCGCGTTCATGATGTTGATCTGCATCTCGGGGTGGGGCGAGCGGTCCGGAGTCTTCGAACTGGGGCGCATGTTCCAGCTATCGCCGATGAGGCCATGGACGGGATGGAGTTCGGCTTCTTCCAGAACTTCTCGCTCGTCTACTTTTGGTCGCCGCACGATCAAGTGCACGACGCCATCGTCTTTGGGGGCCTGGCGCAAATGGTCCAGCGCTGCTTCGAGCTCGTCCATCGGCAGGTGTTTGATTGTATTCGTCATATAGCCGCGGATTTACACGGATTTATTACTGATTATAATTTACAATTTTACAACTCTTAACAAATTTTTACCTGGCCTTGACACAGCCCGTTGGTGTCGAGCGTATTCTCTGCCATGCCATGAAGTCAAAGAGAGAAACTAGCAGTCGTTTCCGACTCCTTCTTACCCTCGGGTTGGCGGTGGTGTTGCCGGCCTTAACCCTCATCTTCGTCAACTTTCAACACGTCAAATCGATCCAGCGAGACAAGAAAGTTGAAGCACTTATTCATCGTGACTTTCAATACCTGCTCTCTAACTCCGCGAAGAAGATCAACAGAAAAGCATACGCACTGACAGAAGAAGCGCGAAAAGCATTTCCAACCGTCACCGATTCGGAAGACGAGAAACGAAGAAAATTTGATCTAATTCTCTCGAAGAGTCCATGGTTCGCGCACGTCTTTCTTTACGACGCTAAAGCCGGAACCATCGTGCAGTCGCAGCGCGACATAAATGAAAAAGAGACTGCCGATCTTGGCAAGATGTACAGCGGCTGGTTCAGTCTCGAGGGGCCCTTCCTTTGCGAGCAGTTGAGTAAGAAATCGAAGCCGGTCCTGTGGTATGCCGGAGAATCTGATCGACCTAACGGATCTGTTTACACGAGCACTGCGGTCTTTTCGTTTCCTGAGCTTCACCTCGATCGCACTGTGATCGGAGGCGTCAGTTTCGATCCTGTTTACTTGCGGCAGACTTTTTTCCCGCAAATGCTCGACGAGTCGATTTCACAAAAGTTCAATGACGATGAAGGAGAACAACTTCACGAATTGAGTCCACAGGAAGTGACTGAGCACCAGGATCAGAAGCTCGCGATGATGATCTTTCCGGCGGACGCTTTGAAGTTAGAACCGGATCGACCGCTGGTCACCTCCGCCGGCTGGGGCACTGGCAAACCGGAAGTTTCTTACAAGCTCGACGATCCTTTTCGCGGTCTGGCGTTAGGAGTCAAGTTTCAGGGCACGACGGCGGAGGCAATCGGTCGCCGTTGGGTATTACAGAGTTTTCTGATCCTCGGCGTGTTGTCGGTGTTGATGATCAGTGGGTTGGTTTTGACCTATCGCAGCGTCAACAAGCAAGTTGCGCTCGCGCGTCTGAAGTCTGATTTCGTTTCCAACGTGTCGCACGAGTTGCGCACACCGCTGGCTTTGATCCGGCTGTATGCCGAGACGCTCGAGCTCGGTCGCATCGGCACCGAAGCGAAGAAGCACGAGTACTACAGCATTATTCGCAAAGAGAGTGAACGCTTAACCGCTTTAATCAACAATATTCTCGACTTCTCTCGCATTGAGGCCGGGCGCAAAGAGTATGACTTTAGGGACACCGATATTGCCGAGTTGGTGCGCAACACGCTCGATACTTATCGCTACCAGATCGAGCAACAGGGATTTCTGCTTGAAGAGCAGATCGACCCGGGCATTCCGGCAGTAAAAGTGGATCGCGAAGCGATCGCGCGTGCGCTTGTCAATCTCGTCAACAATGCACTGAAATATTCCGACAACGAAAAGTTTCTGGGCGTGAGGCTTTACCGCGATAACGCGCTGCTGAAACTCGAGGTGAGCGATCGTGGCATTGGCATTGAGCGGCACGAACAAACGAGGATTTTCGAGAAGTTTTATCGGACGTGCGATCCGCTGGTCCATAACACGAAGGGAAGCGGGCTTGGTTTGTCGCTCGTGAAGCACATTACACACGCTCACGGTGGTCAAGTGGAGGTTGAAAGCATACCCGGCCGTGGAAGCAAGTTCACGATGTCGTTGCCGTTGACGCAACAGTCAGGCACCACATAACAGGCGCCTCTTTGGAGTGCGGCGGCCTGGCGCCGCTTTGTTATCGATAATGCCGGATCGAGGCCAGAGCGGCGCCAGGCCGCCGCACTCCAAGGAGGCTAAAGGGGTTGATCATGAAAAGCAAAATTCTCATTGTTGAAGACGAACCGGCAATGGTCGCCGGCCTACGCGACAACTTCGAGTACGAAGGCTACGAAGTGATCAGCGCCGACGATGGCGTCTCGGGTCTCGAGCGTGCCCTCGCCGACAACCCCGATCTGATTGTGCTTGACGTGATGATGCCGCGAATGAGTGGTCTCGACGTTTGCAAACAACTAAAAGCAAAGAAACCGTCAATGCCGATCATCATGCTAACCGCGCGTGGACAGGAGATCGATAAAGTTGTCGGCCTCGAACTCGGCGCCGACGACTACGTAACGAAACCATTTTCTATCCGTGAACTGATGGCGCGCGTGAAGGCCGTGCTGCGACGAGCATCATCTCCAATGGCAACGCCTGAGATCTATCGCTTCAGCGATGTCGAAGTGAACATTCGCAGCAACGAAGTAAGAAGAAACGGAAACGTTGTCGATCTTTCAGCTAAAGAGTTTGCCCTGCTTGCATATTTCATCGCCAATCCCGTCGAAACGTTGAGCCGCGATCGTCTGCTCGATGCTGTTTGGGGATACGAGAATTATCCGACCACTCGCACAGTCGATACGCACATCGTTCATCTGCGACAGAAACTGGAACCAAATCCCGAAGAGCCACGTTTCATTCTTACCGTTCATGGCAGTGGTTATAAGTTTGTTGGCTGAGGTTTCGCTTCATGACTCTCCCAGCATTAAAAACAGATGAAATTTCGGACGTCTCTTTGGAGTGTGGCGACTTGTTGTCGCTTTGGTCAAAGCGCTACCAACGTAGCGCACTCCAAGGAGGCGCGTCGAAACTCGAAACGCTACAAAAGAACTACGCGGAGCTGAACACCGCAATCTTTGAGGCGGCGCAGGTTCATCGACGATTGTGCGCGCCGAGTCTCGTGCGTCATGGCGCTTTCGATATCGCGAGCGAGATTTTCGCAGTTCGTCACTTGCCCGGAGATTTTTTCTGTGTTGAGGAGACGAGCGAGGGTTTGGTGCTCGCGCTTGGCGACATCGGCGGTAAAGGTCTGGCTGCCGGAATGTGGGTCACGCATCTCGTTGGGTTGATTCGCACGCACACCGCAGTCAGCAGTGATCCGGAGACAATTGTTGCCGGAGTTAATCGCGACATTGCACTGCTGTCGTCTGTCGAACCGTTGAGTACTCTTTTTGTCGCGCGACTCAATTCGATTGTTGGTCAACTCGACTACTGTAGTGCCGGTCATCCGCCTGCTCTGCTTTTGCGCGCGAATGGACAACTCGAATTGCTTTCTGTTGGTGGACCAGTGTTGGGAGCGGTGCCGGCGGCGTTGTTCGATCGGGGCAGCGTTTGTTTGAATGCGGACGATTTATTGTTGGTGTGTTCAGATGGTATCTTGGAGTCGTTCAACGAAGCAGATCAGGAATTCGGCAGTAAACGAGTAGAAACGGAACTGCGTCGCGCTCAAGGCGGCTCGGCGGAGTCGGTGCTGTTTTCAGTGCTGGGTGCAGTGCAGGATTTTGCGGCGCCACGCCCACTGACGGACGATATGACACTCGTGATCATTAAGTCGCTTTTTGACCGGATTACAGGACTAACATGATGAAACTCAAATACACCCGCGCAATTCTCTTCATGATGACGCTCGTACTGACGGGCGCATCAACGACCCTGGCCTTCGACGGAGAGTCACAGTACGCGAAGCTCAATGGAGCACGCATTCATTACAAGAGTTACGGTAAAGGTCGCGATGCCCTGGTCCTGGTCCACGGCTGGACGTGCAATCTCGACTTTTGGCGCGATCAGATCCCCGACTTCGCCAAACGAAACAGAGTGATCGCACTCGACTTGCCCGGACATGGCCAGAGTGACAAGCCACAGATCGCTTACACAATGGATCTTTTTGCGGATGCGATCGATGCAGTGATGCGGGATGCGAAAGTCGAACATGCAGTGATCGTTGGTCACAGTATGGGAACGCCGGTCGCGCGACAGTTCTATCGCAAGTATCCGCAGAAAACTCTCGCGATCGTGATCGTCGATGGCGGTCTGCGTCCGTTTGGCACCAAGGAAATGCGAGAACAGTTTCTCTCGATGTTTCGTGGGCCAAATTACAAGGAAGCAGGCGCACAGATGTTTTCACAGATAAGTGGCACATTGCCTGCTGCCGAGAAGGAACGGATCAGCTCATCATTCGCGAGCACGCCGCAGTATGTTTTAGTCAGCGCGATGGAGAATATGAATCAGGATTCGCTTTATGGGCCTGACAAGATCAATGTGCCGGTATTTGCGATCCTGGCGAAGTCACCGTTCTGGACGCCCGATACCGAACAGTTTCTTCACAGCCTTGCTCCCGATCTGGAATTGCAGTGGTGGGAAGGCGTGGGCCACTTCCTTATGATCGAACGGCCGAAGCAGTTCAATGAAGCAGTAATCGCTTTTCTGGACAAGAAGTCTCTTCTGAAATAGATCAATCCACAGATTACGCAGATTCTATTAACAATCTGTGTAATCTGTGGACCTGAAATAATACAACGCAACGAAAGGGGAACAGTTATGGCAGACGTAAAACCGATTCCGGAGGGATACCACTCGCTCACGCCTTATTTGATCGTCGACGGCGCCGCCGAAGCGATAGAGTATTACAAAAAAGCGTTTGGCGCAGTTGAGCTGTTTCGCATGGACCACGAAGGAAAAGTTGGCCACGCGGAAATGAAGATCGGCGACTCACCTTTCATGCTCGCAGACGAACACCCGCAGATGGGATACAGAAGTCCAAAGTCGATTGGCGGCACGCCGGTTAGTCTCATGATTTATGTCGAAGACGTCGACAAGATCTACAAACAGGCGATCGATGCCGGCGGCACGGAATTGAAAGCGGTTCAGGATCAGTTCTACGGCGATCGTTCAGGAAACTTGTCGGATCCGTTCGGACATGTTTGGACCGTCGCGACGCATAAGGAAGACGTCACTCAGGAAGAAATGGATAAGCGCATGGCGGCCGCGCATGGTGGTTAAGGACACGTTTGCAAAGCCATCCGCAGATTACGCAGATTTTTTATCTGTGTAATCTGCGGTTGGTTTTCGTAGTTCCCGAAGGCGCCGCTCGAGGAAGCGGCGCTCGCTTTCGTTAGTCGCCAGGTCGAGCGCGAGCCTGTAACTTTCGGCAGCTTTCTCGTGGTCGCCAAGCCGGCGCAGCATATCTGCACGAGCCGCGTGTAACAGGTGATAGTCGTCGAGCTCACCTGAGTCTGCGAGTTCGTCGATCAATTTGAGCGCCTGCTGAGGACTTCGGGCCATCGCCACAGCCACGGCCCGATTTAGCGACACGATCGGAGACGGCATCAAGTGCGCCAATAGATCGTAGAGCCTGACGATTTGGGACCAGTTTGTGTCTTCAGCGCGAGCTGCTTTGCAATGCTCTGCGGCAATCGCTGCTTCGAGCGCGAATGGACCAGGCTCACCGCGAAGCGCCTCATCGACTAACGAAAGTGCTTCGTCGATCTGCGCTCGATTCCAACGCGTGCGATCCTGTTCCTCGAGCACAACGAGATTGCCATCTTCATCCAGTCGAGCTTCGCGTCTTGAGTCTTGCAGCAACATCAATGCGACCAGCGCGGTTGCTTCGGAAGCTGGTTTGGGCTCGAGCAAAGTCGTGACCAGACGACCGAGACGAATTGCTTCCGCGCAAAGATCGGCTCTGATGAGTGGTTCGCCGCGGGTCGCTGCGTAGCCCTCGGTGAATATCAAGTAGATTGCAGTTAGTACGCCGTCGAGCCGTTCGGGCATCTCGCTCGTGTCAGGCACGCTGAATGGAATTCCAGCGTCGCGAATTTTTCGTTTTGCACGGACGAGGCGTTGGGCCATCGTTGCAGTTGGTACGAGAAAAGCGCGTGCGATTTCGTCGGTTTGAAGTCCGCCGAGAGTTCGCAGCGTGAGACCCACTTGGGCTTCGAGCGAAAGCGCCGGATGACAGCAGGTGAAGATCAGACGCAAACGATCGTCGGGAATCTCGCCGAGATCTAAAGTTGGTGCATCGACGATCGGCTCAGAAGCAAAATCGGGATCAGCTTCAAGTTTTTCTTGCAGACGCGTTTGACGTCGCAAGCGATCGATGGCTTTGTACTTGGCGGTCTGAATGATCCAGGCGCGAGGAGATTCCGGAATGCCGTCAGTTCGCCATTGGTCGACGGCCGCGGCAAACGCGTCTTGCGCGACGTCCTCGGCTAGCTCGAAATCGCCAAACTGACGTATGAGTGTTGCAACAATTCGGCCCCAATCAGATCGATACACTGCATCTACTGTGATGTTGGGGTTCTGAAGCATGTTTGATAATAAAAAAATTGTGTTGCGGTGTCGATTCGAGAACTCCTCGTTCGACTTAACAATGGAGGCACGAAATTATGAAATACATGTTGCTCGTTTATCTGGATGAAAACGCGCCGAGCGAGAGCGAACGCCAGGATTGTTACATCGAATCGGCAGAACTCGCGCAGGATCTCAGCGCCGCTGGGAAGTTCCTCTCTGCTGGTCCGTTGCACCCGACAGTGACAGCGACCAGTGTTCGCGTGCGAAACGGAAAGCGATTAGTAACCGATGGTCCATTCGCGGAAACTCGCGAACAGCTCGGTGGTTATTATCTGATCGACGCGCGAGATCTCGACGACGCCATGAGCATCGCGGAACGTATTCCGGTAGCGAAGGTCGGCACGATCGAAATTCGTCCCGTGTTGGAGATCAAAGGTTTGCCAACAACTAAATCGGTTTGAAGGAAACTCACTCATGAATATTTTATTTTGGGTTATTCAGGCACTTTTGACATTGACCTTCCTGTTTTCCGGCGGATTGAAGTTGGTTCTGCCGATTGAGGTATTGCAGTCGATGGGTCCGCCAAGTCAGGTTGTCGTTCCGGGTTTGTTTCTTAAGTTTATCGGCGTCTGTGAAGTTCTTGGCGGGCTCGGGTTGATTCTGCCGGGCGTGTTCCACCGGCAACAATATCTAACGCCGCTTGCGGCAGCGGGACTGGTCATCATCATGATTGGTGCAGTAGTAATCACCATCATCGGTCTCGGATTTGTCATGGCAATTTCACCACTCATCACCGGACTTCTTTGCGCGTTCGTCGCGTATGGTAGATGGAAATTAAGACCTCTCAACTAATCAACTAACGAAGGAGCAAGTAATGCAATTAAATACGTATCTTCATTTCAACGGCGACTGCGAGGAGGCTCTCAAGTTCTACGAGAAGACACTCGGCGCCAAAACTGATGCAGTCATGAAACACGGCGGCTCTCCCGCAGAAGGAACTGTGCCGCCTGAATGGAAGGACAAAGTGCTACACGCGCGTTTTTCAATCGGCGAAACAGTGCTGATGGCCTCTGATGCGCCTCCGGGGCACTACGAGCGACCGCAGGGTTTCTCAGTTTCAATTTCGCTCGACGACAAAGCGAAAGGCGAAAAGATTTTTAATGCGCTGGCTGAAAACGGTACGACAAAGATGCCTTTTCAGCAGACGTTTTGGGCCGGCGGATTCGGAATGTGCGTCGATCGTTTTGGGATTCCATGGATGGTCAACTGCGAATAATTCTTAGTCACCAGGAAGCACAAAAGGCACATACGTTGTGCCTTCTGTGCTTTTAGTGGTTTACCGTACTTAGCCAAGATGTTGGCTGCCTACGCGGTAACCATCCTGGTAACCGCTCGAGAAAGCAGACCGGTAAATTTCAGCAAAGTTACCGAAGCCGGCTTCCTTGAAGTAGTGAGAACGCTGGGGATCGTAACTCTTATTCTTCTTGCCATCGTCCTTTCCAGTCTTGAAACCGTCTTTGTAAGCCTGTGTTCCCGCTTCGTCGCTGTTGTCAAAAACATAGTGGCTATAGCGGAAACCGTATGGATCATATCCCCAACCATAGGGATAACCCCACCACGAGCGATATCCAAAACCCCACGGACGATATATGCGATAAGGACGGATAATCACGACTCTGCGGCGCGACTGAGCTTGAGCATTGCTCGAGGAGACGAAGCCGATGCCAAAAACCATCAATGCGCTAAGAGCCAGACCACCGATTTTTCGCAAATATTTTCCTTTCATTTTACCCTTCCTTGTCTAAGCCGCATTATCCAATTCGGGAGCGGCTAATCAAACGTGTCTGTGTACGGCCGTTTGGCCAATACGTAACCAAATAAGCCAACGCGATTCCCAATACTCGTTTCATCCTCGTTTGTCCCCCTTTATCACCAAAAAACCAGGTCGGACTACTCCACTTCTCAGGGAGAGCCCGACCTATTAGTTAAGACAACTGAGAGGCCAATTTGGTTACAAAAAATCTGTTTAATCTGTGTAATCTGTGGATAATAAGTCGCCGTACTCTAAGCCTATGGAACAACAACTAACCTTTCGCATCGTCCTCGAAAACCCGCCGCCAGGTGTTGATTTCGGTCTGCAAAAAGGCAGTGGCAGCAATTATGAGGTCGTACAAAAACAGCGATCGAAAACCGGAGACTTGCGTTTCGAGTTCGATGCGCGAGTCAAGGAGAGAAAAGACGGACTGCCGACGCTGCTCGGTGCGTTTGTTCAGGGTCCGCCTCACGAGCGATTTGTTTATTTGGACATCGGCACCTACGCCGGCCAGGCTGATTCGTGCTGGAGCCGCCGCTTGAAAGTTCCTTTGCGTGGGATCACCTGGGACGTGGTGAAGCAGGCGTCGCGTGGCGTTCTCGAAACGCGCGTGCCCGGCACTGGGAAGGATGGCAGTCCAACTTGTGCGACAGTAAAACCCTTCAACGGCTGGAAGGTGAGTCGCTAACGAGCGACGTTCTTGTAAACAACGCCGCCTTTCATCACAAAGACGACACGCCGCACAGCAGTGACGTCTTTCAAAGGATCGCCGTCGAGCGCGATGATGTCCGCTTGAAAACCTGGCGCGATCGAGCCGATGTCGTTTGCCATGCCGAGCGCCTGCGCTCCGAGTGAGTTGGCGGAAACCATCGCGGCCATTGGATCGACTCCCGCATCGCGCACACGATCGATGAACTCCTCGGCGTTGCGTCCGTGCGAACCCGCCAGTGCATCGGAGCCGAAAACGATCTTCAATCCCGGAATCTTCAACGCGCGTTTCAGAAACTCGTGAAACTGCGGGATTATGTCTTTGATCATCGGAAACACTTCTTCGGGAAAGCCGGGCGTGCCAACAAACTTGTCCTTGTTGAGTAGATAGTTTTCCATCACCAATCCAGCCTGCGGATCGAGCCAAACACCTTTCTGGACCATCAACTTCAGATCGTCGTCAGTTGCAAGTGTTCCATGCTCGATCTCAGTGCAACCGGCAAGAGTTGCGGCGCGAACAGCAGGTCCGTAAGCGTGCACCAATGTGCGTAGTCCTTGCTTCTTCGCTTCATCGCAAGCTGCGTTTAGCTGTTCCTGCGACAATATCAACTGAGGGCGGCGAACACTGGCCGCAGCGAAGATCTTGATCAGATCGGCGCCGGCTTCTTTTTGTTTTCTGACAAAGGCGCGGATTTCGTCGGGCGTGCCGGTTTGTTCACCTTGTCCCAGCAGAGGTTCGGCGGACGTTAAGATACGTGGACCAGGCAGTGTTCCTTTCGCGATTGCATCACGCAGCGGTAAGTCAGTCGCTGAACCAACGCTTTGCACGGTCGTGAAGCCGGCCATCAATGTGGCCCATGCGTTTGCAGCGGCTGCGTATGAGGCCTGCGGCGTGGTCGCGCCGGCGCCGGCGTTCTTACCGTCAGGTCCAAAGACCCAGGTGATGTGGACGTGCGAATCGATCCAACCGGGTAAGACGGTCAAGCCACGGAGATCGTAATCGACTGGTGCTGCGTTCGGATCGATACGAACAATTCTGGATCCGTCGACGACGATGCGCGTGTCGTGTAGGACGCCACCTTTGCCATCCAACACAGTGCTCGCGGCAATAACGATCTGTTTATTCTGCGCGCTGGCGCCACCGACCAATATCAACAACCAAAGAATAACAACGCTCGCTCTCATTCCCAGGAATAATCCGCGTCATCCGCAGCTTACTGTTCTTCCGCCCTCTCGAACGCCCCTTCAAAATAAACCGGCTCCAAACCAGTTGCCCAATACTCAATACTCGTTCGATTTGGTTGCGACGTCTCCTGACCGGTTCGCAACGCCGGCTTACTCGCATCAGTCGGATAAAACTCGAGCCAACCGGCCCAGGTGCCGTCGAGTCTTTCCTCGCCGTAACTGCGCACGATGTAAGTAGTATCGTCAGGACTGGTCACTCGCGCCGTGTACTCTTGTAAAAGCTCCGCCATTGTGTCACCTCCATCTCAAGTTATTCGGTCGGGCGACTCACGATTCAGTAACGCAGCAAAACGTTCGAGCGGAATATTTCCGCCTGAAACAATTCCCACAACCTTCTTGCCGCGCAAATCCCCGCGCAGCTTGACTGCCGCAGCGAGAGATGCGGCACCTGCGCCTTCGGTTACTTGCTTTGCATGACGTGCGAGCAATTTGATCGCATCGTTGATCTCCTCATCGCTGACTAAGACAAAATCACTGAGCAGTTCCCAAAGGATCTTGTTCGTCATTTCAAAAGGAACACGTGTCGCGAGACCTTCGTGTTCGGTCTCCATCGTCGGATACGGTTCCAGGTTGCGATTGCGCCACGCGTACCACATTGCAGGCGCAGCTTCGGATTGAACCGCGATGACCTTCGCACTCGGATTCAGTTCATTTACCACGATGCAATTGCCTGAAGCGCAACTGCCGCCGCCCGCAGGCGCGATGATCACGTCGACCTCGGGTAGATCTTCGAAGATCTCGAGACCGACGCTGCCGACTCCAGCGATCAACTTCGGCTCATTCGCGGAGTGAACGTAACGAAAACCCTCTTCGTTCGCGACGCGCTCACATTCCTGACGCGCTTCGTCAAAGTCGCGGCCATAAAAACGAACTTCGGCGCCGAGCTTGCGAATTGCATCCATCTTGTCTTCGTTAACATTTTCAGTCGGAGCGTAAATTATGACGCGACTGCTGAAGAGGTGTCCGCCATAAGCGATTGACTGACCGTGATTGCCTGTTGACGGAGAGATCAGACCTTTGCGTCGCTCTTCATCGCTTGCGGTTCCAACCAGGTTGACGCCGCCGCGCACTTTGAATGCGCCGACCGGTTGCAGGTTTTCGAGCTTCGCGTAGTAATCACACTCGAGCAGTTCTGACAGCGAATGGATCCGGATCAGCGGCGTCCTTGGCAGATACGGCGCTATAAATTCACGCGCCGCCACGATGTCTTCGAACGTTGGGGTCAGCATGATTTACATCTTCTCTGTGTCTCTGCCTCTGTGGTGAATCAACCACAGAGTCACGGAGACACAGAGAAACTGATTACTTCATCTCTCCTCTTGAAATTAACCGCCAGCGTTTCGTCGCGCGACAGGCCGAGCTGTAGTTCTCCTGGCTCAGTTTCGGCATGCTGCCGGGAACGATGTCGGAGATGTAGAGTACAGATGCTTTGGCAGAGCTGCCCGGCATTGCTGCAGCACAATCGTCCTCGACAACTGTGCCGAAGTCGTGAATCACGCGATAACGTCCGTTCTGAAGACTCACCAGCGCTGCTAACTCGACAAGCTCTCCTTGATGCATATCGCCAACCGTCATCAACAACTCGTCAATTCCGTCGCTGTTGAGGTCGGTCTTACGCACGATACTGTTTTTGAAATCCACATCAACGTCGGCGACCAGTTGTTGTCCAGAGAAGATCGCCATTCGCTTCGTGCCGAAGTTATCGGCGTGTGAAGCGTTACATTCGCTCACCGAAATCAGATACGCCGTTTGCGATTGTCCAGACGCGGTGAAACTTCCGTTACTCACGTCGAGAATCGAGGGAACGATCTGTCCGGCTTTGCGCGCTGCGGCTAACGGATCGGCGCCGTTACTTGTGTCGAATTGTGCGTTGCACCTGTTTTGATCAGTCAGATATCTGCGAAACATCTTCGACAACACGCTTCGCTGAGTTGCCACTGGAATCCTCACTGATGAAGCAGGCGGATCGACTCTGAAATCGGCAAGCACTTGGCGGCCTTTTTGCAAAGTTGGGGTTTGGGCGGCGGCCAGGGAGGCTACGAATAAAAGTAAGAGTGTTCTCATTTTCGTCGGGGTCCTTTCGAGACACAGATTACACGGATTGATGTAGATTTACCCATAGCACTTAAGAGGTTATTATCTGCCGCATGATTATCCTGCTGATGGTTTTGTTGATGCTAGCCGGCACAGATGAATGGTCGCAGTTTCGTGGTCCAAACGGAAGCGGCGTTTCGGCGACGAAAGGTTTACCCACCGAGTTTGGACCAACGAAGAATGTCGTTTGGAAAACAGAACTTCCTGCGGGCCACTCTTCGCCGGTGCTCACGCGCGATCGCATCTTCGTCACTGCGCACAATAAGGACAAGTTGTTTGTGATCTGCCTCGATCGTCAAACAGGCAAGATTCGCTGGCAGAAAGAAGTTCCACGTTCGCGCGCAGGTCGTTTACAAAACGTCAATGGTCCAGCGTCGCCGAGTCCTGTAACTGACGGCACAAATGTTTACGTCTTCTTCCAGGACTTCGGTATGTTCTCGTTCGACGCGAATGGCAAAGAACGTTGGAAACTGCCGCTTGGACCATTCAACATGTTCTACGGCTTCGGCGCCTCGCCGATTCTGGTTGACGACAAAGTGATCCTGCCCGTTGACCAGGACAATCCGAGTTCATACTTAATTGCCGTCGACAAAAACACGGGGCGCGTGCGTTGGAAAGTCGATCGACCAACTGTGATCTCCGGCTACTCTACGCCGATTGTGTATCAGCCGCCGAAAGGTCCGAAGCAGATCATTATTCCGGAATCGTTTCAACTCTCAGCTTACTCGACTGAAGATGGCAAGAGAGTGTGGTGGGTACGTGGCCTTGCGTGCGAGATGAAATCGATTGCCAGTCACGACTCTGAGTATCTTTACATCAACGGCTGGGGTTTTCCGCAGAATCAGCCGGGACAACAGGTGAAGACTACGACGTTTGAAGAGGCGTTGGCGGTGTATGACAAAGACAACGACCATATGATCGCGAAGACCGAGATACACAGCGACGCGAGTGGTCCAATGAACAAGATGTTGAGCGCGGCATTTGAAGCTTTTGATCTCGATCGCAATGAGAAGTTGGATGCGAGAGACTGGGAAGTGTTTCGCGCAATGATGGCTTCGGAGAATGGTCTGCTGGCGATCAAGATGGGCGGCGAGGGCGATCAAACTGCCAACGCGATTCGCTGGCGTTATCAAAAGCCGGTGCCGCAAGTTCCGTCGACGCTGCTTTATCAAGGCGTTCTCTACATGATTAACGACAGCGGGATCTTGATTAGTTTCGACCCCGCGACTGGCAATGTCATCAAGCAAGGACGTTTGCACGGTGCGATCGACAAATACTTCTCATCGCCTGTTGCGGCTGATGACAAAGTGTTTCTCATCGGACAAGGCGGCCAGGTGTCTGTCGTCAAAGCCACCGGCGACTGGCAAGTGCTCGCTGTGAATGAGTTGGACGACGAGTGTTTTGCGACACCCGCGATTGCCGACGGCCGGATCTACATCCGCACGCGCAGCGCCCTTTATTGTTTCGGTAATAAATCCGCGTGGATGGAGTTTTATGACTCCTTATCACTAAAATCCTCAGCCTCGAAGAGCGGACGGATCTCGACTTCACCTTCACCCTGCGGATCGTCAACGTCAAATGGCGCGCGCTTTAGCCACTCGACCGCCTCGTCCATCGAATTTACTTTCCACAGCCAGAAACCAGCGACCAGTTCTCTAGTCTCGGCAAATGGACCATCAGTAACGATTCGTTTTCCGCTTGAAAACTTGACGCGCTTGCCTTTCGACGAAGGCTGAAGTCCCTCACCCGCAAGCATAATGCCGGCCTTGACGAGTTCTTCGTTAAATTTGTCCATTTCCGTCAGCATTTTCTTAGTCGGCAGGATTCCAGCCTCTGATTCCTTATTCGCTTTAACAATCACCATCACTCGCATCTGAATATCTCCTTAAAATTAAATTAGAGCTTATTTTTGCCCTTCTACTTAATAGTCGAATGGCCAGTCGCGATTTCGACAACGGATGCTAACATTGTCCCTGAAATGATCATTCATCTACTTGACGGAACATACGAGCTCTTTCGCCACTTTTACGGAATTCGTAAATTCAAGAAGACTGATCCGCCGTTTGGCGCAGTCGGCGGAGTGTTGAGTACTGTGGCTCAGTTGCTTGACGATGGTGCGACACATGTCGGAGTCGCAACCGATCACATCATTGAGTCGTTTCGTAATAAGTTATGGCCGGGTTACAAAACGGGTGCGGGTGTTGAACGGGCACTGCGCGCGCAGTTTGAGCCACTCGAGGAAGCGCTGGTCGCGACGGGAGTGGTTGTATGGCCCATGATCGAGCTCGAAGCTGACGATGCGCTCGCATCGGCTGCCCATTTGGCAGCGCAGGACAGTCGAGTTGAGAAGGTTTGCATCTGGACGCCGGACAAGGATCTGGCCCAATGCGTCGTCGGCGATCGTGTGGTACAAGTTGATCGACGCAGTGGTGTAATACGCGATGCAGAAGGCGTGCGAGCCAAATTCGGTGTGCCGCCGGAGTTCATTCCTGATTATCTCGCGTTGGTGGGCGATTCGGCGGATGGTTATCCGGGAATTTCCGGTTGTGGACCAAAGACTGCAGCGCAGTTGATCAATCGATATGGACCATTGGAGAACTTTGCTTCCAGTGCGTTGAGTGAAGAGAACCGCGGGCTGGCGTTGCTGTTCAAAGATTTGGCGACGTTACGCACCGACGCACAGTTATTTGACGACGTTGATGAACTACGTTGGCGTGGCGCGACGGATGGGTTCGCGCAGATGGCGGAGAAGATTGACAGTTCACGATTGCTGACGAGAGTACGGCGGCTCGAGAAAAGATTGAAGTAGGCCACATGTCGAATGCTGTTGCTACAGCCCAAGCTCCTGCAACTCAACCAGCAGAGGTTGCAGTTAAGCCGCGTTACGATCGGTCGATTGTCGAAGGGCCGTTGCGCAGCGCCGTTTGGAAAATCGCGTGGCCAACAATGCTCACAAACGTCATCGGTGGATTGCAGGGCATGGTGGACCATGTACTCGTCGGTAACCTTGTCGGTTTCAAAGCCAACGCCGCAATCGGCGTGAGCTGGCAGGTGTTTCTCGTAGTCATCGTTTTCATCTCATCTTTGTTTACCGGAATGAGCGTGCTTGTCGCGCGTTTCGCCGGAGCGGGCGACGAAGAAAAAGTTAATCGCACAGTTTACCAGGCGTTCCTCACGGCGATTTTTATCGCACTCGGAATCATGGCGCCTATCGGTTATTTCGTTTCGCCGAGTTTGCTCAGTCTCGTTAATGCTGCACCGGATGTAAGAGCCGAAGCGCTGCCGTTCCTGCGCATTATGTTTGTTTTCAGCACCGGGATGATGATCTTTTTCATGCTGAGCACTGCATTGCGTTCTGCCGGTGATGCACGCACGCCAATGATGCTCGGCATCAGCATGACTGTGCTCAATCTCGTGCTCAACATCCTGCTGATTCGTGGCTTTGGTCCAATTCCATCATTTGGCACTAAAGGCGCAGCGATGGGAACTTGCATCGCCTCAGGACTCGTCGCTGTTTATTCACTGTGGAAACTTTGGAGCGGCGCGTGGGTGATATCGTTCCCGCGCGGTGGCGGTTTTGGTCCAAACTGGTCCATCATCAAATCGATCTTTAAGTTTGGACTGCCGACTGGTATTCAGGGAATCGCGATGAACATCGGTGGCGTATTCATGCTGTCATTCGTCGGTTCGCTCGCGCAGAGCGCTGCTGCTCAGGCGGCATTTGCAGTCTCTTACACTGAACTCTTTTCGTTGATTACCTGGACATCAGTCGGACTGATGGGCGCGGCGGCGGCTGTTGCTGGTCAGAATCTCGGAGCACGCAAACCTGAGCGCGCAGAGGCGGCGGTGCACGTTGCGGCACAGTTCGGCTTCATAGGCGCGGCGTTTGTCGGAATCTTCTTTCTCTTCTTACCACGACAACTGCTGGCGATATTCGGCATGCACGATCCGGCGGTGGTGGAGATCGGAGTTCAGTTACTTCACGTGCTGAGTGTTTCAGGACTTCTGATCGCGGTGGCTTTAACTTATACGGGTGGCTTGCAAGGCACTGGCGACACCCGCAGTCCGCTGTATATTTCGATCATCTCGCAGATGGTTGTGCCCCTGGGCACGTGTTTTGTGATCCAACAAACCAGCAGGCTTGATCCGATAGACATCTGGCTCGCAATTCTCGCTGGCCACGCGACGCGCTGCATCTTGAGTGTGATCCGATTCAGACAAGGAAAGTGGCGCGCGATCCGCGTTGAGTAATCCGCGTTTATCCGCGGCCTACTTCGATTTCCCACTGAGACTTTTCTTGAGTACCTGCACGAGATCGATCACTTTTCCCTCACTCGCAGCTTCTTCTTCAACCTTGACGACATTCTCGCGTTTCGCCTGTTTCTTCTTCACTAACTTCAACAGCGAATCGGTCTGCTTGTCTTCGAGCTTCGCCGGTGAAAACTGCTTCTTCGTCTTGCTGGCGATCAGTTTCTCAAACTTATGCACACTCGCTTTCGGCGGCTCTGTCTTTTTCGGCAAGCCGATGTCCGTCGGCGAGCGCAGCTCGTCAGCGAAACGCATCGTCTCAGCACGCAGAATTCCTTTCTCCGAGAAGATCGCGACGAGATATTCCTTACCGCGCATCACAAACGTCGCGATACCGGCAAGCCCACTCTTCTCCATCGTTTCTGCGAGCAGTTTGTACGCTTTTTGCGAACCTGCCGCGGGTGTCAAAAAATAACCACGCTCAAAGTAAATCGGCGGAATGGAATCGGCCGGCACGAACTGTTTGAGATCGATGTCGCGTGTTTTCTCCGGCGCGAGCCGTTCCAGCTCCTCGTCAGTGACGATCACATACTTATCTTTCGTGACTTCATATCCGCGCACGACTTCATCAGCATCGAGATCATTTCCGGTCTTTTCCGCGTAGTACTTGCGCGCGAGCGGCTGACCATCTGGACCGAGCATCCTCAGCGACGCACGATTCGAGCGAGAGGCGGGAAACAAACTCACCGGCACACTCACGAGTCCGAAGGTTAATGTTCCCGACCAGAACGGTCTTCCTCCGGATTCCTGCTGTTCGTCGGATTCCGCTTTTTTGTGACTGGTCCTAGGCAGCGCGTTTCTCCTTTCTCAACGACTCGATGCTCTTCGCCAGGACGCTATCGAGTGCGGCGGTCTTGCGTTTCGGCTTGACTGCTCGCAGTTTCGGCGCGTGTCCCTTGGCTTTCTTTTCGATGAACTCCATCACACGCTCTCGATACTCATCTTTGTACTCAGTGGGCTTGAACTCTCCCTGCAACATCTCTACGAGTTGTTTCGCCATCGCTAACTCTTTCTGAGTTGGCGCAGCGCCTGAGGGTTTCGTCAGCTCGTCTGCAAGGATCACTTCCTTTGCGTCGCGCAGCGTAAACAGGAAAAGATAATCGTCGACGGCGCGCAACGCGCCTGCGTAATACTTGTTGCGCATCACCCAATGAGCGATTCCTTCGCGTTCGGTGTTTTGCAGTGCCGCGGCCAGCGCGAAATAGTCTTTTACATCGCCTTCGTCAGGACCTAAATAATAAGGACGCTCATACCACTGTTGACTGATCTTCGTTTGCGGAACAAACTCTACAATCTCAATATCGCGCGAAGGCGGCGGCTCGAGTTTCTCGAGATCTTCTTCAGTAAGAATCACGTATTTGCCCGGCTCGATCTCGTAGCCTTTCTGAATCTCTTCGGTAGGCACTTCCTCCCCGGAATCCGGATCGATCATGTGTTGCTTCACGCGTTTCTTCGCACGATCGTCCAGTACGTTAAAGCGCACCGTGCGGTCCTGCACGGCTGAGTAAAGTTTCACCGGCACCTTAGTGCTGCCGAGTTTCAATTCACCTTTCCACATTGCGCGTGCGGCCATAAGCGTTCCTTTTCACTGACCAATGCAACCGGAGCACAACACCTCGCCACGCTCCGACTCCTGTATGCATAGGGAACAGAGATTACTATCGCAATCGCGACAGTAAGCGCCTGTTTGGTATGCGTACGATTGTTGGCACTCCGAGCAGATCTCGGTGCCACCATCAAACCACCACCACGGAGTTGCTCCGGCAGATGTCTTCTGAGTTCCGCGTTTCAATGCTCCAACTCCTATTCGACTTCGATGCCGCGATTGAGGGCGATGCCGCGGGCCTTCATCACCACGTCATCGTCGATTGTTTCAGCGCCGCTAATCATCGCCTGAACCTGTTCGGCAGATCTTCCGAGCGCGATCGCGAGCTTACCGTTGTCGGAGTCGAAGCCTTGATCGCGTAGACTTGCAAGTATGTTTTGGGCTTCTTGCTGATCGGTGCCTTTATCGTCGACTTCCTGATGGGGCATTACACAGACTCCTGTTCTGTTCCAGATCACTTTTGGTTTTGCCACAGGGCTTAGCGCAACTGCGATGCCACGCCACAAAGAGGCAAAGAAAAAGATGGCCACAAAAGGCACAAAATGCACAAATGAGTGAAGACCGTTCCTTCGTTTTTCCTTTGTGCTTCTTGTGCTTTTTTGTGGCTGTCTTTTTTGGTGCCTTTTTGTGGCTCATTTCCACTCGCCTTGAAGGGTAAACGCAGCCCAGTAGTGAGGTTGATTCCAGCGCTTATCGCTCTGCATCGAAACCTGTGCGGCTCTGAGCGCGGCGGCTGGTCGAAGGTTCTGCCCAAGCATCGCTTGATAGAAACGTTTCATAAACTCGGCCGAGGCGCGGTCGTCGATCTGCCAAAGACTCGCGATCACACGCGGCGCGCCTGCATACATAAACCCGCGCGTCAATCCCACCAGCCCTTCTCCTCTGATGTCTTTTCCGAGCGCAGTTTGGCACGCACTCAAGACGACCAGATCTGCCGACAACTTCAAGTTGTACAAATCATACAGTCGCAGAAATCCGTTTTGTGGCCGGCCATTCCGATCGACCAGTGACAGAACGATTCCTGACAGCTCCGGATGTTGATTGTTAATTAGCCCGTGCGTTGCGAAGTGGACGATGCGATATTGGCCCATGTCCGCGCTGGTCGCTAACGCGCGACTCGCATCGAAATCAACCGCTTCGAGTTTCAGATCATCAGCAGCAAAGCGAACGATCTCTTCCGCCTCTTGACGGCTGAAGCGCAAACGTCGCAACTCTCCGATGCCCAATTCCGAAGCTGATCTCACAACGTCTGCAGCATTCTTGTTCTCTGCCGCGGCGTGAGCGAGTCGCGCGGTAGCAACGCGCGGATCGTTCGTAGAAAAAACCGGATCGGCAAACACCGCCAGCGACTTCGTAGCCGGCTTTCGATTGGCGGCGTCTTGTCTCAACAAAGCTACAACCGATGCAGATGGCGCCGTTAAGATCTCGTGATTGACAATCAACGCCTGCGACGCTGCCGGATCAGGCAAACCCGCAAACGGAATAAACTGCAATACACCATCACTCACGATCAGCAGTCGTTTGTTCTTCAATTCAGCCGCGGCTGGCGATAGTATCATCTGGCTCAAACTTGCGGCTGCTTTTGCGTACTCGGTATCCGCAAGTTCCAACCGTTGCCGTCGTTGTTCGAGCGTCTCGTTCGCAACAGTTTGATTACGCGTCAGCAGTTCGTAAACTCTTCGTGCCAGCGGTTCGATGACCGCACGTTTTGGTAGTTCGTAGGTGTTGAAGCTGTCAGGTGTGACGGTCCAAAGAAAACTTCTCTCCTCGCCGAGTGAGTAGTCGAGTAACAGAGTGTCAGCATCGAGAACTCGTTTCTGAGTCTCTTCAAGTTTTAGCGGCATTGGTTGAACCAGCGCTGCATATTGTGGACTGCTATCCCGAATTTGAGCTTCGACCTGTTCGTACTCCGTGGTCAGCCCCGCGATCTCTTTGAGTGCCGCCGTCGCTTCTTCTTCGGTATGTTTTCCACTGAGTAAGCGCATCTGGTTCTCCGCTTTCTCCGCGATCGATTCGCCTAGAGTGCGTTTGCGTGCCAGCAGCGCAGGATCTACGCCGTGATGAATTTCAGTGTTCGCTTCACCCAGCAACTCGAGCAGCGAGCGAGCGCGTCCGGTTTCGCTCGCATTAAAAGCAGCGCGGTCTAGTTGTTGTGTAGGGTTCTGTTTGTGTAAACGAACCAATAAGTCGACATAGAACTCGCGAAACTGTTGCACTGACGCAAAGAACGAAGCGCGCAATTGTTGACTCATTATTTTCGTGCGTAACCATTCAACCATCGCCAGTGCTTCTTCGACTCGCTTGCGTGCTTCCACAAGGTTGCCGCGGTCGCGTTCGACCCCGGCAATCTGAAACAACGTCATCGCCACGCCTCTTTGATCGCCCATGGTTTGGCGAAGCGTCAGCGTCTGATTTAAGTAGTCGAGCGATTTCTCATATTGGCCCAAGCTGCGATACATGGCGCCAAGATGAATCAACACATTGGCGGTATAAAAGTTGTTATGAGCCTGAGGCACCAGCTCCAGTGCCTTGTTATAGAAGTCGAGTGCTTTCGCTTTGTCTCCGAGATGATCGTAACAATCGCCGATATTGTTGAGAGTGAGGGCCTGGCCGCCAAAATCGTGTGAGACGCGTCGCATCTCCAGAACTCGCAAATGTATGTCGAGCGCACGTTGATACTCTCCGAGCTTCATGTACGTCGATCCAAAATTGCTGATCAGCACGGGATCGATATCCCCGGCTCCACGGTAAGTCTCCGCAGCTCGATCGTACATAGCGAGACGATTTTGAGTGTCGCCCAACTCTCCGAATACCCAACCGATGTTAGTGAGCACGGCCGCTTCGTCTCTCGGAAGCCTCAATTCTCTGTAGAGAGCAGCGGCCTTGGTATGTGAATCGAGCGCCTTCTGAAATAGACCGATATCGCCATAGATCATTCCTACTTCATGAAAGGTGAACGCCTCCATTAACTTTTCGTTCAGGTTATGCCAGAGCGTCAGCGCGGTCTCATATTTCTCAATTGATTGCTGATAAGAGTCACGCGTTCTCTCATTACGCAGTGCCTTTGCCTCCTCAAAAAGTTTTTGCGCCGCGATGCGGTTGCGGTCTTGTTGGCCGGCTGCACGCAACTCCTCGAGCTTCACTTCGTAACGACCAGTAGTTTTTGATGTCGAATGCACATCGATTCGATACACACCGGCGGTATTGGCCACCAGAAATACAGGCTCGAGACCATAGTTACCGTTCGGACCATCAACTTGCGCGACCTTCGCGCCGTCAGGTCCATAGACATAGACGACTACATCCACGCCACGCTGATCGACCGCCACGTGCGCATACTGACCCGAGTTGAGATTTAGCGCGTAGGAGTGTGTTTCGTCGGCAGCGATCGAATGTTCAATCGGCTTCGCAGGCTCGAGTGAAGTAGTTTCGGTTTGCGTCAGCGGTCCAGCCCAGCAGTTCACCACGCAGAGAAGGAGCAGTGCGACAAACGACTTACATGAGAGAGGCAGGAAAGAAAATGGCCGAGACATCGGAACCTCCAGCGCCTGGCAGAGTCTGTTTAGGAGGTAACGCGTATTTTGTTCTCAAAAAGGACCGCCATAGTGTAAAATCCGCTCCCATTAATCCTCCTGCCCGGAAGTTACGACTCCCTGCACCAGACAATTTAAGTTGAGTCCGCGGTTCCCTGTAGCTCGACGCCCCGAGCCATTGCGTCCGCCGTGGCCCTCCCGCCTAACTTGGAATACAGGAGACTCATATCGCATGGCTCGTAGTGGATCTTTAGACAATGAAACTGACTCTGCAAAATCCACAGTCCTCGAATCTAGAAAACCTGAGCCGGACGGATTTCACTATGAACGACGTCACGCAAGCAAGAACAAACGTGGTCGTCCTCAACAGCAGACGTCGGCGCCGCTCGGGAAATTGATTTTCAACGCGATGAAACTACTGGGATTGAGTTACAAAGACGTCGTTTCCGAGAGCGAACGACTGGCTAAAGTAAATGACAATTCTGACATGCGCATCGGCAAGTCAACTCTGGGTAATATCATCAGTGGAAGTATTCGCCAGCCGGGAACAGCAAAGCTCGACAGTTTGCGCATCATCTTGAATCTTTCTCATGCCGATATGGATGCTGCCATTGGTTTGCAGCCTGAGCGCCGTTTCGCCGAACAACTGGAGATGACTCGCGTGCGCACTCACGAAGTATCGATCGATGCGGTTACACGGCAGCGAACAATCAAACTGCCGATCTTGCGTGACGACGTGAATCTTGAAGAGACGCAGCTTTTGGGAGCGCTGGTGAAGCGATGGGCCAACGTTGAAGTGGAATATCTTAGCTCGGTTTATCAGCCTCATCTTTGTTACGTAGTGGTGGGTGAAGAGGACCACAACGCATCACCACTTGCGCCACCGGGCAGCCGCTTACTCGTCAATAAACTTCTGAATCAAGTTCTTCCTGCGGAAAACGTGAGTTTCCATGAACGGGAACTGTTTTATGTGCTGACGCCGAATGGCTTTACCTGTGTGTATGCGGAGCTTGCTCCCGGCGAGAAGATCGTGTTGATACCGCATCCGTCGTCGGGCGGTGTCCGTGAGGAATTCAAGCGTGATGAAGTGACGATCATCGGGCAGGTTGTTGGTGTGGTGTATCCGGCGTGAGGGTTTTGTTCGGGATTGAGAACAAATGCGAGCAGTCTTTTGAAGATATAAATCGCGGATGTTCAGTGGTTTGCCGAAAGTTGAATTCGCAAAGTATTGATCGTGAGATGTCGATCTTCAGTGGCGTGCAGTTCAATTGGGACTCTTCTTCGCATCTGTTGTGATCCATCAAATGCCGGCAAGTGCGTTAACGGCAAGGCTTTTATTAATGCGAACGACGGTTGGCGAGCGTCCTTGATCTCGGACAAAAAAATTTCTGTTGGTACATGACTGCCCGGCCTGCTAGACTGCGCGTCGAAACCTCCTAAAACTCAGCCCCGAACCAGTGCAGTCGAAAACATTTACCCAAAGGCTTTCACTGCGACTGTGTGTCTTTTCGATCTGAAAAACAGGTACCGTCGCCCATTTGTACCTACTGGGATGAAGTGCGAGGACGACTGTGCCGGCTGGTCAAAAGCTCAAGGCGCTTCGTAATAAACGCGACATCACTGTTCGCGAGGTCGAACAAGCGAGTCGCAGAATTGCCGAAGTTAAAGACGACAAGCGATTTTTCATTTCCAATGGCTGGTTGGCCCAACTGGAAAACGGCGTCTCCGAACCGAGTATTTGTAAGCTGTTCAGTCTGAGTGTGATCTATCACGTCAACTTTCTGGATCTTGTTCGCCTCTACAATGTTGATGTCGACGATAAAGAAAAATACAAGCCAGTCGCCGATCCATACCTCACGCTGTTGATATCTGATAACAACAATGACCATTTGCTGTCTGAAATTGCCACTCCTCTTTCGACGAGTTTGATTTCAGAACTCGGTGCGATGAATGCGCGACAACTTGCCAGCGCTGAAGATCGCACGGCGAACATTGCTTATGGTCGTCTCGGTTTGGCCGACTTCACGATGTATCCGATGATCCGGCCAGGCGCATTGTTAAAGATCGACACGAGCAAAAACAAACTCACATCCGTTGCCTGGAGCAATGAATACAATCGGCCGATATTTTTCATCGAGTTGCGAGGTGCTTATGCGTGTGGGTGGTGTGAGCTGCAAAGCAATCAACTGCTGATTATTCCGCATCATTCCTCACCTGCCACCGTGCGGCGATTTGTCTATCCAAGAGAAGCAGAAATCGTCGGGCGTGTGATTGGCTACAGCACACCTTGCATCGATCTCGAACCGCAGTCAGCGCCGCTGCGAAGGTTAAAGACGATGGGGACAAGATGAAGATTGATGGTCCAATAGTGCGGCTGAGTTTGTCCGGTGAGTTTCGCTGGCTTGTCGCACAGGTGAAGCCGTTCGTGCGTCTCCACCTGGCCAGTTACTTTTGCATTGTAATGGCCAGCATTCTGGTGTTGATTGATCCACTCCTCGTCAGACTGTTGATTGATGAAGTCATTCCAAACCGCCGCGTGAGTTGGTTGCCGCTGATCGGTCTTGCTTTTTTCTTCACTTATATGGGACGTCTCGGCTTTGACAGTTTTGCCGGCATGCTCAATTTTCGCGCAGTGCAGAAGATGACCTTTCGTTCACGGTTGAGTTTACTGCGCCATCTACAGCGACTGTCGGCTGAGTATCACGATAATAGGCCTGTCGGTGACACGCTGCATCGTCTTCAAGTCGACGTCGATCAAATCGGAACGTTGAGTGGCGAAGTGATTCCGAGCGCGCTGCGGATCCTGACGGTCTTCAGCTTAGTGATGACGACGATGCTGTTGCTGAACTATCGATTGACAGTGGTGGTGTTGCCACTAATTCCGGTTTTCATTTTTGTCCGGCGTAGATTTCATAATCGTTTGCGCCAGGCGTCTGACTCCGTCCAGGAACAATCCGGAAAGGTGATCGGATTTCTCGAAGAACACCTCGCTGCGATCGTGCAAGTGCAACTACTCTCGTGCGAACAGCGAGAAGCTCGTCGCTTTGCGCGTCTTTCGGGTCAGGCAGTTCGGGCCCAAGTAAAGCGCCGTGCCACCGAACTATTTTTCAGTTCACTTCTTTACTTGATCATCGTTGTCGGCATGGCCGGTGTGCTTTGTTATGGGGGCTATCAGGTAATGATGGGAAAGCTGACCGCTGGTGGACTCGTGGCCTTTTACGGCTACACATTGCAACTCTTTATTCCTCTGTATGGCGTGGTTGATATCTACTCGAAATTACAGCGAGCAGGCGCGAGCGTTCGTCGCCTGATGGAGATAACTGAGGCTGACGCTGTTCTTCGTGATCGTCCTGATGCACTAGTTTTGGAGTTTCGTGGATCAGGGACGATCGAACTCCGAGACGTTTCATTTAGTTATCGCTCGGATCGTCCGGTGTTGAAGTCGATCAGTTTGCGTGTTGATGCTGGTGAGCGAGTCGCGCTTGCGGGTACAAGCGGGAACGGCAAGAGCACAATCGCGAGATTGGTGGCGCGTTTGTATGACGCTCGAGCCGGTGGCGTCTTGATTGATGGAATTGATGTGCGCGATATCAGGTTAAAGAGTCTGAGGTCTTCTGTGATTTTTGTTCCGCAGGATCCCGTGCTGTTTGATGTGACGCTACGTGAAAATCTGCTTTACGGAAATCCTCATGCAACTCAGGATGAGCTCGACAGAGTTACGAAACTGGCACAGTTGGAAACGTTGATCTGCCGGTTACCAAGAGGTTTGGACGAATCACTTGGACCGCGCGGTAACCGACTCTCCGGCGGTGAGCGACAACGAGTCGCACTCGCGCGTGCGCTATTGCAGCATCCAAAGGTTTTGATTCTCGACGAGTGTACTTCCGCACTCGACGAACTCACCGAACAGCGACTGCTTAAAGGACTTCATCAGTACTTGCAGGATGTGACGACGATCATCATTTCGCACCGACCATATCCGACGCGTTGGGCCAATCGCGTGGTCTATCTCAACTATGGTCACATCGCAGAGCCGCGTACAGGCTGAGGATTTTTGAATCTCTGCTTGGTATTGCAAGCAAGATTCGCCCGTCGAAAGTTACACGAACCCTCACAATTGCTCCGAGAAAGGCATCGCGCTTCGAATCCCAAGCAAAAAGAAGAAATTTTTCCGCCGTGCACAGGGCGAGCGTAGAGTGTGGGTTCAACGACACTTGCGGCAATAGGCTTACCCCCGAGCCTCATAACTCTCAAACACTGTGACTAGTTCGACTCTGCGAGGTGCTCACATGATGTCCATCCCGACAACCTCAACGCTTGGTGCTGCTCGCTCACACACCGAGCGAGCGCGAAAACATAAAGATGGCAGCGTATTGCTTTCACTTTCGGAAGATCGAATCTGCAAATTGAACGGTGTCGGCGCGCTTACGTGGATGATTCTGGAAGACAGTATTAACAGTCTCACGCTTGACGAGATCGTCGCCGCGCTTCAGCAGCAGTTTGATGCGATCAATCTGGAAGGGGAGCTTCGCTATGAAGTTTCCACGGAACAACTCAGGACAGACACGGAGCGCTTTCTAAACAAGATGGCGACGATGAATCTGCTTCATACATCACAAGACGTGCGCGAGTGTGCGTCTTATTCGATCAAAGAAGATGTCAGTGGAACGACATCAGCGGACGCTAATGAGTCTTCATTGATCAAGCCATCATTTGGTGTTGATGAAGACATTGAGCCTTCAAGACGCGAAACGTTCAGTGCCTTTCTCGGGTTGCTGGCTTTCGATCTGCTACTGAAGTTCGCGGGCTTTCATTCATTGATCAAGAGAGTCGAACGTTGGCCGACGGCAGAGCCGCGTAGAGCAGATCTGGGGACATGTCGTCGTGTGCGGGCAGCAGTGGATCGCGCGCAGATGTACTACCCGAAGAAAGCGATGTGTTTACAACACTCGGCAGTGGTGACATGTCTTCTGCGGCGCCGCGGCATCCTCGCCAGGATGGTCCTCGCTGCTCAGGAGTTTCCAGCAAAAGCTCACGCTTGGAGTGAAGCGATGAATGAAGTCGTCAGTGATTCACCGGCAGTCAAGACTAAATACCGCGAGCTTCGAAGACTGTAACGATATCTGAGAGGGCAGATCTGTCATGAGCGCAATAGGTGGCATTGTCAACTTCCATGGTGACTTGGTTGATGAAGAACTGTTGAGCCAGCTCGGCCAGCGTCTCGACAAGTATGGTCCCGATGGAGGATCAGAGGAACGTCGGGATGCGGTCGGTATGGTGTTCAGGGCGTTTCATACAAATCTCGAATCACGTTCAGAGCAGCAACCGTTGGTCCACCCGAATGGCTGCATGCTGGCTTGGGATGGCCGCCTCGACAATCGAGAGGAACTGATAACTCTGCTGCGCAATGAACCGAGAGATGGTCGAGGTGACGGCTCCATTGTGATGGCTGCATATCAGAAATGGGGCATTACATTCGTCAAACGTGTGATCGGGGATTTTGCGTTATCACTCTGGGATTCAGCGTCAAGAACCTTATTACTGGCACGTGATCCTGTCGGCGCCCGTTTGCTCTTTTATCACGCGAATAGCGAGAGAGTTGTATGGACAAGCCGCCTGGAAGCTCTCATGCAGGATGTGACACTCGAAATTGAGGACGAGTACATTGCTGGTTATTTGACAGCGCGTCCAAAACAGGGCTTCACACCTTACAAGAACATTTATGCAGTCCCTCCTGCACACTTCGTAATGGTCCGTGACGGTAGAACAAGTCTGCACAGATTTTGGGGACTGGATCCGAGCAAAGAGATTCGTTATCGGAGCGACCGGGAATATGAGGAACACTTCCTACATCTATTTTCGGAAGCAATACGTACACGTCTCAGAGTGGATGGACCACTCTGGTTAGATCTGAGTGGAGGGCTCGACTCGTCTTCAATCGTATGCGTAGCAGATGAAGTGAAAAAAACACAGCAGGTTCAGTGCAGTGGTCTTGAGACAGTCTCAGCCGTTTTTGATGAATCGTCAACATCAGACGAACGAAAGTTCATCGATGTGGTGGAGGAGAAACGAGGAAAACTCGGTCATCATTTCGAAGAAAGCCAATACCCACTTTTAGCTGAGTCTGATGTTGAAGATTTACGATCGATTCCAAATCCGGTCGAGTTGTGGGCGTCGTATCACAGGGGAGTGCGAAGAGAGATGCGCGCACGGAGAGCACGCGTGCTGCTGTCGGGTATTGGAGGTGATGAGTTATTAACTTCTTCGTCTGATCCTTCGGCAGAACTGTCCGATCTACTCGTACAACGAAAACTCCGCAAGTTAAATCAGCGACTACAAGTCTGGAGTCTTGCCTTAAAGAAGCCGTACGTGCACGTACTCTTCAACGATACGGTCATTCCCGCGTTGCCGCGCCGGCTTCGGGGTTTGTACAAGCATCGCGAAAGAGCAAAACACCTGTCTCTCTTGCAGCCAAGATTCATTAAGCGATTTAACCTGCACGATAGGTTACTTGGACCAAAAGACGTATTTGGCTGTCCATTACCCAGCAGTCGGAGCCAATCCATTGCATTCCTATCCGTGATGGACGTCATCTCCTCAGGTCATCTACTCGAGTGGGACCCGATTGAGATAAGTTACCCCTTTACTCATCGACCGCTCGTGGAGTTTTTGCAAGCAATCCCACCGACACAATGGATCCGGCCGGGAGAAACTCGTTCGCTGCTGCGGCGTGCCTTACGCGCCTACTTACCTCCGCAGATAGCAACGCGCAAAGGGAAGGGAAATCCTGGAGAAGCTACTCTTCGTGCAGTAGCTCGCGAATGGCCACGCTTGCGGGAGCTGTTGAAAGACGCATCAGTTTGTGCTGCTGGTTATGTGAATCCAACAGCCCTTAGGTCGCTGATCGATCCAGCAAGTTTCGATTGCAATCCAGATGGCTTGTCGGTGGTGCGCATCTGTTACTTGGAACTTTGGCTGCGTGATTTCGAAAAGCGCTCGCATGTTCTGCTGCACCCGTCGACGTTTGCATCGTCGCCGGGAAGACTGCGTCACGCGAAAGGAAGAGTCGCGCAAGCATGTTCGTAACGAACAGCAAGTCTTTAGATATCAGCGGCTGATAAACACGAATCTTTAGAGAAAGGAGGAACACTACGATGAATAACTACGAAGTGCCGGAAGTTGTCGAGATCGGCAGAGCCCAGGATCTCATCCTCGGGTCGTCAAAAATCGATGGCTTCATCCCGGACGGTCCCGACCAACCGCCACGGCAAACCGTCATGGAAGAAGATGAGTAAATATCGAACGAACCACATGGGCTAATTCAAAGAAAGGAGACTGGTACGATGACTAACCACTACGAAGTAGCCGAAATCGTTGAGATTGGCAGGGCTCAGGACCTGATTCTTGGTTCATCGAAGTTGGTGAACAGGGTTTACGATGGACCCGAGCAACTGCCCCGCGAAACTGAATCCGCAGACGATGAATGAGTCGGAAAACTCTGAAGAATTATCTTCAGAAGATCACCACCTTGGTTCGCAGCGGCATATTCGGTACGAATGGATAAACATGCTTGCCAGTGACCTCGTAGTCCCGGCGGCACACGATCTTCGATCAATTCCGTCGCATATGCCACTGCGGACCAGATTACTTTTAATTGAAATTGGAGGTTTACGATGCTTGATAATCACTATATCGCTGCTGAAGTGTTTGTGATCGGAAACGCACACGAGATCATACGCGGTTCCGATAAAGGAATTTTCTTTGACGACTCTCCAGGACAGGAATTAAGAACGATAGATACTGAAGAGTTTGATTAGACAGGAAAGCGCAAATGCGATCGGTCAAACGATACACAAGTGCTCAGTTCATGAGCACGACAAAGAATTCTGGAATTGCCTTTTCTCCAGATGAAGAGAAAATACTTTTTACGAGTGACGCCTCCGGCGTTCTCAATGCACACGAGGTCAAACTTAGCGATCGTATCGAACGACAGCTCAGGTATTCGAGCGAGGAGAATATTCAAGCCATTTCGTATTTGCCCAATGACGAGCGAATCCTTATTTCGAGAGACTGCGGCAATCGGGAGAATTCGGTTCTCTGCGTACTGGATCCTGATGGAAAAGAAACTGTCTTGACTCCGGGCGAGGAGGTGCAGGCTTATTGTCAATGTTGGAGTTTGGATCAGCAGTCGTTCTATATCTCTACCAATGAGCGCGATCCGCAGGTGTATGATCTTTATAAGGTCGATGCCCGCACGCTGACACGTACTCTAGTCTACAAAGCGGCGGAGAACTATTACTTCTGTGCAATATCGAGAGACCAGAATTACATCCTATTCTCCAAGTCTGACCGTAGAGCGGATTCAAACATCTTTCTTTATAACGTCGGTAGTGGTGAGATGAAGTGCCTGACTGAGCATGATGGGGACATGCTGAATTGTTTGCCCGTGTTTGATCGTGATGCAAAGGCAATCTATTACATCACCGATAAAGACAAGGACTTCAGATATGTAAGGCGGCTTGATCTCGTAAGCGGCGAATCTCAGTGTGTTGAAACAGCGAACGGAGACATTGCATGGACGTTCTTTTCACCCGATTACCGCCGGCGTGTGACGTTTTGGAATGATCGTTCGACCACGCTCAGAGCTATGGACATTCACGATGAAGAAACCGGCTCCATTTTTAGGCTGCCGGGGTTTTCGCAGCAGAGTATAACGTCAGCAACGATATCCCCGAGTGGCCGGCGTTTGGCGTTTTACGTAAATGGAGATCGATCGCCCGGCAATATCTACGTTTATGATTTTGAAACGGCATTAACAACCCAACTCACTGAAAATCTGAATCCGGAAATTGATCCGGAAGATCTGGTCGAATCTGAGACTATGAGCTTTCGTTCCTTTGATAATTTGGAAATTCCATGCTTGTTGTGGCGGCCTCACGACGCTTGTGGTGAGAACCCAGCACCTGGACTCGTTTGGGTACATGGTGGTCCTGGTGGACGGATGGAAAAAGGTTATAAAGGCAGAATTCAGTACCTCGTCAATCAGGGGTATGTGGTTTTGGGCGTGAATTATCGAGGCAGTTCTGGATTCGGCAAAAATTTTTTCGCTGCGGACCACCGAAAGCATGGGAGGGAACCTCTTTGGGATTGTGTGGCAGCGAAGAAATACCTTGCTCGACTCGATTATGTTGACCCATTCAGAATCGGAATCATTGGATCAAGTTTTGGCGGCTATATGGCGCTCGCAGCTTTGACGTTTCATCCGGATGAATTTGCCGTCGGCGTCACCATATGTGGACTTTCCAACCTCGTTTCTTTTGCGAAGACTATGCCGAAGTATTGGGACGGAAAGCGCTTCTACGAAAAGTTGGGTGATCCGGAAAAAGATGAAGAGTTGCTGCGTGCTATATCGCCGTTCTTTCACGCTGATAGGATCAAGAAACCGGTGATGATTCTCCAAGGCGCAACCGATCCACGCTGCCCGAAAGAGCAGTCAGATGAGATGGTTAAAGCGATTCGAAAAAACGGCGGCAAAGTAGAGTATTTGGTTTATTGGGATGAGGCCCATGGTTTTAGAAAGAGAAAGAATGCCATTCACGCATACGAAGCCATTGTTAATTTTCTCAACAGCAATTTGAAATGACAGAACGCGAGATCAATTCGCGCGAGAACTGCGGGTTAACGTTTTAGCCATCGATCGAACCAGGCTATCACTCGGTTGAGATAGTCCACCTGATTCGGAAAGCTCCATTCAGTAACACCGTGTGGCTCGCCTGCATATCTTGCGTACTCTACTTCTTTATCTAAAAATCTTAGACTGACGAAGACCTCATCGCTTCTGGCCACCGTGACTTGTCGATCGCCCGTACCTTGAATTATCAGAAGCGGCGTTTGAACCCGATCGAAATAAAAAATGGGCGAGTTCTCAATAAACTTGTCTCGCTTTTCCCAAAGAGATCCCCCAGTGCGTTGGACCATCTCGCCCGTATAAACGCTCACGCCTGTATCAGTCATTTGCAAGTACTGTGAAATGAGATTTCCGGGTCCCATCCGATCGACAGCAGCCTTGAAACGATTGGTTTGCACAATCAGGCTTAAGACGCCGTAACCACCATTACTTTGTCCGGTGATACCAATGCGTTCGGGATCACAAATTCCCAATTGAATTACCTTGTCTACTGCCGGCAGGACTGCTGCTGCGATGTCTCGCATATAGGTTTCGGGTTTGGCAGGAACGTCGGGCAGCAGGACTGCGTAGCCGCGCGTGGCGAAGAATTGCCAATTTTCCACTGCGTTCGCGTAAGGGTTGAAGCCGAATAAGTTTCCATAATTGGACCACATCGCTCCTGGGTATTGATAGACAATGAGAGGATAGCGTTTACCAGGCGTGTAGCCAGCCGGCAATAGAAGAGCTCCATGGGCTGTCTGCCCATTTAATGTTCGCCATTCGATCAAGCGACCTTCGCCCATTACAAAACGATCAAACAGGGGATTGAGGTGCGTTATTCTCTGCGGACGAAGTGTTTCTACGTTAAAGGACCAGATATCTTCTGGCTCGGCCGCGCTTTGTGAAGTGTAGACTAAAAGGCGTTGGTCAGAAGAAAGTCCAGTTCTCAATGAGGGGGCAAACCCATAGGATTTATTCTCCTCAAGGAGCTTTTGAGTTTTTCCAGTGACGAGGTCGATCTTATAAAAGCCTTCCTGCTTAGTTTCTTCAGCGCGGGTCATCACGACGATGGTATTCTCGTCGTTGGGAGTCCAAATCGTTCTCCCATTGTGGCTAATGATGTGTTTGAGTATGCGTCCCGGTATGCTCGCGAACTGCACGACATGTCCGTCACTAACTGATGCCCGCCATAGCGATGTTGCGGAAAGCAAATAGACCTTAGCGCCGCTCGCATCCCACAAAGGACCACGATAGATAAAAGTATTCTCGAAGAACGGGTGTTCACCCCGGCTTATATTTCGTGGCTCACCGCCCGCTGCTGGTACAATCCAGCAGTCGTTTTTTACGGTAGGACCAGCAGTCATGTAGGCCAGAAATTTTCCATCGGGAGACCAGCTGACGGGGATGAGGACGTCGCTGCCAAAATCGGAAACGACTGTTTTCGATTCACCGTTGATTAACGAGATTACGAGAAGATCGAAAAGCGATTGGAGAGTCTCGTGAGATTGCCGCCCCTTGTAGACGAGTACGGCAACTTGCTTTCCATTCGGGGAAAGCCAGTAGCCTTCACTGACGATCCGATTGGCGATGCGTTTCGTCGTCTTTGTTTCGAGATCGACAACTGCAAGATCCGCTGCGTAAGCAATCAGATTATTGTTTAGTTTGGCTTTTTGTGTTTTTGCATTACCGGTCGCATTGGGAGCTTTTGCCCTAAAAAGAACCACGGTTGAGCCAGGTTCTTTGTCTGTATCCGCGGCGGTACCAGTTTCTGTGCTGGGTTTGTTCAGCAAAGCTTCGGCGTCACGCAGCGTCATGCCCTCAGAAAGGACTCTTATCACCAGCTTTTTACTGTCGGGCGTCCACAGAGGAGTAGTGGTCTCGAGCCGCGTGCGCACAATCGCTTTTGAAGCTCTACGTATTGCTCCTGATGTCTTCTCCCATATCCATAGTGCCGGAACTCCATCGCGATCCGAATAGAACGCGAGATATTGTCCGCTGGGAGACCACACGGGCGCCCAATTAGTGCCCTGACCTTCTGTTAAATTCTTGATAGTACCTGTGGTTGTATCACTGATCCAGATATCGCAATGATCCACACCGCGTGGAATTCCTTTTCGCTCGAGATCTTCGGGCGAACGCGAAACCTTTGATTCTGCATCTCGAGTAGGATCGTGCAAGACATAAGCCACCAATCTTCCATCAGGTGAAAGATCGATTGGTGTAAACCTTGGCAGATTAAAGGTCTTGAACGCCTCTTTAATAGGCAGTGGCGTCAGCTGCTTTTGTCCAACGCTCAAAGACTCCGTGATAACTGCACAAATCAAAGCAACGCAAAAGGTGAATATAAGTCGTTGCGCGTGCATGGAATCTTTGCGAAGAGTCTGATTCGAGGGAAAACTGGGTGGTGACCCAATTCAGGTCCATCATCCACAGATTACACAGATTCTATGAAACAATCTGCGGAATCTGTGGATAGAAATTCAGAATCCTAATTTCAGGGAAAATTGAATCGAACGCGGGCCGCCGATCTGGTAAAGAGGATTGAATCCTCCAAGAGTTCCGCCACTACCCAAGCTTCTACCCAACATCGTGGTGGACAATCCGAATGTTGAAGATCCCAACGAACCGTCCGGGTCTCCGAAATTCGGGTGATTGAAGATATTGAAGAATTCTGTTTTGAACTGTAGATTCGATCGTTCGCCAAGCTCGAATTGTCGTCGTAGTGCGAAATCCAATTGATAAACGGGAAAGCCTCGCAAAGCATTTCGGCCCAGTGATCCTTGCCTTGCTGGTGTTGGTCGCAGGAAAGGTCCGATTTGAGGATTGGGATTACCTGGTATTGTCACTCGGGCGTTATTAAAGCGCCGGCCTCCGGGTGCCGACGGATCGTCGACATATAAAGGAATGCCTTCAATAAAATCTGGGCGTACATTCGCAGTCCCACCAACGCTCGTTGTAAATACCGTGTACAGTACATTGACCGGCGTCGCGGAACGACCGGTGAAGAGTGTGTCAATGGACCAGTTGCGAAATATCGGCTTTCCTATTTGTCCTTTAAATAGTGAGGGTATGTCGTAAGTGACTGCGCCACTGAGCGCATGTCGAACGTCGAAATCGGAAGGCCCGCGATCGTTGCGTGGATCTAATCGAGCGACAGGGACGTTGAGACTAAAGGAATCATTGGATGCTATATCGATCGAATGTGCCCACGTGTACGATGCCAGAGCTTGTAAACCTTTGGTGAGGCGCCGCTTAAACTGAGCCTGGAGAGCATGATAGTCTGACGTAGCAGTATTTCGCGAAACAATAACTTGCGCAGTCGAAGGAAAGACGGCGGGATTTAAGTTCCCTCCAAATAGTGTTCCCCACAGTGTATCCAGCCGCAATAATTTCCGCCCGAGTGCTGCAACATAAGATGCAGTAAGTGTTTGGTTCATTCCGAGTGATTGCTCTACGGAAAGATTCCATTGATAGGTCCGCGGAAGTTTGATGTTCGGCTCATACACGTACAAAGGTGTGGCGGTTGGTGTGGTTGCTGGCGCTGCGTCCGCGGCGGATAAAGGAAATGGCACGGTGCCGACACTCTTGGTTGCGACGAAAGGATAGGCGCTCCCAAATGCGTTCATAATCGATCCATATCCAAGGTCATAGAAGATCCCGCCACCTGCGCGCAATACGCTTTCACGTCCTGGTTTCTGAAAGAGCTGATAGGCCAAACCTACACGTGGCGCGAAATTGTTGTAGTTAGTATTCCAGAGCGGTGTTCCAGGAGGAGCGATAGTCGCCGTTGCGGGAGTGTCGAGGCCGATCACAGTGGCCGCATAATGGCCGCTATTCTCAGTCGGCGGAAGATTGAGCTCCCAGCGTAGGCCATATGTGAGTGTTAGCCGGCGTGTTATCTTCCAATTGTCCTGTCCAAACAGAGAAAGGTTACTGAAAGCCGGATACCGCGGTCCGATCGATGTTTGAATTCTGGCGCCCTGAATCTTGCCAGACAGCACCGAACCGACTGGTTGCGTGGCAGCGTCAGGTGTCCCTACGCCATTAAACTGAATAAACAGAAAATAGTTTTGTGGCCGGACAACAGGATTAAGACGGCGATAGTCCACTCCAAACTTGAATTGGTGAGTATCTGCAACAATTGATAAATTCCCAACTCCATTGAACTGCCGTTGGAGATTCTGCGATGTGGTGCCAACTTGAATAATTGTATTGATAGAACCCAGTAAGAAAATCTGAGAGAAGTCCTTCGCCGGAGAGGTTCCGGCCGGAAAGAGTAAGGACTCGGCTGGTACGAGTGCGCCACCCAAATCATCAAGTTCATAAAAGGTCGTGCCGGTGCTTCTGCTGTAGTTGAGTCGAATCTCACTATTGAGATTTGATGCAAAAGAGATTGTCGCACCGCCCGTCAGAGTTTCAGTTTTAAGAGCGAAATGCGCGAGGTTATTAACTGTAAGCGAAGTGCCTTGCCCTCTTTCGATTAATGAAGACGGTGAGTAGTTATATCGTCCGAAAAATGCCAGCCGGTTGTTGGCAGTATGATCGACGCGAATGCTGGTTGCGTCAAGGTTCGACGGGTTGGAAAAACTCGCATTGAAAACCGCAAGTCCGTTAGGCTGACCGTTCGCTCCAATACGATCCGGACCATTCGGCAATGGATACGCGTTCAGGACCGCCTTAGTACCGGTAGGCGCCGCTTGTCGAGCCGCTAATGATGGCACATCGACGCCTCTGCTTTGAGGCAGACGCAGGCGTAGCCCTTCGTACGACAGGAAGAAAAAGGTGGAATTCCGGCCATTGAACAAAGGCTGACGACCACCTTCACCGAAGCGCGGCAAAAGGATCGGACCGCCTAATACAAAACCGAAGTCGCTCTGCCGTGTAGCGGGTTTTGTAAGCTTGCGGGCATTGTTGAACCAATCGTTCGCGTCAAATGCTTCATTCCTGAAATATTCATAAGCACTACCATGAAATTCGTTAGTACCCGAACGGGTGAGTAGTTGTACTTGAGCTCCTGGCGTTCGTCCGAACTCGGCGGCATAACTGGAAGTCTGGATCTTGAACTCTTGCAGAGCATCAATCGATACCAGATTGTTAGTACCGCCAGAAGCCGCTAATCCAGGCAACGATCCAGTAGCTGATTGATAAGGGCTTTGACCGATACTTACTCCAATATTTGCACTGACACCATCCACGGTAAAGTAATTAGCATTCGCCCGCTGTCCGTTGACGCTAAACTGTCCTAACTCAGGACCCGAGGCCTTAGTTAAAACCACGCCAGGTGAAAGACTGATCAATGGCTGAAGACTACGACCATTCAGAGGCAGATTACTGACGAATTGTCGATCAATGGTCGTGCCGACTGAGGCTGATTCATCTAACAGCGGTGGACTATCAATGACGTCCACTGTGGCGCCTTTAAGGCTGCCTATCTTCAGCGAAATATTTATTGCGCGCTGATCATTTACGTTCAAGATGACGTCTCTGACCTCGGCCGGAGTAAAACCTTCATGTTCGGCTTTCACGGTATAGTTACCTGGTGGAAGGAGCGGAACTACAAATAGGCCTTCGCCGCTTGTGGTGGTCGATCGTTGAAAACCCTGTGCGATGCTGATCACGGCGATATTAACGCCAGGAACTACCGCGCCGGCCTGATCCGTCACAGTACCGATGAGCGTGGCTGTAGCACTCTGAGCGAAAGTGTTAGTTACAAACGGATTGTGCGAAATCAACAAAAACACGAAACAAACCGTTGCAGTAATCGCACGCCGAGACAACCCAGTAACCGTTCGGCCTGATCGATCAAAAACTTTGTGAAAAACTGAATTCGTGATCCGTAATATCTTGTCAAGAGGACAGAAGGCAGACGAATATCCGTCCGGGATTCTGGGCATTTGAGTTCTCCTGTGACTCGACGCTTCGTCGGGCGATGACGAACGCGTTAATTTAACCTTAGCTCTTCATTCCGGCCTGGTTGCCGAAACGAAGATCGTGGCCCACGCTACTCAACTCTTTGGCTGAACGTGAGAAGACAGATCTCAACCCATGAGACCAAAATAGTCTTCAAGAAACGCTCAAAAAGTTCTCAGTGTTTTTGCGAGCAGAGCAAATCAATTGCTGGTGGTTTGATACTGCCCGATTCTCTCAGCAAGCTTCTCCACTCGTTGAATCGATCGCTGAAACGCCGTTGACTTGAACGCATTCACCGAGCTCTGTGAAGAGATCGTGAATGCGGAGCGGATCGCCTCATTATTCGAGAGTGCCAGCTTGTACATCTGTTCCACTACTCGAGCGAGATCCGCATCGCTCTGAATCAACACGTCTTCGTCAACCTTCAAAACTGTGCCCGGGAAAAATATCGGCTGAATCTGCTCACGCAACGCAGCGTTTTCACGCGCGAACGCTGCTGCGTGTTCGTGTAACATCGCAAGCCACTTAGCGCGTGCATCCGGCGTGATGGTGCGCATGTCGACATTTGCAAATCGATTGATTAATCGTTTGAGCTCAATAGCGTGAAATAGCGCGCGATATGCGCGATTCACTACTCGCGATGAGTAGGACTGGATCGCCAGATCAACTGATGCAGCTTGCTCTCGTGTGGAGAAGTACGCTCGAAGCTCTTCATCTACCGCGACCGTGTTATTTGTTTCGTCTGTTTCTTGAACGGCCACAGCACCAGCGACTGTTGTTCGTTGGGTTGCTTCCGCCACAGTGCGAATGTCGATCTTCACGGCCGGGTTCGCGCTAACCGGACTCAATGCTCGCAGGAATTCTTGTTTCCGCTCCTGACTATCCACCACTCCCTCAACGCGCAGTGACCCACCTGCGCTGCGCGTGAGGGCGACTTGCTCGTTCCGGTCGGCCTTCGCCTGATTGAGCAAGTATGCGACGTCGACTTCCAGCTCTGCGGAAGCTGCGGGTGGTGTCGACGTGCTGGGCGAAGGAGGGACACGGCTAGAGGTGAGGTCCCGGAGCGCCCAGTCTCCAGGCCTGCCAGTTTCCCCGGCCCCTCCTGTCAGTTCCGGTTCGACTCCGAAGACGGCCGGAGCTACAGCTTTGACAGGCACTAATTCAAAGCTCGCTTCGGCGAACCGGTATTCGCGTAACTCGCTGCCACGTTGCACCAGCAGTGTCTGTTCAATCGAGTGAAAGTCAGACTTGCTCAGGGTGAGTGTGGCTTTCAAAAGATGACTCGCTCCGATCGCGCGATCCTTCTCATAACGGAGCACATATGTACTGGCTTGCTCTTCCACCGTCGCATCCGCCGGCTCAGCAATCAACGCGCTGAACGAACGTGCCGATGGTTCCAGTTGCCAGATGTCATCAACATTAAGCAAAAGACTTTCAGGCGCTGCGAGTGCTTGCTGTGTTTGCGGTTTCGAGCCGTGATGATAGACAGTACGTGCACCGTTAGATGTCTGCCAGACGCCCGCAATCAATCGATTGGAATCATCGTAGAGTCGTTGTGCGCGATTACCATTAGCGCGATTTTCCCAGACTTCGATCTTTCGTCGCGCCACAACTGCTCCTTCCGTGCTGCGGCGTTCCTCCAGGTTGATGAATCGATGTCTTACCAGATCCGGTGCGGCGCCAGTACTTTGTTCGGCAGCGCTTGCTTTCTCGAGCAGCATTGATGCGGTTACCGCTGTCGACAAACTCGACCTAAAGAAGAGGAACGCACCAATCACAACTGCTGACACCAACATCACCAGCAAACTCCACGACTGGCGACGTGCCGTGTATCGCGATTGGACCAGCGCCGCGAACAACGGCATTCCCTCATTCATTGAAAGCTGACTTTCTCTAGCAACAATCCGTCGCTTCCAGATCGCGCATAGTTTTTCGGTTAGCCGCCTGGTACGTGAGCGAAGATGGAAAACCACGGACTGGTTCGCCACCTTCTGCTCATCCAACTCGCTGCCTGCAGGGACAACGAAAAGGGGTGAGGACAAAGCGGTGCTGAAATTCTCCGTAGTGCTGAAAGACTCTTCCGGTTCCGGATCTCTATAGACGACATGCAGACTTGGTCCATCCTCATTGCGGAAACAAGCCTCGAGTGACCGTCCCTCGCTCAATTCAATCCACGACCATTGCTCGCCGTCGGGCACTGCCGGGTTGAGAGCAAAGAAGAGGAGCCGCACTCCTTGTTCACTGGAGACTTCGACAAACTCAATCGGCTCGTCCGGAGTCAGATTGAGATTCAACTCGCTAAGATCTGACCTCACCTTCAGAGAACTGACCAGAAATCCGTTGACAGAGATGCGCAACTCGTGTGGCTTGTGCTCACGAGTCTCACGCAACTTGTTTCCAAACTTTTTAGTTAGATCTGCGACGCTGCCGCCGGATGGACCATCACCATTGTCTGTTGGCGGCTCTTTAGGCTCGTGAGTTTCCGGCTGATATCGTTGGGCCAGCAACGGTAAACCCAGCAAGCTATTCACCGTATCGAGGCATAAAGGACAACTGACAATGTGAGCCAGCTTCGCAGTAGTGAGCGCATCTGACAGATTATTTTTATAGACCTGTTCCAACTCTTCTTGCGCTATACACTCACCCTGACGCGAGTTAAAAATCACCTGTTGCAACTCATGCATCAGATCACAATCCGAGGGTAAATATCCTGCGGGATGCCGTCCCGCGGGAGCTTTTGCATTAACAAATGCCAAGCGACCAGGTCTATTCATAAACAGCTTTGCTTCGCGCCGCGCAATGCGCTGCCATTGGTCAACGCAAGTGCGCGAGCTGTTTAGAACGCCAGCAATTTCAGTCGGAAAGTAATTGTGGAAGAAACGTAGGATAAGAACACTACCGGCTCTTGAAGATTCTTTTCGTGAACAGGCATACGCACAAATCTGATAGAGCTCTTCGGAAGCCTGCATTCGACGCGCGGGTTCAATTGCTGTCCAGCCGAGGCGAAACGAATCGTAGTCGGCAAGTGAGAGCGCCGTTTCATGCAGGCGTTGCGCCGAGCGACTCATTCGTGAGCAGTGCATGTAGCGCAACATTCTTCTCAGATACCCATCGATGTTTTCAATGTCTTCCAGTCTGGAACGGCCAAGCACAAATTGGACAAACGCGTCCTGCACGAGGTCCTCGGCAGACTCTCGGTTCTGTTTCGTCAGACGCAGCGCCCACGCGAGCAGGCCTTGATACCTCTCGGTGAACAACCGTTCACGATTCTCATCAGGTTGTGCGGCCACTCGGCGCTGATCCAGCATCTCGTTTCTGGGCTTTCTGGATTAGTCCCGGGGCTGTTTGGACCGATCCCCGTTTTTAGGTCGAACTGGCCCGACCTTTATTCAAAATCGAAACGTCGCTGCACGCTTGGCGGAAACTACGCTTCGGCTTTCTGTGTATATGTCTGATTTTGCGAGGCTGATCTGAAATAAGATTTTTGTAACGTGAAGAAATTAAAGAACTTATGACGAGGAATAAAGACACAGCTACACTCTTACGACCTCTCAGTAGCGAGAAGCGCGGCACCGGGCAATCAATTGGGAGTTTTCTGTTTGTTAATGGAAGCTGCCTGTCCTGGGCTACAACCGATTCGTCTGAATCGTTTGCATGGCAAGGTCAAGATTCCACTAACTCGCAGTGATTAGAGGCCCGCACGTGAGATATCTCAGCCCTCATAATCACCGCAATATGTCATTATGCTGATCTCCTGATCGTAACGATCGCTTGCTAGAAACTGCCGCTTAAACTCAAACTTCTGGAACAGGACACGGATAGCATCCGAGTCACTCACTTACAGAAGCTTCTTAACTTATATGAAAAAGAAGGGCCTCCAGGTTGACAATCGATGTCGCCTCACACCTATGACAGCTTTGCACAACCTGATGTTTGGGCCGGATGCTACATCCGTGACGCATGGCATGTCAACATTTTTTCCATCCTAAACAATACTCGAGAACTCGACAAGCGTTCTGCATGTCGAACTGATGTGGGTAATTCAATGTGATTCCTTACTGAAATAGTGCCTAATTATTCGCAACATAAGCGGGAATACTGCCATTGTTCCGGCCAGATATTTTGAAGGACTAATAAAGAAGCAAATGCACGAAGCTACCCACAATGTCAGTACCACGCGAACAATCAGGACCTTGCACGCAATGTTCGTGAGGGTCTCTTGAACTTTCGCTTTCTCTCGATCGGTAATCATTGGCTTAGCCCGGTCAAAGAGTTCTTAATATTTGCGAGCAGAGCAATCCTGCCGGATGAGCCATTCCCCGATGTCTCGCCCTGGCTAATTATAGACTTGGACTTTCGATCTGATGGCGACGCTCCAGGAGTGTCAAACCCAACAAACTATTCACCGCATCAAGACACGCGTGACAACTAACAATGTGTGCGAGTTTTTTGGCGGTAAGCGCACCTTTGTGGCGTTCTAAATAAATTTCCTCCAAGTTTCGGCGCGATAGGCACTCGCCACGACGCGAGTTGAAGATCATCTTGCGAAGCTCGACCTTTAGATCGCACCCCGATGGTAAGGAGCTGAGACGCCATGTATTTGCCTGAGGTTTATCATTTTCAGATCTGCGATGTCTCGCTTCCTGGCGAGCCAAACGCTGCCATTGGTCGACGCAATGTCGTGTGGTGTTTAAGACGGCAGCAATCTCAGACGGAAGGTAATCGTGAAAGAAACGCAGAATAAGAACACTACCGGCTCTTGATGACTCTTTTCGCCAGCACACATACGCACAAATCTGATGCAACTCTTCGACAACCTGCATGCGTCGCGATGGTTCAATTGCAGGCCAGCCGAAATGAACTGAATCGTAGTCCGCAATTGAGAGTGTTGCGTCATTCAGGCGTCGCTCTACGCCGTTTATTCGTGAAAAATGCATGTAGAGCAAAATTCTTCTTAGGTAGCCGTCAATGTTTTGGATCTGCTGAAGTGAGGGACGCGCCATCACAAATTGCACGAAAGCATCCTGCACGAGGTCCTCGGCAGACGCTCGGTTTTGATTTGTTAAGCGTAGTGCCCACGCGAACAGATCTTGATACCGCTCGATGAACAAGTGTGCACGCTTCTGATCGATTTGTGAGAATCGGCTCTGATCCAGCATATCTTTTTCTGGGCTTCTGGATAATCGTTAGGGGCAATCTGACGCAACGCTCACTTCAAGTGTCGAGCAACAGTGCGCGTTCTCCCACAATGAGTCGCGTCAGAGTCTCTATCTATAATGTGTATTTAATCGATGGTGATCTCAAATTGAATTAGCTCTCAATCGAGAAATACTCCCAATTGAGTGTAACGCATCATGCCAAGCTTTCGTCAACATGTGCAAAACTATGGTAGTGATGCAGTTTCAGTAACGCCGAGGGCGTTCACTAATTTCAGCCCACGGGTTGGAGCGCAGCGACAACCCTGGGATCGCGATTTGGAAGTTAGTCAAACGCTGAAAGGATTCGGCAATTGGCGAACTCTTTCAGAGTTTCATCGCTCGGATCAGACTACCCAAGGTTCTCGCTCGCGCTCGAACCATGGGCTGGAAATTAGCCAACGCCTTCGGCGTTACTTGTCCTTCGGCGCAAACTGCATCACTACCCAAAACTATAAGAAGCTGTCCACGATCACGGAAAAATACAATTACGTGCCATTCCCAGGTATGATCGTCTAAGCTCTACCCGTAGACTCCTTAACTGAGTACATCTGTGGACAAGCTGGAGCTCACAAGAATTTTGCAGGATTACACCAGCGCAACACGCCGCCTGTTAAATGCCTGGGCGGAGGTTCCGCTGTTGTTGATGCTCGACGTCGATTGGGATCGTGGTCCGCTGGTTATGCTTGGCTTAACGGATCGAATGATGTGGCCGTTGCTGCCGCCCGGCAGCCTGCTTCGGTTAAATTCGAAAGTGAAGACGGTCGCAGATGGCTCCTGGACAGAATTCGAGAGACCTATTTACCTCATCGAAGTGAAAGGCAAGTTTTACTGTTGCCACGCTCAGCGGCGAGGGGAGACTTTGCGCCTGATCTCGCACGGTGAATCACGCGAGCGACCGGCGATTTCTGTTCCTTTCAAAGAAGCTCGAGTGCGTGGCCAGCTAACGCCGATTTTCCGTCCGCTTGCAACTCGCGGCAGCCTCACCGGGCGACCCATTCGCCACCGAAAATAGGATCAGCCGAAAATAGGATCAGCGCCACTGCATGCTTCTCTTCAGCGGCTCATCGTACACGGCTTCCAATTTGCGCCACGTCTTTATCGTCGTCAATGAATGAGAGGGCGCGAATCCCAGTCGTTCTGCTTTAATCGCAAGACCGGCATAACTGAGCGTCGTGCCCGTCTTTCGCTTCAGGTGTATCAGCGTTTTAGGCAAACACTGATCTCCACGAATACCCAACATTTTCATGTGAGCGACAAAATCGCGGTCGGGGAAGAGAAATTCGGCAGCGAAGACCTCTGCTCCAATCTCGAGACTTCTATTCAGATTGGATTGGTCGCAGTAAGAAATACCGAGATCGCGGTCGCGATAGAAGTGTTTCAGCTCATGGGCCATAGTGAACACCAGGGGATCCTGCGGCAGGCCCTTTGCCAACATGACGGTGATACCAAGATCATCGTGGATGAATGCGCCTCGCAAATGTCTGAATCTATACGGCCACTCGTCAATTTCGATGCCGTGCTTAGCGTAAATTCTCCTGAGGTCACTTGGGAGCACGCGTGGTGAAGACAATCCATTTTCCGCCCGCACTTGTCGTGCGAGCAATTTAAGATCTTCGTAGTAATTATGTAGGTTCACTTGTGTTTTCCCCCTTTTCGGCCGGGTTGAGGCCGGCTTTTTCCCTGGTAAATACTGCGCGCCCTGCGAAACTCCGCATACTTTCTCAACTCTTCAACATCGGCAGGATGCAGTTGCCTGGCGGTGCGTAAGAGCGCCTTGAGATGTTCGTCTTCTTCGGCATCGTGCATTTCCGAGGGAAAGAACGAATTAATCGACACGCTAAAGAAACGGGAAATCTTTTCCAGGTCTTTAAGACTGGGCCGATACGTCCCTGTTTCCCATCGCGAGATAGTATTTGGAGCAACTTTCAAGTGAGCCGCGAGTGATTCTTGTGAGAGTCCTTCACCGCTGTTGTAGCTAACGCGCAGATCTTTAATCTTTGCTGCGACGTGGTCGAGCAGATCCATTCTTATTCCTCTTTCTCATCCTGAATGAGGACGACATTTAACTAATATCGTTGACACGGAGGCTGAGTGTGCGTATTATACGCGAGCGGAAAATTAATTCAATGGGATCGAGATCCTCACATGAGTAAATTCCTTCTTCGCAAACGAATGTTTCTCGCGTCGGCATCAACTGGTCACACTTCTTACATAATGGCGGAAGTTGAATCGAGTCGTGGCGGCGAATACAAGTGGGGCCACTACATGTTGACGATTGCTGACTGTCGTCGACGGATTCAGCTCGAGTTCTTTCTTGGCACCGTGCGTGCGCGGCGTGAGAGTTTGCGGAAACTCGATCTGCTTTTGAAAGTGCTTGGCACGTTCCGCACCGCGCTGCTCGCCGAGGCGCAAGCGATCACCGAGTACGAGCGTGCCGGAAAGAAAACCAAAGCCGCGGATAAACGCAGATGAGGCGGATCAGAAATCGGATCTGCGTCATCCGCGTTATCCGCGGCTCATGCTAAGTCGGTGCTTGTGCCTTTTTTGTGGCTACGATTTCTGAAAATAAGTCTCGTGGCCGTCCTGGACAAACGTGAGACCCACATCGTGGAAGATGACCAATGCACCATCGAACGCAGCGGGCTTAAACCTTGTCTGGTCCAGCGGCCAAAGAGTCACCAACTCTTGATTGCCAGGTCTGGCGAACAGTTTCCCTTCGTTAACGATTATTTCAACTTCGGGCCCCTGTGCACATCTGTACTTACCCACATAGCGTTGCAAAGTCTCGAGAGCAATTGCAGGCGGCGGTGTCGCGCCGGCACTCTTTAATAGCTCGGCGATCTCATCGTTTTTCTTTTCGATGGCAACGGCGAGTGCGACGTTGAGTGTCTCGAGTTTTAACTGGCCGCTGGCGATTGCCTGACGAACGGGTTCGGGTTTACTTTCGCTGACGCCACCCATTAGCAGTCCAAAAGCACTTTCCTCAGCGAAGGTGATCCAGAAGCGATTGAGATCTCGAATGATAACTTCGCGCATGCCGTAGAACGTGTTGTGCGGCTTTTCCACGATGTCCACGCGATCTTTGAGCTCTGCATAAAGATCGTCGACGTGATCAGTGTAAACGTACAGATCGACTTCGCGTCTTCGTTTCTCACTGGTCTCGCCGCCCTGATTAAACATCACCTGACTGTCTCCGAAAGCGACGATCGCGAAACTGAGTCCGTCGCGTTCGTTGCCGTAAGTGGCTACAGCACGGAAACCAATGCTCTCGTACCAATCGACGGTGGCACGCACATCGGGAACATGGATCATTGGAACAACCTTCTTGGACATTCATCTTCTCCTAGCCGCGGATTAACACGGATGACGCGGATCAGAATAATAATGCTAGAATGCGCCGCCGATGCCATCAGTTGCCATTCCTACCGCGACCAACCGTCTGGTTTCACTCGACGTCTTCCGCGGGATAACTATCGCCGGAATGGTCCTGGTAAACAATCCCGGCTCGTGGGAACACATCTACTGGCCGCTAGAACATGCGCAGTGGTCCGGCTGGACGCCCACGGATCTCGTCTTTCCATTCTTCCTTTTCATCGCCGGCGTCGCAATCCCGCTCGCCTTTGGGCGACGCGTCGAGAGTGGCGGCAGCAAGCGCGATCTCTACTTAAAAATCATAAAGCGCACATTGATCATCTTTGCGATCGGCCTATTCCTAAACGGCTTTCCGCATTTCGGTCTCGCCGAGTATCGCATTCCTGGCGTGTTGCAACGAATCGCGGTCTGTTACTTCTTCGCCTCCATTATATTTCTCAACACGCGTGTCAGAACTCAGATAGCGATTGCAATCGCGTTGCTGCTTGGTTATTGGATTCTGGTGAAGTTTGTGCCGGCGCCCGGTTTTGCCGCTGGCGATCTCACCAAAGAAGGCAGCTTGCCATCGTATGTCGATCGCGTCGTCTTCGGTCCCCACGTTTGGCGGCAGGCGAAGGTTTACGATCCCGAAGGTATTTTGAGCACCATCCCGGCAATCGCTACAACGCTGATTGGCGTCTTGACCGGTCAGTGGCTGCGAACAGAAAAGACGCGCCTCGAAAAAGCCGCAGGAATGTTCGTCGTAGGCGCAGTGTGCGTCGCAATTGGTTGGGCATGGAATGCCTTCTTTCCGATCAACAAAGCGCTATGGACCAGTTCTTACGTGCTCTTCACTGGCGGTTTGGCGCTGCAGTTTCTGAGCATCTTTTATTGGCTGATCGATATCAAGGGTTATCGCAGGTGGGCCAAGGCGTTTGAGGTTTTTGGTCTCAATGCGATTGCGCTCTATGTCGTGGCGGATTTGATCGCGGAATTGCTGGGTGAAATCAACGTCGGTGGTAACTCAGTGGGTGGTTGGATTTACGATCGTCTGTTTGCGTCGTGGGCGTCGCCGGTAAACGCTTCACTTGCGTTTGCGATCGTCTTCGTTTTGGTTTGCCTGGTACTAATGTGGATCCTTTACCGCCGCAAGATCTTTCTTCGGATCTGATAAACCGCGCTTGGCCTCATCGATCAACGAGTTATTTCTTTCGTAACTCAACTGTGGTGAACGACCGCCGTCATTAATTGGCGGCGGATATTGGTGTCTTCGATAAACCGGATAAGCCTCAGTGCGCAGGTGCGCCAGCATGTGATGGCCGCGCCGCGCTGCGCGTTCATGCCGCAAGGCGGAAATATCAATTGGAGCAACTACGATCCGTTCGCCTGGTCCAGGAGACGCTTCGGCGAGCAGCCGGCCGTCGTAATCCACGACCTGACTGCCGCCCGGCCACGAATAAGGCGGATAATGTTTCAAACTCGCACCTTGATTAGCAGCGACAACGTAAGCGATGTTCTCCAGCGCCCGACAGCGATTGACGATGGTCCACCATGCCATCGGTTCGGTCGCTCCCCACGGGTCCATGTAAGCAGAGACGCGCACCAACACCTCGGCGCCATTCGCTGCCAGTTGCCTCATCGCTTCGGGAAACAGCCAGTCGTAACAGATCGCGCAACCGATGCGGCCGATCGGTGTGTCGGCAACTGGAAACAGCGGTTCGTCGTAACCTTCCAGATCGTGTGGGCTGGTGTGGACCTCGTACGGAATCCAAGTATTCACTTTGCGATATTTGTAGAGCACGCCTTCGGGACCAATGAGACAGGTCGTGTTGAAGACGTGACCGGGCCACTTCGGATCGACCTCGAGCATCGAGCCGCTTTGAATGTAGATGTCGTGCTCCTTGGCTTTCTGTTGCAGACGTTCGGTGTGTTCGTTTGGGATCGGAATCGCGAGCTTGTCGATCAACTCCGCGGCGGTCTCGAACACTGGCGCCGCATGTGCAAACTCGGGAAACACAACCAGACGCACTGGCAGAAACGGCGCCGCGCCCGCCATGGCCGAGTCGATCATCGAAAGGATGCGATCCGTGTTCGCGCGCATCCCACGTCGATCGATGGGATTCACTAAATCGGTCTGGCAAGCTGCAACTGAATACCTAATGTGGTCCATGGTTAGATTTTGAGCGCCTCCTTGGAGTGCGGCGGCCTGGCGCCGCTTTGTTATCGATGATGCGTGATCGACGGTAAAGCGGCGCCAGGCCGCCGCACTCCAAGGAGGCGCCTTACCCAATCCTGCCTACCTGAGCAGTCACAATCCGAATGTTGTATTGTTCCAAATACCTTCGTCGCTTTTCCGTCAACGGATAGTGTTCCGGCCAAGTGTACGGATACTTGCTCATGCCGTGAAACGGAAGTGGTCCAATCTGGTCCGGACTCGCGGAGTTGACGTCCATTTCCTTGCTGAATCCATTCGCGTACAACAGAAACGTGCGCGTCCATCCTTTCGGCAATGGCGGCAGCTTATCGGCCGGAAACGACAACGCCAACTCATCACCGGGCCGCGAAATCACAAACATGTCATCCGTCGCCAGCAGCAACTCGCGCACGTCGCCCTCGCGTGTGTAACGGCCAGTCATCACTTTCCACGGCGATCTAAACGACACTTGTGTGTAGTCGTAACTCAACGGCTGCCGTCCATCGGGCGAGTGTTCGAGAGAGAACCCGCGCCAGCGAAGATCCGCGACAGTGGGATTGAGTCGCGTCAGTTGCACCGGAAAATTTCCGCCTGAATCATCAACCAGGATCTGGTCCCAATAGATGCGCATGTTCGTGACGATGCGCACGTCGCGGCTGGCGCTTAGAAACTTACCCGTAAGATCGACGACCACAGTTTGCGGACGGCCCACCGGAATACCGACGTTCTCCACCACCGTTTGCCAACGCCCTTGCTTGTCTTTCACTTGCAGCGCTGGCAGCCGCAAACTCTTTCCACTTTGAGACGCTGCGAGGTTGTCACTGGACCACGCGTAATCGGTCCAACCAGTCAATAATAGAAGCGCGCGGCCTCCCAAATTTGGATCGAGTTCCAACGTCAACTCATGATCGTCTGCAAAACCGCGAATCGGCTGGAGCTTAAAATCGTCCGGATATTCGCGATCGAGTCGTGCGACGCGCGACAAAACGTCGTGACCGTGTTCGTCAACCGCAGCCAGCGGCGGCCGCGCATTGTGCGTGGTGAAGAGTTTGAAAGGCTGCGGCGGCTCAGTGAGACCTTCGTTCGGATAAACCTCCGTGTCTTGCGGATGGGCCACTGCAATTAACTGGAGTCGATCTACAAACAACGCCTCTTCCAGTTCGTTGGTGACGCGCAACTCGTAACGTCCATTGCGCTCGCGAAGCTGATCGCCTCGAATGCGAACGTACTCATCCGGATCCGGAAAGTTGTAAGTGCGTGGCGCGTCGAGATGGCCCATCTCGCCGCCGCCCATGAAGTCGGTGATGAATTCGAATCGTTCGCCATTCCAGGCGTAAAGATAAGGACAGGAAGATGGTTTGCGGTCCAGTTCTGTAAGTGTGACAGATTTAGTGTTCGCGAGTTCTGTCTCTGCTTGTACGATTCCTGCGGGCCATAACACGCGCACCGCATCAACTGACGTGCGCTTACCGAGGCCGAAGACGACGTCAGCAGGCGCGGGCGCGGGCGAAGCGGAATAGGTTTCGAGTTTTTGCGCAAGACTACCCGCGCGGATTTCGATCTTCGCGCCGACGCCACTGCGATTGCTGACTCTGCCCGCGAGGTTCACGCGCAACGAACGATTCGCGTTGCCGCCGTCATTGCGCGCGACTTTCAAGCCACCGCCGGGAACGCCAAAGATGATATCCGTGTCGCCGTCGTTGTCGATATCACCTGAAACAAACACACGTGATTTCGGCACTGCGATGCCCGCGGTTGCTTTATTGCTGACGTCGGTCCATCCATCGCCGGTGTTGCGTAATACTCGTAAACCATTCGGCACGACCGAGACGAGATCCAGCAGTCCATCGTTGTCGTAGTCGATAAACTGTGAAGCATCACTGTTGCCGGCCGCTTTCGTGACTTGAAAATGTTCTTTGCCGTTGCTCAGGGCAAAGTAACCGTCGCCGGCCGCAGATGCGAAATAAAAATCGGTGAAGCCGTCTTTGTTTACATCTCCGGCGGCGACAGTCGATGCGCCCTTCATTCCTGCACTGGTGAGATCGGTTTCGGCTGCGACGTCACGAAAGGTGCCGTCACGCATGTTGCGCCATAGAGAAATCTTTTCAGTTGAAGCGATGAGGAGATCGATGTCTCGGCGGTTGTCGAAGTCTGTTGGAACGATCTCGCGAGCTGAGACTTTGTCGACAAGTTTTGCGGCGGTAGTTTGATCACTGAAGGTGCCGTCGCCATTGTTGCGCAGCAGCAGATAGCCGTCACCGGCGATCATGATGTCGAGATCGCCATCGTGATCGACGTCGACAAAAGCCGTGGTTGTTCCGGAATGTGATTGTGCGGGAATCTTCGCGGCGGCAGTGACGTCTGAGAAACTGCCGTTGCCGTCATTGTGATAGAGCGTGCTGGCGCCCTGGCGAAGCACGAAGAGATCCGGGCGACCG
>DATFHH010000131.1:0-9827 GCA_035248565.1 Pyrinomonadaceae bacterium | reverse complement strand
GCATCTGCGAGTAGCTCTCGTCGACGCTGGCGGAAAGATTCTTCAACAACTGAAGCAGGACACTCCGAAAGGAGATTCTGCAAACTGCATCATAAACGCTCTCGCCGCGGCCGCTGAGCAGTGGCGCGGCGACGAACAGTCAGTTGCTGCTGCGTCGATCATGGTGCCTGGCGCGGTTGATAGCGACAAGGCTGTTGTAGTTCAAGCGCCAAACCTTCCTTCCTTAGTAAACTTCGGATTAAAAGCAGCACTCGAACAACGACTCGGCTGGCCCGTGTTTTTAGAGAACGACGCGAACGCCGCTGCTGTCGGTGAGATGTGGTTGGGCGCTGCGCGAGACTGTGATGATGTAGTCAGCGTGACGCTCGGCACTGGCGTCGGCGGCGGTGTCATTCTCGATGGTAAGTTATGGCGCGGTGCGCATGGCTCAGCGGGTGAGATCGGACATGCGACAGTCGATCCGTTTGCTTCACTGAAGTGCAAATGCGGCAACACTGGTTGTTTGGAGTTGTATGCGTCGGCGACTGGGATCGTGCGAATAACGCGAGAGAGCTTGTCGTCGTTTCCTGAGACTCAGTTGAAGCCAGACGAGTTGACGGCCGAGAAAGTTTACGAAGCGGGACGAAATGGAGATGAGCTGGCGATTGCAGTTTTCAGACGTGCGGGAATGTACCTGGGGATTGGTTTGGCGAATATAATCAATGTAATCGACCCGCAAATCATAGTCATCACAGGTGGCGTGGTGAATGGTTGGGACCTGTTTGCGCCGGAGATGTATCGGCAGGTCGGCGAGCGTGCGTTTCGCGGAACAGCGCAGCAAGTGAAGATCGCGCGCGCCGAGTGTGGTGATAATGCCGGCTTGCTTGGCGCCGCGCGCTTGGCGTTCATGCCCTCTTAATCCGAGAATGTTCTTTGCGAGCTTTGCGTTAAAAATACGTTTTACGCAAGTACGCCGAGGGTCGCAAAGCCCGCAAAGAAATCTATGAAAGCCCTTATAATCCACGGCCACTTTTATCAACCGCCGCGCGAGAACCCATGGACCGATGAAGTCGAACCGGAACCGAGCGCCGCACCCTATCACGATTGGAACGAGCGCATTCATGCAGAGTGTTACGCTCCCAATATCGACAACTACAGGCACATCAGCTTCAACTTTGGTCCAACGCTGTTGTCGTGGCTCGAGAGCCATCATCCCGACACTTATCTAAAAATCTTAGCTGCCGACAAAGAGAGCGCTGCGAAGCGCGGTGGTCATGGCAACGCCATCGCCCAGGCTTACGGTCACGCGATTCTGCCGCTCTGCAACGAACGCGATCGCGTGACGCAGATCGTCTGGGGACTCGCCGACTTTCGCTATCGCTTTGGCCGTAACGCAGAAGCGCTCTGGTTACCGGAGACTGCTGCCAACGACGATGTGCTCGCGTTACTGATCGAGTACGGCATGCGCTACGTCATTCTTGCCCCAAACCAAGCCAAGCATCCGGTCGATAGCTCGAGGCTATATCTCTTTCGTCATCCTGACGGATCGCGACGCTCGTTGGCAGTCTTCTTCTACAATGGTCCACTCGCACGCGCGATCGCTTTCGAGAATGCGCTCTCCTCGAGTCGCGGATTGGTCGACAGGTTCATCTATGCCGCGCGGGACTGCGATCTGGTGAACGTCGCGACGGACGGCGAAACGTATGGCCACCACTTCAAGTTTGGCGATCTCTGTTTGGCCCACGCGCTGGAAGTTGAGGCGAAGGAAGCCGGCTTCTGGATCACGAATTACGGTGAGTATCTCGATCGACATCCGCCCGAGATCGAAGTGGAGATCGACAATGGTCTGAATGGCGAGGGCACTTCGTGGAGCTGCGCGCACGGAGTCGGGCGGTGGATGCGCGATTGTAGTTGTAGCACTGGCGGCGAGCCTGGATGGAATCAGGCGTGGCGCAGACCATTGCGAGTGGCGTTGAACTTTCTGCGTGACGACACGGCAGTGAAGTTTGAAAGTATGGGAAGTGAACTACTGCGCGATCCGTGGGCAGCTCGAAATGATTACATTGCGGTTATTTTGGAAGGGGCTCGCGCGTATGACGAGTTCTTAATGCGTCACAGACAACCTTCCGTAGGAGCAGTGGAAGAGGTGCCGATCTTCATGTTGCTCGAAATGCAGCGAAGCGCGCTGCTGATGTTTACCAGTTGTGGCTGGTTTTTCTCGGATCTCGCGGGAATCGAGACGATTCAGGTGATGCGTTACGCTGCGCGAGTTCTCGACCTGCAAAAGGAGTTGGGCTTCGAGCCGCCGCGAAAACAGTTTCTTGAGTTGCTGTCGGAAGCGAAGAGTAATCGGCCTGAGAAGGGAAACGGTGCTGACATCTTTTTGGATTTCGAGTCGCGGATGACGCAGATGTTTACGGATTGAGATGAAGGAATATGCGCCTACGCTTGGGGAAGTGGACCTTTATCTTTTTGGTGAGGGGCGGCACGAAGAGATCTACCAAAAGCTCGGCGCGCATGTTACGAAGATTGGAAGAACCACCGGCGTCGCATTTGCTGTTTGGGCGCCTCACGCTTCCGGCGTCAGCGTTGTTGGCGACTTCAACAATTGGGACGGTCGCGTTCATCCGATGCGAACGTTGGGCAACTCCGGAGTTTGGGAGTTGTTCATTCCTAAGTTAACCGCGGGACTGCTCTACAAATTTGAAATACATAAACGCAAGGGCCCGCCATTTCTCAAGGCTGATCCATACGCGCAGCATGCCGAAGTTCCACCAAACACTTCCTCAATCATCTATTCCTCGAAATACAAATTTCGCGATGCCAAGTGGATGAACAGTCGCACCGGCCGCGAACACTTTCGCCAGCCACTCTCGATCTACGAAGTGCACTTCGGTTCGTGGCGCCGAAAGATGGAAGACGGGAATCGCCCTTTCACTTATCGCGAAATGGCCGAGCCGCTCGCCGATTACGTCGATGAGATGGGCTTCACGCACGTGGAATTCCTGCCGCTCAAAGAACATCCGTATGGACCATCGTGGGGTTACCAGGTCACTTACTACTACGCGCCTTCGGCTCGTTACGGTGAGCCCGACGATCTGCGTTACTTGATCGACTACCTGCATCGCCGCGGCATCGGCGTGATCATGGACTGGGTGCCGGCGCATTTTCCGAAAGACTCTTGGGCCCTCGGCCGGTTTGATGGTTCAGCTTTGTACGAACATCTCGATCCACGCAAGGGCGAGCATCCCGATTGGGGCACTTACATCTTCAACTATGGCCGCAACGAGGTGCGCAATTTCCTCGTCGCAAACGCACTTTACTGGTTCAGGGAGTTTCACATCGATGGTTTGCGCGTCGACGCCGTGGCCTCAATGCTTTATCTCGACTACAGCCGCAAGGAAGGGCAGTGGGTGCCGAACAAATTTGGCGGACGCGAGAACCTCGAGGCCATCGCGTTCTTGAAGGAGTTGAACGAAACAACTCATCGCGCTTGTCCGGGAACGATGATGATTGCTGAGGAGTCGACCGCGTGGCCGATGGTGAGCCATCCGATCTACGCGGGCGGACTTGGTTTCGACTTCAAATGGAACATGGGCTGGATGCATGACACGCTCAAATACTTTCAAACGGATCCTCTGTTCCGTTCGGGCAATCACAACGCGCTGACGTTTGGCTTGGTTTACGCGTGGAGCGAGAACTTCATCTTGCCGTTCTCACACGACGAAGTGGTCCACATGAAAGGGTCGCTGCTGAACAAAATGCCGGGCGCCGTCGAACAGAAGTTTGCGACGCTGCGTGCGCTGTATGCGTATATGTGGGCGCATCCAGGGAAGAAATTGTTGTTTATGGGCGGCGAGTTTGGGCAGTGGTGCGAGTGGACTGAAACTGAGAGTTTGGATTGGCACTTGCTGGAGGATTCGTTGCATGGCGGAGTGCAGAAGTTGGTGATGGATCTGAATCGAGTATACGGACCAGAGAACGCGCTTTGGGAAGTTGATGGTGAGCCTGCCGGATTCGAGTGGATCGATGTTGACAATGCGCTCGAAAACATCGTGGCGTTCGTTCGTCGATCGCAGAAGAGAGATCGTGAGGTTGTTTGCGTTTGCAACTTCTCGGCGTTGGCGCGAAACCGTTATCGGCTTGCACTGCCGGGTGGCGGTATTTACAAAGTCGTCATCAACACTGACGCTGAGAGCTACGGCGGCAGTAGTAGTCTTTCTTTCGACCAATTACAAGCAGAAGAGATTGTCGCTCACAATCAACAGTATTCCGCTATAATTGACCTGCCTCCGCTGTCGACGATGTGGCTTTCGCCACAAAGAGGAACAAAGAACACAAGTGGGAAGAGAAGAGTCAAGAGCCAAACCAAATAATCATTTGTGCTTTTTGTGTCTGTTTGTGGCCCAAGTATGTATGCGAAGTTCAAGGAGATAGACGGCACTCATCCGTGGCGGAACGTTAGCCCCGATGGTTATGTTGACTATCAGGCTCGTTATCGTCCAAACGGACGTGTCCTCTATTTCAACTTTCCGCTCGCCAAAGAGATGGGCCTGATCTCGCCCGATCACTCGTCAAGCATCACTAAAGAACTCGAACAAGTAATTCTCGACACCTTTTCGCTTCAGATCATCAACGAATACGATATCCAGCGTGGCAGAAAATTTCCGCCCGAAACGATCAAGCCTCACCCTTACATGGCCACCCGTTACCTGCAAACTCAACATCGCAACAAACAAGGCAAAACGTCGGGCGATGGCCGAAGTATCTGGAACGGATGCTTACGCAGTGATGGCTTGACGTTTGACATCTCGAGCCGCGGCACCGGCGCGACGATCCTGAGTCCCGGTGCTCAGGAGGCAGAAGGATTTGTTCCGACCGGTGATCAGAGTTCCGGTTATTCGTCTGGTCTTGCAGATCTCGATGAAATGCTGGGCAGCGCGGTGATGTCTGAGATCTTTTACCGCCAGGGAATTCCGACCGAACGTTGCCTGACCGTGATCGGATATCCGGACACGACCGCTATTGGCGTCAGGAGTGCTCCGAACCTCATCAGGCCGGCGCACATGTTTCGTTATCTCAAACAGCGGCGTCACAAGGAGCTCAAAGCGTCGGTCGATTACTTCATCGATCGCGAAGTCGAAAATGGTTTTTGGGAAGTTCCTGCCGATAGAAGTAAGCGTTACGAAAAAGCACTCGATTACTTCGCTCGCTCCTACGCCAGGTTCGCTGCGTTGCTCGAAGAGGAATACATCTTCAACTGGCTTTCGTGGGACGGCGACAACATGCTCGCCAGCGGCGCTGTGCTTGATTACGGTTCGATCAGGCAGTTTGCTGCGAAACACGACAAGTATCGATTCAAAGACGTCGATCGTTATTCTGCGTCACTGGCAGAGCAGCGAGGTTGGGCCAGAACGTTGGTCCAGGTCTTCGCACAGACGATGGCTTTCATTGAAACTGGCGTCAAAGAGAACTTGAACAGTTTTAGAAACGCCGAGTGTCTGCGAGTGTTTGATGAGAGCTTTGCGCAGGAGAGAGACCAGCGCATGCTTTGGAGGATCGGTTTCACTCCTGAGCAGATTGGCTACCTGATGGACAACGCGCGAAAAGAGGTCAGAGATTTTGATCGCAGCCTGAGTTACTTCGAAGATCGAAAAGTGCGAAAGGGAATCGAGAAGCTTCCCGATGGTTTTACTCACAATCCAGTCTTCTTGATCCGCAATCTGCTGCGTTTGTTGCCGGCGTACTACGTCGCGCAAACGACCAGTCGCGTCGACGACACCAGCGCCTACATGCCCGACGAGATTTTCTACCGTATCATGGCTGCATCTTACGTTGGAAAGAACGATTTGAAACTGACGACGGCGAGGGCAGGGCAGGTAAAAGCGTTTCAGGAGAGTTATCTGCGACTGGTGGCAGCGCTCGGTGGTCCGTTCGATCTGGTGTTGAAGACGTTGCAGGAGAGATCGGCTGTTATCAACCACCGGCACCGCATCACGGGCGACGCCGTCACGTGGATTATCGAAGAAGTAATCGCAATGAAAGGCAAGATCAGGACTGACGGTTTACAGGAAGCGCTTGAGGCGTTTATCGATTCGCAGGTCCTCATTCCCGGAAAGTGGCAACCAGTTCCGCCCGAGAAACTGAAGTCAACCACGCTCAAGTCACAGTTGCTGCAAAAGATCCAGCAGAACCTCGAAGCCTACAAGGAATCAATTTAGCCACAAAGAAGCACAGAATGATCAATTGGGAACAAATACGCGCGCAGTTTCCAGTGACGGATAAGAGTGTCTATCTAAATACAGCTGCGGCGGGGCCGGTGGCGCGGACAACTGCGGAGGCGGGGAAGTTCTATTACGAACAGATGATGAACGACGGCGACGTTCACTGGGATGAGTGGCTCGCGCGTCGAGAGGAAGTGCGGGCGAAGGTGGCTGCGTTTATCAATGCCGAACCTGACGAGATTGGTTTTACGATTAACACCTCGAGTGGCATGAACCTGATCTGTGATGCGCTCGAGAAACACGGCGAAGTGATCTCCTGCGATCTGGAGTTTCCGGTGACGACGATTCCGTGGATGCACCGGCGAATTCCGGTTCACATCATTAAATCAGTTGACGGAGTGGCGCGGCCCGAAGATCTGCAAGCAGCAATGAACACGCGCACCAGCGTCATTTCGTTGAGTTACGTGCAGTACTCAAATGGATTTCGATCGGATCTCGAAGAACTTGGCGGGATTAAAGGCCGTCATGCGTTGGTTGTGAACGCCAGCCAGGCAGCGGGAGTTTTCGAGATCGATGTGAAGCGCATGAAGATCGATGCGTTGTGCGCGACGGGTCATAAGTGGATGCTGTCAGGATACGGGTCGGGATTTGTTTACATCAGCAAGGAATTGCTGGACGCGTCGCGGCCTCGATCGATTGGCTGGCTCAGCGTTCGGGATCCTTATGGCGACAGAAATAACGAAGTGCATCTGCGTCACGACTTGTCCGCACGTGCCGAGCTCGGTTGTCCGCACTTCGCCGGCATTTTTGCGTTGGGTGCATCGATTGAAATGATGCAATCGATCGGCATCGCCAACATTCAGGCCCGGGCGCTGGAATTGAATCGCAAGTTAACGTCGAGATTAAACGAGATCGGTTGGAAAGTTCTGTCGCCGCTCACCGACGAGAAGTTTCGTTCTGCTGAGACGCTGGTGGCAGCCACAAACCCGCCTCAAGTTGTTACTCATCTCGCCGAGCAAAAGATCGTCGTCACACAAAAACCCCAAGGCTTTCGCGTCGCCACTGACTTCTTCAACAACGAAGACGATATCGAACAACTAATCCGCGTCATCAGTGTCATCCGCGGCTAAATTCACTTCTTCGCCCGAGCTCTCTTGACCACTGGAGTTCCCGCAAAGTTCTTGCGCGCCAACGCCACGAACTTTTGCATAATCGGCGAATCGTAACCATTACTCAACTGCGCGATTCCAAGTTCCCAGTTTATCTGCGCGCCCTCGATCCACCAACGGATCAACTTTCCTTTCTCAACTTCCTCTTTAACTGATTGCAGCGGCACGATGCCAACGCCCATGTCTTCCTCGACCATGCGCTTTATCGCCTGTTGACGGCTGAGTTCCATCGCCACGCGCAGCGTCACCCCGGCCTGTGCAAAGAACTGATCGATCAATCGGCGCGTGTTTCCACCGCGCTCGCCGAGAATCAAACGCTCACCTGCAAGCGTGTAGGCGCTGATCGTTCGTTGCTTTGCCAGTTTGTGACGTGGTGAAGCGATTGCTACCAGTTGATCCTCGCTCAGTCGTTCAGTCTTAATGCCGCGCACATCCACCGGAAGTGAAACAAACGCCACATCAACTTCACCTGCAAGAATCTGATCGACCAGCACCTCGCTCGTACCAGAAGTCACAGCGATCTCGGCCGCGGGATGCTGTTTGCGCAGTTCTTTGAGAACGCCTGGCAGTTGGTCCGTCAGGACCATGGCCGAAGCGCTGCCGATTCTCAGCCGGCCACGTTCGGCGCCCGCGAGTTCTGCTATTTCATCAAGCGCCGCGTCATGTTCGCGCAATATGTGCCGCGCGCGTCGCAGAAGCTGTTCACCTGCTTCAGTTAAAATCACGTGTCGCGGGGCGCGCACGAAGACCTTGGCCCCAATCTCGTTCTCCAACTGTCGAATCTGCATGCTTATCGCCGCCTGTGTTACGTGGACCCGCAACGCTCCGGCTGTGAACGTTCCAGACTCAGCTATAGCCACGAAGGCCCTTAATTGTCTAATTTCCACAACAAGCTCCGCATATCAAGATGGATTATCGTAATAATAAAATCTTTTAGTTTCCATTATAAATCACCGGCCCCTAGAATAATCAATCAAATGTTTTTAGGCGTCTCCTTGGAGTGCGGCGACTTGACGCCGCTTTATCATCGATCACGCTGGATCGAGGCCAAAGCGGCGCCAGGTCGCCGCACTCCAAAGAAACGCCTGAACTAGACCAACTGTGACCACCGAACGACGAACAGTAGATCTTTCGCCCGCCAGACGCGTGCACACGCAAAACTCCGTGGTCGGCGTGGATGGCGGCGGGACCAAGACCGAAGCTGTAATCATCGACGTTAATCAAGAGGTGATCGGCGAGGGTCTGGCTGGTCCATCAAATCCTCTGCGCGTCGGACTCACGGGAGCCGCGGCGGCCGTGCGTGAAGCAATTGACGCTGCTTGTGCCTCGGCGAAACTGCGCCGCAACGATCTCGTCGCCGCAGAAATCGGATTGGCAGGCGCACGCCGTCGAGAACTGCGTGATCGCATGCGCGAAATACTTACTCCGCTTGGGATCGGCGAGATCGAGGTTGTTACCGACGCCCATATCGCGTTGTTTGGAGCGACTGACGGTGCGCCCGGGCTGGTTGTTATTTCAGGAACCGGATCTATCTGCTGTGGCATTAACGCGCGCGGCAAGCGTTTTTGCGCTGGAGGCTGGGGACCGATCGCGGGCGATGAAGGCGCCGGCGCGTGGCTCGCGCGACGCGCGCTTCGCGCTGTCGCTTACGCCTCGGACGGCCGTGGTCCAAAAACACAATTAACCGATTTGGCCTGCGCCTATTTTCATGTTGACAGCGCAGATGATCTGACTACCGCGATCTACGCTCCCACAATAACCAACGAACGCCTGGCGGGTTTTGGCCGCGATGTGGTTAACGCGGCGAAAGCAAAAGATCAAATAGCCGGACAGATCGTCGCCGATGGTGGCACGGAACTTGGGCTCGCCGCAGTCGCAGTGATTCGATACTTGCAGATGGAGCACGATCGTTTTCAGATCGCTTATGTCGGCGGAGTCTTCAGGGCTGCAGGCGATCTAATGCTTAACACGCTTCGCGCGGAGGTGAAGAAAGTCGCGCCGCGGGCTTATTTCGAACCACCTCATTTCGCTCCGGCCGTCGCTGCCGCTAGAATGGCTCGTGAACGTGTCAACCATATCGCTCTCGCAGTTTGATTCCCCGACAACATGACTACTGAAACCGGCGTCACGCTGCCAATCACCGAACAAGACAATCCGCGTTCACAGAATCTTAGTTCACTATCGACAGCAGAGATCGTCGCGCTCATGAACGACGAAGACGCGCTGGTCGCCGGTGCAGTGAATCGTGTTCTCAGCGATGTGGCTAAAGCGATCGATGAAACAGCGGCGCGACTCGCTGAAGGTGGACGACTCTTTTACATCGGCACTGGAACGTCCGGTCGATTGGGAGTGCTTGATGCTTCTGAATGTCCGCCGACTTTTGGCGTCTCGCCGGAGTTGGTCCAGGGTGTGATTGCGGGTGGTTACGATGCGTGCTACCGCGCGGTTGAAGCTT
>DATFHH010000130.1:0-63180 GCA_035248565.1 Pyrinomonadaceae bacterium | reverse complement strand
TGCCGTCGTCTAACATGAGCACATCTTGTGATCGTGAAGCATGATGCTGTTGCTTCGCAAAAAAGAGGCAGATACCAGCGGAATAGTTGGACCGCAGTCCGCGATCTTCTAGATCTTTGACTGCTTGACGAAATGCTTTGTTCGTCTGCTTCAGACGCTCGGCGCGCTTCGTAACAGCATCGCCAGTACGTACCTCCTTTGCTTTGGTTTTTGCTTGTATCAACTTGTTTAGTGACCGCCGCGAAGTCGTCGCAGTTGTCATGTTTATTGAGGAACCGAAAACACAGGTCGCGAGAAATAGACACAAAATGAGTCGTCGCATAGTGAGATTCTCCTTGCTTGTTTGTTGAGATGAAGCTGACCTCCAAAGTCAAAAATCTATTCTGCTATTTCTGAATAGGAGAGACGGGAGAATTTTTCGATCTCGGCCTAGAACTCTCAAAACAATTCTTGGAATTGCAACGGCGAATTTGGGCGAATGAGAGTTAGGCAATGTATCTCTGCATTTGCTCCTGTCAATGAATAACCTACAAATGTTTTCACGAAGGGCCGACAGTCTGGGCGATTCATGTCGTCCCTTCTCGCCACGCTCTCCTATACCGTGGCGATTCTATAGAGCCACTCACGATTCACGGGTAGTGGCTCTGCCGTGGAAGACGGCGCTATGTCACCGCCTCGCAGCTTCCAGTTAATCGATAACTAGACTTTCAAATGGGGCATCACAAGTGACTCCGGTTCAAAGATGATGCCGTGGAAAGGCCATCTGCTTTGCGAAGGCGAGGTTTCAAACGCTCGCGCCCCAACCCCGCACAGAGCCACTGGCAACCGGTTCACGCACGGCCCAACGTGCAAGTGCCCTGCTCTGGAAGATGTCACGCCCCGTCTTACATCTTCCAGCTTGCTACTGCCGCACATAACACTGCTTATGAACGCGGGCGACAAGGCCACCAATTTCGGCCCAATCACGCCGCGCTTTCCGACTAATGGCTGATGGAGACCACTCGCCACGTGCGGCGTCGCGAGTGGCCCTCCTCTGAAGGATGCGTGGCTTGTCACCGCCCAACAACCTTTCAGATACTCGATCTGAAGATCCAATTCTGTTTAGGTGGGCCAACAGCCACGGGAGTGCTGTCGGCCCTCTTAACCACGTGTTCCGGGCGATACGTGGTTTATGATCCCCCACTGAGCCACTCGCGATCACAGTCGCCGCCGAACTGCGCTCCCACATCGCGAGTGACTCTGCCCAAAAGAGTGCCCAATATGGCTCGTCTCCTTACGATAGCGAAGCTCTAAACTGCATTCTCGGGGCCAGCAGCCGTGATGAGTAATCTGCCGGCCCCTCAATCGCCACGCTTTCGACCAAGACGTGGCGTCGCCGCGAGAGCCATTCGTTACCATCGTTGCGAATGACTCTTTTAAATGGAAGATGCCCCCCCTCTGCATCTTCCCGCTGTATCTCAATCAACTCGATTTCGGGGAACGCTTTCCAGCACAGAGCCATTCGCGAACGGCGTTTGCGCGGCCCAACTCTATGCTGCCGAAAGATCCGCTTCTCGCAAGTCGGATCTCCCACTGCGCGGATTATCAGGTCTGCTGACTTTCTTCCTCGCGCTCGCCAAGTAATCGACTGATCGTCTCAACGAGCGACGACACACCTTTAGGCTTTGGCAAAAATTCATCGGCTCCTGCTTTGAGCGCCGCTGCCTCAACGGGAGTAGCCGAAAGCACAATGATCGGCGTGTGAGAACGGTGAGCCAGTTTCCGCGCCCGATGTACGAGCTCAATCCCGTTCACGCCCGGCAAGTCATAATCCAGCAGCAACAGATCGTAATGAGCGTCGCTCTCGATTCTTTCCAACGCGGCAGTTCCATCCGAGCAGCCTTCTACCGCCCACCCTTTTGTTTCTAACGTCTCCGTGACAGCGCCAGCGACCATTTCATTGTCTTCCACGAGCAGAATCCTTACCGCTTCCGTCCGCTTGTCTAACCTACCCGCGCTAGTAAAACCTCGTTTGCGACGCACAATGGCACTCCGAGCGTGCAGTAAGTTTTTATGCCGTTTGTGAAGCAACGTCGATAAACTCTGGTAATGCTTCATACCTAAGAGCCGCGCCGCCTCAGTCACTGATCCGGCGGCATCCCGGAGTGCCAACTCAATAAAATGTGCCTCATAGCGCCGCATCACTTCCCGCCACGAAAACCGACTCCAGTCAGGGTGCATCGCGTATGCGTTTGTCAGGAAAAGCGCATGGCAGGCACACCCCGCTAAGCGTCCAAGCGTTCTCATGTTCCGGGTGTTTTCGAGCAGCGTTTTCGCCCGCTCGATAATGGCGCACAAATCTTCTCCAGAAAGGTATTGACCTAACTCCTCAACAAGCGTAAGTGCCGCCCCTCCCGCCCCTTCTCGATCACCCGCCTGTTCCGCCGCTTCTATGGCCCGTTCAAGTATCGAACGAGCTGCATCCAGACGGCCCAATCTAGCTCGTGCAGTTCCTTGAGTGACGAGTGCTTCGGCCAACAAAGATTGCTCGCCGCCACTTTGCAAAACAGCCACCGCCGCACCTATAAGACGTTCCGCCTCTGCCACGCGCCCCTCTGCGAGCATTACCCGCGCTCGCGTCTCATCTACTTGCGCAAGATGCACCAAATCCCTCAGCGTAGTGAAGATTGCTTGGGCCCGATCAAGATGCTGGTGTGCCTCACCAAATTTGCGGATGGTTCCGTACAAGAAACCCAAATTATTTTCGACGCATGCCTGATGTCTTGCGAGCTTCGCTCGCTCGAAGTAAAAGCTCGCAGCCGTGTACTCGATGAGCGCCTGGTCTAAATACTCGTTGCGTTGTTCCGTTCCAAAAAGGTTTCGTGACACGAAGCCAAATTCGTTATGAAACTTGCCTTGCAGCGCGTCATTGTTGAGTGCTTCGAACAGAGTCGCGTTCTGCTTCAAAACGACATGTGCATCATGAAACCGATTTGCCGATTCCTCCACAATGGCTGTTCGCAGTATCCCTAGAGCTTTGATTTCATTCTCAAGTTGAACGGGTCTTGAAAGTGCCTCCTGTAATAGGACTCGAGCCTCGTCAAATGCGCCTTGTCGCCAGTAGCAATAAGCAAGTTCAACCTGAGCCTCGGAAACCTTCTCTCCACGCCCTAGTGACTCAAAGATCGCAATGCTCTCGGTGATCAGATTCTTCGCCGTTTCTTGCGCTCCCTCAATTTGCCTTGTGCTGCCGATCCATCCAGTCAGCGCACCAGAACGCAACAACACTTCGCCTTTTGTTTCTTCGTCAATCCCCTCCAAATTAGGCCGCTCGCCAACACGTTGCCATAGGTGGCCCATAGCTTCGCGGGCAGCCTCGAAGTTCCACGCTTGTTCCAATTGTCTTGCCAGTTGGCAGCGCAGTTTTGCTCGTTCTTGCGGAGAGAGGCCCGGATCGTTAATTCGGTGAAGCAGCCCTTTTGTCGCGTTCATGGTGAGAGTTTCCCTCTGATACGTGCGTGCGGAAAGCCAGTCTTAGCTCCATGTATATTCGGACTCAACAGGGTGATAAGATTCGACCCTCAAGCTTTACTCTTTCGGCCACACTGAGGATGCTTATCCGCATACCTCGATAGCTCATTAACCTCCATTTCGGGAGACGACAATGAATCGACTCAAACTATGGAGCATGACAGCGGTCATGACTCTTATCCTTGCCGTCACAACTTTTGCCGGTGAGATACATACTGGTGTCGTAACTCCGCCGCCACCGCCGCCGGATTCGGCTGCAACGGCAGAATCGGAAACGTTAACCTCACCTGTCGACACCGACACGAGTTGGTCGCCAAGTGACGTACGCACCGAGATCGTTTTGACTCTCTTGCAAGTGCTTTCGGTGTACTGACCGGCTGCGCAAGTTCGAGGGATTCCGCTCAGCCGCTGCGCCTTCGGGCGAGTTTTGGCGGAGCTAGTTGGAAGTGTGTCCCACGGTAGCCCGGAATCCGTGAAGCGCCGGGGCGAGAAAACCGAAAACAGCCGTGAGGTTAATGCTTCCAACCCGTGCGTGCAATAGGGATTTTTAGAAAATTTTCGATCTGCTTATTGATTCTAAAGGACTTAGTTGTCCATACAATTTTCTTTGCGCGAATAGAGCGCAATTTGGGGCCATTTCCAAGTCCGAATACCAACAGCTATTTTCCCCTTACGCTTCCATCGTAACGACAGCCCATTAGCCCATCCCCTCACAATTCTACTTTGCGCTTTAAGTGCTCCAATGCGTTGCTCCAGCCAGTTTTCGGAAGTGACTGCGAGGGACGAAGTTCGCTCAAAAAGTCACGCAAAAAGGAGCACGAGATAAATGGAGAATCAATCACCCGCAATCCTGAAATGGTCCGCCCTACTTATCGAAGCCATAACTAAGCCAGGTCTGATCATGAAAGCGTACAGCGCCTTTCATCAGTATTCGATTGGCAATCAAATTCTGGCCCTTGTGCAATGTCAAATGCGCGGATTACAGCCCGGCCCAATCAACACTTTCCCGAAATGGAAAGACTTAGGCCGTTTTGTAAAACGTGGCGAGCGTGCGCTGACTTTGTGCATGCCGATTACGCGCAAACGCCGCGAGGAAGATTCCGACGAAGAACACACGTTTACCAGCTTTGTTTATAAAGCCCGTTGGTTCGTTTTGTCGCAGACTGACGGACAGGAACTTGAACCAATCACGCTCCCCGAGTGGGATGCCGAAAAAGCGCTTGCCGCTCTCAGTGTTGAGCGCATTCCATTCGATCACACAGACGGAAATGTGCAAGGCTTTGCGCGCAAGCGCCAGGTCGCAATTAACCCGCTTGCTCAACTGCCATACAAGACACTTTTCCACGAACTCGGTCACGTAATTTTGGGCCATACCACCGAGGCGGATTTCGCCGATGATGAGACAACGCCGCGTAACCTGCGCGAGGTCGAAGCGGAATCCGTGGCGCTTCTTTGTTGTGAATCTTTGGGGCTTGAGGGAGCCACTTTTTGTCGCGGGTATATTCAAAATTGGATTAGCCGTGGGAGTGGTCTTGATGCGGAAGCGATACCCGAAAAGAGCGCCCAAAAAATTTTCCGCGCCGCCGATCAAATCATCCGCGCCGGACGCTCCGAAATCGATCCGGTTACAGCATAACCAACCCCCTGAGAACGAACCGCGCCAGCCGAGGCAATAGCACTCGGCTGGCGCTTTTTTTTGCCCCGAAAGCAACTGCGCCTAGTGGGGTAGTTGTGTTCAGTTTTGGCACCGAGCAGAGTTCGCCAATCAAAGCGCGATGGTAGACAGCACGCAGGGCTGCTGGTTAAGCCAATACTCCTGCTCGATTATTGGAGTGGATACTTGTACCGCAAATCCGTTTTGCTAACGAATTAGATCTGACCTTTGGCTCTTGAGGCTAATTGCTCTCTTAGAACGACTGTCGGATCAGGGCCAACCGGTAGACCGATTTGCCCGTCAGTTATTGGAACTTCGATTTCAATTGCGAGCACATCCTTTAGCCAAGTCTTAGTGAATATAAAAAGCAACATATCTTCAGGAAAATCTGACATTGGCTCGTCCGCTGAACCACCAAAATAAGCATCAAGATATACTTCCCCCCACTCGCGATGGTCGCGGAAAAAAGCCCTCACACGTTCACTGAAAACCTCATCAGTTGCTACTACATCCCCGCCCGAATTAAACCGCCGCTTTTCCTCTTCAGTTTCAAGCCAGAACTGTTCAGCGAAACTCATGTTTACAGCCTTCTCATATATAGATTCCAGAAACGTCTCGTCTTGAAATCCGATCTCCTGTGCATACAGATTCAATGCGTCTTGTTGCGAGGCTGCGCGAATAATAACGAAGTCCTGTTGGCTCAACTCGCTGTCTGGCCCGCCGACTATAAATGTTGGCATCCTCTTACCCTTTCTTTTCGCTTATTTCCCTTCATTAGTCAGACCGTTTTCGTGCGACGAAATACCCCAAGCCTTATCAGCTTTAACTCATCTTGGCGAAAAGAATTTTCAAGATACATTTCGGCGTCGGGAACGAACGTGACCAATTCCCATCCCTCCAACTTGCCGCTAGTCCACTCTCCTGCAATGTACGTTTGGATGTAGTAGTAAGAACCCTCCCACGCCAACTTACATGGCAATGTTTGGTAGTTTTCGTCAATGCCCGGTCTTGTCATATCCCATCCTTTCAGCAAGCGAGATTATAACAACGCGGTAAGACAGACCACAGTAGTGACGAGCCAAAAAAAACACACTCGTAAACAGAGAGGCTTAATAAGGTGCTGCGCACCTGATTAAATCAGACACGACACCCCCGCTTCGGGGCTGTCGCGTCTACGTTTGCATGTAGACGCGGTTTTATATTCGCAGGCGCAACACTTTAACGCGTTTACAAAGATGTACAGCATTTAGTTCTCGGACGCCGCAGGAAAACCGTCTGCGACTGTCCTCGAACAAGAGGGTTTCGGCAAAAAGCGCCTCACAAGGACGGTCATCTGATAACGCGTAATTATGTTCTCCCCACTACAGCGCCTGGCGGCGCTCCCGAACATAATTTGACGTTATCATACGCCTCGCCTTCTATTCCTTTTTTTCCCTTATTCGTCTCGCTTGCAGATCCTCTGACGGGTTCGCTTCTTACGGTGCTACTCGCCTAATGGCTCGTGTTGTACTGCTCTTTTATTTCGTCGCGTTTCATTGCGGACAAGATTCTGTACTTACTTACTCTTTTTTTTCCTTAACTTCATGATCTGAAAGGGCTTTACGCGTCTCATTTTTAAACTTGTCTACAAACTTAATATTTGACCACTGCTTCAATCGGATCTTGCTCACGATATTAAGCTTACGGGCTTAATGATTGTAAACCCGTAAACAAATCGCATTTAGCCGCTTTAGCGTTGTAAACACTCTTTAGCGATAGGACCAAAAACTTTATTAGCTCTTTCGCGCTGCGGTTCCCCTTTAGCTCGACCGTCAGTCGGCAGCCCGCCCGCACAACTCTCCGCTTCGCTTCGAGTCGTCCACTTCGTTTCGGCCCTGCGGGTGTGCGGTCAAGCACCCAGCCGACTGTAGTTGTCGCTAAGGGGAAAATAGCTAACTGTCGCGTCACGACGCGCCGTTCGCAGACTCCAAATTTCTGTCGCCCCGACACGCTGAGCACCGAAATACAGATGGCCCAAAAAATTTATTTTCGCTTGCAAGGAATCTTCCCTTGTAGTTTAAAGCATCACTTTTAAAATCTAACCGCGCTTTTACTGTTACTTTAAACGACACCGACAAGAGGCGAACGGCTCCCCTACTTTTAGTAAGCGCAGTGACGATTCTTCAAGGCAAGACATCTTTACACTCACTCATAAACCTCGCATTTACATCGTCTTAAACCTCGCCAAGAATCCTTACGCGCAGCTTTCCCTACTCTCGACTTGTCGATCCACTTGGACCACGTTTCTCTGGTACAGAACGTGCACGGTCCAATATGAGGCTTGTTTTTGAGCCGTGAGTTACCGTCTTTCGCATCATTGGACCAATGCTCTCTGGTATAGCGTGTGCTGAGGTCCATGTGAGGCTTGCTTTTAACCCGCAAGTTACTCTCTTTCAACTTATCTAAAAAGGTGGTCCAAAGTCGTTTATGAACAAATCGAAAAAGCGAGCGCACTTTAAGAAGGAGCGTTCAAGTGAGACAGTTTCAACAAGGCTGTGGGAGGCAGACGATGCGCTTTTTTTTGAAACTGTTAACCGTAGACACACTAATCCAGCAGAGCTTTTGCGGCAAATTGTGCATGAGTGGGCTATCACGATGCGCCTCTCAGGTCAAAACACCGACCAGCCCGAAACCGCTGGCCCCATACGCAAACTGCAAGAGCAAATACTGGCCGAACACCTCGAACCCATTAACGAGCTTCTAGCTACTATCTGCCACAAATTAAATGTACCCCTGTCAGCGAACGCTAACACCCACCTAGTCCACGCTAACACCCAGGACTGCGCTAATCCGGCTTCGGACGTGGATTCCGTCCTACTGGGCCTAATGCGCCGTGTCACAGAAGATATGGACACCACACTCCAAAAACTATCCCGGTTGAAGATGTCCACCATCGCTCATTACAACCTTTCCGCGCAAATCTTTGCCGCTAATTGGACGGTTCTCGATTTCATTCGGCGCGATGTCGTTGAGCCACGTCTGCAAACTGATCCTCAATATAAGGACGATGCAAGTAACACTGCATTAGTTGAAGCGAAGGAGAATTGGAATCAAGCTTTGGCGATAGTCAAAAACTTGGCCTTCCATTTTCGCTCCTCAGAGCTTTTTTACGACGTTCTTCCTGCGCGGATAAAAGCCGCAAACGGGATTAGCCGCAACCAGTCCAGCGAAAACGAGGCCGAGGCTGAGGCCGAGGACGACGAGGCCGAGGACGAGGCAGTAATGTGATCCCGCTGGTCGATCTTTTTATGACTTGCCCCGAGAGGATTTTGCAAACAACGAACTTCCATTTTTAATACGCGGGAGCTTTGGTTTGCCCTCCTTTCCGACCCCTCACGGTCGCCATTAGCCACAACCTGAAAAGCGACTTTCAGGGTTAGTAGCTGCCAGCCCCAACAAAAGCCGCCGAGCTTGAGATCGAAGCCCCTGAAATCGATCTAGGCGGGCTGATTCGTTAACGAAAAAGTCCTCAGCCAATGAGGTTTTTAGCGATGACTGCACACGTCGATCATCAGCCGCAGCCGAGCGGTCCCGAGCTCTACGGAGTTCAGGTCTACGTTGCAGCGTTCTGTGGTTTCTGATGAAGAAGTCCGAGGACAATCTGATTGATCGCACGCTCGAAGTTTGGCAGCCGCGCAACGCCCATCGGCTGTCGGACGAAGACGCGCGAGCAATACTTGAGAACGTCAAAGGATTCTTCACGCTTTTATTGGAGTGGGAAACCAATGAGGAACAGAAAAAGGGCGGCGGCCAAGATGATTCCTATTTCGCGAAGTCTGCATGACGGACTACCGCTAATTTCTTTGAAAGGTAAGACTGAAAATGAGATTCATTCTTGGCGTCCTGTGGGGCTATTACATCCGAGGCAGAAAGCGCTTACTGATCATTACGCTTACGGTATTTATCGCGCTAATCATCATGTGCTGTGTGGTGCTTCCTGCAATCGCTCTTTCCATTCTTGGTCTATCCGTGATGCGCGAAAGAGCGTCACGACCGCCGCAAACCTCTGTGCCTTCGCTAGTCGGATTGAACTATGAAAGTGCCGAAACTAAAGTGCGTGACTCTAACCTTAACATCCGCATTTTGGCCCATCGTTATGACGTACCGAATGAGCCTTGCACGATCATTTTTCAGACCCCGCAAGCTGGCGAACGCGTGAGTTACGGAACGTTTGTCGGAGTAGTGGTTAGCAACACGGAAGGTGACAAAGCAAAGCAGTGTTCATCGCATTAGTGAGTGGTCCAGATATGAGTAAAATAACAACCACAATAGCTGCCCCTCTAATGTATAATCCCGCGCCTTACAGCACAAATCTAGTTCAACACGAGGCCCCGATATGCGCAAAGCTAAGTCTCACATAACGCTGCCGTCAGATGCAGTGAAGTATGGACGAGTCTCATCGAAAGAGCAGGAGAAGGAAGGCTTTTCTATTCCGGCTCAGTTTAAGCTCATCGATCAGTATGCCCAAACTCAGGGGCTGAAAATCGTGCGTGAGTTTGTCGATGTAGAAACGGCCAAGAGGCCAGGTCGGACAGGGTTTGATGAAATGATCAAGTTTCTCAAACGCTCATCCGTGCGGGTGCTTTTGGTGGAAAAGACGGATCGCCTTTATCGCAATCTAAAAGACTATGTAACGATCGATGAACTCAATCTCGAAATTCATTTCGTTAAAGAGAACGTAATTCTTTCGCATGACTCCCGATCCTCCGAGAAATTCATGCACGGAATCAAAGTCCTCATGGCGAAGAACTACATCGACAATCTTTCTGAGGAAACGAAAAAAGGGATGCTCGAAAAGGCCGAGCAGTCGATCTATCCGTCCTGCGCACCTATCGGTTATAGAAACGTAATGGGGCCAAATGGCAAGCGAATTATCGAGCCTGATCCGATTCAAGGGCCAATTATCAAAGAGATGTTTGAGTGGTATGCCACGGGCCAGTGTTCCATAGACGAAGTTCTAAGGCGCGCTCTTTTAGCTGGTTTGGTTTCGCGGCGTAAAGGCCAAGTAATGTCAAGGTCGAACGTGCATAGACTACTTCAAAAGCGCGTTTATACAGGCGACTTTGATTGGAATGGCAGAACCTATCGCGGCAGCCATGAGCCGCTGATTTCAACTGCACTCTTTGAGCGTGTACAGGAGATTCTCGAAGGCCGCTACTCGACCAAAGAGAAAGTAACTAAGCACGAGTTTGCATTCACAGGGCTTGTGAACTGCGGGCACTGTGGCTGTGCCCTCGTCGCTGAGAAGAAGAAAGGTAAATACGTTTACTATCACTGCACAGGCAACAAAGGAAAATGCCCGGAACCTTACGCCCGCGAAGAAGTGCTGGAAGCGTGCTTTGCCGACTTACTCAAAAGTCTCGTCTTTGATGATCAGGTTATGGATTGGATCGTCGATGCTTTGCATCAAAGCCACGAAGACGAGAAACGATTTAGACGTGATGCACTTGCTCGCTTACAAGACGAACAAAGCAAGATTCAGCATCGGCTTGATAAGCTCTACGATGATCGGCTTGATGGATTTATCGAGCCTGATTTCTTTGAACGGAAGGCAAGAGAATGGCGACAAACTCAGAAGCGTTTAGCCGATCAGATCGCCGAGTATGAAAACGCTTCTCACGATTATGTGCATGATGGCGTTCGCCTGTTAGAACTCGCAAAAAAGGCCTATTTTCTATTCAAACAGCAACCTCCAAGCGAAAAACGCAAATTGTTGAATTTCGTGTGTTCGAACTCGGTTTGGAAGGATCAAACACTCACTGCAACCTTTCGCCAACCCTTTGATCTTCTTGCAGTTACCAACACGACTTGGCAAAGAGAAAAGGCCGCCGGAACCGCATCCAACGACCTTTGTCCAATTTGGCAGCGCATACGGGACTCGAACCCGTGATCTCTGCCTTGAGAGGGCAGCGTGTTAACCAACTACACCAATGCGCCGCAGTGGACTGGGATTATAGGCGTCCACTCAGCAGCTTCGCAAGTTCCACCACGGATGACACAATCAGTAGTGAATACCCTCCGTCGGCACTCAGAACGAAATTTGCTATACTGCACCGGCTTGAGCGCCTATCCCATCGTGCCCGAGAACTTCACTGAATGAAAATCGTCGTCTTGCGTGAAACACAAGAGGGTGAAGCTCGCGTCGCGCTCATGCCCGAATCCATCAAGAAGCTGGTCGCCCTCGGCAGCGCTGCACACGTCGAGAGCAACGCTGGTCTCAACGCCGCACGCACCGACGACGACTATCGTGAAGCAGGAGCTGAAATCAGTTCCGACCGGGTAGCACTGCTTTCCGACGCCGACATACTCGCCACTGTAAACCGTCCTGAACCAAACGATTTTGCGCGACTCAAAAAGGGCGCAATCGTCATCGGTTTTCTGCGTCCACTCGACGAACCCGCCGCGCTAATTCCCGCAGTCGATCGCGGTGTCACTACTTTCGCCGTCGAGCTGATCCCACGAATCACACGCGCACAGGCGATGGATGCGTTGTCGTCAATGGCGACTGTCGCCGGTTACAAAGCAGTGTTGATTGGCGCTGCGCACATTCCGCGCATGTTTCCATTACTCATGACTGCCGCAGGCACTGTGCCACCAGCGCGGGTGTTGGTGCTCGGCGCAGGTGTCGCGGGCTTGCAGGCGATCGCAACTGCGCGACGCCTCGGCGCGGTGGTTGAAGGTTATGACGTGCGCGCAGCCGCCGGCGAACAAGTCAAATCTCTCGGCGCCACGTTTCTCGAAGTCGATCTCGGTGGAATCAAAACTGAAGACGCTGGTGGCTACGCGGTCGAACTTTCAGAAGAGGCAATGAATCGCGGCCGCGCGTTGATCGCCGAACACGCGAAGACTGCCGACCTCATCATCACTACCGCACAGGTTCCAGGACGACGCGCGCCGCTGTTGATTACGAAAGAAGCCGTCGAGGGAATGAAGCGTGGCTCGATCGTCATCGACCTCGCAGGCGCGACAGGCGGCAACTGCGCATTGAGCCAGGCAGATATTCTCGTCGAACGCGATGGTGTTACCGTCATGGCGCCCACCAACCTCCCGGCGACGGTGCCGGTACACGCAAGCCAGCTTTACTCGCGCAACATCACGTCATTTCTGTCGCTACTCATCAAGGATGGGCAGTTGCAACTCAACATGCAGGACGACGTTGTTGGACCATCATGCGTGACGCACAACGGCGAGATCGTGAATCAACGGGTCGCGGCGGCATTACAAGCTCAACCAGGTTAGGAGCAAATCGGATGTCAGCAGCAACACTAATGTCAGCGCTTTATGTTTTTGCGCTCGCGGCGTTTCTCGGTTATCAGGTGATCTCGCGCGTGCCGCCGCTGTTGCACACGCCTTTGATGTCGGCCACGAATGCGATCTCCGGCATCTCGCTCGTAGGTTCGCTCGTCACTGCCGGCGCAAACTACAACCGAGTGAGCACGATTCTCGGTTTCATTGCCGTCGTCTGCTCGACTACGAACGTCGTCGGCGGTTTCGTGATCACCGATCGCATGTTGAAGATGTTCAAGCGGAAAGACATCGCAAAGAAGGAATAAAGCCGCGGATTTCGCGGATAGACCCGGATCAGAGTGCAGACCTACTTCATCGAACTCAGCTACCTGCTCGCTTCAATCCTCTTCATCCTCGGATTGAAGGGCATGAGCCATCCCGAGTCCGCGAAACGCGGCATGCATCTCGCCGAGTTTGGCATGTTGATGGCCATCATCGGCACGCTGATGCATCACCACATCGTCACCTACACGTGGATCATTTCAGGCCTCGCCATCGGTTCTGTTGCCGGACTGGCAATGGGTGTGTGGGTACCGATGACAGCGATGCCACAACGAACCGCACTCTCACACGCGTTCGGCGCATTCGCCGCTGCGCTCGTCGGTATTTCTGAGTTCTACAAAAGCAACGGACATCTCGAAACGATCACCATGAGCGCGCTCGGTTTTGAGGTGATGTTGGGCTCACTCACCACCACCGGCAGTCTGCTCGCGTTCGCAAAACTTCAAGGCATGGTGCGCGGCACGCCGATGCTTTACAAAGGCCAGAACATTTTCAACATGCTGTTGCTGGCGGTGACGATCGGGCTCTTCATCTATCTGATTATCGTGCCCGGCTCAATGCCACTGTTTTTCACAATGGTCGGGCTAGCGTTTGTGTTCGGACTGTTGTTGGTGATGCCGATCGGATCGGCAGATATGCCGGTAGTGATGTCGCTCTTGAACTCGTATGCCGGTCTTGCGTCGGCGGCAACCGGATTCGTACTTTCAAACAATGTCTTGATCATCGCCGGGACTCTCGATGGCTTTTCCGGATTCATACTTTCGATCCTGATGTGTCGCGCGATGAATCGTTCGATGACAAACGTTCTGTTTGGCGCATTCGGAAGTGCAGCTACAGCGACGGCGACCGGTGAGCAACACGGATCGATGCGCGAAGTCAGCCTTGACGACATCGCTACTCAACTCGCCTATGCGAACAAAGTCGTCTTCGTGCCCGGTTATGGACTCGCGACGGCCCAGGCGCAACACGCCGTCCGTGAACTCGCCGACGTACTCGAGAAACGCGGCGTTACAGTCAAATACGGAATTCATCCCGTTGCGGGACGCATGCCCGGACACATGAACGTCCTGCTCGCTGAAGCGAACGTTCCTTATTCATCGCTCTACGAGTTGGAACAGATCAATCCAGAGTTTCCGACGACGGATGTGGCAGTAGTGATCGGAGCAAACGACGTCGTCAATCCTGATGCGCGCGATAATCCGGGAAGTCCGATCGCGGGTATGCCGATCCTGGAAGTTGATCGCGCGAAGTCAGTCGTCGTGTTGAAGCGCGGGCAGGGCAAAGGCTTCTCCGGCCTTGAGAACCCTTTGTTTTTTAAACAGGTAACAGGCATGCTGTACGGCGATGCGAAAGACACACTGACCCGATTGGTGCAAGCAGTGCAACACGCGTAACATCGCGCATCAAAGTACCTCCTTGGAGTGCGGCGGCCTGGCGCCGCTTTGTTATCGATTACGCTTGAGCGAGGCCAAAGCGGCGCCAGGCCGCCGCACTCCAAGGAGGGGTCAAATCGTTTTAATTGGAGAATTCATGCGAAGATTCTTAACTGCATTCGTGCTGACGAGTTTGCTCGTCTTCACGATTCCTGCAAATTACGCCCAGCGCACATCCGAGAAGTCCAGAAGAGCAGCAGTCTCGATAACCGCTCAACGCGGCGTCGATACAATTTCCGCAGCCCAGTTCAGAGACTATTTAACGTTCATCGCTTCCGATGAGATGGAGGGACGCGACACGCCTTCGCGCGGTCTCGATCTGACGGCAAAGTTTTTGGCGCTGAACCTGGACCATTGGGGCTTCAAGCCTGCGGGCGATAATGGCAGCTTTTTTCAACGTATCGAACTGCGGCGCGATCGCGCAGATAGTGGGCAAACAAAAGTTGAATACAACGGCAGAGCACTGACCGCGGGAACTGATTATCTACCGGCGGGTGGCGCGGGCGAGGTAAGTGGTCAACTCGTTTTCGCCGGCAACGGTTGGCTAATCAAATCGAAAGAGATCGACGCTTACAAAGGCATCGATCCGGCAGGCAAGATTGCGGTCATCTTCGGATCGCCAAGCATTTCGCCACGCGGCATTCCGCGCACGGATCTCGGCAGGCAAGGCCAGGACTCGATGAACCCAGTCGATTACGCGCGCAGCAAAGGTGTAGTTGGTCTAATCTACGTTCCTGACTTTCAATATCTAGCGAACTGGCAACGCAATCGCCAGCGACTGATGGAACGCGGCTTGACGGTAGTCGCCAAGTTTCAAACTCAAACCAACGCGCCATTGCCCTCGATCGTAATTTCGCCCGAGATGGCGAATGCCTTGTTTGCAGGCGAGCGGCAATCGGCCTCCGGAATATTCAACGCTTCGTCCGGAGGCACTTTGCCGGCACCGTTCGCGATGAGCGAACAGAAGAAAGTGACGTTCAGTCTCGCTAATAATACTGAAACTATAATGACGCAAAATGTGGTTGCAGTTTGGGAGGGCAGCGACCCTGTTTTGAAGAACGAATACGTCGCGCTTGGCGCGCACTACGATCACATCGGCACTGGTTGTCCGCCTGTCGGCAACGACACGATCTGCAACGGCGCCGACGACGATGGCTCAGGTACGACCGCGCTGCTCGGAATGGCTGAAGCGCTGACCAAAGCACCGACGCGACCTAAACGTTCGATCCTGTTCGTCTGGCACTGCGGCGAGGAGAAAGGACTGTGGGGATCGAGATATTTCACGGAGTTTCCGACAGTGCCGCTCAATCAAGTCACCGCGCAGATCAATATCGACATGATTGGACGAAGTAAGAAAGAGGGCGACACGAATCCGCGCAACTCTGAGCTAACCGGACCCGATTCGATCTATCTTATCGGCTCGACGATGATGAGCACCGAATTAGGAGACCTCGTCAACGAGGTCAACAAGTCGTTTCTGAACATCACGTTTGACACGCGTTATGACGATCCGAAAGACCCAAACCGTTTCTTCTTTCGCAGCGATCATTACAACTACGCGCGGAAGGGAATTCCGATCATTTTCTTCTTCGACGGAGTACACGAAGACTATCACCGCGCGGGCGATTCAGCAGACAAGATCGACTACCAGAAAATGGAAAAAGTCGCGCGCACGATTTATATGACGTTGTGGGAGATTGCGAACCGGCCGGCAAGATTGAAGGTTGACAAGCCCGTGCCTATACAGATTTCAACCTCAGATTCTCGCTAGCATGAAAATTTAGCCGCGGATTACGCGGATGAACGCGGATTAGTTTCGGCGATCAATCTTCGATAGGCTTCGGCGCGTGATAGACCTAACTCACGCGCCGCTTTCTTTAATGCCGCGCGACGGTCCATGCCTTCGTGTTGAAATTGATCAACTAACGCCGCGATACTCACTGCATCAGAAGGTGCTGCGCCAAGAACGTTGCGATCAATGAGCAGTACGATCTCTCCGCGAATATCGTTCTCATTCGCATAATTCGAGGCGAGTTCACTCAAACGTCCGCGTCTGATCTCCTCGTGCATTTTCGTCAGTTCTCTCGCAACAACCGCCTCACGCTCGCCAAGACTCTCGTAAGCGTCTTTAAGCGTTGCGGTAAGACGATGAGGCGCTTCGTAGAAGATCAACGTGCCCGGAACAGATCGCAATTCTGCCAGACGTGCGCGACGCGCATTCGAACGCGAAGGTAAAAAGCCGCCGAAGAAAAACTCGTCAGTCGGCAGACCAGCGGCGACGAGCGCGGAAATCAATGCACTTGGACCAGGAACCGGAACTACTGTGATGTCATGCTCGACTGCTGCACGCACCAGACGAAAACCAGGATCGCTGATCGACGGCGTGCCGGCGTCGGAAACGACTGCGATGTCGCTTCCCTGCTGTAACATATCGATCAATTGCGCAGTGCGTTGTTGCTCGTTGTGTTCGTGATAGCTGATTGTTTTGGTAGTGATGCCGTAGTGACTTAGCAACGTGTGAGTGTGACGAGTGTCTTCACAAGCGATGAGATCAACATCTTTCAGCACTTGTAAAGCGCGGTGGGTGATGTCTGCAAGATTGCCGATCGGTGTTGCGACCAAATAGAGAGTGCCGGACATCAGCGGGTATTGTTAGACAGGATCGCAGGATTCACAAGATAAAAGGCCCCGGCGAAGAGCCGAGGCCTTTTGGCGGGTAAACCGGCAGGTTACGAGCGGAAGTTATTCTTGCGGGTCAGTACCGAGGGAATGGAATTCGTCTCCACCAATCGTTGTTGCGATCGTTACGATCGTTGCGACCGCGACGATAGTCGTCATCACGGCCATAACCGCCGCCGTATCCAAAGCCGTAGACGTTGCTGATGTAGCGAAGCTCCTGTTGGATCTGCGACCACTCCGAAGCAGTGCGGCCATCGAATCCTCGCCGACTGAAGCGATCCAGTTGGTCTGCCTCCTGGAGCACTCTGCGAGCTTCGCTGGCGCTGCGATTCAAGTCGCGGCCATTGCCAACTCATGATTTCAGATCGCCCACGGCCTTACGAAACTGGTGAACTTGATCGTTGATGCGATCTTCTTGTCGTGAACCGTTGACTCTGCTTCGGTCCAATGCACGATCCATGTCGTGCTCAAAATCTTTTGCGAGATTGTCCAGTCGATGAACTGAATCGCGCAGTCCGCGGTCGTCGTAGCGTCCATATTGCGCTGCTGCGGCGGCGGGCAGGCTCAGCGTTAAGAATGCCGCCGCGAGAATTGAAAACTTCAGTGTGTGTCGGTTCGTCGTCATTTCTCTCTTTCTCCTCAGTAGCACTTCGGCTCTGCGACACGTTTGGCAACTGGTGTGCCTTTTGCGGAAAGCCGCAAAAACGGTGGGTTGACGGTAGAGTAGGTGCCAAAACGTGCAAGGCTTTAACGAAAAGGTTAGCCACGGATTTGACGGATTAATGTGGATATCCGTCAGCAATCCGTGTTATCCGTGGCTAATTATCAAGCAGAATTGAGAGGTGGCGGCGGATATCAGCTTCGTGTAGCGAGAGGCGCCTGTTGGAAACCGATTTCCAGCTTGGCGTGCCGGCGCTTGTCTTAGTCAACAACAACTGGTCACTTGCCTGACGAATTCCCATGTGGCGAATGTTCGCGCATGCCAGGCCGCCGCCGCGAACAACTCCATCGCGTGGCACGCGCGGCCATCCCGCTTCGACATACAAAGTCCGCACACCATTCGTAAGCGTCAGGAGTCGTCCAACCATCGTTGATGTTCCAACGGGAAAACGATGGTCTTCTTTTCTCGAGATCTGGATGCTTGCGCCCGCGCGATTCGCCTCTCCGGCCAGCGTCATAAAACCGTCGAGCAGCCAATTAACCCCGGCCTTGCGCAGCAGGTCGTTCGAATTTTTCAACGACAAATACTCAACGACGTCCTTACGGCCGGCGAGACGCGCTCGGTGCTCCGCTTCGGACAACGCTGCTGCCCAGGCTTCATCAAGTTCGCTCATATTGGCTCGCCGATGGTATCATGAGCGCCGACTTCGTCCCCCCACAATCCCAAATGGAACCTATCGGCATGATCCCATCATATCGAGCCCTGAGCCGACTATTAGCGGCGATTTCTGCGGTTGGTTTGTTTTTCCTGATTAGCGCAAATCCACTCGCGCAGTCAGGCAAACTGCCCGCGCCGGCGAGTCACGTAAGCGATTTCGCCGGAGTCCTTGACGCTCAAACTAAAAGTCGACTTGAAAATCTACTACAAAAGCTCAAAGAGAAGAGCAAGATCGAGTTGTATGTCGCCACTATCGACACGACTGGTACACAGGAGATCTCTGCCTTCTCGCAGCAGCTCGCACGCGACTGGAACATCGGCGCGAAGATGGCGCGAAGCAAGAGTCTGCTGCTGGTTGTGTCAGTAGCGTCCAAGACGTCGTTCACTCAAACCAGTCGCGCAGCGCAGACGGAACTACCCGATGGTGTTCTGGGCGAAATGTCGTATCGCATGCATGGTCCACTGGAGGAGGGTCGTTTCACTGAAGCGATCGACAGTGGCGTGCACGTCTTTGCCAGCGCACTCGCTGAGAAGGTCGGATTCAACGTTGCAGATCTCGAGACAACGACAGTAGCGACGAACACCAGCGACGTCGCGGCTGACTCGCCACAACCCGTGTTGGTCAGTGCCACTACACCGGCGACTCGTTCTCGGAAGGTGACTGACGTCCCAGAATCAACAGCTAAAGCAACGCCTCCAGAAGAAACACCGCGGACTGAGCCAACGCCGACTGATACTCCGGCGGCTGAGACAACACCATCAGAGTCGCCAAAGACTGATGCCGCACCTACTGAGTCGCCCAAAACCGAACCAGCCGTCGTCGAATCACCAACACGCGAAAGTTCGAAGCCAACACAAAAGAAACCAGCTAAGGCTGCGAAATCAAACACGCCGGTCAAGAAGTTGACGCCCGCTCAAATCGCAGAACAAGACGCGGACGAATCTGAGGAAGTAGAACTGACGTTAACACTTCCACTACCACAACGCGCGATCAAGCTCAAAGAATTTCTCGACACACATCCTGATTCAAAATCACGAGCGCGCGCGACCGAGTTGTTGATCAGTACACACGCGGCACTCGGCGATCAGAAGTTGAAAAATGGCGACACCGCCGGTGGCATCGAACAACTGTTGCGGGCGATCGATGAAGCAGATGTCACCATTTCCGACCAACTATTCACCGGCGTCATCGCGCAGATTCCGACGAATCTATATCTGCGTGGCGAGCGTGAAGCAGCATTCAAAGCGGCGCAGAATGTCGAAGCGAAATTCGGCAGCGACCCGAAACGGCTGTTGGTGATAGCCGGTTTTTATCTCGGAGTGGAGCGAGGCGCTGATACGGTGCGCGTTGCTGAAAACGTGGTGAAGCTGGCGCCCGATCTCGCCGAGGCACATCGCATTCTCGCGGTGGGCCTGCACATTTCGCTCCGACTCGACGAAGCCATGGCCGAGTACAAGAAGACTCTCGAACTCGATCCAACGTCGAAAGTCTCACGTGGCAGTCTCGCAGATCTTTATCGCGCTTCAGGTAAGACCGAAGAAGCACTTGCGCTCTACAACGAGCAACTGACGGCCGATCCGAAAGACAAGGCAGCACGCGCAGGCAAAGTGATCTCACTGCTCGAGCTTGGTCGCGCTGACGAAGCCAACTCAGCACTCGAAGCAGCACTGGCTGACGAGCCACGCAATCTGCCTCTGCTTACGGGTGCAGCTTACTGGTTCGCCGCACACGACAACTATCAAAAGGCATTTGAACTCGCACGCAAAGCTACGGAAGTTGAGTCGCGATACACGTGGGCGCAGATCGCGTTGGCGCGCTCGCTTTTGGGTTTGCAACGTCCGCTCGATGCAGAACGAGCAATGCGTTACGCGCGGCAGTTCGGAAAGTTTCCGACGCTGACTTATGAGCTCGCAAACGTGTTGGCATCGATGGGTCTTTACGATGAAGCAGTTGAGGCGCTGCGTGAGTCGTTCACGATCAAAGACGGACAGATTCAGACATATCTCGCCGGCTACTTGCCTGCAAGCGATTCCGGTTTTCTCGAACTGCTCGCTCCAGAACGGCGAGCTGCCATCTATCAACCGACCAGTGCCGCCAATGCTGCCAACGCGAAATTGATGAAGGCCTTGCTCGCTTTTAACGTCGCCATCACGCCTGCGAAGGAAGGCGAGAAGATCGATGAGTCAGCGGCTGTTGCAGCCGCACAGGACTTTGCAGCGGGAAGCGACAGCATGCGCGCTTTTCGTCAACTATACGTAGCGAGCCGACTGCTACGTAGTGGCGCCGGCATATCAACGGCACTCGATCTAATCGCAGAAGCCAGAAAAGCGACGGATGAGGCGCTGAAAGTTCCGGTGCTCACGATCGCAGCGCAGGCTGACGAATTCAGAGACTTGCGCGCGCGTGCAATCTCCGCAGGAACTGTGCCGGATGTTGCCGATGCGCCGCAGAGCGTGCTGGCAAACATTCTGAAGGGCCGGATCGAAGAACTTAACGGCTGGGCTTTGTTCAATCAGGAAAAGTATCCGGAGGCGATCAAGCATTTAAAGCAAGCGACGACGATTCTTCCGAACGAGACTCCTGCATGGCGCACTGCGTTCTGGCATTTGGGAGTTGCGCTCGAACAGTCAGGACAAAAAGAACAGGCGCTCGAGGCGTACATGACGAGCTACCGCGGAGGACCGGTTGATTCGGTTCGTCGCTCTGTCATCGAGCAACTGTATAAGAGCGTCAAAGGGTCGCTTGAAGGACTCGAAGAACAGCTTGGATCAGGAGTGGGAACCGTGTCGCAGGCAACGAGCACACCTGAGCCTACACCAGAATCTACACCTGCACCTACACCTGCAGCGACGCCTGCCGAGACTCCAAAACCAGAGCCCACGCCACAGTCAATGTCGGAAGAGGATCTGAGGAACGCTGCATCGCGTATTCGTTCGAATATTAAGATCACCGGCCGCGTGCTCGATTCGAACAAAACCGGAATCGCGAATGTCGTTGTGGTTTTGATTAGTCCGTCAGGAACTGTCCTGGCGTCGACGACCGATAACGAAGGCAATTACTCGTTTACCGTCGCGCCGTCGCAGAAGACCTACAGAATTATCCCGTCAAAAGAGGGTTACACGTTCGCGCCGATCGATCGAACGCTGCCGGGGTTGTTTGAGGATCTAAAAGGGATCGACTTCGTCGCTTCGACACCTTAACCGCGGATTACGCGGAAAACGCGGATCAGAAAAGAGCTTTCTGATCCGCGTTTCATCTGCGTCATCCGCGGCTTATTTATCTATTGTTCTGGCTGGGACCGTTGACGGGTTTGCCGTCGGCATCGAAAAGCTGAACCTTTCCATACTTCGCCAGCACGTCGCGCGCTTTCGTCGCATCACCAACCGCAACCACTTGCAAGTGACCGAGGTCGATATACTTCTGCGCAACTCGCTGCATGTCAGCAGCAGTGATCGCCGCAACTTTCTGCGGGTAGGTGTCCCAGTAATCCGCAGGGAGGTTGTAGAGTTTCTGCGTGATAATGTTTTGCAGGAGTGTCGTTGGCTGTTCCAACGAAAGCGCGAAGCTGCCAACGATCGCCCGCTTCGCGTTGTCGAGCTCTTCGGCTGACACCGGTTGATTGCGCAACCGATTGAGTTCATACATGAACTCCTTCATCGCGCCTTCAGTAACATCGGTTCTGACTTCGGAGCTCGAAACCCACGTACCTCTAAACTTCGAACCACCGAAATTGCTGTACGCTCCATACGTGTAGCCCTTGTCCTCGCGCAGGTTCAGGAAGAGCCTGCCGGATGGACCACCGCCGAGAACGCGATCCGCCAACAGCACCGCGAAGTAATCAGGATCGGTGCGCTCGATACCAAGCGTACCGAGCTGCAAAACAGTCTGAACTGAGCCCGGACGATCGATGAGATAAATCTTCGACTCGCCTTGTGCGGGCGCAGGCGGAATAGTCGTCGTTGGAACGTCTGCTTTCTGCCAGTCGCCGAATGCCTTTTCGAGCTTGGGCAGAATGTCTTTCATCGTTACGTCGCCGACGATCGCGAGGATTGCATTGTTAGGGCGATAGTAAGTCGAGTGAAAGTCGGCGAGGTCTTTGCTCGTCAGCTTCTTGATCGACTCCGACGGCGGAGCTATCAGCGACGCTGGATGGCTCGTACCATAGATGGCGCGTTGAAACTGTTCCGCCGCAAGAAACTGCGGAATGGATCGTTGAAACTGAAGTTGGGCCAATGTCCGCGTCTTATACTTGTCGACCTCAGCCTGCGGGAACGTCGGATTGCGAACGACGTCTGCGAACAAATCCAGCGTCTGGTCCAAATTCTCGACCAGGCCACTCGCGCTGACAGTACTCGTTAACGAAGAGAGACCGGAGTTCGCAGTGAGCGTTGCGCCCAGCGCATCGACCTGCTCGGCAATGTCCTTGCTTGAACGTTTGGTTGTTCCTTCACGCAGCAAACTTGCAGTAAAGCTCGCGAGCCCGCGATAGTCTGGCTTGTCTGCAAGACCGCCACTCAGCACCACCATCTGCATGTTGAAGGTCGGCACCTTGTGGGCTGGAAGCAATACCACTTGTAGACCATTCTTCAGTGTGGTTTCTTCCGCGCGCGGAAGTTTTACTCTCAAAATTTCCTTGTTAACAGGCGCTTTGCCTTTGATGACAGCGCCCTTCGTGGTTTGCGGTTGCTGACCCGCCGGCGTCGCGCCACCCTGGCCCAATGCCAGTGACGACACCAGCACGATCAGCATCAGTGCGAGGATTGCGTTGCTTCTGTTCTTTATGATTCTCATCGATATAACTCCTTTACTGGCCTGATGCGCTGGTTGCGGATTTGGCCTTTGCCTTCGGCATCGTGATTACAACGGTGCGGTTGGTATCGACCAAATACTTGTTGGCGACACGTTGCACGTCTTCTTTCGTGACCGCGGCGACTTTGTCGAGTCGCGTATTGATCAGGTTCGGATCGTTGTAATAGACCGTGTACTGGCCAATCGTGATGGCCCGCGAAATTGAGCTCTGCAAGCCGTTGATGATGTTACGCCGTGTGGTGTTCTTGGCTTTCTGAAGTTCCCAATCGGCGATGGGCTCTTTCTTAAGACGCTCGATCTCCTCATAGATCGCGGCTTCGACGTCTTCCGTTTTCACGCCCGGTCTGAGCGTCGCATTGCTGTAGAACGCGCCGACTCCGCGCTTCTCATCCATGAAACCGTTGACGCTGGTGACCATCTCTTTCTCTTTCACGAGCTTCTGGTAAAGACGTGAACTCTGTCCGCCTTGCAGCACGGCTGACAGCACCTGAAGCGCGTAGAAGTCAGGCGTGTTGCCTGGAACAGCTTTGAAAGCGAGATCGACGCGCGGGGCACGCGCAAGCACGTCTTCAACAGTCGCACGGCGTTCTGCCTTTTGCTGTGGCTCGGTCATATCAACCGCCGGTGGATTAGGCTGACGTGGAATGCTTTCAAACCGCGACCGAATCTTGTCCAGCGCTTCGGCGGTTTTGAAGTCGCCAACCAAAACCAGCACTGCGTTATTTGGTGCGTAGTACATTTTGAAAAACGCCGCGACATCTTCGACACTGGCTGCATTCAGATCTTCCATCGAGCCAATCGTTGTGTGTTTGTAAGCGAAGTTGTCGTAGATCAATCCTTGCTGCAACTCATCGCTCTTGCCGTATGGTTGATTGTCGACGCCGAGTCGTCGCTCTTCCTGAACTGCGTTTCGCTGGTTGTCGAGATTTTCTTTGGTTATCGCCAAACTCTTCATGCGATCCGATTCGAGGAAGAGGGCGAGATCGAGCTGGTTAGCGGGTAAAACTTCGAAATAGTTCGTGCGGTCCTCGTTGGTCGTGCCATTCATGTTTCCGCCGTTATTGAAAATGAGCATGAAGTGTTCGCCCGATCCGACGTTCTCGGAACCCTTGAACATCATGTGTTCGAAGAGATGCGCAAATCCGGTACGACCCTCGTGTTCGTTGCGTGAACCGACGTTATAGGTGATGGAAAGTGCCACTACGGGCGCGGAATGATCTTCAACTGTAATCACGCGCAGGCCGTTCTTTAAAGTGGTCTCCTTGAAATCGACTCGCACATTGCGAGGGCCCTGGGCCTGGGCCGAGAGAACAGCGAGCGCGCAGACAAACAGTAGGGACAAAAAATTAGACACGCGTCTCATAAATCAAACTCCTTTGGGTGTGGATGATGTTCGGTCGAAGGCTTATGGACTACTACCGTGTATTCGGAATGTATGATCTGGAAAAGGCAGTGTCAAGCGAGCAGGCAGAGCCATCACAGATTACGCAGATTTGCTCTGTCTGTGTAATCTGCGGATGGTTTCAGCCAACCGGTTGTGCATTCTTACCATCCAAAGTCGTCGGCTGTATAATCAACCGCCATAAAGCCATGACAAGAAGACTAAAGCCCATCACCGGCGTTCTGGCCGTTTTAACCGTGCTTACGCTGGCCCTCTCCGCGAAATCGCAGCAGCCTGCCCCTCAGCAGGCCGCTAGTCGTTTTGATGTTACGAACTACCGCATTGAAGCCCAGATTATCCCGGACCAGCACATGCTCCGTGCCGGCGCCGATGTGACATTTGTGCCGCTGGACGCCACGAGATCGGTCGTTTTTGAGCTCAACGGGTCGTTGAAAGTGGAGAGTATCGAAAGAGACGGCAAGGCTTTGACCGGATTTGTTCAGGACCCCGTTGGCGTCGGTGCGCTGGGACCGAGCGTCCGCGTCGACCTCGGCGAGGTCTTACCGGCAAATCAACCCGTAACGCTGCGAATTCGTTGGAGCGGCGCACTGGTTTCGCCTGAAGGTGGACCGCTGGCAACCAAGCGATTGGCCTATGTCGGCACTGAAGGTTCTTACCTCATGTACGCTTCGCGCTGGTTTCCTTTTCACGATTACGCTGCTGACAGAGCTACTTCCGACATCACTTTTATCGTGCCGGCAGGACTGCAAGTGGCCGGCACCAGCGACGATCCGATCGTCGCACAGCCTGTGCCGAAAGAAGGTGCGGTGCGTTATCACTTCGTGCACCGCCAGCCAGTGCTCATTGGAAATTTTGCCGCCGGACAGTACATAACCCGCAATCTGAAATATGGCAAATACGACCTTCAACTCAACGCGATGCCGGGTAGTGAAAAACGCCTCGATGCGTTTGCTGAACTGACCGGTCGCGTGCTCGAGTTCTATACCAAACACTATGGCGCACCGCTCTTTGGCAATCGCCTGGTTATCGTCCAGATCGACGATGAGAGTTTAGACACTTACTCTGGTCCGGGAATAGTTTTCCTGTCGAGCAAAATGTTCGACTCAACACGGCCTTTGCCGGAAGAGAAGCTTGAACGAGAGATTGCATATCAGTGGTGGGGCCAGAGCGTCGGTCTGAAATCGTTTGACGATGCGTGGCTTTCTCAGGGTCTTGCCGAGTGGAGCGCATTTGCTTATCGCGAGAGCATGTTGAGTGCCGGCGGTCTCGATGCTGCGCAACGCGAGCAACAGGAACGTGCGTTAACCTTCGAGCAAACAGCGTCCATCGCACGTGCGCCAAGCGCGCTTGACGATCAATCAGCCGCTTACCAGTCGATCGTTTTCTACAAAGGTTCGATGGTCTTTCGCATGTTGCGCGAGACGATTGGACGCGAGAATTTCGATAAACTGCTCGCGACTTTTCTGCAAAACTACAAAGGCAAGAATGCATCGATCGATGACTTCGAAAAACTAGCTGACCAGGTGTCGCAGCAAAATCTGCGTTACTTCTTCGCGCAGTGGGTTGAAGGAACCGGCGTACCCGAGTTCACCGTTGATTATCAAATCATTCGCACGCGCGCAGGCAAGTTCCGCACGCGCGGCACAGTCAAACAGAATCTCGAAACTCTGCGAATGCCAGTGGAGTTGTTGTTACGCGCGGAGGGTGACAATCAACAGAAAATCATTCGCATCGAAGGTAAGAGCGAAGATTTCGACTTCGAATCGAATGGTCAGCCAATTGAGGTCGTCGTAGATCCGAACAACAAGATCCTGCGGATGTCGGACGATCTGCGCGTGTCGATTATTGCCCGCCGCGGCATCGAGCAGATGAAGGAAGGCATTTACGCAGAGGCGCAACAGCAGTTTGAAGCCGCGCTAAAGTTGGACCGTTCCAATTCGTGGGTCTACTACAATCTGGGACTGCTTTATCTCGAACAGCGTAATTGGCAACAGGCGCTCGACAATCTTGAAGCGTCACTGATCGGCAACTTGAAGCCGGCATGGATCGAGGCGTGGGCCCACATCAAACGTGGTAACGCATATGATGCGAAGGGCGAGCGCAACCGAGCTGTAGCTGAGTACAACAAAGCGGTGCAGTCGGGTATCGATTACGACAATGCGCAGGCAGTGGCGAAGAAGTATCTGGCGACGCCATACGATCCGAAGGCCGATCAAACTGCGGAAGCCGTTTCGCCGTCAGGGAATTAATTAGCCGCGGATGAACGCGGATCAAACCGCGACGATCGCGATCTTGTTCTTGTTAGCGGCGCGGATCATCTCTTCACGATCGAACATCAGCGTTTTGCCGGCAGTGATGCAAATACACATCGCACCGGCTTCCACCATCGCCTCAATCGTCGGCACACCAACCACCGGCACATCGAAACGCATATCCTGATTCGGTTTCGCCACCTTCACGACCGTAAGCCTTCCCGCAGCTAACCTGCCGGCGCGTCTAATCGTTTCATCCGTACCCTCCATCGCTTCGATTGCGACGCAGGCTTTGCCGCGCACGACGATCGTTTGGCCCAGGTCGAGTCGTGCGATTTCGCGCGCGATCTCCAGACCGTATTCGATGTCCTCTCGTTCCTGTTTTGAAGGCTGACGACGTGTGATGGCGCCGCTCTGTGGCAGCGAGTCCTGCAAGAAACAGGTCGAGTCAACCAGCTCGATGCCTTCACTCTGCAACTCTGTCGCAATAGCGCCGATTAGTGCGTCAGTGTTGCGGCGTGGCAGTTTCAAAAGCACTTTGAGCATGCGTGCATCAGGCACGGCGCGGCTGAAAATCTGGACGTGCTTCACCTGCCCCGCCATGATCGCCTTCTCAACGCCTTCCTCTTTGAAGAAACGAATCATCCGGCCGAGCTGTCCGATGCCGACCCACTTCACGCGTTCGACAAGCTGGTCCATTTGGGGGTCCGTCTCTTCGCGAATCGCAGCGACAACCAATTCCACGCCCGATTGGCGCGCGCCTTCCACGACCATGAAGGGAAACTTACCGTTGCCCGCGATCAATCCGACTTTCATTTGGTGACGCCGCGCTTCGAAGTCTCGATGAAGTGAAGCAAGTCGGAGACTTCCGGAGAACTGGTGAGCTCTTCTTTAATGCGTTCGACCGCCTGAGTGGTGTTGAGTTTAGCGGAGAGCAGTAGATGGAAGGCGTGATGAAGTGCGTCGATTGTCGCACGAGAGTGACCACGCCGTTTCATTCCGGTGATGTTGAGGCCATAACACTTCGCGTGATTGCCGACCGTTAGCGCAAAGGGCAGCGCATCTTTGACAACCACTGAGTAGCCACCGATGTAAGCCTCTTTGCCGACACGGCAAAACTGATGCACGCCCGAATAAGCGCCGATGTTCGCGCGATCTTCGATAATGACGTGACCGGCGAGTGTGGCGGCGTTGGCCATGATAACGCCATCGCCGATCAGACAGTCGTGCGCGATGTGCGCCTGGGCCATGATCAAACAGTCGTCGCCGATGCTGGTCAACATGCCTCCGCCCGCGGTGCCGCGATGAACGGTGACGAATTCACGTATCTTGTTTCGTTCGCCGATGCGTGTTTCTGACGGCTCACCTTTGTACTTTAAATCCTGCGCGGCAAGTCCGATGGAAACAAATGGAAAGACCTGAGTGGCGGCGCCGATTGAAGTGTGGCCGTCGATGACACAGTGAGATTCGAGCCGCACGCCATCGCCGAGTTGTACCTCATCGCCGACGATGCAGTATGGTCCAATAAAACAGTCGTAGCCGATTCGGGCGCCTGGACTAACAACTGCCGTGGGATGGATTGTGGTTGGATGAATGGCGGCAGTCATGATCAACAAATCCATCCACAGATTACGCAGATTACAAAAAATCTGTGTAATCTGCGGATGGCTTTCTACTCCCTCGGCGCGACGATGCTCATGATCTCAGCATCAGCGGCCAGTTGCCCTTCTACTTTCGCCTCACCACGCATGCGCTGCACGCGCGAGCCGATGCGCAAAGCGGTGACTTCCAACACCAACGTGTCGCCCGGAACAACCGGACGGCGAAAGCGCGCTTCCTTGATGCCCGTAAACAAAACCAGCTTCTGGTCTCGATCTTCGATCTCGCGCAAAGCCAGCACTGCGCCGACTTGGGCCAACGCCTCGACGACGAGCACTCCCGGCATCACCGGAGCGCCCGGAAAGTGACCCTGAAAGAACAACTCGTTAATACTTACCTGCTTTATGCCGACGATTCTTTCGCGCGGCACAAGTTCTACGATGCGGTCGACGAGGAGAAAGGGATAGCGGTGCGGCAGAAGTTTTTGGATCGCCTGTGAGTCGAGAACCGTTTCCAACTTTTTGTGACTCTATTTCGGCGGCGTGGTGGTTGTAGCTGCGGTAGCTGGATTCTTCGCGTTGAAGTCAGTAATAAACGCACGCGTGATGTCGATGCTATCCGCAGCATACAGCAGAGGTACTTGAGCTGCGTCGATGATCACGTTGATGCCACGGGCCTTGGCAAAAACTTCGAGCGCTTTGCCAATCTCGTCCTGCAACGGCGTAAACAGTTCCTGCCGGCGACGATTGTAAGAGGCCTGCGCGTCTTCACCTTTGCGCTGAATATCTTTCTTCAATTGGTCCAGTTGATCGATCTTGGTTTGCAGTGATCTTTGATCGATGGGTGTTCCCGCCGGCGCGTCGCGCAGTTTGCTGATTTCAGTCTCGAGCGTTTGCGCGCGAGTTTGCATCCCGTTGATGTCGTCTTTGACCTTCTGGAATTCGCCGTTCAGTTTTGTTAGTAAATTATTGAACTTAGCGATACCGGTCTTCGGATCCAAAAACATGTCCGTGTAGATCACGGCCATCTTGCTCGTGGGCAAATTGGCGCTGTTATCCGCCGGCGTGGTTGGAGCAGGCGCTGTCGGGCGAGCGCCAGGATTCGGCGTCGGAGTGGTTGCCGGCCGTTGCGCGTTGATAGTCGCGGCAACCGCCAGAACTATCAACGCGCTGAATGGAAACAGTTGATGTTTAATCATGATGCTAAATAGGTCGTATAGGACCTATCTGACCTATGGGTGCGGCACTGATGCAGTTGCCGGGTTCTTGCTATTGAACTCGTTAATGAACGCACGAGTGACATCGATGTTCTCGGCTGCATAGACCACCGGAACCTGGCTGCCGTCGACGATCACGGTAATTCCACGTGCCTTCGCAAAAGCTTCCAACGCCTTGCCAATGTCCTGTTGCAACGGACCGAAGATCTCCTGGCGTCGCTTTGCATATGCGGCTTCGGCGTCTTCACCTTTTCGCTTGAACTCGGTGTTCATCTGCTCGAGCTGGTCGCGCTTTTGGCGAATTGCATTCGGGTCGGCGACCGTCTGCGTGCTTTCAATCTCTTTGTTCAGTGTTTCGATTTTCGTCTGCAATGCCTGCAACTCAGCTTGTCGCGGCTGAAACTCTCGATTAAGAGTCCCAAGCAGAGTATTGAATCTGGCAATGCCTGTCTTCGGATCGAGAAAAGCGTCCGAGTAGATCATGGCCATCTTGCTGTCCGGCACGGCCACGGTTTGGGGCGCCGTTGCCGGCGGGACTGCGGGTTTCTGTTGTGCTGACACGCCAAATGCAGTAACCGTCAGCAGGGCAACCGCAGCGCTAAAACGAGCTATCTTCATGACTTTCTTGTAATGCTCCTTAAGTTGAGGCGATTAGACAAACCCTTTAGTTGATTGTCCAGCCGCCATTGGTTGGCTCCGGCGCCTAAAAAGTGCGCCCGACACTAAAGCGAATGACCTTCTTTTTTTCGTTAAAGAAGAACGGAAACCCGTCAATGAATTGGTTTGGCCGGGCGTTTGGATTATACGCAAAGATCAAACGAAAAGGTACATTGATAACGGGGACCTGGACCCTCACTTCCATCCCTAAACTCGAACGGACGTCGCTAAAACTGTCAAAGAGGCTCTGCGATAACCGCACCACGCTGTTTGTCTGAGCTTCGCCACGCAGGAAGACCGGCTCGAATCCGCGCGGCAGTAACGTTAATGGATTCACGTCTCCGGTTTGATTCGCTTCGAGCTCAGCCTGAGTCACGATGCGATTATCCCTCGCGACGAGACTCGAAAACGGCGAAACTGCCAGAGCCGCGTTCTTGCAAAATGCCAGCGAGCTCAAACTGATCGGTACACTCTGAGGCACTCCATTGGCTGTTGGAAAACGCGGGCACGGAATGAATCCCACTGTCGACAGGAATGGTTGATCGGCAAGAAACTCGCTCGAAAACTGCTGATCGTTCTTGGTTCGAATATTGAAAGCGGTTCCGATGTCCGCAAAGGCCGCCAGACTCACAGCTTCACCAATGATCGGTATGCGGTATTCGAAGTTTCCGAGTGCCTGCGTGTCGCCGCCGACAGAAGTGAATGAGCGTGGCAAGGAGGCGACATTGTTGCCGGTGATCCCGGTAAACACACCGATCGACGCCGCCGAAGCCGGTAATCCCGTAACCTGCATCGGATTGCCGGTGGCATTCTCAGCGAAGACGACGTTGCGCGAAGTTATGAAACTGTCGACCGGAGCGATCGGGCCGATCGAACGCACGTTGTAACCGCGAATCGTAAACTCGTCGCCGAGGAAAAACCGTTCGAAGATTGGAACTCCATCGACAAACGCGAGTGAGTTTGCGTTGCGCACTTTCGAAGTGGTCGCGAAACTTCCGACTGTGCCGGCGATAAAACGAAAACCGAAGACTTCCGGGTGCGTCGACTTCTTGCGGCGCACCGGGAAGAACTGCGTGTATGAGACCGTCGGTTCATAAGTGCGGACGTCACCACCGAGACCGGAGAGTGCGACCGCAGCCGAGATTTCTCGACCGGTCGTGGGATCGATGCTCGCATTGCGCGTGTCGTATGAGTAAGTCAGCGTGCCGCGGCTCGTCAGAATGTTTGGCTGGCGATAGACGACCGGGATGAAAGTCGAATTATTACTTGGATTCGCATTAGCCGCCGGATCTTTCACGCTCGAGAGTGAGAGCTGATACGAGGCGCCAATGCGTGAAAACTGCGTGAACCGTCGCTTGCGATAGAACTCTGAGAGCGGCGCGCTGACAAAGATCGACCCGCCGTAAGAATCCCTCGTGAAGAGATTCTCTTCGTTAATGTCGTTAAAATTAAACTGTGCGTTGAGCAGATCTTCCTGCGCGCTGATGTTCTGCGACAGGAACGTGCCCTCGCCAAAGAACTTCTGCGAGAACGCAAACACCGAGAAGCCTGCGCTGATTGGCCGGTCGCGAATGTATGGCTCCGTAAATGAAAACTGGAACGAGCGTTGGCGATTGCCGGCCGCGAGATTGAATGAAAGCACTTCGCCGCGACCGAGCAGGTTGTTCGTCGAATATTCGAGTCCGAAGAACGAACCGCCGATACCGGAAATGCCGCCGTTGAAAGAGATCTGCTGGCGGCCGCGTTCACTCACCTTCAACGAGAGATCGACAGCGGCTTCTTCATCGTTTGTGCGACGGTCGACGTCTTTATCTTTGTCGATCGGATTGAAGTAACCAGTCTGGTTTAGTTTGACGATCGAATACTCCCAATACGCATCGTTGTAGATGTCGCCTTCGTTGATCAGCACTTCGCGGCGCAGTACGTTATCGCGCGTAAACGTGTTGCCGACAAACTCCAGCCGGCGCAGCGTAAACTGTTTTCCTTCGTCAATCGTGACGGTGAAGTCGACGATACCCTCATTCGGATTTTGCGGATTGTCTTTGAAAGTCGGCACCGGCTCTGCGGTGTATTCGATGAATCCTTGTTGACCGTAAAACTTCTTGAGGTTTTCAAACAAGCCCTTGCTGACTTTTTCGCCGTTGGCGATGTCGCCTTTGTTGAGACCAATTACGGATCTGATCTGCGTTTCGGAGAAGATCGAGTTGCCTTCAACTTTGAACTCGCCGAGACGATAAACCTTTCCTTCCACGATCGGAATAGTCACGCGTAGTCCTTCATCAACCGAAGACAAAAACGGCAACGGCAGAATCGGGAAACCGGTGCGGCGCTTACCCAAACCCTCGACGCGCGGCTCGCCGTGACGCGCCTGCAAATAACCTTTCGAACGCATGTAGTTGTCTACCAGACGCAGGTCGACGTCGAGTTTTTCGCGATTGAGTATGTCGGCGCCTTTGAAACGCGTGATGAGCCCTGCTTCTTTGACGTACTTCATCGCGCCGCGCAGTGATTTGTCACTGAAAACCGTATTGCCTTCAAAAGCAATCTCGACGACGCGAACTCGCTCGCCTTCGTGAACCACGAAAGTGATCGCGAGCGATGTAGCAGAGACTTCTTCCGTGCTCTCTTCAACAGTTGCGTTCGGGTGTCCGCCTGCGGCGAGAAGTTCTTTGATCACGCGGATCGCATTTCGGACCTTAACTGGATCGTAAATGCTCTCCTTCGAAACGCCGACGCGTCGTTCACGAAATGCCTTGAGAATGTCCGACTCCTGTATGCTGTGCAGACCTTCAAACGTCAGATCCCGAATGATCGGTAGCTCTTTGACTTCGAAAATGATGTTCACGCCGCCTCGTGGACCGGTTTCAGTCAGCACACGAGTGGCAGTCTTGTCGAAGAATGTCAGCGAAAGAAGTGTTTGATAATCGCGTTGAACCTGCTCGACGTTGTAGGGATCGCCTGGCCGGGTTTGAATGTAATAAAGAATGTCGTCTTTTCGCAGACGACGATTGCCGATGATGTCGACGCTTTCGACGATCCTTTGTGGGGGAGTTGGTTGAGTTTGCTGGGCTATGACCCTTCCCGGGATTGCTAAGGTTGCGGTGATTCCAGCCAATAGGCTCAAAAACAAGAGCCAGAACGCGCGATATGAGTGCATAGGCACCAAATCCCTCAATAGTTCTTACCGGGCCTCAGAAACTTCGGGGAGCTTATGAGTGCTGAACTGGTTCTAAGACAGCTTTGATTCACCATCAGAAAAGCCAGTTGCCAGCTTTTGAGTAGCAAAGTGGCGCATTATAAGGCAAAAAAGTGGAAAGCACAAAACACACAAAGAGTAACTATTTGTGCGGTTTGTGCTTCTTTGTGGACTGAATTAGTGAATCAGCAACGCGTCGTCAGCGGTCTCGATACCGGCGGGACGGAAATCGAGCTCCTGGCCATTCAGGAAGATTTCAACCTGCGTGGCGCCCTCGAGTTGACCCTGAATCAGCGCCTCTGACAGCGGATCCTCAACATACTTTTGCAAAGCTCTGCGAATCGGACGCGCACCATACAACCGGTCACCACACGTCTTTTCGACAATCCACCGCTTGGCCTCGTCGGTGAGCCTGACATCGAACCCGTGGCGGCTCATCGTCTTATTGATCTGATCCAGTTGTAGCTGCACGACTTCGAGCAGCTCTTCGTCAAGCAACTGATCGAAGATGATGATCTCATCGAGACGATTAATGAATTCGGGATTGAACGTCTGCCTTACTGACGACATCACCATCTCTTCCATCTTCTCGCGGGTTGCGTCGGTGTTCGCCTGGAAACCGAGCGTGCCCTTCTTCTGAATGAAGCGCGCGCCGATGTTCGAGGTCATGATGATTATCGTGTTCTTGAAATCGACCGTGTTGCCGAGTGCGTCCGTGAGTATGCCATCTTCAAACACCTGTAACAGGATGTTGAAGATGTCAGGATGTGCTTTTTCGATCTCATCAAACAGCAGGACTGAATAAGGTGAGCGTTTGATGCGCTCGGTTAGCTGGCCACCTTCTTCGTGGCCGACATAACCCGGTGGCGAACCGATTAACTTGGAGACTGAATGCTTCTCCATGAACTCCGACATATCGAAGCGAATAAGCGCACGCTCGCTGCTGAATAAGAATGCCGCCAGTGAGCGAGCAACTTCAGTCTTACCGACGCCGGTCGGACCAAGAAACAGAAACGATCCCACCGGCCGCAGCGGATTCTTCAAACCCGCACGAGACCTGCGAATCGCGCGAGCGAGTGCTGAAATTGCAGGTCGTTGCGAAATGACGCGCTTGTGCAGCTCGACCTCGATCCGCAACAGCTTCTGCGTCTCTTCTTCTTTGAGTGAGTTGACCGGAATGCCTGTCCAGCGCGCAATCACGTCTTCAACGTCATCACGCGTCACTTCGGCGGAGACGATCGCGTCTTCCTGATGCATTCGCAAACTCGACGTGTCGCCATACGATCGCGACCACTCATTCAACTCGTTCCAGTCTGCCAGATTGCCCTGTTCGCGCCTCACGCGCAGCTTCACGCGCGCGCCTGCTTCGTCGATCACGTCGATTGCTTTGTCGGGCAGGAAGCGATCTGGAATGTAGCGATGCGATTGGTAAACGGCGGCCTGGAGCGCATCGTCGGTATAGTGGACTTGATGAAAACTCTCGTAACGTTCACGCACGCCGTCGAGAATGCTTACGGCTTCAGCCTCAGAAGGCGGAGGAACTTTCACTGCTTGAAAGCGGCGTTCGAGTGAGCGATCTTTTTCGATTGACTTGCGAAACTCCGCGGGCGTGGTTGCGCCGATGCACTGAATCTCACCACGCGACAATGCCGGTTTCAGAATGTTTGCAGCATCGAGTGAACCTTCTGCCGAGCCTGCGCCGACCAGCGTGTGCAACTCGTCGATGAAGACGATGTACTGTGGATTCTCGACCAGCTCGCGCATGATCTGTTTCAACCGCTCTTCAAACTGCCCGCGATATTTCGTGCCGGCAACGATCAGCGACAGATCCAACGAAAGAATTCGTTTGTGCTCGAGGAATGAAGGCACGTCGCCACGCACGATTCTCTGCGCGAGACCTTCGACGATCGCCGTCTTACCAACGCCGGGTTCGCCAATCAGTACCGGATTGTTCTTCGTGCGGCGGCAGAGAATCTGCACGACGCGTTCGATCTCCGCTTCACGACCGATCAACGGATCCAATTTGTCGTTGGAGGCATCTTCCGTGAGATCGCGTGAAAACTCGACCAGATGTGGAGTGTCTTTCTTCTGCGCCGTTCTTGCATCGACTCCGGACTGCCGTGCAATCTCATCGCGGACCGCGTTAAGACGCAGTCCACGTTCGTAAAGAATCTCAGCGGCCATCGAACGCTCTTCGCGCAAGAGGCCGAGCAGGAGATGTTCGGTTCCGATGTGACGATGCTGTAAGCGATCGCTCTCTTCGTGTGCGTAAGCGAGAACGTGTTTTGTTTCTGGCGCGAGCGGGAGTTCTACGGAGGTGGAGATCTTTTCACGCAGCAGTGTGCGGCCTTCGATCTCCTTGCGAATCGACTCGATTGAAACTTGTGCCCGAGGGAAAAAGCGTCCGGTCAGGGTCTTGTCTTCGCGCATCAGACCCAATAGAAGGTGTTCCGGTTCGATGGCCGGAGCACCAAACTGGGACGCTTCATAGCGCGCGAAAAAGATAACTCGGCGCGCTTTTTCGGTGTAGCGTTCGAACATCTCGTTGGCATTATAACGTAGCTGAGTAAAACCATCCACAGATTACACAGATGATCTTTCTGACTAATAAAAGTGGCAACAGGGCGTTTATTTCAGAGCTTCTGTGATGGTTTGACGCAGCCGCCGTCGAGCATCAGTACGCGATCGCACAATCGCGCCAGCCTTGCGCTGTGGGTTGCTATCACCGCGATAGCGGAACGCTGGTGGGCGTAATTGACGATTGTTCGACTGATTTCTTCGCTGATTGCCTCGTCGAGATTTCCCGTCGGCTCGTCTGCCAACAGCAGTTTTGGTTCGGTAACGAGCGCTCTCGCGACCGCGACGCGCTGCTGTTCACCGCCCGAAAGGTGCGATACCGGATGATCCGCTCTCGCCTTCAGACCGGCTTCCGTCAACAAATTCAACGCGCGACTGAACGCCCGCTCGCTTTTCTGGCGCGCAATCAGTAACGGCAGCGCGACGTTTTCTAACGCCGAAAGATCCGCCAACAAGTAATGGAACTGAAAAACAAAACCGATCTGCTGACGTTGAATGTTGTTGCCATCGAAATCGATGAAGCCGTGATCGGCTGCTTCCAAACCGCCAAGCAGATGAAGCAACGTCGACTTGCCGGAACCTGAAACTCCGGTGATTGCGATGCTCTCGCCCGCGTTCGCAGCAAACGTGACTCCATGCAGGACCTCAATGCGCTCGCCGTTCGGCGCGAGAAAACTCTTACGCAGATCGACGACCCGCATCATGAGTCGCGCAGCGCCTCGACCGCTCGCATCCGCGATGCAGCACGCGCGGGATAGATCGTTGCCAGTACGCTCAAGATGAAAGCGACAAGTGCTGCGAAGAAGATTTCTGACGGTTTCGCGATCAGCGGCACGTTACTGATGGAGTAAACGTCAGGTGGCAGACTCACCAGCTTGTAATGATTTCCGATCAAACAGACGACCAGACCTAACAACACTCCTGCGACCGCTCCGATCGCGCCGACAACTGCACCTTCGATCACAAAGAGCAACATCATGCCCGTGCGTGTCGCTCCGAGTGCGTTGAGGATCGCGATGTCACGACGGCGTTCAACCACAACCAGGATCAGCATCGTTGTGATATTGAGCGTTGCGATCGCGATGATTAGACCGATGATGAACAAGCCCATGCGACGTTCGAGCGCGAGTGCGGTGAAGAGTGGTTGATTTGCCTGTTGCCAATCGATCGTCGTGTAACTGTTGCCGAGAATCTTCGAAACATTCGCAGCGACTTGTTTGACGTTGTCAGGATCGTTTACCTGAACACTCATCACCGAAGCCGCGTGATTGTTTCCGGTGAAAGCGGTTGCGGTATCGAATGCGACGTAGATCCAGGTCGAGTCGTATTCGAACAAACCTGAGCGAAAAATACCGGACGCGCGCAGGCGTCGCGGTGGACCAGCGGCAGATTCGTTTGCAGGTATGATTTGGAAAATGTCGCCGACCGAGATTCCGAGATGTGTTGCAAGGTCGGAACCAACCACCGCATTCGGCATCGACGTGGCTGTTTGTTCAAACAGTGGTCCAAACGAGCCTTCACTCAACCAAGGACGCACCTGGACCGACTGGCCACCCTCGTTTTCGACGCCACGGATCACCGCATAACCGGAGCCTTTCGATCCGCGAGCAATGGCGCCGTCGTAAGTCGTTGCCGAAGCGCTCGCGACGCCATTCACTTGCTTCAAACGGTTTGTGAGTTCTGAATAGTTTTCGATTGGACGTCCGTCTGCGCGCAGCACGCTTAGATGCGCGGTGCCTTGCAGGATCTTCTCCTTCATCTCGTCGCGAAAACCGTTCGACAAGGCAAAGGCGACGATCAGCGCCGCCACACCCGCGCAGATGCCGAGTATCGCGGCAACTGAAGTGACGCGCGCCAGCCGCCGCTTACGCCGCGACCGCAAATAACGAAACGCCAAAAACAATTCGTAAGGCATAATCTGCGCAATCTGTGGATGGATTTACTGCCGCAATGGCGGACACCTCTTCATGTCTTCCGGACGATTCTCAGGCAACAACCGGCTCAAATTCGGATTGTCGCGCGCAGTTGGATCACCCAAATATTTCAACTCGTAAATCGTGTCAGTAACGCGACGAAAGCTGAAGTGCTTCTCCAACTCCACAATCAACGGTATCTCGTCGCGCTGCCACGTACACGGCAACCACCAGCGTGGATCCGCATCAATAAACACTCGCCGCCCCTGATTGAGATGGTTCTGTACGACCGAAAACAATCTATCACCCGGCCAGCCACCGCCGGTTCCGATCGTCTTCCAATTCCCTAACCCAATTGAGGCCCAATAGTGTACGGCGATGGTCTGCGCGCCAGAGATCATGACTGCATCCGGCGGCACCGCTTCGAGTTGATGCTTGTACTCCCTACTCATCGCCCGCCGCTGAATGAAGTCGTGACTTATCGGTCGCAGGTAGATAAAAAAGATTACCGCCAACGATGCGATTACTAACGAACACGCCACCAGTGCGCGGCGCTCGTTTCCGAAACGCCTCTCCGCAATACGCAATAACCAAGACGCACCCAACGGCACGATTCCCGGCAGCCCGGTGAGAAAATAACGCCAGTTAACCGTGGTGCTGTAATTGAAGAACAACAAGACATTCGCGCAGAAGCCCACCGCCCACAGCAACAACATCGGCGAGATCCGGTGCTTCCGCCACTCGAGCACCGGCGCAAATGGAATCGTCAGAAACACCAGCGGCGCGCTGATGAAATACAAAATAAAGTAAGTACGAAGATTCGCGAGCGCGATCGGGTGTCGCGCTGCTTCGTCACGCATCGATTCGCGCCAGCCATCCCAAACCCAGCGATAGTGGGGGTCAGTAATAAACCAGTAACCAAACCAACCAAACCCGAGCAGCACAAACACCACGCACGAAGCAACGATGCACAAGACTTCGCGCCGTTGAAACTTCCAGCCAAAGACAAACGGCGCGAGCACCAACCATGGTGCGTAGAACCCAATCGTCTCGCGCAGATTCATCCCGAGTCCCATCAACCCTGCGCCGGCAAGCACCAGCCAAAACCTCTTCTGCTGCACACCACGCAGATGAATGATGAGCGCTGTCGCGAGTAGTAACACCGATGGCACGTCAGTCATCACTTGTCCGCCGTAAAGCACGAACACAGGAGAAAAGACAATCAACAGAGCGGCGGTTGTGGCCGCGTAAAGCGAACCGCTGATATCGCGCGTCAGAATCCAACACGCAACGACAGCCAGTGGCGACTGCGCCACCACCGCGTATTTGAAAATCAGGTAAGCGTTTTCAGGTTGGACGTGGAAAAGGTTGTGGCCGATCAGAAACAGCGCGTGATTGGCAAAGATGAAAAGATTTCGCCCTAAGGCCATCGAGGACGGATAGCCGTCCAGCGAGAGCATGGTGTAGTCCATGCCGTCCCAGTCGCCGATAAACGGATCGACAAAACACAAGACGAGAATAAGGCCGATGACTGCCGGCGGCAGCCACCAACGCCACGCGCGCCAAAACGGTGCTATGCCAGTCGGGGAACTGGAATTTACAGAGTCGAGAGTGTCAGGCGTGTTTGTCGTCAGGCGTATTTGGATCAACGAGTTGAGCTTTGACCGGTACATCCGGCCGCTTAATCATCTTTACGCGATTACCCTGCGCATTGTACTCAACTTCGTCCATGATGTTGTAGATGAGGAGGACTCCGCGGCCTGACGTTCTGAACAAGTTAGCTGGATCGCAAGGATCCGGAATCTCACGAATGTCGAAGCCTTCGCCTTCGTCTTCGACCGTGAAGGCAGCTTCGTTCGAGGATAGTTCAGCGGTGATCTTCAGAAGCTTGTTAGGATCGTTCTTGTTTCCATGCTTGACGGCGTTGACGAAAGCTTCGTCGAGCGCGACGAAGAGGTTCGAACGTTCCGGCTGGATCAACCCGAGTTTCGCCACGCGGTCCTGAAGATATTCGAGCACGCCGTTCATCAAAGCCAAGTCGCTGGGAAGTTCAAACTCGATCTTTTCGTGAACGTGATTCAGTATGCGTGCATCGTCAACGTAGCGTAGTTTGTATGAAAGGGTTTGTTCGACGATCTCGCGCAGGGCCTCGCGGTTATAAGGTAACCGCAGATAGTTTGCCGCGCCCATGTTGAAAGCCCTGACCTCGTCCTCGGAAAGATTGCTGATGATGAGATCGAAGCTGTTGAGGTCGTCACGACGGAGCGCCTTCTCGCGTTCGGCGGCCACAACGACTTCGTGACCGAGCCGCTGCAGAGCCTGTTCGAGAACAGGCAACTCATCGTTATTATCCACGATGAGAATCCGGCGTTTTTCCATCAAACTCCAATCTAAGCGATCATTTTTGAGGAGAGATTTCGATGGCTGTACGAAAATCTATCGCCACTCGTTCGAAATATATCAGAAAGCCAAGACAACCATCCACAGATTACGCAGATTAAGACAATCTGTGTAATCTGTGGATGGCTTTATGGCTAAACCCGGAAAACTGCGAACACTTCTCGAATACAGCGCCGCAAAGTCAGTACTGGTAGCTTTGGGTCAATTGCCTCCGCCGGCCGCATACGCGATTGGCCGGGCGATGGGCAAACTCGCTTACGCCATCGCGCACGATCTCAGGCGAACAGGAGCCACCAATCTTCGTCTCGCCTTTCCGGAAAAGTCGGACGAGGAACGCGCTCAGCTCCTGCGCGAGTGTTTCGATAGTCTCGGCCGCGAATTGGGACTCTTCAGCCAGATGTGTTCGAGATCTCGTGAAGCGCTTCGAAATCTCGTAGAGGTGCAGAACTGGGAGATCCTTGAAGAGGCGAGGAAAGTTCACGGCGACAAACTGATTTACTACACCGGCCATCTCGGCGCGTGGGAGTTCACGAGTTTCGGAGTCTCGCTTTTAGGCTACCCGTTTACTTTCCTCGTGCGAAGAATCGATAATCCGCGGATCGAAGAAATGGTTGATCGCGTGCGCACGCGGTTTGGCAACACCACCCTCGACAAACTCTCGGCCGGCCGCTCTATGCTGAAAATTCTGCGCAGCGGTGAAACGGCTCTCGGACTGCTGCCGGATCTGAACACGCTTGACGATGAGGCGATCTTTGTCGATTTCTTCGGCGTTCCAGCCGCAACGACTTTCCTGATGGCAAAGTTCGCGCTGCGAACTCACACACCGATCCTTCCGTTCTTTGCGCCGTGGAGCGTGGAAAAAGGAAAGTACTTGTTGACTGTTGAGCCGCCTGTGACGTTTGAACGCACGGACGACGAAAATGAAAACGTGCGACGACTAACGGCTGCGATCACAGAGCGGGTAGAGAATCAGATTAGAAACTATCCGGGGCAGTGGTTGTGGATTCATAAACGCTGGAAGACGCGCCCGCCCGGCGAGTCTCCAATCTATTAGCCGCGGATTTTCGCCGATTAACGTGGATCAGCTTATACTCGTCGCGCTTATGCAGAGCGTCAACCGTGCGTACGAGTTCGCCGACCTCTCGGAGTATTCGTTCAAAGATCGTCTGCTGATTCGCGCTGCGGATCTCGCTTTTTACAGTCTGATCAATCTCCTCGGGCTGACCGCCCGTTTCGAGGTCATCGGTTGGGATAATCATCAGAAAGTCGAAGAGAGTGGCGGACTTCCGATCTACGTCTTCTGGCACGATCGCATCTTTCTGACGACTTATTGGTGGCGCAAACGACGCATCGTCGTGATGACCTCGCGCAGTTTTGACGGTGAATACATCGCGCGCTTCATTCAACGATTTGGGTACGGAGCAGTGCGCGGCTCAAGCACGCGTGGCGGCGTGGGCGCAATCATCGAAATGGCGCGTCTGATGCGCGCCGGCTGTACAACTGCATTCACGATCGACGGTCCGAAAGGCCCACGCTATATCGCCAAAATGGGTGCGGTGATGCTGGCGAAGAAGTCCGGTCACCCGATTATGCCGGTGACGATGGCGTTGCAGCGTTACTGGACGCTTCCGAGTTGGGACTTGTTTCAGATTCCGAAACCGTTTACGAGAGCACGAGTTTACGTGGCGCCTCCAATTTACGTCCCTTCGGATGCCGACGAAAAAACACTGGCGGCAAAACGTGACGAACTTCAACACACGCTCGACCATCTAAACCGTCTCTCCACAGAATTCGCAGATAAGGTGCTTAACTCATGAAATCACTATTCGCTTCTGTCTTGTGTTTGATTCTTCTTGGTATCGCGAACGGGCAAACCGCGAACCTGAAACCACCAACCGAATCGGCGCTCAACCGTTTTCTTCGTTACGCCAGGATCGACACGCAATCGGCTGAGGATCAAACTACGACCCCGAGCACGCGTAAGCAGCTCAATCTCGCAAATCTGCTGGCCAAAGAGTTGACAGCGCTCGGCGCACAAAACGTTCGCGTCAGCGAGTTTGGCATTGTCTATGCGATGGTTCCGGGCAATCTCGCGGACAACTCGAAAGTGCCGGTTATCGGTTTCATCTCACACATGGACACGTCGCCGGCAGTTTCCGGCGAAAACGTTAATCCAGTCATTCACAAAAACTATCGGGGCGGCGATATCGTCTTACCGAAGGATCCGACTCAGATCATCACCGTCGAAAAGACTCCGGTCCTCAAGGAGTTGATCGGCGACGACATCATCACTGCGGACGGCACCACGCTACTCGGCTCTGACGACAAGTCAGGTGTCGCCGAGATCATGACGATGATTGACACGCTGCGCCAGAATCCGCAGATCAAACACGGAACACTCGCCATCGCTTTTACTCCGGACGAGGAAGTCGGCACTGGCATCGACAAGTTTGATGTGAAAGCTTTCGGCGCGAAGTTCGCCTACACCGTTGACGGCGAAGAGCTCGGCGAGATCAGCGATGAGACGTGGAGCGCGCGCACCGCGACAGTCACGTTTCAAGGCAAGAGCACACATCCGGGCACGGCTAAAGGAATCATGGTGAACGCGATGTATGCGCTCGGAGATTATCTCGAGCGATTTCCGCACGACATGCTGCCGGAAACTACTGAAGGTCGCGTCGGTTTCGTTCATCCTTACGCAGGTACAATCGACGTTGAGACTTCCACTTTGAAGATCCTGCTTCGCGACTTTGACGTGAGCGGATTGGATGCGAAGGAGAAGATGCTGCGTGACATGGTCGCGCAAACGGCGGCGAAATTTCCGCAAGTGAAGATCACGATCGACGTCAAAGAGAATTACAAGAACATGAAGGAAGTGCTGAAGAACTATCCTGAGCTGACGAATAACGCAATGGAAGCTGCACGTCGGGCGGGACTGAAGCCGTTTCTCAAACCGATCCGCGGCGGGACGGATGGATCGAATTTGACGTTTCGCGGGCTACCGACGCCGAATCTCTTCACTGGCGGCGGAAACTTTCACGGCAAGCTCGAGTTTAATTCGCGCCGCGGATTGGAGAAGACCACTGAGACGCTAATCAATCTCGTCCAGATTTTTGCCGCGGATGGACGCGGATGAACGCGGATCAGCACAGCGGCTATGTTGCTTTAATCGGCCGCCCGAATGCAGGCAAGTCGACGTTGCTCAATAGACTGGTGGGCCAGAAGATCGCTGCCGTTTCAGACAAGCCGCAAACCACGCGTTTCAAAATCCAGGGTGTCATCACCAAGCCCGAAGGTCAGATCGTTTTCGTAGACACGCCGGGTATTCATCAACCCGGCTACGAGCTCAATCGCCGCATGATGGCCGCCGTTCAAGACGCATTGCTCGGCGTCGATCTCGTCTGCCTGATCCGCGACGCATCAGTCTCAACCGGCAATGGCGATCGATTCGCGCTCGATTTGGTGAAACGATCGGAAAAGCCGTCGCTGTTGTTGCTCAACAAGATCGACAAGCTCGAAGATAAATCCGCGTTGTTGCCTTTGATCGATTGGTATCGCAACGAGCACGACTGGCGTGAGATCATTCCGATCTCCGCGCTCAAGGACGAGATGACTGACACGGCTGTCGAGAGTTGTTTGCGGCATCTGCCTGAAGGTGAGCCGATCTTCTCCGAAGACGAACTGACGGACCAGTCGTTACGCGTGCTCGCATCGGAGATGGTGCGCGAGCAAGTTTTGCACGTGACCGGCGATGAGATTCCTTACGTGACGGCCGTCGTCACTGAGCGTTTTGAAGAAGTGCGTGAAGATTTCGCGCGTATCTATTGCGTCATCGTTGTCGAACGTGAGTCGCAAAAGAAGATCATCATCGGCAGAGGCGCGAGCCGTTTGAAAGAGATCGGCATGCGTGCGCGACGAGAGATCGAAAAGCTGCTGGGCCATCGCTGTCATCTTGAACTGTTTGTCAAAGTCGAGGAAGACTGGCGCAATCGCGAACAACTGCTGAATGAGTTTGGACTGAGTTGAGCCACGAAAAGGCACAAAAAGCACAAAAAAGCTACGCGGTTGACGTGGATGTAGAGCCGGACGCGGGTGAAGCGGTTGCTTATGCGCTGATGGAAGCGGGCGCGCTTGGCACGGAGACCAAGGAGAATGTAGTCGCTGGTTATTTTGCTGAGGTGCCGAATCGAGAACGCATTCGCGACGAATTATTCGAGGCGCTGCGGATTTACGACCTACCGTCGTCGTCAGTGCGCGATATGAACTTGCGTGAAGTGGAGCAGCGCGACTGGCTGGAAGAGTGGAAAGAAAACTGGCTGCCGGTCGAGGTTGGGAGCTTCATAATTGCGCCGCCGTGGTCCGAACTAGGCGACGTGCGCGAGCAAATTGTCATTCGCATTGAGCCGGGAATGGCGTTTGGCACGGGCACTCACGAAACAACTCGTTTGTGTCTCAACGCGATTCAGAAGCACTTTGCGGGTGGTAGTTTTCTCGACGTCGGAACGGGCACGGGCATTCTCGCGATTGCGGCCGCGAAGCTCTCTCCCGAAGCGCGCATCGAAGCGTTCGACACTGACGAACTCGCGCTCACGATCGCGCGCGAAAATGCGCGAGCCAATAAAGTTTTGGATCAAATTGATTTCCGGGTTGGATCGATAGGTGAGTCGACAGCCTCGGCTGATCTCGTCTGTGCGAATCTGACTGCCAACGTCATCGTGCCGCTGCTCCCAACGCTCGTGAGTTTGACCTGCGGCAAGTTGATTCTTTCAGGAATACTCGACACGCAGATCGAGATGGTCCAGGCTGCGCTTCATGACTGCGGAGTTTCCGAGTTTGAAATTGCTCAAGATGGCGAATGGGTAGCGCTCATCATTTAACCCGATGACTCGTCGCAGATTCTATGCTCCGCCAAGCGCCTTTGCCGATCAAACCGTAACGCTCAGAGCGGACGAAGCGCGCCACCTGCGCGACGTGCTGCGTTTGCAGAGCGGCGACGAGGTTTATGTGTTCGATGGCGCTGGGCGTGAGTATCGCTGCCGGGTGGCGAATGTCCGTCGGAATGAGGTCGAGCTTCGCGTCGAAAGCGAGGTTGAGCCTGCCAGACCTGAATCACAGTTGCAGCTTAAATTGTGCGTCGCGCTACTCAAAGGCGAGAAGTTTGATCTCGTCGTGCAAAAGTCGACTGAGTTAGGCGTCAGCAAGATTGTGCCGCTGATCACGCATTTTGCAGACATTCACCTGCGCGATGCGCGTGATGCGGCGAAACGCGTGAGTCGCTGGCAGCGAATCGCGTTCGAGGCGGCAAAGCAATCGGGCCGCGCCGTCGTGCCGGAGATTGCTACGCCTGTGCCGTTTGATTCGGCGCTGGCTGTGGACGATCTTGGCGTGATGTTTTCCGAGCGTTTAGGAGATTCGCTGGCAAGCCTTACGAATCAACCGAAACCTCGGGCGGTGACAGCGCTGGTCGGTTCTGAAGGTGGTTGGTCTGATGAAGAAATCGAAAGCGCACGGGCACGAGATTTCCATGTGATCACGCTCGGTGGCCGCATCCTGCGTGCCGAAACCGCCGCGATCGTGGTCACTGCTTTGCTACAACACATCTTCGGCGATTTGAAGTAACTCGCTGGAAGTTGACCTTCGGCGACAGCAGGCTCAAAATGTCATCGGAACAAAGCATGCAGGCGGGTCGTTTGGTTCGTCATGGCAATAACTAAAGACAGTGCTGTCGAGAACGCTCGTAAAGACTTAGCGAAGCGACTGAAGATCGACACTTCGAACGTCAAAGAACGTTCGGTTGAAGACGCTGATTTTCCTGACATGTCGCTCGGCGCAGCTGAGGATGGCGAAATGAGCGGTCAGATGATCACGCCGGGCTGGCGCATCCGCCTCGAAGCTCAGGGACAAACTTACGAATATCGCGCGGACAAAAACCAGCTAAGAGCTTATAAATTCAAAGGGAAGAATTACCGAGTTTAATAGGTCGTATTGGTCCTATACGACTTATAGGACCTATTGAAAGCAATTAAGAGGTACCACCATGAACCGCAATAACTTTTTCATCCATCTGGCGCTCGCAATCGTCCTCATTCTAGTTGCCGCTTTCGCGGGTCAACTCAATCGATGGCAGAAACAGTGGAAATCTCAGGTGCGGATCATTCCCGCAGCGGACAAAAAACGCCCGGCGACCGCCACCGATTTTGCGCTGAGCGAAACGCGCACCTTCGGACGGCCCGAAGTGCTCGTCAAGTTCCGCAGCGGCGTGAGTGAGGAGACGATCGAAAACATCACCTCGCGTCTGCACGATCGCGTCGAAGACCGCATCGAGAACGACGCAGGCTTGGAAGCGATTGACGACTTGGACAACGCCGACGCCGACACCGTCGTTGCGGAATACAGTCGACTTCCGGAAGTTGAATACGCAGAGCCGAATTTCGAGATCGAGCTTGACTCAACTGATGGACCACTGACGCCTGTGCGTCCTCGCGATCCGCAGTTTGACGATCAGTGGGCGCTCGCCAATTCCGGCCAGCGAGGTGGCAAAGAAGGCGCGGACATCAGTGCAACACTCGCCTGGGCCAAGACCACGGGCAGCGACAAGGTCGTCGTGGCCGTGCTCGACAGCGGCGTTGATTACACGCACGAAGATCTCGCGGGCAATATGTGGACTCGTCCCGCCGACATGGCTCCATATCACGACAATGAACTCGGAACCATCGACGACGAGAACGGTTTCAACGCGATCGACAACACTTCTGACCCGATGGACGAGAACGGTCATGGCACGCACTGCGCGGGCATCATCGGCGCGGAAGGTGAAAATGATCTCGGCATTGCTGGTGTGAACTGGAAAGTCCAGATCATGCCTTTGAAGTTCATGAACGCCGGCGGCTTTGGCTCGACTAAAGATGCGATTGAAGCGATCAATTACGTGATCGATCGGAAGAAGGCCGGAGTGAATGTGCGCGTCATCAGCGCGAGCTGGGGTTCGACGCAGAGATCGCGCTCGCTCGAAGAAGTCATTCGTAAGGCTTACGAGAATGATATTTTGTTCGTCGCAGCGGCTGGAAACGCCAGCACGAACAACGATCGGTCGCCGCATTATCCGTCGAGCTACAACGTGCCGAACGTGATCAGCGTAGCGGCGCTGGACCGGCACGATCAGTTGGCGTCGTTTTCAAATTATGGACCGAAGAGCGTCGCGATTGCGGCGCCTGGTGTTGAGATTCTGAGCACGTGGCTGGGAAATCAGTACGAAGAGAAATCAGGAACGTCGATGGCGACGCCGGTAGTCTCAGGTGTTGCGGCGCTCATACTCGCCGAACATCCGCGCATGTCGGTTGATGAACTGCGTAAAAAGCTCCTCGACTCAACCGATCCGATCGTAGCGTTGAAAGGCAAGACGGTTACCGGCGGACGCATCAACGCAGCTAAAGCCGTTGCGGACTAAATCCGCTTTCATCCGTGTTATCCGCGGCCAAACAGCCACGGATAACACCAATCTAGGGCTGATTTAGTTTCTTCTTCCCTTCGAGGGCTTCTTTATACGCCCCACCCCGCACATCACCCAACTTGATCGCCTCATCGAATTCCTTCATCGCTTCGGCAGTGTTGTCGAGGAACGCGTTGATCCGTCCCATCGACTCGTGCGCGCGTGACATGATCGCCTTATCAGTCTCCGGCGAGGACGCCGCCAGCGCCAAACGATAATGCGCCAACGCGCGATGTAATCGTTCGTCGCGCACCTGTTCGTCAGTCGCATCTGCCGCCGCCAAACTCGCTGTTTGGCCCAACGCGAAAAAGATGCGCGGCTCGCGCGGATACTCGTTCAACATCTCCTTCAAACGAGCTTCGGCTCCGGTGTAATCCTTGCTCCGTAAGGTGTCTTCAACAGCGGCAAGGTCGCGCACCAATGCTGACTCGCGTGCGCCAACGCCGTCATTATTGAGTTCCGCTTGAGACTTTCGCGCCGCGGCGCGTGCTTCACGAGCAGCAGTCGCTCGTTGCACTGCCTCAGCATACTCAGCGGGACGACGAGCTTCGCGCACTGGATCGAACGACGCGATCATGTCGGCGAAGAAGTTTGCGAGATCGAATCCTGCGCTCTCGATACCTTTCAACTGGTCCGCAAAAAAGAAAGCGAGCACCGCGCCTTTTTCGTACTCTTCGGCCAAACGCGCAATCGTCTCGTCTTGAATCGCTTTCATTTCCGCTTGTGCGGATTTTGTGATCGGCGCGCGATCGGCATCGGTCTTTGCTGCCGCCAGTTGCGCGCGGGCTGCGCGCGACAGCATCTCAAGCCGTCGCATCTCTTCGTAACGCGCATCGGCCGCCGTCACCAAGGATCGACTCACACTCAAAAACACGTCAGGACTAACCTGCGCGCCGGCCTTTTGCCGTTCAGCTAAGATCTGCTTCACCTGCTCGCGCCGTTGCGCAATGTCCTTATTGAATCGCAGCACGAGCGCGTCGATAACGTACTGAAGATACGCGCGACGCAGTTCTGATGAAGTCGGATCGGTACCTTCCGGAACAACTGCATAATAATCGTCGCCGATGACGCGGAAATTGATCGCGCCACGAGCGGCCAAGAGATCCGGCATGATTAAAAACCGGCGCTCTTTTTGCCGGAAGTTATATGTCTTTTGACCGCTGTTCTTCTTCGACGGATTTTTTACTTCAACTCGATCGGTGGAAGTAGTGATCGGTCTGGTGTGGAGATAAGTCAGCAGCGATCGCACCATTTCCGTCGTCGGCGCGCGCAACCGGTCGCCTTCAGCCTGGTACGCGCGCACGTACTCAACCATGTGCTCGTCAATTCCTGAACGCCGATAGAACTCCTGCACCAGGGGCGCGAAGTCAAGCACCTCCAAAAGTCCCGACGGTAAATCGTCAGAACGTTCAGGCGCGTCCAGCGACGGCGGTTGTCCGAGTGCGAGCGCGAGGGAAACGTAACGCGCAGCTTGATCGGCAGCAGTGGCCGGCGCGGGCAGTCGATTACGTTCGTAGAAAGTTTTCAAACGATCGCGCAGACCGGGATCTAGATTGGCTAGATCCTTGCGCATTTTGGTGCGAAATGTGGAAGGTGATCTTCCTGGCGGCAAAGGATCGAATCCGGCAGCGTCAAGCGCAGCCATGACGACGATGAGGCGCTGGTCGGCGACAAAATCGACGCCGTAGTCGGAAACTTCAAAAGCAGCGCCTGGTCGTTGCTGAACTGTTTGTGCTGAAACGACTCCGGTGGTCAGAACTATGGCGAGTAAAAAAAGTAGGTATTGCTTCAATCAGTATCACTCCGTGTAAGTCTGTGGCTCTTATGAGTTCGATAAGCGCGCAGCGCCCGTAATGTTAGCGGATAAGCTATGAGCGAACAAACGACCGAGAGGACCATTCCGCCTACCGAAAACGGCCAGACGATGCTCCAGCTCTGCACGAATAGAAGCCGGTAATACTCACCGGAAAAAATTCGCGGATGCGTGAGCAGTTCGAGTCCTTCGTCAGGAATACGCAGCGGACGCCCGAGGACAAACGCTCCGATTGCGTAGGAAGCAATGATTATCGGCACGAGCGTCAAAAAGGGATTGTTGACGAAAGTGCCCGTGTAGATCGCGATCTTGTTGAAGCGAAAAACGAAGGCCAGGATGGTGGCCATGATTGTGTGCAGGCCGAGGAAAGGCGAGAAGGCGATGAAGACGCCGATTGAAAAAGCAAGCGCCGTCCGCTCGGGTGGATCATCGATCGCAAGCAGACGGCGAAATGCGGAACGAAACATCCGATTAAGGCGCTTCCTTGGAGTGCGGCGGCCTGGCGCCGCTTTGTTATCGATCACGCTCGATCGAGGGTCAAAGCGGCGCCAGGCCGCCGCACTCCAAGGAGGCGCCTATTTACTGAAAACTCTTTAATGCTTCAGCTTCGTTATCGTAAGAATCGAAAACCGTCAGCAACTTCGTAATCACCAACAGGTTCTGGATTCGATCAGTTAGATTCAGCAATTTGAGCTGGCCACCCTGACGACTGACAGTCGTGTAGTTAGCAATCAACTCGCCGATACCACTCGAGTCGATATACTTAACGCCTCTGAGATTGAGCAGCAGTTTCTTCTTCCCCTGATCAGCCAAATTCCTGATGCTGTCGCGTAAGGCAATACTGCCTTCGCCGATTCGTACTTCACCACTCAGGTCAAGAATGGTGACGTCTCCTGCTTGTCGTTCTTTCAAATCGAGCTCAGCCATGGCGTTCTCCGTTCAACTTCCAACAAGTTGTTGCGTGTTTACTTGAAGCTATTCAGCGCGTCTGCTTCGCTTTCGTAGACGTCGAAGACGGTCAGGAGCTTGGTTATCGTCAACAGATCCTGAAGTTTTTGTGTGAGATTGAGCAGCTTGAGCTGTCCGCCATCTTTACCGATTGCGGTGTAACTCGACACGAGCTCACCGATGCCGCTCGAATCGATATAACTCACGCCGGCAAGGTTCAAAAGAATGCGCTTCTTGCCCTCTTCGAGCAGTCGTCGAATGGCAGTACGTAAAGCGACGCTTCCTTCACCGATAGTTATCTTTCCGCTCATGTCAAGGACGGTGACGTCTCCGGCTTGACGCTCGTTGATATTCAACTCAGCCATTTCAGAAATCTCCTTTATGCAATTGCGATTAACGTCGCTTGACCATGCGCACCGTTGTACCACCGCCCGGTCGTATTAACCAGTTAACTTCATCCATAAAAGTACGCATGAAAAAGATGCCACGGCCCGAGGTTTTTAAGATGTTCTCTTGTGTTGTTGGATCTGGGACTTCTTCCGGGTTGAATCCTGGCCCTTGATCGTGCACGCTGATTTCTACAGCGTCAGGCAAGCTCTTCAAACTGATGTCAACAACTTTTTTCTCATCCTGACGGTTGCCATGCAGCACTGCGTTGGTTACCGCCTCGCGCACGGCCATGTCGATTCCAAACGCAGCTTCATCACCGATGCCTGCACGACCAACAAACTCTGCGACCGCGGCGGCCGCAGTAGCAACCGTATCGATGCGGCTGGGCAAACTAAATTCGGTCGTCGTCTCAACGGTCACAACCGTTATGCATGACCTCTCCGAAAGCCACTGCGCGAGGACTCGGGCTGCTTTCTAATACCATCAGACACTTATCAGGAGTTTGAGGGTGTAACATGCTCGACGGAGGGATGTCAAGAATCACCAGGAATTCGGATAGGTCCTATCGGACTTATAGGTCTTATACGACCTATTTCAAACAATAAAGCCCAAGCCTTTGAGTGCCCGGTCGAGCTCATCCAGATTGAGTGGCTTGCTAAGGTAGGAATTGCAGCCGGTTTCCAGAGCCGCTTCTTCCATGCCGTACACGTCGTAAGCCGTGATAGCGACGATTGGCGTTTGGTCGCCGTCCGCTTCAAGCCGGCGGAAAGTCTTGATAGTTTCCAGGCCATCCAGCACCGGCATGTTTAAGTCGATTATTAGCAGGCTCGGACGCTGGCTCTTTGCGATTTCAAGCGCTTGCTGGCCGTCTTCGGCTTCCAAAACGCGATAGCCTTTTAATTCAAAGGCATATTTGAGCATGCTGCGAGTGTCAGGCGAGTCTTCAGCTACCAGCACTGTCGGGTACAGTATTGCAGACACAGCGTTCCACATCAGGCAGGGTCGCCTTGAAGTCACCGACTTTCCTGGGGGAATTCCGATCGGAGGGTAAATTCGCGTCCGCGGGAGGAGTTAATTTAGCATAAGCCGGGCTCAGATTTCCAAGCCCGGTGAAAAATCCACAATTATGAGATTAATTCCAGCGCAAAAGGTTGCCGGGAGGTTGAGATTACCGGGAGATAAATCGATTTCTCACCGGGCCGCGCTGATTGCTGCGCTTTCGACCGGCAGTTCCGAGATCTCAAACTTCTCCACCGGTCGTGACTGCGCCTCAACAATTAGCTGTTTGCGAGACCTCGGCATCTCGATCGAAAGTAAACAGGGCAAACTGTTCTTTCCGGGCGGTCAAAAACTCACCAGCCCGCGAAAATCACTCGATTGCGGTAACAGCGGCTCAACTTTGCGGATACTCGCAGGAGTGTTGGCCGGCCACGATTTGACTGCCGAGCTCATCGGCGACGAATCACTGAGCTCACGGCCGATGCGACGAATTATCGAACCACTCAAGTTGATGGGAGCCCAAATTGAAGCAACTGACGGCAAAGCGCCACTAAAGATCCGCGGCGCGAAAGAATTAACTCCGATCACCTACACACTTCCCATCGCGAGTGCACAAGTGAAATCTGCGATTCTGTTTGCGGGACTCAACGCGCGCGGCAGAACTACAGTCATCGAAACTTCACCAACGCGCGATCACACTGAGCGACTATTCAACGGCTTCGGCGTGCCGGTAACAACAAATCCAGACTTGTCCGTCACACTCGAGGGTCCAGCACGTTTCACTAGCGGTGCAATCACAATCCCCGGCGACATCTCATCAGCCGCATACTTCGTCGCGGCAGCAATGCTCTTGCCGGAATCCGAACTGACGATCGGAGGCGTCGGTTTGAATCCAACTCGCTCAGCTTTTCTTTCAGTGCTCAACTCGTGGGGCGCAAGCATCTCCACTTCAGATTTACGAACGGACCGCAACGAACCCTACGGCACAATCAAGGTTCGCGGCGGCATCAACCAAATCGGCGATCGGCAATCGACAATCGGCAATAACTTAATCCCCTCTTTGATCGATGAGCTGCCGTTGCTTGCAGTTGTCGGCTCGCAGATCGAGGGCGGCATTCGTATTCGAGATGCCGCTGAGTTGAGACACAAAGAAAGTGATCGACTTGCAACTACCGCGCAGAATCTACGTGCGATGGGCGTCGAGGTTGAAGAGTTTGAAGACGGATTGTCAGTTTTCGGGCCAACGCGATTGCGCGGTGCTTTGATCGACTCACACGGCGATCATCGAATCGCAATGGCGTTCTCGATCGCCGCATTGATCGCCGATGGCGAAACAGAGATTGCGGGCGCGGAATGCGTCGCCATCTCGTTTCCTGAGTTTTTCGATCTCCTTCACTCGGTCACGGTCAGATGAGACTGGTAATCACAGGCTTTATGGGCTGCGGCAAGTCAAGAATCAGCCGCGAACTGTCCAAACGCCTGGACCTCAAATTGATCGATCTTGACGAACGGATTACCCAGCTCTACGGAAGATCTCCGGCACAACTCATAAAAGAAGATGGAGAAGCTATGTTTCGCGCGATGGAAACAAAGGCCCTGCGTGAGGTGCTGCGAACTAACGCAGCAGCCGTGATCGCCCTGGGTGGTGGCGCATGGATCAAGAAGAAGAATCGCGATCTGATCGCTCAGTACGGTTGCCTAAGTGTCTGGCTCGATGCACCGTTCGAAATCTGCTGGTACAGAATCAAGGCATCCGGCGAAGATCGGCCGCTGGCTCCCACGAGAGAACAAGCGCGAGCGTTGTACAACCGGCGCCGGCCTGTTTACCAACTGGCGAACATTCACGCGCAAGTGCCGGTAAATCGTGAGGAACTGATCTCACGAATAGTTAGCCACGGATAACGCGGATATCCGCGTTTATCCGCGGCCTAAATTTTAGAATTGATACTTCAACGCAAACTGCATCTGCCTTGACGATCCCGAATCGCCCGTCGCGAAACGCGTGTTCGTGATCTGTCCAAAGTTAGCTGTTCCCACAACTCTTCCCGGCTGACCGAAGTTCGCGTGATTCAACAAGTCGAACACTTCCCAACGAAACTCAATCAACTGGCTCTCAGTCAACTTCGTTCGCTTAATCACCGAAAAGTCGGTATTGTTGAATCCCGGTCCGATCACTACGTTCCGGCCAAGACTACCAAAACGATTTACCGGCACGATAAATGGCGACGTATCAAACCACCGGTTCGGCGTGCCAAGAATCTCAATCGGACCAGTTACGTTAGGCCTCACGGTATTGTTCGTTCCGGTGAACGTCGAGTTATTGACCACGATAGTCACGGGATTGCCACTCTGTGACTGCACGATCGACGACAGTTGCCAGCCTTCTACAGCTCGATTCCCGTGGAACGGCAGTTCGTAGAGTCCGCTGAAAACAAAACGATGGCGCGCATCGAAATCCGAAAGGCCGCGATTACTAAGCAGATTGTAACTATCCTGCACAATCACACCCTGGCTATTCAGTGAGTTGTAGTCGATCGACTTCGAGAAGGTGTACGAAGCATTGAACTGAAACCCTCGCGACAGTCGCTTGCTGGCGGTAAGCCAGAGTGCGTTGTAACTCGAATTGCCGGTGCTTTCGATCTGGACGATATTGTTCAAGGTAGCACCCGGGCGAATCGAACTCGAGAGCGAAACGGTTGGAAACGGTCGAACCCCGTTGATCGGTTGATTAATGTTTCGAGAGATGCGGAGGTGAGTTCCCTTCGTGCCGAAGTAACCGATCGTCACGGCGAGGTCGTGTCCGAGTTCGCGCTGGATGTTGAGGTTCCACGATTGCACGTAGGCGTTGTCGAAATCGGGAGACACGTTATTCGGCGCAAGGCCGGCGAGACCTGCCGCCGCGGCCGCGTTGGCGAAAGTGATCGCGCCAGAGAAAGTCAACGGCGTCGCCAGCGGCGGATTCGAGGTTAGCGGAGTAACAACGTTCGTCACCGGCTGGTCCGCGAGAATCGCGTAGGCTGCACGCACGGATGTCTTGTTGTCCTTAAATGGATCCCATGCGATGCCGACGCGTGGTTGGAAGTTCTTGTTGTTTTGATGATAAACGTCATCAATTCCCGAACCGACACGCACCAGCGATCGCGTTGCCGGATCGAATACGACGAAACGGTCGAAGCGCTCACTCGGCGTCATATTCCAGTCGTAGCGCAATCCCAGTTCGAGCGTCACATTCGGCCGTACTTTGTAATTGTCCTGCACGTAGAACCCGAGCGCATTCTGAATGATGGCGCTTGAACGATCGCCTAGAGTCACACTGAACGCGTTGGCATTTCCGGCGATGAAACTATTGACGTTGGCGAAGGTGAAGCTGCCGGTGTCGAGGGTGAAGTTGTTGTTGTAGAAACGTCTTCCCTCGCCGCCGAACTTAAACGAGTGGTTCCCTCTCAGATAGTTGAGCGTATCGGAAAGAACGACGGTCGTGTCGGCGCGTCCTTGCGGGAAGCCGGCCGGGCCACCAATGTTGAAGTTGAATCCGGTGATGTTGATTTGAGGCAGGCCCAGATCCTGATTAACACCCTCGTTGATGTTGAAATCGGTCGGATTCACCTGCAAGTTGGGTGTGAACGTGATATTGATGCGATTGAATCCGAATCGCGCTTCGTTGGTCAGGTTTGGACCAAAGATGTGCGTTTCGTTCAAGGTGAAAATCTGCCGGTGTGATTGGCGCGTGTCGCCGAAGCCGGGCAGCGTATTGCCTTGCAGATTCGGCTCGCCGCGCAGGTCTTTTTGGAATGCGTAGTAACCATGCAGACGATCGTTTGCATTGAAGTTGTGACTCATGTCGCCGGTCCACTGATCGATATTCACGGGCGCGGTGCCTGAGCCGGCAAATCTGCCAATCGGAACACCACCGACGACATCAACGCTGGTCGCGCGTGGAATCAATGGCAACAATTTCAGGACTGTTGCATTCGTCACCGATGCACGCTGCGCGTCGGTCAAAACATTGCTCGTGAGCGTCAGTCCTTGTCGCTGTCGCAGTCCTTCATAACTGAAGAAGAAGAAAGTTCGATTCTTGCCGTGATAACTGAACGGCGAACCGCCTTCACCAAAATGCCCTATGTTCAGCGGACCACCGATATTCAAACCAAATTGATTACGGTGAAAAGGCGGCTTTTGGGCGTCGAAGAAGTTTCGCGCGTCGAGGACGTCATTACGCAGGAACTCAAAAAATTCGCCGTGATACGCATTTGCTCCCGAGCGCGTAGCGATATTCACGATCGCTCCGGAATTGCGGCCGTATTCGGCGCTGAAGGTTGAGTTATCAACCTTGAACTCCTGCACCGTGTTTATCGACGGCTGGAACGTGATCTGGTTTTGGACCATGTCGTTAAGATTGACACCGTTAATCATAAAATTAACCGTGTCCTCACGACCGCCGGCCGTATTGAACGCAAATGAGCCCTGACCACGCAGCGGCGCAGTTAGAAAACCATTTTGCGGCGGTGTCACCGAGCCAGGGATCAGCAGTCCGAGATCGACAAAGTGACGGCCGTTGAGCGGGATCTCCTGAACTGTGCGCTGGTTAATGACAGTTCCAACCGAAGTTGTTGCGGTCTCGATTACCGCCACGTCCGAAGTGACCAGCACTTGTTCGGAGATCGCGCCGATGTCCAGTTGGAAATTCTGAATCGCCGTCTTCGCGACCTGGAGTGTGACTTGATCGGCTACCTGAGTCTTAAAGCCCGTAACCCTCACCTCCACTGAATAAACGCCGACAGGCAAGCCGGCAAGCTGGTAATTGCCGTCATTGTCAGTTTGGGTGGTGCGCTCAGTTGAAGTAGCTCGGTTACGGGCGATGACGGTCGCATTCGGCACCACTGCTCCTTTGGCGTCAGTGACAGTGCCTTGCAACGTCGCGGTTGATTGGGCCAATACTGAGGAAGTCGCTAAGAGAGCGGCTACGAGCATCAAGAATGAAAATAATGCGATCCTTTTGCTTAGCATAAAAACCTCCAGACATGGGCTGGGTCAATTTTCAAATTGCCGGGGGAAGGAGTGGAAATATGGTCTAAGCAATGGGGATGCCGAACCCCAAGATCGAGTACGATGAGATTTCCTTAGGAAATCCTCGTTTCACGTACACCTCAACGAGCTCGGCATCCAAAAATTACAAGGACTATCCAAAATCCCGCAGGAGATCTGTGTTATCCGCGGCTACCACTTCAGCAAAAACTCGCGCAAAGTCTCATACATTTCGTCAAACGAATCCGCGCAGAACAATAGCGACTGGTAGTGAGTTGGGTCGTAGACGTGGTTTGCGGCCACTTCGAGATCCAGTGGTAGCAACTCGGCTTTGTGCATCTCTGCCAACTCGCCTGCCGACGACAACAAGCCCGTGCCGTAGGCCTTGAGCCTGCCGTCTTCACGCAACACACCAAACTCGATCGTGAACCAGTAGATGCGCGCCAGGCGTTCGAAATCATCCGTTTCAGTTGTGCGTCTAACCGCTTCGCCAAACAGCCGGTTGAGCTCCGCAAGACGCTTGCTCGCGAGTGTGACCGCGTGGCCGATGATCTCGTGGGCCACGTCCGGCTCGGGCGTGTACAACGGTGTCGAGTGATGACGAATGTACTGCGTCGAAAGAAAAACGCCTCGGGCCAGCGATTCGAGAAATACGCGAGGCTCGACCAATCCTGCGACCGGCTCGAGTCGAAAACCGCTGATTGCTTCCACTTTCTTACTGACCTCGTCCAGTTGCGGAATGCGATCGGCGTCAAAGTTGAGCTGTTCAAGACACTCCAGATACTCGGCGCAGGCGTATTCCCGATGTGCTGGTCCGAGTGCCTTCCAGATCGTCTGCCAAACGCCGTGCTCGAGTTCAGTATAAGGAGCGGCCGGTATGGGCGAGCCGGGCTGATAAGTCATCGCGATCTGCGCGATGGCATTGCGGCGGGCGCGATATTCGCGATCGCGAAATCCGGGGTGATCGGGATCGAGTTTCACTAGCGCATTGCGATCGGAGACTTCGGAATCGCCGTTTGCGACGATCATGCGCATATCGACATGGTCGCGAAGTAAGGTTTGAGTTTCGGTTGATGTCATCACTTTGGTCCACCTTTCGAGATTTCAAGGCACAAAAAAACCGGCCACCAATCCTTCCTGGGATTGATGGCCGGTTTTGGAAACTTGTCTAAAGCGCTACATCGTCATGGCGCGCCGACAGCCCATCGCCTGACCGTCCCTCCCAGTGGAGAGCTGGCCATAATAGTAATAGTAGCGATAAAGGCTCTGACTCATAGCGCAAAGGAAGGATAAGCGCTGGCACGTGAAATCGTCAAGCATTCTTTGGAGTGCGGCGGCCTGGCGCCGCTTTATCCTCGATCAAGCGCGATCGAGAACAAAGCCGCGCCAGGCCGCCGCACTCCAAGGAGGGGCTAAAAGCGCAGTGATTGCCGCGAGGCGAAGAATTCCTTCCACGCGTCGCCTTTCTTTTTCAGCAGTTCCGGCACGTTTGTGATCGTGAAATCCTTAATCTGAACACCTTTTGATATCTGCTTCCACACCAGCGGCATCGACACCGTCGCGCCCGGTTTCGCTCGCGCGGTAAACGCCGCCGCCAGGCTCTTCCCGCGCGCGTTCTGCATCCAGTCGACATAAACCTGCGTGCTCTTTCGCTTCGCAATCGTGCGCTCGACTGTCGCGATGCGCGGCGCCCGTCTCGCAACCTCAGTCGCGAACAGTCGCGCAAACTCCGCTACCTTGTCGTATTCGTTCGTCGGTTTGAGCGGCACGTAAATGTGAATGCCGGAAGAGCCGGAAGTTTTCGGAAACGCCTGCAAACCGACTTCATCGGTGACTTCTTTCACGACTAACGCAACTTGCAATACGTTCTCCCATGGCGCGCGCTTCGGATCCAGATCGATCGCGATCCAGTCAGGCTTGTCGAGTCGCTTCACTGTCGAATGCCAGGGATGCTGTTCGATCGCTCCGATGTTTACGAAATGAAGCAACGACGCAGTCGTGGAATAGACCCCATAGTCGAGTTCTCGTCCTTCCTGATTTGTGAGTCGCGCCGTTTTGATGAATTCAGGAGCTGTGTCGACGTCCTGCTGAAAGAACATCGGCGCGTTGATGCCGCGTGGCCAACGCTGAAGTATCGCGGGCCGGTCCTGTAAGTACGGCATAATGTAATCAGCGATCTTTAAATAGAATGTGAGCAGATCGAATTTGGTGAGTTTTTCGTCGGGCCAATAAATACGGTCCAAACTCGTAACTGAAACCTGGTCGCGACCAACTTGCAACAATAGATCGCCCTTGGGCCGTACCAGGCTCATAAACTCGTCAATCGTAACTACAGTCCCGCCCTTTTTTCGCGTTCGCTTGACGCCGGAAGTCTTGGTCCCATTTTTTGCCATGCTTAACCGTAAAACTATCTGAAGAACTTTACAACGCTGCTGTCACACAGTTGCTCTAGGTTCAAAATAGGTGAATTTGTCTTTTGGGAGGGACTACGATGCGGATAATATTCATTGTCCTATTACTAACATTAGTATTCCTCAGTACTGCGTGGGGAACGCCGCCAGCCACCGTAACTTATAACCTCGACGCGAGCCAGAGCAAATTCATGGCCAATGCAAACAGGAGTGGTCTGCTGTGGTTCAAGGGCCATAGCCATCATTTGCAAGCGAGTGATTTCAGTGGGCGAGTGGAGCTCACTCCGCAAACCATCACACCTGCATCACTGCACCTTGTCGTGAAAGCTGCTTCGCTGCATGAGACTGGCGCTGACTTTACTGAACCGCAGAAACAGATCATCAACAAGGAGTTAAAAGAGATCGTGTTTCATCCGGATCAGTATCCGGACATTATTTTCCAGAGCACGAACGTAACCGCAAAGATGACGACAGCAGATCGTTATGAAGTAAAGATCGACGGCGACCTGACGCTGCACGGAGTGACAAAACGCATCACGATTCCGGCTGTGCTTACGTTAAATGGAAATGATCTGAGGGCGGTTGGACAGTTCAGTATCGATCGCGGCGATTTCAAGGTGAAGGCGACGTCAGCGTTTCATGGGATGGTGAGAGTTGATGACGACGTGAAGTTCGAGTTCGATATTGTTGGCCACAGATGACACGGAAAATACGATTAAGGCGGATATCCGTTCGGATGAGAGAGGATCCAGCGCCAGGCGGATTCGATGATCAGGCCGAGGTCTTGGAACTTTGGTTGCCAGTTGAGTTCGGTTTTGATTTTGTCGGAACTGGCGATGAGAACCGCTGGATCGCCTGCACGACGGGGGCCCATGCGCACCCGGATGTCCTTGCCGGTGACGCGCCGTGCGGTATCGATGACATCGCGCACACTGTAACCGTCACCGCCGCAGCCGAGATTGTAAATCGCACTCCGTTCCCCTAAGACATCGAGCGCGAGAATGTGCGCACGCGCCAGGTCGATCACGTGAATGTAATCGCGAATACAAGTTCCATCCGCAGTCGGATAGTCATCGCCGTAGATCTCGACGTGCGATCGTTTGCCAGTGGCTGCCTGTAGAGTGATCGGAATGATGTGACTTTCCGGATCGTGATCCTCACCGCATTTTTCACTCGCACCAGCGGCGTTGAAATAACGCAACGAAGCATACCTGAGTCCATGTGCCTGTTCGTACCAGTGCATCGCGCGTTCGAACGCGAGTTTTGTGTCGCCGTAAGTGTTGGTGGGATTTGTGGGCGCGGTCTCAAAAATCGGTTGCGCTTCCGGTTCGCCATACACCGCCGCAGTTGACGAAAAAACGATCCGGTTCACTCCGGATTCGCGCATCGCATCGAGTAAGGCGAGTCCAGCGATGAGATTATTCTTGTAGTACTTCGCAGGTTTCTGAACTGACTCGCCCACGAGAGAATCGGCAGCCATGTGAATAACCGCCTCGATGCGATTCTCGTTGAGTGTTTGACGCAACCGCTCGCCATCAAGCAGATCACCTTGAACAAACTCCGCGCCGGAGACGATCGCCTCGCGATGGCCCTTGTAAAGACTGTCGTAGACCACAACCAGATTGCCGTCGTTTACTAATTGCTCAGTGACTACACTACCAATGTAGCCAGCACCGCCGGTTACAAGAACTCGCATTCTGAAAATCCTGTTAAGTGATTGCTACGTTGGGCTGGGGCGTCGTCTTGTCGGTCTGAACTGGTTCCGCGGGGGCGACGTAGAGAATGCGACCGCAGTTGTCGCAGGTGATGATGTCTTCGCCGCGGCGAATTTCAGCCATCACTTGCGGCCTGAGCGACATAAAACACGCAGAGCAAGAACGGTTGCGCGCTGCCGCAACTGCGACTCCATCGCGAATGCGTGTTTTGATTCTTGCATAGAGTGCGCTCATCTGTTTCGGGAGATTGGCAAACACTTCGTCACGTTGCTGGCGAGCAGTGGCAAGTCGTTCCGCGTTTGTTCCCGTTTCTTCGTCAAACTGCTTTAGCCGAGTTTCACGATCTGAGTTCAGAGTGGCGATCTCGTCGGCTCGTTCTTTTAACGCTGCTTCTGCTTGTTCAAGGGTTTCCAGTTGTTCGAGAATCTGCGTCTCCAATGCAGAGATCTGTTTTCGCGCTGCGTCTGCTTCGCGAATCGCCGCGGTGTATTCATCCTGCTTCTTCGACGACATCAGATTTCGTTCGGCGCGTTCGGCCCGGCCTCTTTGTTCGACGACTTCGTTTTCCAGCCGCGCGCGGGTGAGTTTGGCCTCATCGCGACGATTTTCCAGGGCCCGAATTTCAAAGGCGCGCTGATCGAACTCTCTTTCGATCTCCGCGCGCCTTTCTGGTATCGCTTCTTGGTCTTTTTCTAGTTTTCTTATGGTCGTATCAAGATTCTGCAAAGCGATTAACTGCTGCAATTCCGCTTTCACTCTTTATGCACTCCTTAAAAGATCAGGACTAAAGATGACGGTTTCCATCGCAGCGATCATCACATAACCAACACGTTTGACGCAAGTATCCACAGATTACGCAGGTTTTCTGTGTAATCTGTGGACTGACTTGTTCGATTCGACTAGATCGGTCCCTGACCAGTTCTCACGACACGCACGCGTGGCAGCTGGATATTGATCGTCGGAATTGACGGGATCACGATGTCAGGCATCGCGATATCGATATCGGGAATGGTCGGAATCTGGATACGTGGAATGACGATCCGGCGTCCGACCTGCGGTTGGCCCATCGTTCCTGAAAAACCACCCTCTCGCGGAGTCACGCGAATCGTTTGCTGGGCTTTGTTACGAATGATCGTCAGCGTGACGTCGCCGTCTTTCTTCCGATTGATCACGCGCGAGACGTCGCCAGGAGAGTCAACTGCTTCGCCGTCAACGGCGGTTATCACATCGCCGGCTCTCAAGCCGGCCTTTGCCGCTGGACCATCATCAGTCACTGAAGTGACGAGCACGCCCTTACCGCCGGTGATGCCGAAATAATCGGCGAGCTGTTTTGTAAGCTCCATCGTGCTCACGCCGATTCGCCGGCTGTTTCCGAGCGCGAACGCGAAGTCTCCGTTGTTTTTGAAGAAGTCGCCATCAACTAATGGACCTTCGAACTTGAAGGCTTTTGGATCACCTTCCCATTTCCAAATCTTCGGCCGATTCTTCAAGAGATCGCCAACCATGCTGGAGTTGTTGCGTTTGCCGATCGTTGCGCTGACTTCCTGCTCGGCGCCGGCGCGACTGAAAGCGACTCGCACAGATTGGTCGGGAGCTAACTCGGAAACGATCCGATTGAGTTTGCGAACACTGGTTATATTTTCACCGTCGAGGCGCAGGATGACGTCGTCTTTGCGCAAGCCGGCCTTCTCTGCCGGACTGTCTTTCACAACCTCAGTGACGCCGACGCCGCGCACCTGATTCATGTGGTAGCGGGCCATGTTTTCGCGATCTATATTTTCGGCGTACACGCCCAAAAATCCGCCGCCATCGATCAGTATGGAAAAGTTTTGCTCGAAAGGTTCGCCAGGAGTGGGAGGTGGGCTGGGTTGCTGGGCCAGCGCCATTCCTCCGCCCAGAATAATGACAGACAGCAGATTGAGTAAGTGCTTGACTTTCATACGATTTCCTCCGGAAGAGTTTGCGCTGTACACGCCGGCAAGAAAGGCAGGTTCCAAAAAATTTAGCCCTCTTTGGAGTGCGGCGGCCTGGCGCCGCTTTGGCCTCCATCACGCACGATCGATAACAAAGCGGCGCCAGGCCGCCGCACTCCAAGGAGGCGCTCAA
>DATFHH010000129.1:0-30076 GCA_035248565.1 Pyrinomonadaceae bacterium | reverse complement strand
GCCAGGCCGCCGCACTCCAAGAAGGCGCGCAAGATCAAACTACACCAATACCGGAGAACTACCAAGATTTACAAGATTTCAAATCCCTCATATCATCCTCACTACCCCAAAATGAGTTTGGTCGAACCAGAACGGCTGCTGCTCCATTACCGCGTCATCAACAAGATTGGTGAGGGTGGTATGGGTCAGGTTTACAGGGCTGAAGACACGAAGCTCGGCCGGCACGTCGCGCTGAAACTACTTGCGCCGGAAACCACACGCGATCAAACAGCCAAGCGCCGCTTGTTGACCGAAGCGCAATCAGCGTCGGCACTGAATCATCCAAACATCGTTACGATTTACGCGATTGAAGAAGCGGACGACATCGACTTCATCGTAATGGAGTTTGTCGACGGCGAGACTCTGACGTCGCACCTCGCCGCCAATGGTGCTTTACCGCTCACATCACTATTCGATATCGGCATTCAAATCGCCGACGCACTCGACGCGGCACACTCTATCGGTTTCATACATCGCGACATCAAGCCTTCGAATATCCTGCTCACACGCCAAGGCGTCGCTAAGGTCACCGATTTTGGATTAGCGAAGATGGTGCGCCCGAGTACAACAGATGAGATCGATCGCGAGGCACAAACGCTGGCCGCGAACCTCACAGGACCCGGAATGGTGCTCGGTACCGCAGCCTACATGTCGCCGGAACAAACTCGTGGTGAAACTCTCGACGTGCGTTCTGAAATCTTTTCGTTGGGTAGCGTGCTTTACGAGGCGGCGACTAGAACACGCGCGTTCACTGGTCCAAGTATTCTCTCGATCATGCACGCCATTTGCACAGATGATCCGCCGCCTCCAAGCAAGCTGAGACCTGAATTGCCACGCGAGTTTGATTTGATCATTGAACGTGCGCTCGCGAAGGAGAAGATAAGGCGCTATGCCTCGGCTAGCGAGATGGCCAGTGCATTGCGGAGTCTGCGCGCATCAATCACCGGAGCATGGAGCGGTCTGCCGATTGTCTACGATCCGGACCTGATCGATCGTTCACTGCCTTCGTTTGTCGGCCGCGAGCCTGAGATGCGACGGCTCGAGACTCTTCTGAAACAAGCAATCGACGGTATTGGGCGAGTTGTTTTTATTACCGGTGAACCAGGCATCGGCAAGACTTCGTTGGCGGACGAGTTTCTGCGGCGCACGCGAAGACAGCATGCGGGTTTATTGATCTCACGTGGCCGTTGCGTCGAACAGTACGGCACGGGCGAGGCGTACTTGCCATTTCTCGACGCGATGGGCGAGTTACTGCAAGCGCCCGGTCGAGAACGCATCGCCGCAGTGATGCGCACTTATGCGCCCACCTGGTGTATGGAACTGCCCACGGCCTTTGCTTCAAGCGGTTCACTCGAGAAGCTGCAACAGGAAACGATCGGCGCAACGAAAGAACGGATGATGCGCGAGATGGGCGACGCGCTCGGCGTGCTCGCAACCGCATCTCCAATCGTTTTGTTGTTGGAAGATCTGCATTGGGCCGATCCGTCGAGCATCGATCTATTAAGGCATCTCTGCCAACGCATCGGCACGCAACGCTTGCTGATCGCAGGCACCTTCCGCCCGGAAGACGTGGAACGCAGTGGGCATCCGCTCAAGAGTTATAAAGCGGAAATGCAAGCACACAATCTCTGTGAAGAAGTGGCGCTCGGTTCGTGGAGCCGTGAACACGTTGCCGAATATCTCGACGCCACATTTTCGCCAAACGACTTTCCTGAACAATTGACCACACTGATTCACGAGAAGACTGAAGGTCATCCGCTGTTTGCCGCAAACCTGTTGCAGTATCTGAGCGAGCGCGGTGACCTGGCGAAAGGAAATGGGCGCTGGTCACTCGTCAGACCGCTTTCCGAAATGGATCTCGCAATGCCGGAGAGTGTGCGCGCGATGATCAGTAAAAAGATCGATGCGCTCGAAGAGGAAGAGCGACGCGCGTTGCAGTATGCGAGCGTGCAGGGCACCGATTTTCTTTCCACGGTGACTGCGAAACTGCTCGGCATTGATGAGATCGATCTGGAAGAATTGCTCGCCCGTATTGGCAAGACTCATCGTTTGATCGAAACACTCGGCGAAGAAGACCTGCCCGACGGTTCGTTGACCACACGCTATCGTTTCGCTCACGCGCTCTATCAGAACTTTCTTTACGGCGATCTCGTCAACAAGCGACGCGTCGTGCTTCACAAGCAGGCCGGAGAGCAGTTGCTGCAACACTACGGCAAACGCGCGCCACAGATTGCCACACAACTCGCTTTGCACTTCGAACAAGGACGAGACTTTCCACGCGCCGTTGAATACCTGATTCATGCCGGCGATCACGCCGCGAAGCTTTACGGTTATGCGGAAGCAGAACGTCATTACACACACGCGCTCAGCCTGGTTGAAAAACTGCCGGCTGAATCGCAGCCCGAGCAGCTTTCGACGCTTTATCACAAGCGCGGCACAGTCAATCACGCACAAGGCAACTTCACACAAGCAGCAAAAGACTTCACCAACATGCTCGAGCAGGCGCGCGTGCTGAACTCGCTCGAGCTGCAATCAGCCGCACTCAACGCGCTGACGATGTCGCTCTTTTTCTCGCATCGTCTGGAAGAGACAGTCGCGCGCGCTGGTGAAGCACTTGAAGTGGCGGCACAAGCCGGAAGTGAAAAGCTGCGCGTCGAGACGATGTTTTTAATCGGTCTCAAACATCTGTGCTACGGCGAACTGCAAGAGGCGAAGCGTTTGTTGGACGAAGTGGTTGCGACTTCGAGAAAACTCAACCACAAACCATCGCTGCTCAGTGGCATTACCTGGCGCGCGTGTCTCCACTTTTTTCAATCCGAATATGCGCTGGCGATACAGTTGACGACAGAAGCACTGCAACTTGCTTCCGAACTGCGTGACGGCTTCCTGATGTTGACTTCGCTCTTCTTCCTTGGCTTGTCACAAGGAAATCAAGGCAAGATGTCAGCATCACTCGCGACACTCAATGAAGCACTCGACAAAGCACGCCGCAACGGAGACCTGTTCTGGCATCCACGCTTTCCTAACTGCATCGGATGGATTTACCGCGAGTTGTATGACTTTGAATCAGCGCGGAAGTTTGACGAGGAGGGAATCGAGATATCGCGCCGCCATCAGGTGCTGGAAGCGGAAGCGAACTCACTAATTAATCTCGGCATCGATTGCACCCACGCCGGAGAAAGCGAAAAGACTGCGGCGGCGTTTCATAAAGTCAAAGACATCTTTGACCGCGATGCATGGTTTCGCTGGCGGTATAACATCCGGCTCGAAGCAGCGACAGCCGAACACTGGTTGAGTCAAGGCGATCTCAACAAAGCTCGCGAATACGTCGAGCGTCTTAAGGCAGCTGCAATACAGCACGAAGTCCACAAGTACATCGCAGTCGCGCATCATCTGCTGGCGCGGGTGTGTATTGCGAGTGGGGATTTGGCTGAAGCGGAAAAGGGATTTAACGCTGCTCTCGCAGAACTCGAAAACTATCCCGCGCCATTGGTCGCGTGGAAAGTGCATGCAGGCATAGCACAGCTCAAGTCGCAGATGGGCGATACTGCCGAAGCGCAGACCGCATCAGCTCGTGCTTCGGAAATCATCAATGCCATCGCCGCAAACGTAACTGACGAGCATCTCCGCAACACTTTCCTCAACGCAGTCAATCCATCTTTATCCGCGTAATCCGCGGCTAAAACTCACGTACACCAGACACGTTCATCGCCGACGCCAGCCCATTCTTAAGCGCTGCTGAGTCGTATTGAATGGTTGAGTTGCCGCCGCCGTTGGTAAGAAAACTCGGCGCGGTGAAATTTCCTGACGTCCGTCCGAACGCGGCGATCGTGATTCCACCGTAAATATCGCCGTTGCCACCACCGTTGCGGATTATGACGCCCGTTCCCAGCACAAGTATCGCGCCTCTGAAGCTCGGGTTACCCTCCATCGTGAGCGTGCCTGTGACCACGAGAACTCCAGATCCTCCCTGTAACGTGCAATCACCATCGACAAACGTAAACATCGGACTGTTAATCGAATCGTTGACTACCGTTGGAGATCCACTTGTGGGTTTGAAGTAACGATTCATCCCCTGTGCCTGGTCTTGCAAACTGTTGAGATAGGAACGCGCGCGATCGGCGGTGTCGAGAAACGAAGGCGTTTCTACCGTTCCGGGCGACGTCTCCGGATCTCCCAGCAAGCCAATCTCAGGATCGGCAACCGTGTCGTGCTTCACAATGCCCGCATTTAGATCGTCCTGATCGCAAGGCGTAACTGCAAACGTCGGCCGCTGTGGTTCGACGCCTGCATGGTCCACACCGGAATAATTCTTCGCGCCACTGCTTCCGCTGTCGAACGACAAGGACGAGCAGTCGTCAGCGCCGCGAAAGGTCACGCCGGCCGGCGCTTCAAGATCAAAGTTCGCATGGTTGATCATCATCTCCAAGCGCTTCTCCGCTCCCTGTGGTCCAAAACCGTATGACTTCAACAACAATCGTTTTGGATCAGGAGAAGTAACTCTTGCGGGGATCGACGTGGTGCTTGGAGAAGAGGTGTACGTCAGGTTGAGAATCTTTGTGCCGCCTGCGAGATTGAGTGCGAAATTGGTTCCATCGGCTTTCACTGAAGCTTTGTCGAAGGTGACTTTTAATGTTGTCGCCGCAGTATCGATCGTTCCTTCGAACGTCCCTTCGAGCGTAGCTGTTGCCGGCCACGGCAGTGATTGAGTAATAGTGATGTCAAAACCGGTTTTCGGAATTACGACGCCGTTCTGCGTGCTCGTAATTGGTCTCTCGATAACGAAACTGCCGAGCGCCGAGTCGAGCGTCAATGGAAATGTGTTGGGATCGGGAGTCAGCGTAGTTGATGCCTGGCCCGTGTAGCGAATAGTCACTTCGCTTGGTCCACCGACAAGGCCGAATGTCTTTTGCGACGGCGTAAGTGGAAGGCTTCCATCTATCCTTCCCGACGTTTGAAATTGAACGATGTGACTATTGGGATCGAGGTTTTCGATAGTTATGCGGTAACCGCCGGTTATTGATCCGACCGTAACCGGCACGAGGCTCGTTGGATCTGAAGGAGTGTTGTATGGCAGCCAACCGGCGAGTCGCGGTGTTCCACCGTTGCCGCCATTTGAGATGCTCGGAATGATCGCCGTGCGAAAACTCATCCGATCGGTCGCGACGAGACGCGGCGCCGTATTTCCACGCAACACATTGAGCGCCGACTGCATTCCCGCCTCGGCAACGTAATAGGCCTGCATCTCCGCAGTTGAACCAACGGAGTTGTTGGCCGACATCATGGTGGTCATAATCAACGCACCGCCAGCGCCCAGCAGAAGTATTGAGACCAGCAACATCGTTACCAGCGCTGCGCCACGTTCACCAGCACGCTGCTGTGTTGAGTTGAGTTTCGAGTCGAGTTTCATTGCTGCTATCAGCTCCTTCAGTAAACGAGAGAGTTGCGCAAAACCACGTCAGATGTCAGTTGTACTTGCGAGGGGGGCTGATAACCTGGTGAATTCACAGTGCCAACTGCCGGCAGAGTGACGCCGACGGCGATGACGACAAACTTCGCTGCACTTGGAGAGACTTCGCTCTTCGCCGTTCCCGCGGCGTTCTGCACGTTCGTGATGTCGCAAACGCCGGCATTAACGGTCGTATCGTAGGTAACTTTCTCGTCGTAATAACGAAAGATGAGCGAGTCGATGCGATTGGCGAGAACGGTGGTCTGGTTCGCGCCGTTCTTTTCGTACCGCACGATGTAGCGTTGGCCCAGATCGTTATCGACGTACATCAGAAACTTGACGTCTTCATCTGTGTCGTCAACGTCAGAGTCTTCCGTGTAACCATTCGCCGCCTCAGGGATACCGTTCAGATTAGAGACGACGCGAAGTTCCTGGCTGTTGCTATCGCCTGCGACGATTCCGTTGCTTGAAACACTCGGCAATCCGTTCGGCAGTTTCAAACCGGCATTGCAGATTTCGCGGGTCATGATATTCAACGCGCGTTGCACGTCAGCCACTGCGTCTGACTTCCGATCTTCGCGCGAGCGGATGTTGAAAGAGCCTGCGAGTATGCTGCTGGCCAAACCCATGATTGCGATCGTGATGCCCATAGCGAGGATCAGCTCGAGCAGCGAGAAACCAGCTTCACTTTTTGAATGTCGAATCTCCATTGTGTTTGCCTCAGTAATTCTTGAGCTGGATTATTGACTGACGAGATAACTACCGGTGGCGAGTGTTGAGCGGAATGAAACCAGTACGACGGGCGACCGCATCCAGTTTGGACCGGCAGTCTGCGGAGTTACGGTGATGGTGATTCTTCGCAACTGCCGCGGTGTGCCGTCAGAGTTAGTTACTTCGGCCACCGCTCTTTGCACAGTGTAGTTTCGCTCACCGTTTCTTACCGTTACCGTGGTGGTGCCGACGCCCAGCGTTGCATCTTCGAAGTTAACACTTCTGATCTGTTCCAACTGTTGCTGGGCCACTGCCATCGCCAGGGCTCGCTCACCGCCACCGACGTTGTTCTGTGCGGAGAAGACAAACAGCGAAGAACAAGCAAGCGCTCCGACCATCATCACTAGCGAGGCGATCGTGGTTTCAATTAACGTGAAGCCACGCTGATTCTTGGTATTGTTGTTTTGGTGGGTCTTGGTTTTCATGACTATTTCAACGAGGTCTTTACAGAATGACTGCTACCGGCACTGTCTTTGAATCGCAGCTCGAGCTAAACGTGACTGAGTAAGCGCCTATATTTCTCTTCGACTTGATGGTGAAGGTCACGTACCCTCCACCGCTGATTGTCTGCGCGCCACCTGGAGTTACCTGAATGTCGGAGGCCTTGCTCGAGGTCGCCGTGATCGGCACCGAGCCGTTTGCAGTAACACTGACTCTGATCGTCACAGTTCCATCCACTTGCATTGTCACGAGCGGTTGATCTGTCGAGATCGAGCAGACCAGAGGAGTTGGCGTCGGTGTAGGTGTTGCAACTGGACTTGGCGTTGGCGTCGGCGTCGGACTTGGAGTCGGTGTAGATGAAGGCGTCGGAGTCGGCAAAGGAATCAGGCCGCCGAGATCCGGTGTCGGGATCGGACTCGGAAGCAGGCTTGGTGTCGGCGTGGGACTCGCGGCAGGCGAAGGCGACGGTGTTGCTATTGCAAGTGGTGTTGGCACCGGAGTCGCACCCGAGGCGAGATCGCTAATTCGAAGCGTTACGTTTGGCACTGCATCGTCAAAAACTCTGCTGTCGATGGTGACGTCGCCGGAGCCGGTAACGTCCACCGACACTGAGTCATTTGTACCGAGCAGTCGGATTGAGACTTGTGCGTTCGATCTCGTAATGCCGTTGGCGCTGTTCCAGGTGCGTCCACGCCAGTCAAAGGCGATGGTTTCGATCGTTTGGAAGCTCACACCAGACGGCAACGAAATGGTTCTGGTGTCCATACCTCCGTCGCCATCGAGATCCATCGTGACGTTGTAACTGGTGCGATCGTCGTTAATCGCGACGTTGGCGCGCTGTGCTGCGGTATCGGCGTGACGACGAATAGAAAAGAGGCGAGCCTTCTCGATGTATGACGCGTATTCGCGAGCGGCGCCGGAGAGCCGAATCGACGCGCGCGCGCGACTGATTCCCATCAACCCAAAGCCGGTGACAATTGTCAGGATGCTTGCGGTAATAAGAAGTTCAATGACCGAAAAGCCGCGACGTGTGCGCGGTGTTCGTAAATTAATGTTGCTCTGGTCCATCATCACGGCGGGCCATTGAGCAAGCGTGGTGCCACAAAAGTTCTGTAGACAAAATTCCACAATGCGAGCTACAGAGTTGACAGAAGATCAATCAGGTTGGGCTAAATTCGGTTAGGGAGAGGTCAGATTGAGAGGCACAAAAAAGCAATCCACAGATTTCACAGATTTAACTGCCTCTGTGTAATCTGTGGATGAACCTACTTGATGACGTTCCCTTCAGCGTCGTAGATCGTGACGTCGCCAAACGGCGTTACCTGGTCCTTCACTTTGTCCCAGTCGCCAACAATCACGATCGCAGCATGGTAGGTGTCAAAGTATTTCGCGGCCGCTCGTTGAATATCCGCTATCGTCAGCGCTTCAATCTTCGGACGGAAATCATTGATGAAATTCTTGTCGAGATCGTAGGTGTAGATCGTATCAATCCGGCCAGCCAGGCCAAATTGACTGGCGAGTTCGACGGAAAAGTTGCCGTTGCTGTACTCCTTCGCGGCGTTGAGTTCTTCGTCGGTAACGGGCAGTACGCGCATACGATCGAGCTCGTAAAGGATCTCGAGCAAGGTTGGTCCAGTGACTTCGTTACGGACAAACGCGCCGGTCAGCATCGATCCCGTTTTTAAACGGGTATTTGACGTGCTGAAGGGCGAGTAGGTGTAGCCCTTCGTTTCGCGAATATTGCGCGTCAATCGCGAATAAAACGAGCCGCCCATGATCGTGTCGGCAGTGCGAATGGCGAAGTAGTCTTTGTCTTTTCGCGGAATGCTCACATTGCCGACGTAGATTGCCGATTGAATCGAGCCTGGACGGTTCACGAAATAGATCTGACGCTTATCTCTCGTCGGCACTGGCGGATTTTCATCGGCCGGCGCCGTGCCGCTCTTCCAGCTACCAAATGCCTTTTCGATCTCAGCAAACGTCTTGTCGACATCGATGTCGCCGACGACGATCAAATGCGCGGCATTAGGAATGTAATACTTACCAACAAAGGATTTGAGGTCCGCGGGTGTCAGTGCGCTAATCGACTTCTCATCCGCTACGACAAAACCGTAAGGATGATTTCCGAAGATTGCCTTCTGAAAACGTTCGTTCGCGAGAAAGCCCGGATCCGCGCGGCCGGCACGAATTTGCTGAATTGTGTTCTCCTGGGCCAGCTTTACTTCCGTTACCGGAAACGAGGGATGCTGGGCCACGTCGCTCATCAAATCAAATAGTTTTGAAGAGAACTCCGAAAGCGAAGAGGCAGTCATCGTCGTCGAATCAGCATCGCTGCCAAGCGACAGCGTGCCTCCGATCGAGCGAAGTTCTTCTTTAATTTGTTTACTGGTGCGCGTGGCTGTGCCTTCGTTAGCTACGGTCGCTACGATCTGAGCGATGCCTGGATGTGCGTCACGATCGCTCGCGGTGGTGGCAGATGTAAACGTCAGGAACGAAGAGACTTTCGGAACGTTTGGCAACGGTGCGAGCACGACTGTCAGACCGTTCGCGAGTTTCTTTTCCGTTATCTTGGGCAGATTCAACGGACGCGCCGGCCCTGGCGGCGGCGGAGTTTTCTGTTGAGCAACTACAGTCGTTGTTAATAGGATGATTGCGATTAGTATTCTCATTTCTATCCTTTCAATCCGTGTCAGCCGTGTCGTCCGCGGCTTATTTTTCGGGAACGCGATCGATCACCGTGCGATTCGTCGCGACCAAATACTTCGCCGCCGCCGCTTTGATCTGCACTGCCGTAACATTCTCGAATGGGGTTAGCAACGTGTTGATCTGCTGCGGATCGTCACGGAAAAGCGCCAGCGCCGCTAGCAAGTGCGCCTTACCAAAACTCGATTCGAGCTGGCTGTAAAAGTTTGATCGATAACGGACCTTCGCATCAGCCAGCTCTTTCTCAGTCACTCCCTTTGCAGCGACATCTGCAATGACTTCGTCCATTTCACGTAGGATTTCGTCAGCCGTGTGACCGGTCTTGTAAGTCGTGCGGGTGGTCATGATCATTGGACCAGTGTAGTCAAACTCGTTTCCAAAGTAGTTGAGTCCGCCGGTAAGATCGAGTGTCAACTCCTTTTCTTTAACGAGACGCTGATACCAGCGCGAGCTGTCGTCGCCCTGAAGTATTTGGACCAACAAAGCCATCGCGGGGAAGTCTGGAGAGTTTTGCGGTGGCAGATGATAACCGACCGCGAGGGCGGGCAGCTTTGCAAGTTTGTCGGTCTGCGCCACTCGTTTCTCTTTTGTTTGCGGAGGTTCGGTCAGATCAGGACGCGGCGGCATCGGCTGCGACGGAATACTTGAGAAGTGTTTTTCAACCATCTTCTTCACTTCGTTGACATCAACATCACCGACGATGGTCAGCACCGCATTGTTTGGCGCGTAGTAAGTCTTGAAGAAGTTGCGCACGTCTCCGATCGTGGCGGCATTGATCTCGGCGAGATTTCCGTAGCCGTTGTGTGCGTTGTTCCAGTTGGTGAAGGCGTTCTCCCACAGACTGATCCACTCGAAGAATTGATATGGCTGGTTCAGCACGTTTACGCGAACCTCTTCGCTCACGACCGCCTGCTGGTTTTTCAGGTTCTCCTCGCTGATGTCGAGTGAGCGCATGCGATCCGACTCGAGCCAAACACCCAGTTCAACACGATTACTGGGCATCGTTTCGTAATAGTTTGTGTAATCGAAATCGGTGTGGCCGTTCAGATTTCCGCCGTTGGCCTCGACGAATTTTGCGTGTTCGAACTTCTTCACGTTGGCCGAACCCTGGAACATCATGTGTTCGAAGAGGTGCGCGAAGCCGGTTCGTCCTTTGGGCTCGACGCGGAAGCCGACGTTGTAATAGACAGCAACCGTGACTACCGGCGCGATGTGATCTTCTGAGATCACGACCTTCAGGCCGTTCGGAAGTTTGTAGTAGACGACTGGAATGTTGAGTGGTTTAGCGTGGGCGTAAGAGACGTTGGCTATCAAGATAAGGAGCGATAGGCACGTCACAAGTAAACGTCGCATAGTTTGGGAGTCCTCACTTTGGCAATGCTGTCGACATAAGCAATCCATCCGCAGATTACACAGATTTCAGCGCAATCTCTGGATAGCGCTGACAGAAACGAGACTGAATCAATTAACCCGAAAAATCAGATTGAGCTACGCAGAATTGGATGAAAGATCGTTCTCACCCGTAGTGTGCCTATTACGTGACGAGTACTGAGAAAGTTTCTCGCGTCTTTGCGCGTTTGCGTGAAAAATTTCTACAATGTCGCCTACGATCGGCGAGGTGAGTTTTCATGTCATGGCATAAAAGTATCCGTGTTCTCCTCGTTGTTTTTCTGTTGCTGGTTTCGGTTATTGCTAAAACTCAGAAAATGCGACGTATCGCGACAGGAGTTTGGGGCGGAGAACACATAAGTATAAAGGTTGGCGCGAAGTCTGCGACCATTGAATATGATTGCGCCACCGGTGTGATTGACGGACCGTTGGTTGTTGATAACAACGGCCGGTTCAACCTGCATGGCAAGCACAAAATGGAGCGCGGAGGTCCGATCAGGTTAGGAGAGGAACCCAAAGAAGTGGCTGCGACTTACACGGGATCGATCAAAGGCAACACAATGACGTTGACGTTAAAAATTGCCGACGTCGAAGACGAGACGTTTACATTAGAGAAGGGAAAGCCCGGTGAGCTTTTCAAGTGTAAGTAGGACTCGATGGGAGTAGCGAGAAAGTTTTTGATTCGAGGGGATGTTCAGGGCGTCGGGTATCGTTTCTTTGCGCAGCGAGCTGCGGCCAGGCATCAGATAGTTGGGTACGTGCGCAACTGTCCTGATGGAACTGTTGAAGCTGTTGCCGAAGGACCGGCAAGCAGTGTTGAAGCTTTCAAACACGATCTCGCTACCGGGCCGCAGTTTGCGATGGTGGACCAGGTAGAAGAGTTATGTCTCGAGCCGACCGGAAATTATTCTGCGTTTCGAATTGAGAGATAAGATTACGATGGACCATCTAAAATCACTGATTCGCGAAGTGCCGGACTTTCCCAAGCCCGGCATCAATTTTTATGACATCACCACTCTGCTGAAACATCCGGAAGGTCTGCGCAACACGGTCGACGCGCTGGCGGCGGAGTTTGAAGGCGAGAAGGTCGATTCGGTTATCGGCGTCGAGGCGCGTGGTTTCATTTTTGCGCCGGCGCTGGCGTATCACTTGGGCGCGGGATTTGTGCCGGTGCGCAAACCGCGCAAGTTGCCGGCGGAGTGTGCGTCGATCTCTTATGATTTGGAATATGGTCAGGACACGCTAGAGATCCATCGCGACGCCGTCGGTGATGGTCACCGCGTGATCATCGCTGACGATCTGCTAGCGACGGGCGGCACCGCACGCGCTGTCGTCGACCTGGTTGAGCAGTTGGGTGGAACTGTGGTTGGGTTAGCGTTTGTTATTGAGCTTGAGTTTTTGCCGGGAAGAGAAAAGCTGACCGGATACGACGTGCGATCGTTGATTAAGTATCAGTCTTAACCTGATTCATCGTGTCGACAGGATTATAAGATAAACATGATACGATTTCCTCACTTGTGCTCCCGTAGCTCAGCTGCATAGAGCGTCCGCCTCCTAAGCGGAAGGTCGCGCGTTGGAATCGCGCCGGGGGCACCATATTTCCTAAGGAAATTACAACCTCGCCTCCTTCAATGCGGTTTGTCCCGCAATTTGTCCCGCAATTTTTCGTGGAGTCTGTGGCACGGGCCGTGAATACGTGCGGGAGGCGACATGAAAAATTTCTCGACCAGCAGTCAACGACGGAAGCGTGGTAAGCGCACCGAGTACCTTGCCAGACTCACTTACTACGACACGACCGGAAAGCTCAAAGGCGTTTCCAAAAGTGCAGCCACTCATTGGAATGCAAAGAAGGAACTTCAGGACCTAATAGATCAACACGTGGCAGGCGGCTCCGAGGTTTTGGAAGCGCGTAACATGACATTTGCAGCATCACCGAGCATTGCAAAGAAACGCGCTATTGTGAGGCGTCTAGGATCAGCAAGGCCGTAAACTGTATGGAGTGCGTGAGCCGAAAAAGTTTGCCTCAACGATCAACCGGCTCGTGAGCTCATTGGGCACCTAAGGCTGAGCGACAACCCTTTACATGCACATAAAACGATTAGAAAAAACCTGGCATTCACTCGCTTCGGCTGGCTGGTCGTATCAACACGTCCCACCACCATCTTAGCGCGCGATGGAATTACAAATTGCTTGAATGACTCGGATGGCGCGCATTCCATCACCCAAAGTATTTTCGCATACCAGCGTAACCATCGACCGTGTGTTCGACATTTAGAAGGGCAGGTAAATCGTCATGCAAATGGCTTGTACCGCGAGTGTGATCTGGACAGGAGGCGGCGATTCGTCTCAGTCCTTAGACGCTGTCCGTGAGATCAATCAAGTGTGAGGCAGTCCCAGCCTTCCGAAAGCGCAATGTTCCCTTGCTGCCTCTGGCTTTGATCTGGTCGAATGCGGTAGTCAGCCGTTCCTCGTGCTCTTCATCCGCATCGTCGATCGAGATGTGGACGTTGAACGCGTCAACGCCTCGGGAAGCGGCGATCATCTCCAAGATGTCTGTGTCGGGGCGCTTGAATCGCGAATTGCCGGCGATTACGTAGTGGTCTGCCGTCACATACCTGAAGAATTCCGCGGTGAGATTGCGTGTACTACCCCAGTGGGGGAGCTTGAGCAAGTCGAGGTGCGCCGGCCCTTGTGAACCGAGATATCCGCCATTTTGGAGACCCTCGATGATGTCGTCACCACGCGCATCTCCCGTCAGGAGCATCGTCCGGCCATAGATCTCGAACATGGCCACGATGGAAGCGAGATTGGTAGCAGATACGTCGACGAAGGCACCAGACGGCACGTTGTGATCGATTTCCGCCGACGGAAGAGACGCGGAGTACGGCTTCGTCCGAAGGAGGGTCACCTCAGGACTCGAAAATCCGTCCGAAAATGCGCCGCCGAGTTGATCCGCGAGCGACTGCGGCTCGAGTTGGGTTTCAAGCTCTATGCGCTGCGCATTCTTTCGGGCTTCGCGTTGCCACTGGTCGTGCCACCCGGCGACGCGATGTGCTGGTGGTCCCAGCACCGTAACCAACATACCGCCGGGCAAGTTGGTGCGGGCGGGACCATTCTCGGCAGGCATTACGTAGTAGTCGAAGGGCCGATTGAGCGGAATGCCAAGCGCTCTGGCGAGGGAAGCTACTTGGCCCCTCCGCAACACTCGATCTGAACGCTTGCGCCCGGCCGGTTCTAGCGCCAAAAAGTGGTTGTACCAAAGCCGCTTGATTTGATAACGATCGGGTTCGTAGTTTCGACGCCCTTCTTCAATCGATTCCAGCAAGTTGATAATTCCGCGCAAGCGATCCTCGTCCGCATGGCTGATCATGACCAGTTCCAATGGCAACGGTCCGTTCGGCGCGATGCGTTCGCGAAGGTCGGCGAGGTGGGGGCCGAGCACCCGTTTGAACACCGGTCGTGGGCCGCCATCGATGAGGACAAATCGCACGGACCCCTCAGCTCCGTAGTGGATGAGGAAAGACTCGCCGTCTTTCGCGTCGATCATTTCGAGCGCGAACACGGCGGATTTAGGTAGAGCCCGAGTTTCGGCCCGGGTCGGAGCCCCGGGATGGTTCCGCAGCCGGTCGTCGAGCGCGCTGGCCTCCTTCCACAAAGCTTCGGCTCGCGCACGAAACTCCTGTGCATTCTGCCTCAGCGACAGCAAGTATTCTGCCTTGTCCGGTCGGTCTTCCTGTGCTTCGAGTCGAGCGGCCAGCGCGTCGTTCCGATGCGCACGCGCATCCTTCTCTTCGACTAGGGCGCGAAGTTTTGTGGCCTCGGCATCGAGCTGCTGCCATTCAAGACGTGCTCGGTGTGACGTATCGGCAGCGATCGATTGTTGAACGTACTCAATCACAGTAGCACTGAGATCGGCAGCACGTTGCTCCAGCAGATAACTGGCTTCGGCTAGTCGAATGCCCGGCGGCAAGAGTAGCGTGTCTTTGTCGACCTGAGTACACGCCCAACGGTCTGCTTCTTGCTCGAGTACCGCACGGATCTCGAGATAGCGGCGATCGGCGTCCAGTTGATCGCTTGCTCGTTGCCAGTGCGTCAACAACGCCTCGTGGGCCAGGCGAATGCGCCGACCTTCATCGATGACGAGTAGTCGCTCGTCGGGGTGCTGAAAGGCGTCGATCAGCGCACGCGCCGGAGTGCCTTCGGGGAAGTTGTCGAGAGGGGCCGAGCGTGCAGTGAAATGCGCCTGGTCGCCGGGTTGGACCGTTACCAGCGCGCGTAACACTGTGGGAAACGCGTCCTGCGCCTGAAGAGGAAGGTCGTGAAATGCCTCTTCAGCCCGCGTCGCCAGCGTGCGCTCCACGCCGCCCAGCGCCTCGTAACTCGCGAACGTCAGCATTCCATCCCGTGTGCGCGAATGCCATAACCGCTCGAGTACGTACTCGAGCAGCGGCAGTGATCCGGCCTGGGATCCCGCCGCCCTACGCACTTCTTCGTCCAGGCTGATACCTGTCTTGGGATCGATCTCGAAACTCAAGCCCGCCGCCTCAGCAGGCAGCTTAATCATCTGTGCCACTTCGACCTCCCTTGGCGCCGACACCAGATAGTGACCATCGCCGGTCACGAGCTCGGCGAGTCGTGGGATCGTTTCGATCCAGGGAAGGAAGTCGCTTCTCAATGTGGCTACCACCCAAACGACGCCGCTGCGCGCGAGCGCCTCAAGGGCCGCAATGAATGGCGTCTGGTCGCCCACGCCGGCCGTGGTGAACATCTCTTCGAACTGATCGACGACGACTACCAGCATCGCGGAGAGGTGCGCATGAAGCTCGGCATGTTTTGTGGCGTTCTTCAGCGCCAGTTTGATCATCGGAATCACCTGCCCCGGCGCTTCCCCCAGCGCGGCCGCGAGAGACTCGACGGTGTGCTCCAATTCAGCTAATTCGGGGAGCGCTTTGGGATCGAAGAATGCACGAGACAGCTGATCGCATAGCCCCGCTTGCGCATTACCCGGGCGCATGATCGCATAGCGGCAGAGTCCGACGCCTTCGACCACACCGGCAATGCGGACGTCGCTGAGCAGGCCCGCTTTGACCAGCGACGATTTGCCCGAGCCACTCGCGCCGACGACGGCAATGAAGGCGCAACCACGCTTCTGCTGCGCCACCAGCGCCTCGCGAAGTTCGTGCCGTGCTCGCGTCCGCCCATGGAAGATTAGTCCGTCACCCACTTCGAACGATTGCAGCCCGCGGAACGGGCTTCCTCGTGTCCACGCGATTTGTCGGCGACCAGCAACAGCAGCTTCGACCTTGGCTTGAATCAGCACGTGCAGATGATCCTGGAGCATCGACTCCAGTTGATCCGGTTCGTTGAACGTGCGGTAGGCATTCTTGTAGGCACCCGTCTTTTCGTCGATAAACCATCGCTTCACGAACTGTTTGGCGCGAGCCGACTGCGCACGCACTTTTTCTTCTTCCTCGTCGTCGTCCACCGGGACTGATACCTTCGTCGTCTTGCGAAAGACCAGAAGGTCGGGCTTGCCAGTCTGTTGCCTTGCGTGCGCAGCCTCTTCGAACTCCCATTCCGTCCCGGTCACGACGCCGCCGGACAGAGGGCCGGGGTACTTGTCAAACGGCAGATCCGAGCCGAGTTTCGACCACAGAATTACTACGACGATGTCGGTGGACGAGGGAGGAACAATGTTGTCTTGGAAATGTTCAGTCGCCTGCATCGGTTTGCGTTCCCAGCGCACCGCTTCCAACTCGAGATGCGCGGCAAACTCGTAGCCGAGTCGCTCGATCACGCGCTGGGCCAGGACGCGCTCGGGCACCACGTCCCCCGGAGAAGAGATGAAGATATGAAGCTTCTTCGAAGTCACATCGACCGCCTTTATGCAATGACTTTATGCCCGAGGCTGCGCGAATTCTCGGGATAGCGAGGTGGGCGTAGCAGGCACCTGTAAACTACTAAAAACAAATAGTACCGAGGGCGGGAGTCGAACCCGCCTGAGCTAACGGCGGCCGCGGATGATCAGACCCAACAGTAGGCCCGCTGCCGCTGAGATCAGAAGCGCTTGACCCGGTTTTTGCCGCGCGTACTCCTTGGCGTTTTCGGCGAGCTCGAGCAAATCCGCATTCTGCAAATCCTTCATTTTGTCTGCCACGACGGAGACTTTGTCAGATACAAAATCTTCCATGTATCTTTTCTCCCATTCGTCTCGTTCTCCCTTGCGGTTTTCCTGCTCGTCCCTTTCGCCAGGCTTCTCTTTTTCCTGCATTTGATACTCACTACTCATAAAGCTTCCCCCGTTTGAGAATCGTCGGTCGACTGGTGCTTAGGTTTTCGAGATACTATCGATGTGGCTTTCCATCGCATACCACCAGCAAAGATTACAAGGTCAACTCTATACCCGATCTCTTCCTTAATTAGAATCTCAACCAGAATCTGATCTTGAATTGTTTCCGCAGGCTCAATCCAGTCATGCCTGGTCAAAATATCGAAAGGCAATAGTTCCTTCCAGTGAGTGCCCATTAACATATACTTGGCAGCATCTTCGGTCGGAATCTCCCCGTGAGGACGTTGGGCAAAAACATACAAATACTTTCCGCGTGTAATCGCAACTCTCGAAGAACCGACGTTCTTGAGCTCCACCGAAATTCTGATGTATTTTTGCGTGCCGATACTTACGATTTCACCGGCGACTTTGGGCTCTAACCGAGATTTAAGCACTCTACCTTTAATAAAAAGGTAGTACGTCCATATGCCGCCTACAACGAAAGCTGCAATAGTAGCGACGTTTCGTAGCACTCCCGAAAACTTTTCTGTGTTTCCCCAGGTCACGCTCCAATCAATATGGGGAGGCAATATTCCCCAAATGGCAATACTAAATAGCAGCACTTGCCAGCCCGTAATCATCAAGAGAAATAATAATGCCACCAGCCGATGTAATTGGCGGGCTCGGTCTTTCCTTGACATCTTTAAAGTATGGATGCTTTTAGCTTCTGCACTTCAACCTTTGACGATAGGCAGCTGGCCGATCTAACGGTGCTAAGGATTAGATCTTTGGTTACTATTTGATTGGAAGTATTCGAAAGGCTGAAGATGCGAGTATGCGAGGCCGCAGAGGCTCGGGATCAGCCCAGAATGGCCCGGAGGTTATTCCCGTTCGAAATAAAAGTCAATGTTTCCCGCGCTCAGTATTTCACCCGCTCAGATGGCTATATGACCTGCGTCTCCGCCGGAGCACTCGCTAAAGTAGACTCACGGCGTGCAGTGAATTAGCAGCTATCCTCAGTCGAGTCCTTACCGGATTCCGGAGATTGGTCTCGTGCGGCTGCTGAAGCCATTCTAAGAATAGGCTTTGACGAAACCGACCGAGAGCGAATGACTACCTTGCTCGAAAGGACGAAGGCCGGAGAGCTCACGAACGAAGAGTCAGAAGCTCTAGAGCATTATCGGCATATTGGCAATCTGTTGGAATTAATGAAATCGCGGGCTCGGCGTTCGCTACAGACTTCACCTCAGTGAGATCTCGCGTCTAAGCCGCACGCTCGAACTCGAAGCTCGTCAACGCGCAGCAGGGAACTGCGAATACTGCCTCTTCCCCGAATCCGCTAGCGAACTACCTTTTCATATCAATAACATCATTCCGCAAAAGCATGGCGGGCAGAGCGAGTTGCATCAGATGCTGGACCAATATAGAGCGATTAAGTTCGGACTTCTCGTCGGGTGATCGGCACCATGAAACGGGCCAAGTGACCAGTAGCTTATGAATCACGACGCACTCCAGGAAAAATTCTATGAGCTTTCCTATTACACTCTGGCTCATCCGGATCCGGCTTTTATTCATCAACACATTGTCGATGCCTTCACAGCGCAAACAGCAGACCAGGACTCCAAACCGATTGCAGTTGCTTTCGCCCTGATTGGCCTCTGCCTGTATCTGGAAAAGAACTATACTGGCAAACAAGTGCAGTTGGCCCATATGACGCTTGCGCGTCGCAAGCGGGAGTGGCCGACGTTCGATTTACCGAACGCGCGGGGAGAAATCACGGTTGCTGATGTTTTGAATGAACCGGCTGGACCAACGAGAGATGCGAAGATTCGTGACTGGTGTGCTTCAGTGTGGCAAGCTTACAGTGGTAGCCATCAGAAGGTTCTGGATCTAATATCGATAACTTAGCGTCGAAGGGAGTTTCAATGCGACAGGTCTCGATTTCGTCAATCGCTCTGTGTCTCGTATTGTCGGCTGCATTTCAACTGATGGCCCAAGAGAAAAAGGCCTCCACTCCGCCCGCTGCATCTGAAAGCGAGCAGCCGAAGAGTGAAGTGGAATTGATGCTCGAGGATGCGAAGAAACACGGCGAACCGATTCTCGGTGTTTGCGTCCAGGACTGTGGTGAAAAGTCGGATCAGGACATTCAGGGACTTGAAAAAGGCCGTGCGCTCGAATTGCCTAAGCCACCCTATCCGGCGATCGCTCGTGCTGCTCACGCTTCAGGGCAGGTTCAAGTGAGAGTGATAATAGACGTGGATGGAAAAGTGATTGCCGCCAGCGCCATCGATGGCCATCCGTTGCTGTACGGAGTTTCGGTCCAAGCAGCCAGAGAGTCACTGTTTACACCAACCAAGGTAAACGGAACGCCAGTAAAGGTACTCGGCGTGATTGCGTATAACTTTATTGCGCAATAAACGAGGCTGCCACAGAGTTGCGGCGCCCTCCTACGCATCGCTGATCAATCTCACGCCACAAAGAAACATTCCCATCACATGTCGAATCTTTTTAACGAAGTCCTGTGATCCTTTTCGATCTTTTTCCACTAAGAAGTGGCGGAGTTTTGAGAGGAGTATCTACAATGAACATCAGACTCGGAGTTCTGGCAATTTTGATGGGACTATTTTTGTTAACCTCAACTTCGGCAAACGCGCAGTCTTGCAATCCAGCTGCCGTTAGTTACATCGTGCGGGACGAACAAGGAAGTATAATTGGTGGAGAAGAACTAAAAGCTCTTCATCAGCAACTACCCAAAATTATCGGAAACGCAGACATCTCAGTTGGCGAAGTATCGTTTGCGAGCGATGGAGTGACTCTTTACCGCCGGGAGTCTGTCGACTGGGATAAAGGCAACAAGGTTCCTGCATTGGAGTTCGTAAACGCCAAAACCTGCACGTTGAATTTCCCGGGCGTTGACCTTACGTATCACGGAAAAAAGATGAGCCTGATCTTTAATATCACCATCGACAGATCCCAGCACGATCGGCGTCCGGTCATCGATTCATTACCATTTGAAGAGGGAACATTTGTTCTAGATCTCACGTCGTGGCCGCGTAACGAAGACAAGATGATTCCTGTGACGCTATGGAAGAAATCGAAAGCTCATTAACTCAGATTGGTTCAGTTAGATGTGAAGGTGTTTGCCACTGTGGTACGCGCTGTGAAATACCGTTTTCCAACACCAGCACATCATCCAAACCTATGCTCGGGTCGAAGTGGCCGTAAGCGTCATACGCAACAATCGGAAGGACCACTTCCTCGGTGAAAATCTTGATACGGTCCTGTTCCTCAGGTTTTGGAGTTGACGAAGGAGTAGTTGTCTGTTTTGGAGACGTTTGCTTTTGGCCCTGGGTAATCGCAAGGGGGAAGACCAGAATAACGGGAGCAACGAGGCATGTAACGATTCTCAAAAACATCGGAAAACGAGGATACCGTTCAGTCAGTCACCGCAAGAACCAATTAGTTCACTCAGTTTTCGAATCAATGTTAATTCGGATTCGAGTTCATAAGCACCCATTCGATCTAACAAAATCGGATACATTCCTGCTCGTCGCGCTCCTATGACGTCGTATCCATACGAGTCACCAACATAAGCTGCCTGATGCGGTTCCAGTCCCAGCTCATCCAGCGCGAACTGAAAAATTTCTTTATCTGGTTTACTGCGTCCCACAATGTGAGAATCAATTACAAACTCGAAGTGTGAAGCGAGGTCGGCTAACGCGAGAGATTCTTTAACTCGCCCGTCTTCAGTGTTCGAGATGACCGCAATTCGCAGGCCCGCAGCTTTCAAAGCAAGCAGAACATTTGCTGCTTCCGAGTCGGGTTCACACCACAAATGGCGTTCCTGATGTGCGACGACGAGGCGATCGCGAATCCTTAAGCATTTCGCTTCATCCACTCCGAGCGATCGAAACGTGTCCAGAAATACCCAGTGAGCGCCACGCGCACTCTTCGAATTCACTCCGGCTTTCAACTCTGCGTCAACGACTTGCAGCATCGCATAAAATGCCTGGTGCAATTGCGCGGCGGTGAAGAGCATTGCGGTTTCAGTTTCCACTAATGATCCCACCCGTCGCCAATCGGGATGGACGAGCGTTCCGCCGACATCAAATATGACAGCCTTTAAGTTTCGAAGTGCTGGATGAAGATCAGTTTTCACGTAGGTTCGTCTACTTCTCTCAAGCTATTTTGGTTAATGTCTTTGTGCCTCTTCGTGGCTACTGAGGCCAAGCTCCCTTACTTCTTCGTCGCGTCGAGGAAAGCAGCCTCCACCGCTGGGCCGACGACATAACTACTGAAAATAAAATTTCGTACACGCGAATCGCCGGCAAAGCGATCCTGAAAGGATATTAAATTCACGCTCTTGCGCGTCTGCTCAACGTTTTCACCAGTGCGTTCTTCTTCATTCAATGGTCCACCGAAAGGACTCTCGCCTTTCTATAAACGCGACCGCAGTGCCTTGATGAATTGCGAATAGCCGTCGTCGGACATTGCAAGCTTTCGATTTGCGAGACCAGTCGTAGGCAAGTACTCGCGCGTTCGAGCGTGAGCGATGAATTCAGCCGCAGGACCCGTTCACAGTCTTCATAGATTCCAGAACTCACACTCGTGTTGTATTGGCGTCTTTCAATTTCAGGAAGTTGACGAAATAGGCTTACGAAGATCGGAAGATCTGTGTAATCTTTCGTCGATGCACGACGACCCGACTCGTAAACTCGACACTCCAAAAGTCACTCCGACACGCGCTTCGTCGTTCGACACGATCGACGAAGCGCGTTTTATTTCCGGCACTGTTCTGGCAGGTCGTTATCGCATCGTTGGATTGTTAGGCAAAGGCGGCATGGGTGAAGTCTATCGGGCCGATGATCTCAAGTTGGGACAGGCAGTCGCGCTCAAATTTCTGCCGGACCGCTTTCTCAGCGACGGCGCCGCGCTCGCGCGCTTTCATCGCGAAGTGAGAGTGGCGCGCCAGGTATCTCATCGCAACGTTTGTCGCGTTTACGACATCGGCGAAATCGACGGCAGACACTTCCTCTCGATGGAATTCATCAAAGGAGAGGAACTTTCTTCTCTGCTGCGACGCATCGGCCGCTTGCCTGCCGACAAAGCTCTGCAGATCGCGCGACAAATCTGCGCAGGGCTTGCCGCTGCGCACGAGAGTGGAATCCTCCATCGCGATCTCAAACCGTCGAATGTCATGATCGACGGCGAGGGTAACGCCCGCATCACCGATTTCGGTCTGGCAGGTTTGGTCGAAGAGTTTCACGATGACGAAATGAGCGCCGGCACACCGGCTTACATGGCGCCGGAGCAACTCGAAGGAAAACCGCCAACAGTACGCAGCGATATCTACTCGCTTGGTCTGGTCTTATACGAACTGTTCACCGGCAAACGGGCCTTCGACGCCACAACTCTGGAAGAACTGATCAAACTTCGGCGCAGCGACACCACGCCAACAACGCCGACATCGATCGTCAAAGATCTGGATCCGCTGATCGAGCGCGTGATCGATCGTTGTCTGCAAAAAGATCTGAATCAACGTCCGTCATCGGCATTGCAGGTGGCAGCAGCACTTCCCGGCGGCGACCCGATCGCCGCGGCGCTTGCTGCCGGCGAGACACCCTCACCCGAAATGGTCGCTGCGGCTCCGAAAGCCGGAGCGCTGCGCCCTGCACTAGCCGTCGCCAGTTTGGCAGGAGTAGTGGTGTGCCTACTGTGGCATCTTCTCTCGTCGAGTGCGGCGCGAGCAGAGCGAAACCTTCCGTTGGAAAAGCCGCCGGAAGTGCTGGCAGAACGAGCGCGTGAGATTGTCTCGAGCTTCGGTTATGGCGACGCGCCTCTGGGGCAGGCTTCCGGCTTCGCACTCGATCGCAGCTTCGATCGTTATCTCGAAACCCAGGGATACGCAGGTTGGGACGTAATAAAAACCGGACAACCGCTGGTGCTTTATTTCTGGCACCGGCAAGCGCCGCGTTATCTCGTGCCGGAGAGCTCAGTCATAATTCTTCCCTCAGATCCACCACTGAATGTCGCGGGTATGACAAACGTTTTCCTCGACACGCGCGGGCGTCTCGTGAAGTTCGAACGATTACCCGCGCAGTTGGAAAATACAAATACGACAAGAAGCACCACTGACTGGAGCCCACTGTTCGCTGCCGCCGGACTCAACCCAGCAAACTTCACTAAGACTGAATCCATGTGGGTGCCGCTGATGTATGCAGAGGAGCGCGCGGCGTGGCAGGGTCCACATGTGGACCATCCGGAGATCCCGGTTCGAATCGAGGCGGCTGCTTATAAGAATCGACCCGTCTATTTCGCGATTATCTTTCCGTGGGACCGACCGCTGCGTCAGGAAGAGGAAACGTCGTCAAGTGGCCAGCGCAGGGCGGCGATACTGCTGTTCATTCTGTTTATTGGTGTAATGCTGACGGCCGCTTTTCTGAGCCGGCGAAATTTACAACTCGGCCGCAGCGACAACCGTGGCGCGTTCAGGCTGGCGTTGTTTATTTTCTGTGTTGCTGTGTTGGGAGGAGTGATGGGCGCCCGGCATGTTCCAAGTCTCGGCGATGAGTTTGACACCGTCGGTTTAATAACTGCTTATTCGCTCGTTCCTGCCGCTTTGATCTGGCTGCTGTACATCGCACTCGAACCGTACGTCCGGCGTAGATGGCCCAGGTTGATCATTTCATGGAGCAGGTTAATCGCGGGTAATTTCCGGGACCCGATGGTCGGCCGAGATCTGCTGATTGGCGGTCTTTTCGGCCTGCTGCACAGCTCCTTGATTGTTTTCGGTTCTCTTCTGCCGCGTTGGCTTGGCTTGCCTGGTCCACCTGCGATGTTGGCGAACGTGCTCACGTTTGGTAGCGTGCGTACAATGCTGGCGGTATTTCTCAGTTCACAAGTTGTGGCCAGCGTGTTCGCAGGGTTTGCGTTTCTTTTCCTGCTGTTGTTGTTCTATATCGTTCTACGCCGGCAGTGGCTGGCGGCGATAGCGCTGTTTGTTATCGCGCTCGCCGTCGAGTTTTCTGCGTTTGCTGCCTCTGCGCCGAGATTCTATTGGATCGCGTCGATCATGATATCGCTGACGATTACGATACTCGTGGCTCGCTTTGGGCTGTTGGCTACGATGGCAGCGCAGTTATTTTTCTTTCTCAGTGCCGCATACCCAATGACTACAGACTTCTCGGCCTGGTACGCTTCCTCGACGATCTTTGCCATTGTGATCGCACTCGGGTTGGCGGTCTACGGTTTTTACACCTCACTTGGAGGTCAACCGGTGTTTGGGGAGAGATTACTGAGCGACGAGTGACTGCTATCCACAGATTACACAGATTAATTCCCGATCTTCTCGCTTCCACCTGCAACCACCAAACTATGCCACATACAAAAGCCGCCCTGTATAGAAACTCAAAAACAGGCGAAGGTTCCAGCCCGCGCACGTAATAGATACCAGATGCAAAGTGGTAGACAAAGACCAACGCGCACAGCAAGACCAGCAGAGTTAACGAGCTCTTCCGTTCAGGAATCATTTTTGTGCTTTTTGTGCCTCTTTGTGGCTTAGCGCAATCGCACAATTGTGGCGCCGAGGCCGCCGGCCTCGGGCGGAGCGTCGGTCCAGTCGTACACAAACGACGTGCGCTCGAGAATCACCCGCACCATCTCACGCTGCACCCCAATGCCCTTGCCGTGGATTATTCTAACGCACTTGAAACCTTTTTGGTGGGCCAACTGCAAGTATTCCTCGACAACTCGTTTGACATCGCGCGGCGGGATGGTGTGTAGATCGAAAACGTCTGTAATCTCGATCTCCACCGGCTCAGGAAACGGATTGTCAGGATCTGTATCACTCATCGTTCCATCATTTGACACTCTCTCCAACGCGCTTGTAAACTCGCGCTCTTTCAATCCTGCAATCTTAATCAACAAGAACCGCAGAAACGTCTGTGTTTCATCGTTTCTGCGTGCGAAAGGAATAACGAAATGGGTGCGCGAAAGAAGATTACGGTCGTAGGCGCGGGCAATGTCGGCGCCACCGCTGCACATTGGTTGGCGGCAAAAGAACTCGGCGACGTGGTATTGGTCGACATCGTTGAGGGAGTACCGCAGGGCAAGGGATTAGATTTGGCTGAAGCAGCGCCGATTGAAGGTTTCGACGTGCGGCTGATCGGTTCCAACAGTTATGACGAGACTGACAACTCCGACGTGGTGATCATCACCGCCGGCCTCGCGCGCAAGCCCGGCATGAGCCGCGACGATCTGCTGAAGACCAATGCTGACATCGTGTCGAAAGTGGTTGACGAAGTCGTGCGGCGTTCACCAAATACGATCCTAATCATCGTTTCCAATCCGCTCGATGCGATGTGCCAGGTTGCTTTGCGGCGCTCGGGGTTTCCCAAACATCGCGTGGTCGGAATGGCAGGTGTGCTCGACTCCGCGCGCATGCGTTGTTTTCTGGCTGAAGCGTTGGATGTGTCTGTCGAGAACGTGACCGCGTTTGTGCTAGGCGGACATGGCGACACGATGGTGCCGTTGCCGCGCTTCTCGACCTGCGCAGGTATTCCGATTACCGAACTGCTGCCTAAAGACAAGATCGATGCAATCGTGAAGCGCACTGCTGGTGGTGGCGCGGAGATCGTGAGCTTGTTGAAGACTGGATCAGCGTACTACGCGCCCTCGGCGGCGGCGGTTGAGATGACTGAATCGATTTTGAAGGACAAGAAGAAGATCCTTCCGTGTGCGGCTTACCTGGAAGGTGAGTATGGGATTAATGGATTATATGTTGGCGTGCCTTGCAAGCTAGGCGCGCGTGGGTTGGAGCAGATCATTGAGATCAACTTGACTGCTGAGGAGCGGATTGCGTTGCAGAAGAGCGCGTCGGCGGTGCAGGAGTTGGTTAATGTGTTAGGTATTTAAGCCGCGGATGACATGGATCACGCGGATCAGCCTTTGAGCCAGCCGAAGAGACCGTGGGCCACTGTCTCGCGGTTTTCTTCGTAGATCGCGCGGGTCAGTGGGATATTCATCGGGCATGCTTTCACGCAGTTCTGCGCGTTGCCACAGTTCGTAATTCCATCTTCCTGCATGATCCCTTCGAGACGTTCGGTGCGCGTCATCTTGCCTGATGGATGCATGTTGAATAACCGCACCTGCGCGATCGCCTGTGGACCGATGTAGTGATCATTTTCGTACTGCGGACACGCCTCGAGACAACAACCACACGTCATGCAACGCGAATAAGCATAACGTTCCTGCACGTCCTCCTGGTCCATCCGCGGACCTGGTCCGAGGTCGTAAGTGCCGTCCAACTCAATCCACGCGTGAACACGACGCAAGTGATCGAACATCCGCGAACGATCGACTACCAGATCACGAATGTTCGGAAACTTCGACATGGGCTCGAGCTTGATCGGCTGTTCCAGGTTGTCGACGAGCGCTGAGCACGACTGTCGCGCGCGGCCGTTGATAACCATCGTGCAGATGCCGCACACCTGTTCCAAACAGTTCATCTGCCAGACCGGCGGCGTAGTTCGTTGGCCCGATTTGTTTACCGGATTTTTCTGAATCTCCATCAAGCACGAGATGATGTTGAGATTCGGCCGGTAAGGTATTACGAATTGCTCCCAGTATTGCGGTGAATCGGGATTGGCGCGGCGCCGAATGTGGATCTCGACTGTTTTCTGCGGTGATGACATATCAGGCCTTTGCTGTCTCCCGTTTGCCCTTGCTGTAGTCGCGTTCGCGCGGCTGAATCAACGAGATATCAACCGGCTCGTATGAAAATACCGGACCCTCGCCCGAGTACTCCGCGATCGTGGTCTTCAACCAATTCTTATCGTCGCGCTCCGGAAACTCAGGTTTGAAATGTGCTCCGCGCGATTCATTGCGATTCAAGGCGCCAAGCGTGATCACGCGAGCCAACTCGAGCATGTTGTCCAGGTGACGCGCGTGCGGCAACGCCATCGTGGCCCACAAGTTTGAATCGTTGATCGAGATTCGTTTGAAGCGGTCCATCAACTCCAGCAGCTTGTTGTCAGTCGCCTTCAGCTTATCGTTGTAACGAACTACGGTAACGTTGTCAGTCATCCATTTGCCCATCTCCTGGTGCAACAGATACTGGTTCTCCGTGCCGCTCTGCTTGATCAAGCTATCGTTGATCTCCTGTTGACGTTTCAACTCCTGTTCGTAGATTCGCGAACCGTCGGCGCCATTGCGTTCGACATTCTTCGCATACTCGATCGCCGCAGGCGCGGCGACGAACCCACCGTAAACACAACTGACGAGCGAGTTTGCGCCGAGACGATTAGCGCCATGAATCGAGTAGTCGCATTCGCCGGCCGCAAGCAGTCCGGGAATATTTGTGCGCTGATTGAAGTCAACCCATAGACCACCCATTGAATAATGCACACCCGGGAAGATCCGCATCGGCACGTGCCGCGGATCGTCGCCGACAAACATCTCGTAAATTTCCAGGATCGCGCCGAGCTTTCGATCGAGGGTTTCGACAGGAATGTGCGTCAGGTCGAGATAGACCTGGTTTTGTCCGCCGACGCCCATACCATCGATACACACCTGGAAGATCTCTCTCGTTGCGATGTCGCGCGGTACGAGATTGCCATAAGCCGGATACTTCTCTTCGAGAAAATACAAACGCTCATTCTCTGGAATCGAGGACGGTGGCCGAACGTCGCCTTTGTTGCGTGGCACCCAAACGCGTCCGCCTTCGCCGCGCGCCGATTCCGACATCAAACGCAGTTTGTCTTCGCCGGGAATTGATGTTGGATGAACTTGTATGAACTCGCCGTTCGCGTATTTTGCACCTTGCTGATAACACGCTGAGACAGCGCTGCCCGTACAGACCATCGAGTTGGTCGACTTACCGAAGATCAGACCTGGACCACCAGTCGCGATGAGCACCGCGTCGGCAGGAAATGCTTTCAGCTCGAGAGTCTGAAGGTCCATCGCGATCAGTCCACGACAAACCTGATGATCGTCGAGGACGAGCGACAGCATCTCCCAGTGCTCAAATTTCCTGACTTTGCCGCTGACTTCGTAACGCCGCACTTGTTCGTCGAGCGCGTAGAGAAGTTGCTGGCCGGTAGAAGCGCCTGCAAATGCAGTGCGGTGATGTTTCGTGCCGCCAAAGCGACGGAAATCGAGTAGTCCTTCGTTAGTACGCGAGAAGGGAACACCCATGCGGTCGAACAGATAAATGATCGACGGCGCCATTTCGCACATCGCCTTCGCCGGAGGTTGATCGGCGAGAAAGTCGCCGCCGTAAACAGTATCGTCGAAGTGTTCCCAGGTTGAGTCGCCTTCGCCTTTGGTGTTGACGGCGCCGTTGATGCCGCCCTGTGCGCAAACAGAGTGAGAACGTTTCACCGGCACGACGGAAAACAGATCGACAGCGTAACCGGCCTCCGCGATCTTCATGACGGCGGCAAGTCCCGCGAGTCCACCGCCAACAACCGCGATCTTCATTCCATTACTAGCCATCGGCTAAAGAATGCCTCCTAACAAACCCTTGTCATGAATAAACGCGACGGCAGCGTTGATTCCAACCAACAGCAGCACAGCGCCAAACGCGATGCAGGCATAACCGGTCAAGCGTTGCGCGCGTTCTCCGATCGTAATGCCCCAATCCACGAGAAACAACCAGATGCCATTCGCCAGATGCCACACTGTGGCAGCGATGCCGATCACATAAATGATAAAGATCGGCACCATGTGAAACTCGCGTGCGACGATATTGAAAGCTTCATTAGGATGAGTTGCTACCGAGGTGCTGTTTAGACCAGGGATCATCCCGAAGCGGAAATTGAGCACGTGAAAAGTGATAAAGAAGAATAGAATAATGCCGGTTATTCGTTGAATTAGATAGAACCAGTTACGTGGATACGGATAAGCGAGATTGTTTGGTCGCGCTTCGGCCGTGATGACCAGACCGTAAACTGCGTGATAGATCAGCGGAATGAAAATGCCGCAAATCTCGACAAAGAGAATGTATGGGATCGACTGTAAATCTTTGACGGCGTTATTGAAGTCGGCCGGGCCGGTGAGTGCTTTGGAGTTTGTGTAAAAGTGTTCTAAAAGAAAAACTCCGAGGGGAAAAATGCCGGAAAGCTGATGCAGCTTGCGCAAGACGAAAGTCTTGCTCAAACGAATAGCCAAGAATGCCCTCCTTTGCCGTTGAGTTTTGACATAACAACATACAGAGCAGTTCGATTATATTGAGAAGTTTGGGAAATGCAAAACTGGGCCACGGATTGAACGGATGAAGACGGATTTGAACACGATTGCGCGAATGATTCAGCGGCGTGAGGTGTCGCCGGTTGAGGTGGTGGAGGCGCACCTCGAACAGATTTCTCGGTTGAATCCGGAGTTGAATGCGATCGTGACGCTTGCGCCGGATGTGATCGATCGTGCGAAAGAGGCGGAGCGGGTGGTGATGCGTGGCGATGAGTTAGGTCCGCTTCACGGTGTGCCGGTTACGATCAAAGATACGATTGAAACGGCCGGTCTGCGGACGACGAGTGGGTCGCGGATGCGAACAGAGTACGTGCCGGAGAAAGATGCGCCTGCGGTTGCGCGCTTGAGAGCTGCCGGTGCGATCATTCTGGGAAAAACTAATCCTGCCGAGATGGCGATGGACTACACCGCTGACAATCCTGTCTTCGGTCGCACGAATCATCCTTTGAATGCGAAACTCACGCCTGGTGGGTCGAGTGGTGGGGAAGCGGTGGCTATTGCGACGTTCATGTCGCTTGGGGGGCTCGGTAGTGATCTTGCTGGATCCGTGCGAATCCCGGCGCATTTCTGTGGTATCTGTGGTTTGAAACCGACAACTGGTCGTGTTTCGGGAGAAGGACAGTTTCCGCCGAGCACTGGTCCATATTCGCTTGGTGCTGTCATTGGTCCAATGGCGCGTCGTGTGAGTGATCTGCGCGTTCTGTTTCGTGCACTGGTTCCTCAGGCACATGAGTCTAGTCTTAGAGACTCGCGATTCGCATGGTATGCAG
>DATFHH010000128.1:0-32767 GCA_035248565.1 Pyrinomonadaceae bacterium | reverse complement strand
GCAGCGACGTTGATGCTGGCAGCGTGGAAGCGAGCCTGGGCTTCCGTCGGTCTGGTCGTGTTGGCGTTGAGTCTCGGGCTGATGGTGCTCGCGCGACTCGGACCTCTGTCGTTCTCGATGAACGCGGTGCTGGCGCCGATCTTGTTTACGTGTTTGTTTAGTCTCTTTGCTTTGTGGTTTCAGACGGCAAACCGTCATCGTTTGGCATTACTATTTGCTTTACTTGCCGGCGCATCTCTGGGATTCGCCACGCTTATTCGTTTGCCGTCGTTCTTGTTGGCGCCGGGTTTTCTGATCTTGCTCGGGCTCAGCTTCCGCGATTACCGCAACCTTCGAATTATGGTTTTGCCGATAGTTTTCGCGGCCGGCGTCACTATCACCGGCGTGATCCCTGTTCTCATCAACCAGCATGACGTCGCGGGTGCCTGGTATCACTCAACGTACGCAAGCGTGGACTCCGCTCCTCCAACTCTCGCGCCTTTGCGTGCGAACCTTTCGTATTTCCTGGGCCATGGGCCTGCATCTGTCGACAACTGGGCTCTGATCGCCGGGTTAATCGGCTTTGTAGGTTTTCTGTTGCTCTACTCAAGACGCGATTCCGAACACTTCAATCGTTTGGGTTTGAGCTGGAAACGTCTCGCGTTCGCTGCGTCTGTTCTGTGGATCATACCGATTTGTTACTTTCTTACTCACTGGACCACAGCCTCTTATTACATGACGCCTGCGATATTTGCGGCGGTCACAATCGCAGGTTTTGGAGCTCTTGGTATCGAAGCAACAAATAACGCAGTTCAGCGATTTGAACCACGAAAAATTCTTTCGTGGGTGGCGCTGCTTTTAATACTCTGGCCGGGTGTGGCGACGTTTCAGCGAGCCTGGTCCAATCGTGTAGTTTCACCAGCTCCTCGACAAGCGAGCACGCATCCACCGATTCTGCTTCCTTCTGAGTTAATGGATGACAAAGCGTGGATCTGGGCTGACCTGCTTACAGGCTCACTTTGGTATTACGCGAACAAACCGGCGTTTAAGATTCATGTCACGGACGACGAAACTCGGGCCATGTTGTTTAAGTTCGTGTTCGATCGCGGCGAGCGACAGTATCTGATAGATGATGGTAACGATATAGAGAAACACATCAAGCAGATTGAGCAAATGGGAGGCAAATTAGAATTGCACGGCAAGGTTGACGGATATCCCTATTTTCTTATCGTCTGGCCCAGCGAGGGCCCTGGATGAACCAGAGAAAAGTATTTAAAGCACAAAAGCTTAACCGATCCTCGCTCGCGCTTGTGCTTCTCTTTGGTGTTGCCGGTACCGTTCAGTATCACTTGTACCAATTCCTGAGCGGCTTTGACAGGTTCTTTGGAGATCGTGGCGACGCGCGCGGTTTCCTCTATTTTTGCGAGCATTGGTACCGCTCTCTTGCGGGAAAAGCTTCGCTGCTCTCGCCGGGCGTCTTCTATCCGACCAAGGGCACGTTGGCTTATTCGGACGTCCTGCTTGGTGTTGGTGTGCCTTACTCTCTGTTCCGCGTGGTCGGTTTTGACATGTTCTCATCGCTCGAGATCGTGATCATCCTCACGGCGTTTTTCAGTTATTGCACTGCGTTTTGGCTGCTTTACAAGACCCTTGGCTTTCGTCTCGCGCCTTCGATCGTTGGCGCGATGTTCTTCGCCTTCAACAGTCCAAAGTTTTTCCAGTTGGTTCATCTTCAGCTTCAGTATGTAGTGCTCCTGCCGGTGATCTTCGCGTTGCTCATAACTTTCGGCAGGCAGGTTCAGACTTTGGATCAAAAACGAGCGGCGATACTCTTGTCGTTAGCTGGTCTAACCTGGGACTTACAAATGGCGACCGGCTTTTACTTCGCGTGGTTTTTTGTGTTGTGGTCTACGTTCTTTCTGATCTTAGCTCTCGTCTTTAGCAGAACGCGTCGTTTTATTTTCGCGGTTTGTAAAAAGTTCTGGCGCGCTATATTGCTGGCCACGGTCGTTTTGGTGCTTGGATTGATACCGACGCTGTGGCTTTATCTGCCGCTTGCACAGCCGAAAAACTGGTATTTGTGGGAAGGGATGTTCGACCTCATTCCTGACTGGCAAGCTTTGTTGTCGATGGGAGCAGGCAACTATCTTTGGGGACGAATCACACTCGCTCTGCTGCCTGACTCGATTCCCAATACCTGGGGCGAACTTCAGGCGGGCATCGGTCTATTTTCTTCACTCACGTGGATCGTACTCACGATCGCGACCGTCTGGTTTATCAGAGCTCGCCGAGAACCGGATTCACCCGGGCCGACTCCATCTATTCCCGACCCATACCGGTTAGGAATGCTCTTCCTCGCGTTACTGATCCTGTCCACGAGTCTTTTCTATGTGATTGGTTTCCGCTATGGCACTCATTCGCCGTGGTATTACATTTACCGGTTTTTTCCGGGAGGTGGCGCCATCAGAGCTGTTTCGCGATATGTGATCTTTCTGGCGCTGCCGATGTCGATTGCTTTTGCCTACGTACTTGATCGAGGACTCGAATATGCGTCGCGTGAGAGTAATCGAGTGCGTAGGAGAGCGTTGACGGCAGTCATGCTTCTACTCGGTGGGGTGGTTGTAGTTGAACAATTTGGAGTGCCAAAGATCGGCGGTAACGGGTTTTCAGTACGCCTAGAAAAGCGTTATCTGCAGACCTTGGCAGCCAAGCTGCCAAAAGATTGCGAGGCGTTCTACCTGGCTGCGGGTCCCCTGGCGCGGCGCAATATGCCGGAGTATCAGTACGACGCGATGCTGATCTCCGCCATCACCGGAATACCGTCACTGAATGCCTCGAGTAGTCTGTTTCCTCCCGGTTGGGATCTTTATCAACTGAAAGAACCTCACTATGAAGACAATGTGAAAAGCTGGATAGCCTCGCAAGGACTCTCAGGCAAAATCTGCCGTTTGGAAACAGGCCCGGAAATAGATGCGTTTGATCCGGCCTATCCGAATCCCATCAATGATCCGGAGTTTTTCGTGCGCCAACTCTATCGCGATTTCCGCGGAGATGAGCCAAAGAGTGAAACAGTTGAGGCGCAAATTGAAAAACTTAAAAATTGTGGCGCGAGAGATTCATCTTGTCAGGCACAGACGGCACTCAACATCTTTCTCTCAACTGGATTTCACGAACGCGGAGCGTTGATCCTGCAAATGTATGAGATCGGTTTGAGACGAATGCCGCATTACGATGAGTTTGTGAATGACATGAGCCGGTTCAGTGACTACTCGAAAACATTGTCTCGGCAAGCGGCGCAGGATCGAATGTTGGCTGATTTTTCCTCACGCAATACCATCAACGCAGCTACCCAAGAAGAGCTACGCAAAGTCGTGGGCTCTGATGATCTGACTCGCAATCTCCAGAATCGAAATCTTGTTGCGCTGCATTATTTTGGTTTTATGCGGCGAGAACCTGACGAGGGCGGCCTGGCGAGCTGGACGGAATTGTTGAACCGTCGTGGCGATGCAGCCACCATCACTTATAATTTTATTACCTCGACAGAATACCGACAGCGTCTAGAACTTAACCGGCTCCAAAGCGGTCGACTCAATGGCAGCTAAAAGCAACTCTCGAATCCGCGGCGTTTGATATCTCGAAAGAACATAGTCCCTTCCTGACCGTCCCATCCGCACGCGAGTGTCTTCAGCGGATAGCATTTCGTTCAACGCACGCGCGAAGCTGGCGTAGTCATCATAAGCTCGTCCGGCGCCGCTGTCTTTGACGTGATCAGCCAGCACTTGAGAAGCGTTGTTCACCAGCACCGGAGTGTTCTGGGCCATCGCTTCGAGAGTCACAATGCTGAAGCTCTCGTTCGGCGACGGCGTCACAAACATCATCGCGCCTGCCATCAGCCGAAACTTCTCCTCAGCACTCACAAATCCTCGGAATTCAATGTCTTCATGTTCCGGCACAGGCATGTCGTCTTTGCCCGTAAGGATCAAACGCAACCTGCCAGGATGGGTCTTCTTGAACGTCAGAAAGTAATCGAAGAGCTCGCGGCAGCCCTTATTCGGATCGACACGTCCAGAGTAGAGCAAATAAGGAAAAGGCATCCGTTCCGGGTCTCGAACTTCTGCGTCGATAGCCATTGACACAATTCTTCCCGGCAGTTCGCCCCACAATTTCCGTCCGACTTGCGATTCGGCGGCAGTCAACCAAATCAGTTCGCGTGCTCGCCGCGCCGAGTATTTGTAAGCCGGAAGATATGCAGGCAGTTCGTCGTGTAATGTCGGCGCGAACAGTGCGCGTCCGGCGGGAAGTTGTTGCAGACCAAAATACGTAGTTGGATAAAGATAGGTGATAAAGATCAGCGCGCGGTAGTCGCGCCAATTGTCTCGGATGAAGCGCAGCAACGGTTCTGAATACGGACCTTGATGGCGAATAAAGTCTTCTTGCAGAGCGATGGTCCAACGAATCTGCGAGACATTGCTATCGTGGTTTCTACCAGGTACGACTGGAGGCTCGAACGCTTGATGCAATCGATCGTGCAGACCTGACCAATAGTGACTGCGTCCGATCGTTACCGGAAACCTGACGATGCGCACGCCGTCTTTGATTTCCGCTCCCTCAGGCAGCGTGTTGGCCCAGACGGATGTATCGACCGCTGTCGTAGTCAACACATCAACTTCATACGAATCGCGCAGGAGCTGTGCATAATGCCAGGCGAGCGTCTCCGAGCCTCCGACGATATCTTCATGACATCGCTGTACGACGATCGCAACTCTAGTCATCGCAGTGTTGCCATTGCCTTGAGGAAGGTAGACTCTATCTTTTCGTTGCTAAACATTGCTTCGTAACGATGGCGTCCGCGCTCAGCTAAAGCGTCCCTTACTGCACTGTCTTTCAGGAAGAGATTGATGGTTTCTGCCATGAGGAGAGGATCCCGTTCTTTCCACACTATCGCTGCATCACCCAATGTTTCGGGAATCGCCGCCGCTGCGTAGGCTGCGATTGGCAGTCTCATCGACATTGCTTCGACGAGCGGGACACAGAAGCCTTCGTGTTCACTGGTCGTTACAAATGCATCAGCTAGCTGATAGTACGCCTTCAGAATTTCATCGGAAACGCCACCAGTAAATACCACGGCATCCGTCAAGTTGAGCTTGTCGATGGCGCGGTGCAAAAGCCTGGAATATGGGCTGAAGCCTTCGCCGCCTTTGCCTACAATGATGAGTCGCGACTTAATGTTGCAGCCGTGATAGTAGTGCGCAAACGCCTCGATCAATTGCAACAAACCCTTATGTGGCGCGACGCGTCCTACCCATAAGATGTGGGCGCGCGCGCCTGAAGTTTTTCGTAAGGTATGCGGATCGGCCGTGATTTGCGCCAGGCGATCGATATGATGAAACGGCGGCACAACAAAGGTTCTTGAAGCGGGGGCGCCAAGCTCGAGCAGCTCCCGCATGCTGAACGCAGAAGCCGAAAGATAAAGATCACACTGCGCCGCAATCACATCTACCAATTGCTTGCGCCCGCCCTCACATAGTTCCTGGTCCGTACTGTTGAAACCGGCGAAATACTTCGCGGGGGTGACGTTGTGATACTTAATTACTCGACGGCAGGGCAGTTTCTGTAGAAGTTCCAGGGCGCGGTCCCACCCTCTGGCATAGTGATATAAGAGAATGTCGTCTGGTGTCTTGAGAAAGCTCTCAAGCTTTGTGAGATCGTAGATACGCGCGTGCGGCAGCGAATGAGTTTCGCTGTAGAGGCGCACCTCGTGCCCACGGCGGGTTAGGACGTCAAACATTCCCAGCGCATCATTACTGAGCGCATCAGCCGTCGTTAAGCTGGGACTTAGAATAGCGATTCGTCTCATAGTAGAAGCCCTACGCCGAAGGTGTTAGCTAACTTAAGCCCAGGGTTGGAGCGCAGCGACAACCCTGGGTTAGGATTCAAGAAAATTCATAAACCCTGAAAGGGTTCTTCCTGCACAGGCCTAACGCTTTCAGCGTTAATCTGTTTCTACATTTAGATCCCAGGGTTGTCGCTGCGCTCCAACCCTGGGCTTGAGATAGCCAACGCCTTTGGCGTTAGAATTCAAATCCTGCTCGAGCTGTCACCTCAAGAAACTCCTTCTCGATCGCTTTGTTTGAAAAAGCATTTTCGTAACGTTCCGCGCCTCTGGCAACGAGCGCCATCTTTGCGGGTTCGTTTGCAAGCAGGCAATCGATCGATTGGGCCAACAGGTACGGATCTCGTTCATTCCACACCAGACCCGCATCATCCGCTGTTTCGGGAATTGCAGTCGAAGCATAGGCAACGATTGGAACTTTCATCGCCATAGCTTCGGCCAGGGGCACACAAAAGCCTTCATGTTCGCTGGTTGTTACCAATGCGTCTGCCAGCATGTAATAAGCTTTCAACGACTCATTGGAGATTTCTCCAGTGAATACAATGCGCGAATCAATATCCCATGAATTGATCAATTGCCGCAGTATCATCGCGTACGGCGCCAAGGCATCTGTCTCTACGCCAACGACGAACAAGCGAGCCGCCCGATTGAACTGATAGTAGTAGATTGCAAAAGCCTCGACGAGAGCAGCGTGTCCCTTGTTTGGGCGCACCCCTCCGACGGTCAGAAGATTGACACTCCCATCAGAGTAGTTATCCAGGATGTCAAAATTCGCAGCTCCTGCTTGCAACTTGTCCGCCTGATTGAAGGGCGGAAGGACGAACGTTTTGTCATTCTGGCTTCCGGCGGCAATCAGGTCTGCCATGTTGAAGAACGAAGCTGCGAGGAGAAGATCGGGCCGGCACTCAATGATGTCTTTAACTTGTAACCTGCCACTGCGACAGAGACCGACATGTTGCTCGCTAATGCCCTCGAAGAACTCCGGCGGGGTTATGTTGTGATACTTGATAATCTTGCGGCACGAAGCAGTCTTGACAATTTCCACCCCGGCATCCCACCCAATTGAATGGTGATAGATCAGAACGTCTTCAGGACCGTCCAGGTACGATAATGCGCCATTAGACGGGAATATTTCTGGAACGGTTAGACTGGTACTATATGCAAAGACCCTGACCTCATGATCGCGCTTACTCAACAAGCCTTGCATTGCAAGAACATCATTGCTCACCGCGTCTGCTGGAGTTATATCGCGACTGAGAATGGCGATGCGACTCATGGCGTATCACTGCCGGGCCTGCGCGCCACTACCGCATAATTCATTGGACCATAGATAAAGTGGTTCACGTCGCTCGTCAACCGGTCCTTTACTTCGATCTCTGAGGAAACCGTGTGAAGTTTCATGATGTCCTGACAATGAAAACCTCTCGCTTCAACCAGGAGCTTCATCGTCGGAATGGGTATCGGATTTTTGTGCGAAGGATCGAGATAAAAATTGCAACTTCCAACCAGCAGGTTCTCCGGGTTCGGTGTTTCGAGAATCAGCAGTCCGCCAGGTTTGAGTGTTCGGCCAGACTCGTCAAGAAACCTGATGAAAGATTTCAGCGGCAAGTGCTCAGCAAAATGAAAGGCCGTGACGGCATTCAAGCTCGCTTCCTCGAGACCGCGAAGATATGTGAGAGCCTCTGCTTCAATCACCTCGAGCGACAAAGATTTGCAGTGCTCAATCTGAATGCGATTGTGATCGATTCCCCTGGCCTGAAAGTCGGCTTCTCTGAGCACCTCGAGCCATTCGCCTCGTCCGCACCCGACGTCGAGTATGGCATCTCTGATCCCGGCATTTTCCAAGACAGGCAAATAGACTTTAACTTCTTCTTTGATCTCTTCGGGCGTTCCACGTAAGTCTTCCTCCAGTGACCAGTAGAGGGAGTCCAGCAGATGGTCATCTTCGTTTTCTATCGTCTGTATTTGATCGGGATGAAGTTGAGCCGCAAAAGGACGGTGAGTGCCGTCGAGCAGCATCGAGAGGCGGTTTTCTCGTTGAGCGAGATCCATCTTCGAACCGTTAAGCCGCTCGAGCATGCGGTCAAATTGTTTTTCGAACTGAACTCTCAACTCCTGAAGCTCGGCGACGTCGACCTGCGGCTCTGCAGGCTTATTCAGTTGGTCGAGTCGCAACAGAACGTCACTTTTCAGAGCAGCGTGTGCGCTGCTGAGTGAATCAATCTCTGAACGTGCCGCGTCCTTCAGCTCTTCGAGTTGTTGCTGCAAAACCTCGAATTGCGTCCGACTTATTTCGTTCAGCCTGTGCTCCTCCGCGTCAGAAAAGTACGCAACAGCTTCGTTGATATGAGTTGCCACGCGTTCAAGCTGTGCCGCTGTGTGTGATTCGAGCCGCCTGTGATTTGTTATGAGCACAGGCAAACGCAGTACAGCCACCGCCACTTGCAACGCATACCCGACGATGGGCACCCGATAGAGTTTTCTGAAAGCTGAAAACCTGTTGAGACCTGCAATCCGGACATTTGCCTTCTCTCCCTCAGGCGAGAACCTCAGACTCGTCAGAATGTCGATCTTGTTGTAGCGGCCGCTGCGCAACTTTCCAAGGTATTCGGCCAGTCCCGCATCGTCCGGTTCGCGTCCAAGCACTACCCTGTAAGCGGTTCGGACAAACTCTTCATCATGAAAACCCAGCAGGTCGTTGAGTTGATACTGTTCGCGTTTTTCCAACGCGGGTTGCAGTCTAAGCTGAGGAAATGTTGGGGGATTGCGCGGAAGCTGTTGTTGCGGCAGCAGAACATCGAACGCCTGAGTGATTAGCTGTCTGTAGAACAGCGATGAACCATTGCTCAAAGCATTGCGCTTTCGTTTTTCGGCGTCCTGCCGGATCTGGTCCATCAGTTGAGCCAGATCCAGATCGTCGACTGACGTGTCTACCTTGTCGATGTCTATTTCCATTTATCTTGAGCGCCTCCTTGGAGTGCGGTGCCTTGGCACCGCTATGGCCAAAGCTCCGACAAGTCGGCCCACTCCAAGGAGGCGCCTCGTTCCACGATGTGTTTGCCGGTAAGACATTTGCTGGCCGCGGTCGCGTTTAAGTTCGCCACGCCTTCAATCGGCCGCGCAGACATGACCCTGAAGAATAAACATCCATCGAGCCAGTCAAAGCTCACGCCCGCGCTACTATGGACCGCCACGCAGAGTGACAGCAGATCCGGCGCGAGCCAGCAGTTGAACTCGAATGTTACTTCAATCAGCTCGCCTTTCTTCACCGGTTCAAACGGAACTTCCTGCAACTCGGTGTTCGTGCCGTAGATGTGAATACCATGACGATTTCTGATCAGGAAACCGCAGACAACGTCCTCGAGATCTTCGTGTGCGACGTACACAACGCGAACTCTAAGCGGCTCGCCGGTTTCGACAAGTTCTGTCGGCCGCAACGCACTGTCGAGTAGTTCTACCTGTAAGACTTCGGCGCTGCGATCACCGTGACGATACACGTAACTCAACGGAGTTGACTCGAGTTTCCCCAGTTCATTGGCAGTAGTAACTTCCTCCGCCGGGTTGAGATTGGCTTCGTAAGCCTGCTGCCGAGCCATGATTATCTTCTGATAACGATTGAGTACATCGCTTGGCGTGCCGTCAGCCAGCATCTGTCCATTATTCAAGAGAATGGCGCGATTGCAGAGCGCGCGAATTGCCGATGGATCGTGAGACACGAAGAGAATCGTTGTGCCGCTCTCCTGCATCTTTTTAATTCGACGCATGCAACGATGCTGGAACACAGCGTCGCCGACGGCGAGTGCTTCGTCGACGATCAATATCTGCGGTGACGTTGCGATGGCGGTGGCGAAAGCGAGGCGCACGTACATGCCACTCGAATAGGTCTTCAGTGGCTGGTAAATAAAGTCACCGATCTCTGCGAAGCTGGCGATTTCGGGAAGTAGTCGTTCAGTCTCAACTCTGGATAGACCCATCAACGACGCGTTCATGAAAATGTTTTCGATGCCTGTGAATTCGTTATTGAATCCAGCGCCGAGCTCAAGCAATGCGGCGACGCGACCTTCAAGTGAGACGTGACCGTGGGTTGGTTCGAGTGTGCCAGTGATGATCTGGAGCAAAGTTGATTTGCCGGAACCGTTTGGTCCAACGATGCCGGTCGTCGTGCCCGCTTCGACTTCGAAGCTGAGGTCTTTGAGCGCCCAGAATTCGCGATGAGCTTTCCAGCGACCGCGCGTTACAGTCTCCTTTAAGCGATCCGCGGGATGATCGTAGATCCGGTACTGTTTCGATACCGCTTCAACGCGGAGTGCTGGAGGCATAGTTATTTTTGGGCCGCGGATGAACGCGGATGAACGCGGATTTCTGCCAAATCTGCTGCCACCATCTCTTTGATCAATTCGCGAAAGGTGTATGTGGGTTCCCAACCGAGAACACGCTGCGCTTTCAATGCGTCGCCAATCAGCAGATCGACTTCCGCCGGCCGGTAATATCTTTCGTCGATTTTAACGAACTCACGATAATCGAGACCAACCTCCGAAAACGCGATCTCGCAGAGCTCCCGCACGCTGTGGCTCCGGCCCGTAGCGATCACGAAGTCCTCCGGTTCGGGTTGTTGTAGCATCGCGTGCATCGCACGCACGTAGTCTTTCGCATGGCCCCAATCGCGTTTCGCGTCGAGATTGCCAATCCTCAATTCTGAAGCGAGGCCGAGTTTGATTCGCGCCACGGTGCTCGTCGTTTTCCGACTGACAAACTCAAAACCCCGGCGCGGGCTTTCGTGATTGAAGAGAATTCCGCTGACGCAGTAGAGGCCATACGCCTCGCGATAGTTTCTGGTTAAGTGAAAGCCGGCGACTTTGCTGATGCCATACGGGCTGCGTGGCTGGAACGGCGTGTGCTCGTTTTGCGGCACCTCGTTGACGTTTCCAAACATCTCGCTCGAACCGGCAAAGTAAAAGCGACACTTCGGGCGCAACTCACGCAGCGCGGCCAGCACGTAATGAGTGCCGTTGATATTCATATTCATGGTCGAAAAACCGTCGGCAAAGCTTTCTGCCACGAAGCTCTGGGCCGCGAGGTGATAACACTCGTCGAAATCGTGTTTGCTGAATACGTGGAATATGCTGGCGTAACTTTCGAGACTGGCCGGATGCAGCGTTACGCGATCGAGCAGGTGAGCAATGCGGCTGAATCTTGTGTCGGGAGCTTCGAGAGCGACGCGGCGCACGAGTCCGTGCACTTCGTAATCAAGGCCGAGGAGATAATCAGCGAGATAGCTCCCGTCCTGGCCCGTAATTCCGGTAATCAGCACTCTTTTCGTCACAGTCTCTTCTCCTCGGAATAGGTCCTATAGGACCTGTAGGACCTATACCGGAGGACATTACCAAAATAAATGGCTGCTTGCGAACCGAGGGGGTTCTGCTTAAAATGGCCGTTCTTTATCGCTTGTGCCAAGCTGCTCAGCTCCCCGAGAGCATCTAATCTGCTCGGATCTGCGTCTTTATTGCGGAGGAATACGTGAAGCAAGTTTTCTGGTTCTTGTGCGCCTGCATCGTGCCTGCGCTCCTGGGGGGCTCGCTTGTATCTGTTTCGGCCCAAACGTCGAGCCCGACGCCCGACCCTTTCGTCGTCCAATTAACTTCAACTCCTAATCCAGCTTTCAATTCCGTACTGGGTGACACGACCGCCAACGGCCGCTTTGTCGTGTTTGTTTCAAACGGCGATCTCGCCACTGAGAAAACGGCAACCAGAAATAACGCCGACGGAAATCGCGAGATTTTTCTCTACGATTACGCACAACGACGCATCTTCCAGATCACAAATACTAAGAACGTTCCGAATCCAGCACCGAGTCCAACGCCGACTCCGAGTCCAACACCAACGCCAACCGCCAGCCCCACTCCGACACCGACTCCAGTACCCACACCGGCGGATCTAACGCAAGTTAAGATCGAGATCGACAATCGATCGCCGATGATCTCTCTGGTCGGTGACGTCACCAGTGGTCAACGCGTCTACACAATCGTCTTCAGTTCGAACGCGCCCGATCCCGGCAACTTCGACGGCACCGAAGGCAGTCTGTCGACTGATGGAAATTCGGAGATCTGGATCTACAAGCTGCCGGCGGTAACTGACGTTGATTTAACACTCGGCGCGGACTTGCCGTTTCAGGATCTAACCGCCGGAACTTTCAAGAACATTACGACTACAACTGCCAGCCGTGTACCAAGACCCGGTTCAGCAACAGCAGCACCATTTTTCGCTGACGACAATCGCGAGCCCGCAATCTCCGACGACGGCAATCTCGTTGCTTTTATTTCAACCCGGGATCTTGTTCCGGGCGGCGTCGGCAATGCCGATGGAAATCCGGAGTTGTTCTTTGTCAACGTCAATACAAAAGCGTTTACGCAGGCGACAAATACGAAGGATGCTGTTACGGGAGTCGGACTAACGTTTCAGAGTAGTCCTTCATTGTCGTCTGATGGATCGTTAGTGGCTTTTATGTCCACGGCCAATCTTGCCAATAACAATGCCGACGGCAATGCCGAAATCTTTACTGCCAAATTCGGCGGTGGCGCCGTCAGCGATATTCATCAGGTCACGCGCACACTCAACGGCAATGGTAATACAAACGTTCTGAGTCCCGGACGTCGTCTGAGTCGCGATGGAGCGTACATCGCATTCGAATCGCGGGCCACCGATCCGAAAGGAAACACCGCAGCCACGAGCCAGGTGCTTGGCGTGTTCGTTTACACGGTGGCAAGTGACACCTTTGTCGAACTCGGGACTCGGCCGGCAACCGCTGACATCGGTCGCTTCCCGACCTTCACCGACTACAACGCGTCACTCTCGCCGTCGAGTCTTGTATTTGCATCGGCAGTGAACTTCCGCACCGACGGAACTATTCCAGCCGCTGCTCAGGCGTCGGAAGGTCTGAATCCACAAGGATCACCGCAGATCTTTCTGACCGCGCTTCCTGCGGCTACTTCAAACACTTTCATTCGTCTGACGAACGTGCCGACTGTTTCGACTTTTGGTGGTACACGACCGATACCGAGTGAAACCAGAAAGCGAATCGCATTTGCGCTCGGCGGTGTGGAATTAGGCACCGGTAACCCCGACTTTTCAATCGAACTCTATTATCTTTTGACGCCAAACATCACCGTGCAATCAAACGCGGTGCTCTCGTTCTTTACTGGCGCGAGCAACATGCCGGTCGCGGCAGCGACACCGGCGCCGAGTCCGAGTCCAAGTCCGACACCGACGCCGAGTCCGGTTCCGGGCGCACCCCTTGGTTTGGCTGCAGGTGAATTGAGTATCGTTCGTTCCACCGTGCCGCTCGCACCTTCAGACGCAACGGCGTCCGGCACTTCCGAGACGAACCGAAGCCCTGCTTTGCCAGTCGAGCTGAATGGCGTTTCACTCAGCGTTAACGGTGCAGCCGCAGGACTCTATTTTGTCGGCAATAGCAACAAGCAGATCAATTTCGTTATGCCGATTGGTTTGACTCCGGGACTAGGTACAGTCGCGGTCAACGTACTGAACAGCGGCGCGAATAGCGACACTCTCCTCCGCGGATTCGTGCAGATTATTGCGGGTCAACCTGACATTTTCACTACCAGCAACGACGCTGGAGGCCGCGCGGTTGCATTCAATGTTACAAATCCGAACGCGCGTATGACAGAACCTTTTAGCGTCACGTCGCTGGACGCGAGTGGTAATTCTGTTCCGACAGTTATTGAGTTAAACGTCACCGGAATACGTTTCGCCGCGCGCAGTGAAATCAGCGTCACAGTTGGCACTACCGCGATTACCGGCGATCAGATCGTGCTCGTTAAGTCGAATCCGGAAATGCCGGGCTTTGAAATTATCAACTTTGCTTTGCCTGCGTCTCTGGCAGGCGCGGGAGACGCGCCGATCGTGGTCACGTTTACGCGCGGCAGCACTACGACTACGAGCCGGCCCGCTGACACCGCGCCGCATATAACAATCAACTAAATTAGCCGCGAAGAGGCACATAAGTCACAAATTCATTTTTGTGATTTTTGTGCCTCTTTGCGGCTAACTGTGATACCATGCGGCCCTCCTTGCCCCTCGCCAGGAAGCTCTGAATGCAGTATCCAGTTGCCATCATCGCCAGTGTGGCCATGTTTCTCGCTCTCGGTTCTCGCGAGCGACTGGAGACACGCGATTCGTTCGAGTTTGAACCAACAACACAAACCGTCCGCCAGATACGTTGGCCCAAAAAGACTATCGAGGTTTCACTTTCGACGTCTCTGCTGTCTCCTGGCGCAAACATCAAGCCTGATAGCGACGTAGTTGGCGCGGTGCGTCGCGCTCTTACTCGCTGGTCCAGTCTTTCAAACATCAACTTCGTCGTGACCTGGTCTCCGCTGACTTCGATCAGTCCGGCGGAAGCAGGCGACGGAATCAATCTCATCACCGTTGCATCAACTGCTGAAAACGAAGCATTCAATTCCGATTCAACTACAGGACGCACGCGCGTCTTCTTCGATCCGGAAACGGGCACCATCGTCGAAGCAGACGTTAGTATCAATCCTCGACCACGAGCTGAAGACGGAACAGAGTTGCAGTTTTCCACCGACGGCACACCCGGCACTTACGATCTCGAAGCGACTTTCACACATGAGATTGGTCATCTTCTCGGCCTGGACCACTCCGCAGTGCTCTCGTCGACGATGCAGAGTCGTCAGGCTTTTAATGGCACTTTTGGTTTGCCTGCATTGACTGAACGCACTCTGAGTGAAGACGATCGCCAGAAGATTCGCAGTCTCTATGGACCACGACTCAGACTCGGTCGCATCGAGGGACGCCTTATTGACAACCGCGCGCCGGGCGCGCTGACGCCATTGAACGGCGTAAACGTTTGGGCTGAGAACGTCGTAAACGGTCGCGTGATCGCCAGCGACGTTACCGCCGAGGATGGCACTTATAAATTGGAAGGCCTGTCGCCGGGACAGTATCGAGTGATCGTTTCGTCGGGAACCGAAGGCGCTTCGAAGTTCCGCAGTTTTGAATTGTCGAATCAGGCGACGGTGAAGACTGATGCACCGACACCGTTGAACTCGAACTTGGTGCCACCGCAAGCTTCCGCCCTCAATCCCAGGGTTATCGGCCTCAACGCAGAATTGTCGACAGTTGCTCTACCACTGGCGCCGGGCAAACGCGTGAAGATCTATCTCGGAGGAGAAGGAGTCGATCAGGTCCCCGGGACAAGCATTATCGTCAATTCACCATACTTTACGGTTGACCCTGCAAGTCTCGCGCGCGAGCAGATCGCAGCGCCGTTTCCGGTGGTCAGTGTTGAGTTGCAGGTGGCGTCGAATGCGCCATTTGGTGATTACTCGATCAAACTTCAATCGAACTCCGGTGAGATCGCGTACGTGCCAGGAGCAATCACAATCGATCCCGGAGTGATTTCGGCAGTCGCAAATCCTGTTGACGACGCTCGTTTCTTCATCGCGCAGCAATATGCTGACCTGCTTGGACGCGAGCCCGATCAGCCGACGATAGACAAACTTGCCGCACAGCTTATTCAGTGCGGCAATCGCAGCGACTGTTTGCGCGCACGGAAGTTAGACATCTCCACCAACCTGCTGGTTGATAATGAACTTTCGTCAACCGGTGTGGTTCTGTATGGACTGTATTCTGTGGCGCTCGGCCGTCAGCCGCGGCTTACTGAATTTGAGAGTGATCGCAGCAGTGGAATTGCTCTCGCAACCTCGTTAGTGGACCGAGCGGAATTCAAGCGTAGATTTCCTGCGACGATGAAGTCGGTGGATTTTGTTGACTCGGTGCTGGCGTCGCTGATCCAAAGCACGGGCGTAGATTTTAGTGCCGAGAGAACTGCTTTGCTCAACTTGTCCGAGGGACCGAATGGGCGCGCTGCCGTGCTCGCGCAGGTCACCAATGATCAGCGCGTCATTGATGCGAACTACAACCACGCGTTGGTGCTTTACCAGTATTTTATTTATCTAAGACGCAATCCGGATGAGGTTGGTTACAACGCGTTGGTGAACACGCTCAAGAGCAAACCGCTGCGCGATCCGGAAGCTGCGCGTTCATTGGTCTGCAACTTCCTCAACTCTGCTGAGTATCAAAACCGCTTCGGCATGGTCACCACTCACACCACCCGCGAATGTAACTAAAATCCGCGTCATCCGCGTTCATCTGTGGCTAATGCTATATTTATCCAGCCTTGAAGCCGAAACTACTCTCGTACCTCGTCTGCCCTGCCTGCGAAGGATCTCTCGATCTTTCAGTCACCAATCCTGAGAACGACGAGATCATGGAAGGCGAGTTGCGCTGCGTCGCCTGCGCTGCTTCGTTTCCAATAACCGCCGGCATTCCGCGCTTTGCAAATCTCGATCAAGTCGAGAGCGACAAGCGCGCAACTGCCACCGGCTTTGGCTGGCAGTGGCAACACTTCACCCAGGAAGACGAACGTTACGCCGAGCAATTTCTCGGTTGGATCGCGCCCGTCACGCCGGAGTTTTTCCGCGATAAAGTCGTACTCGATGCCGGCTGCGGCAAAGGCCGCCACACGCAACTCGCAGCACGTTGGGGCGCGCGTGATGTGGTTGGCATCGATCTAAGCACCGCAGTTGAGACAGCCTTTGCAGCCACGCGCTCTTTGCCCAACGCCCACATCATTCAAGCTGACATCTATCATCTGCCCCTGGCGCGCAAGTTTGACTTTGCATTTTCAGTGGGCGTGTTGCATCACTTGCCCGATCCACGCGGCGGTTTCCTTTCGTTAGCGTCGAAAGTAAAGCCCGGTGGACACGTGTCGGCGTGGATTTACGGCGCTGAGAACAACGAATGGATCGTGCGTTGGGTGAATCCCGTGCGTGAGAAGATCACTTCGCGGATCGATCAGCGCGCGCTGTTGCAGTTGTCGAAGATCCCGGCTGCCTGTGTTTACTTGGCGACGAAGCTCGTGTATGGACCATTAAATCGAAATGGTTCGACACTCGCGAAGCATCTCTTCTACAACGATTATTTGAGTGCGCTTTCAAAGTTTGGTTGGCGCGAGCAGCACACGATAGTTTTCGATCATCTCGTCGCCCCAACCGCATTCTACATTTCACGTGAAGAGTTTGAGACCTGGTGGCGCGACATCAGCGCGCGCGACGTCGTGATAAGTTGGCACAATAAAAATAGTTGGCGCGGCCTAGGCGCCGTTTGATCTTATACGTCTCCTTGGAGTGCGGTGCCTTGGCACCGCTTTGGCCAAAGCGCCGACAAGTCGGCGCACTCCAAGGAGGCGCCTGATTGCCAAAACTATGCAAACCCAAACCGCACATCGCAACGTCTGGCAACCACTGTGGCAACTGCCATCGCGTGCCGATCTGATCTTCTCATTCGCCAAGCGAGAACTGCTCGGTCGATACAAAGGTTCAGCACTCGGGATCGCATGGGCAGTACTCACGCCCGTGGTGATGATTGCGATCTTCACCTTCATCTTCGCGGGCATCTTTGGCGCACGCTTCGGCGCGAGCAGTTCTCATTGGGACTACGCGCTTTACCTCTTTTGCGGCTTGCTGCCGTGGTCGATGTTTCAGGAGTCAGTGCAGCAGTCGGCAAACACGATCGTCGCCCATTCAAATCTCGTAAAACGCGTCGTATTTCCTCTGGAAGCGTTACCGGCGGCACAGGTATTTGCCGCACTCGGCAGCCAACTCTTCGCGACGATCGCTTTATTGGTCGCCACGATTATCATTCGGCAACAGTTGAATCTGACTGTGCTCTGGCTTCCCGTGTTACTGATTCCGCAGCTTCTCTTTGCTCTCGGAGCCGCGTGGCTGATCGCCTCGCTCGGAGTTTTTCTTCGTGACATCGCGCAGGGAGTCACGCTGCTGTTGATGGCGTGGCTGTACTTGACGCCGATTATTTACCCCGAAGCAATCGTTCCCGAACGTTTTCGCTGGTTCATCAATCTGAATCCATTTACGTCACTGGTGCGCAGTTATCGTCACATCTTTCTCGACGGCCAGATGCCCGATTGGCGCGGTTTGATTTATTTCACGATTGTGGCTGTTGTGATCTTTGTTTTTGGCTATTGGTGGTTTGCACGCACGCGCAAAGGTTTTGCTGATGTTATTTGAGCGCGGATTACGCGGATGATATGATCCTATCCCCGCACACCGAAGAAAATAGCCATGAACAAACCAAGACTCATAATCAACCTTCTTTTTCTCACTGTCTTCACAAGCTCGATTGCCCATGCACAGGAATGGCCGCAGTGGCGCGGGCCGGCCCGCGATGGCTCGGTTTCCGCCAAGGATGCGCCCACTACCTGGCCTGAGTCGCTGAAACAAACGTGGCGTGTCGAAGTGGGCGAAGGCTACTCGTCCCCAGTTGTAGCCGATGGACGTGTTTACGTTCACTCGCGCCGCGATCCTGAAGAGATCGTCACCGCCATCAGTCTCGCCGACGGCAAAGTTCTCTGGCAGCAGAAATACCAGTCAACTTTTCAGAAGAATCAATACGCTGTTTCGATGGCAAAAGGACCGCACGCGACTCCACTGGTCGTTGGCAAGCGTCTGTTTACACTCGGTGCGTCCGGTGTTCTCAATGCCTGGGACACCGCGACGGGCAAACAGCTCTGGACGCGAGATTTCTCAAAACTGATCGACACTTCCAAATTGTTCTATGGCACTGCGCCTTCTCCACTGCTCGTCAACGGGCGTGTTGTAGTTGAGGTCGGCAGCGACGTTCATGGTGGACAGATCCTCGGTCTAAATCCGGCGACTGGAGCCACTGAGTGGGAGTGGCACGGAGTTGGACCAGGTTACGCCTCGCCACAGGTGGTCGATCTCAATGGCCAGCAACAGATCGTCACGTTGACGGAAAGTTCGATCATCGGTATCGACGCCAAGAATGGTAAAGAGTTGTGGTCTGCCCCATTTCCTGATGAATGGCACGAGAACATCTCGACGCCGCTTTGGACCGGCAGCAATCTGATCGTTTCTGGACCGCGTCAGGGCACACACGCGTTCACGTTGGCGCAGACTGACGGCAAGTGGCAGGCAACCGAAGTTTGGAAGAATCCCGACATCGCTATGTACATGAGTTCGCCGGTGTTTGGCGACGGACTCATCTATGGTCACTCGACAAAAAAGAAGGGGCAGTTTTTTGCGATGGACGCGAAGACCGGCGCAGTGCGATGGACCACTGAAGGACGAGAAGGCGAGCACGCATCGTTGTTGCTCACACCGCAATATGTTCTGTTTCTGACTAATGGTGCCGATTTAATCGTAGCTAAGCGCGGCACGCCGGCGTTCACTGTCGAACGTCGTTACAAAGTGGCTGAGGCTTCGACGTTTGCTACACCTGTCCTTTTAGGATCAAATATACTCGTGCGCGACGCTACCGGGTTGATGCTACTCTCTGCCGGAAAATAGCCACGGATTTCGAGACCAGTCGTTCCTGATTTGGAAAACAATTCTACATTTCTGTTGGCGCAACTGCTCGAAAATTCGCCGCTGGCGGTGATCGAGTGGGACAGTGATTTCCGCGTGTCACGCTGGTCCAAGTCTGCGGAACGGCTTTTTGGCTGGAGAGCTGACGAGGTGCTTGGTAAACACGTCAACGAGTGGCGTTTTGTTTTTGCTGATGACGTTGATGCCGTCGCGCTGGTCACTAATCGACAACGTGAAGGAGTCGAGACTCTGGGCGTGCAGCGCAATCGCAACTACACGCGTAACGGCTCGATCCTGTCGTGCGAGTGGTACAACTCAGTACTGCACGACGAGCGCGGCAAACTCGTTTCAGTCTTGTCGCTGGTGCTTGACGTTACCGCGCGACAAAGTGCGGAGGAGGAGAGAGCAGCCGCGCTTTCTCGAGAACGCGCAGCACGCCGTCATGCGGAAGAGGCCGATCGACTCAAAGACGAATTTCTCGCCACGCTCTCGCACGAGCTGCGCACTCCGCTGACCTCGATTCTCGGTTGGGCGTCGATGATTCGTAGTGGCGAAATTGAAGGACCGGCTGTTGCGCGCGCAGTTGAAACAATCGAGCGCAATGCTCGCGCGCAAGCACGACTCATTGACGATCTGCTCGATGTCTCTCGCATCATTACGGGCAATCTGCGGCTCGATCTACATCCGTTAAATCTCGCTCCCATCGTTAATGGTGCTCTTGATGCGTTGCGGCCGACTGCCGACGTAAAAGGTATCCGGTTGCAAACTCAGTTTGCGTCACAGGAGTGTTTAGTTAAGGGCGATCCGAATCGCTTGCGGCAGGTGATCTGGAACTTGCTCTCCAACGCGATTAAGTTCACACAGCGCGGCGGCAGCGTGAACATCGATCTCGGCTGCTTCGATTCGACAGCGCGATTGAAGGTGAGCGATACAGGGGAGGGCATCTCTGCGGAGTTCCTACCGTATGTGTTCGATCGTTTTCGTCAGGCTGAGGCTTCGATATCGAGAAAGCAGGGCGGACTTGGGTTGGGACTCGCGGTTGTGCGGCATCTGGTTGAATTGCATGGCGGCACGATAACCGCGGAAAGTGAGGGACTCGGCCGTGGTTCGGTTTTCACTGTAGATCTTCCACTCGCTCACGAGCGGCGTGATCCCGCGCGAGCAGAGGAGCGCAAGCGAGAAGTCGAACGTCGTCGCCGGCGGCGTGGCGCCATCAGACTTGACGGCGTGCACGTGTTGCTGGTCGAAGACGATGAAGATTCACGCAAGCTGCTCGGCACGATGCTCAGGCGTTACGGCGCCAAAGTGACGCCGACAAAGTCTGCGAAAGAGGCGCTTCGCGTCTTTGAAAAGGAGTTGCCGGACGTGCTTGTGAGTGACATCGGTATGCCTGACGAGGACGGTTACGAGTTGATTCGCAAGTTGCGCTCTGCGCCGCCGGACAAGGGTGGACTGATACCGGCGATCGCGGTGACTGGTTACGCTTCGCGGAAAGATCGCGAACGCGCGCTATCCGCTGGTTACCAACAACATTTGGCGAAGCCGATCGAGCAGGCGGAGCTGATCGCGGCAATTGCGGTGCTCGTTGGACGTGGAGATTAATCTCGAACCATCCACAGATTACGCAGATTTCAGATAATCTGCGTAATCTGTGGAAAATATTGGCAAAGGGCAAAGATGAGACAAAGACTTCGCATTATCCCGATCTTTCTTCTTCTAATCCTCCCTGTATTTGCGCAACAGGATCCGTCGCTGCTCACGGTCGATTCGCTCTTAACGTATCGCATCAGATACCTTGGACCGGTCCAATGGCAAAACGACGGCAGCGGTTATCTCGCACTCGAGCCGTCGCCTGCGAGGAGAGGTTCACTCGACATCGTTCGTTACGACGTCAACACCGGCGAACGAACGGTCAAAGTCGCCGCTGACAAACTCGTTCCGCCGGGCGCGTCAACGCCTCTCGGTATTGAAGAGTTTTCGCTGTCCACGGACGAACAGAAGATGCTCATCTTCACCAACACTGCGCGTGTGTGGCGCAGTAACACTCGCGGCGACTACTGGGTGCTCGATCTCAAAACAAATAACCTCCGCAAACTCGGCGGCCCCGACGCAAAACCGTCGTCATTGATGTTTGCCAAGTTCTCGCCCGACGGTCAGCGTGTTGGCTACGTTCGCGAGAACAACGTCTACGTCGAGGACCTTCTCGGCGATGGGAAGATCACCAAGCTTACGACCGATGGCTCGCGCTACATCGTCAACGGCACCTTCGACTGGGTTTACGAAGAAGAGTTGTTTTGCCGGGACGGCTTCCGCTGGAGTCCTGACAGCAAACAGATCGCTTACTGGCAGCTAAATTCCGAAGGTGTCAAAGAAATGCTGCTCATCAATAACACAGCGGAGCTGTATCCAGTCGTCACCGCTTTTCCCTATCCCAAAGCCGGCGAGATGAATTCAGCTGCTCGGGTCGGTGTCGTCGATGCGAACGGTGGTCCAACTCGCTGGCTCGAAGTTCCTGGTGATCCGCGCAACAACTATCTGCCGCGCATGGAGTGGGCGGCGAATTCCAACGAACTGATCATTCAACAACTCAATCGCCGTCAGGACACGAACGTTGTGATGATGGGTGACGCGCGCACCGGCAAAGTGCAGCCGGTGATGACCGAGAAAGACGAAGCGTGGGTTGATGTCGCGTGGGGCGACATCGATTGGGACAAAACAGGGTTAGGGCGCGGCGACGTCGAATGGATCGATCAGGGTAGACGTTTTCTGTGGGCGAGTGAACGCGGCGGCTGGCGCCACATCTACTCGATCTCTCGCGACGGCAGTGATGTGAAACTGATTACGCCGGGCAATTACGATGTGATCAGTGTCGAGCGCGTCGACGCGCAAAATGGATTCGTCTACTTTCTCGCGTCGCCTGAAAACGCAACGCAGCGTTATCTCTATCGCGTGCGCATTGACGGCAGTGGCAAGGAAGAAAGACTCACGCCTGCCTCGATTCCGGGCATGCACGGCTACAACATCTCGCCACGTGGTGACATGGCGATTCATACCTATTCAACCTTCAATAAAGTGCCGGTCACTGATGTTGTTCGTTTGCCGCAGCACGCAGTTGTCAGAACTCTGATCGACAATCACGAAGTGCAGGATCGCCTGGCGAAGTTGAAACAGACGCCCTCGGAATTCTTCAGGGTCGACATCGGTGAAGGTGTACAACTCGACGGTTGGATGATGAAGCCTCCCGACTTCGATCCCCAGAAACATTATCCAGTGATCTTTTATGTTTACGGCGAGCCGTGGGGCCAGACTGTGCTCGACAGTTGGGGCGGACGCAATCGGCTGTGGCACCAGATGTTGGCCCAACAGGGTTACATCATGATGAGCGTCGACAATCGCGGAACGCCGGCCCCGCGCGGCCGTGCGTGGCGAAAGATCTTTTATCGCAAGGCGGGCATCGTGAATTCCGGCGATCAAGCTGCGGCTGCGCGCGCGATTGCGAAGTGGCCATTCGTCGATGCGTCGCGCATTGGGATTTGGGGTTGGAGCGGCGGCGGCTCATCGACGCTGAATGCGCTGTTTCGTTATCCGGATGTTTACGCGACCGGTGTGTCTGTCGCGCCGGTTGCGGATCTTCACTACTACGACACGATCTACCAGGAGCGATACGGCGGTCTCCCGAAGGACCACCCTGAAGAATGGAAACAGAGTTCGCCAATCACTTTCGCGTCACAACTGAAAGGAAATCTTCTGGTGGTTCACGGGACGGGTGATGACAACGTCCACTACCAGGGGACTGAGGCGCTGATTAATGCGCTAGTTGCGGCGAACAAGCAGTTTTCGGTGTTTCCGTATCCGAATCGGTCACACTCGATCTCGGAAGGGGCGGGTACACAGCGCCATCTGTATGGGCTGATGACGAGGTATTTCAACGAGAAACTTCCGCCCGGACCGGCGACGGCGACGACCAGTTCAGCGCGATAGCTAACCGCAGATGACGCGGATGACGCAGATTTTTCTGTGTAATCTGCGTCATCTGTGGTAGCCTAAGACTGGGCTAACGCCCTGCCCTACTCACCACTCCCGAAACGTCACATCACCTTTTATGGAAAGCAAAGTCGACGCAGCCCTGCGACGTCTTGTCGCCACCAACCTGATGGCGGTCTTGTTTACGGATCTGTCAGGCAAGATCTTGAACGCCGACGATAGCTTCCTGAATATCCTCGGCTACACTTCCGTTAACCTGCCGTCAACGATTCACGACCTCACGCCGCCCGAGCATCATCGTCTCGACGAAGAGGCGTTTGAAAAACTGATGGCGTTTGGCGCTTGTGCGCCATTCGAAAAAGCCTTCATCAAACACGATGGCAGCCAGGTTCCGGTTCTTTTCGGCGCGGCACTTCACGAAGAAGAGGTCGCGTGCTTCGTAATTGATCTTTCACAAAACAAGCAGACGCAGGAACAACTGAACCACCTCGCTTATCACGACGCACTGACTGACCTGCCTAACCAGGTGTTGTTCAAAGACCGGCTGAAACAGGCCATCGCACTTTCCCGTCGCAGCGATCAAATGCAGGCCGTGCTGCTGCTCAATCTCGATCGCTTCAAGACAATCAACGACTCACTCGGTTACACGTCCGGCGATCGTCTGCTGCAGTCAGTGGCCCAACGGCTGACGAGTTGTGTTCGTGATAGTGACACTGTTGCGCGTTTTGGTGGCGATGAGTTTGCGATCCTGCTGACGCAGATCTCGCGCACGCAGGACGCCGCGAATGTGGCACGTGCGATCAAGCAGGCACTCGATCAGGCTTTTGTATTCGACGACCAGGAGCTCTTTGTCTCGACCAGCATCGGTATCAGCCTCTATCCGCAGGACGGGCGCGACACTGCCGGTCTGTTGAAGACTGCGGGCGTCGCACTCGAGCGCGCGAAGGTGCAGGGCGGCAACAGTTATCAGTTTTATACTGCAGGGGGAACAACGCGTGCGCTCAAGCAGCTAGTGCTCGAAAGTAATCTGCGACAGGGCCTGGACCGAAACGAATTTTTCATTCAATACCAGCCACAAGTCACGACTAACGATTTTCATCTGGTAGGTATGGAAGCGCTCGTGCGTTGGCAACATCCGGCCCTCGGTCTTGTTCAGCCGCTGGAGTTCATAACACTCGCCGAGGAGAGTGGCATGATCATCCAACTGGGCGATTGGGTGTTGCGGACGGCATGCGCGCAAAGTAAAGCGTGGCAGGAGGCCGGCCTGACGCCGATGCGTCTGTCAGTAAACTTTTCCGCGCGGCAGTTTCAGCAACCGACGTTTATCGCAGACGTGAGTCAGATACTGAAAGAGACGAATCTCGATCCGCGCTGGCTCGAACTCGAGCTGACAGAGAGTTCGATCATGAAAGATCCGGAACAGGCGATCGAGAAACTGCACGAGCTGAAATTAATGGGCATCAAGGTCGCGATCGACGATTTCGGTACCGGCTATTCGTCGTTGAACTATCTGAAGCGCTTTCCAATCGACACGTTGAAGATTGACCGGACGTTCGTCGCCGACGTTTGCAAACATCAGCACGACCGGTCGATCGTGCGCGCGATCATTAACCTGGGCCATGCGCTGGATTTGACTGTGATTGCCGAGGGTGTCGAGACGAAGCAACAGCTTCAATATTTGAGCGCGCTGGAATGCGATGTGGTGCAGGGATTCTTGTTCAGTAAGCCGCTGTCGAAGGCAGCGTTTGAGGAGTTGTTGATGGAGCAAACGCGCGTCGTCACAGTCGCATAAATCCGCGTTATCCGCGGCTAATACCGCTGCCTGCCTCCTGATCCAACATCCAGATCAACTCACCGCCTGTTGGATTAACCCGCTGCGCCGGATATTGTTTCGGACCTTCGAGCACTCCTTTCACGATCTCGGCCTTTTCTTTTCCGCTAACCAGAAACACGACTGACGCGCCGTTGTTCAGTAACGGCAGTGTCATCGTAATGCGATAGGTTTTCAGCTTTTCAACCCACGGCGCTGCTACCAAACGTTTTGTTTCGTGCAACACTTCGGAGCCGGGAAAGATCGATGCGGTGTGGCCATCACCGCCGAGGCCCAGGAGGATCAAATCCAGACGCGGCAGACCGCTTTCGGCCAACGCCCACAAGGTCGTTTCGTATGCTTCAGCCGCGACCGCGGCATTGGGATTCTCGCTCAATATTCGATGCACGTTGTTTGGCGAGATAGGTACGTGCGACAGCAGAGCTTCGTTAGCCATGCGATAGTTGCTGTCAGGGTGATCTGGAGGAACGTGACGCTCATCGGACCAGAAAAAGTGAACGCTGGACCACGAGACTCGATCGCGAAATGGTTCGCTCGCATCGGCGAGAAGTTGATAGAGCAGCTTTGGCGTCGAGCCACCGGAGAGCGCAACGGTGAACAAACCTCGCCGCTCAACAGCCTCGTTGCTCCGCGCGACAAAATGTTCCGCCGCGCCTCGCGCCAGCTCCTTTGGATCGGAGAAGATCTGAAGCATAGTTTTAGAGGATCGCCACGATCCGCAGTGGTCCACCGCTACCGCCTTTGATCTTCATCGGCAGCGCGATGACCGAAAAACCTTTCGCCGGCAGTTGATCGAGATTCGCTACGTTCTCGAGCGCGGGAACATTCTTATCAAACAGAATGCGATGAGTCTCGAAAACCGTCGACTGACCATAGTCGATGCTCGCGGTGTCTAACCCGATCGCTTTAATCGAGCGGTTCTGTGTCAGCCAGCGTGCGGCTGCGGGATCGAGTCCGGGAAAGTGTAGCTTCGCCACGGCTGCCTCGCCACGCTCATCGGTTCCGAGATACTTCGCGCGATCCGGATAGAACTTGCCGAAGCCGGTGCGCAAAAAGACGATCGTGCCGGGTTTGATCTGTCCGTTTTGTTTCTCCCAATCTTGAAAATCATTGACGCTCACGAGGTAGTCGCGATTCGCGGCGCACTGCTTCGTCACGTCAATCACGATTGCCGAACCCATCAGTTGTTCCAGAGGGATCTGATCGACACTGTAATGACCCTTGGCGAAGTGCACCGGCGCATCGATGTGTGTGCCGCCATGTTCCGCTGCGGAATAACGATAGGCGGAATAGAAATAACCTTTATCCGTCACACCTTCGAAATCAGTTTCGAGTTTGAATTGCTCCGCAGTGGGCCAGTAGACGGTCGTGGCGTCGAAAGGGTGCGTCAGATCGAGAACGCGACCCGGTGGGAATGTCGTCGATCTTTGTGCCATTACCGGAACGATGAAAGCGAGCAAGAGAAGTGACCGTAAGAGTTTCATAAAAGGCTCCTTAGGTTTCGCTGAAGTCGGCCACAGATTAACGCGGAACAGACGGATTAGAGAAGGCCAGTCTCAGCTTGGTGTTGGCGTATGTTTGTGATTAGCTTTCTTTCGAAGGGAGCTCCGGAATGCAGATTGGAATGATCGGGATGGGGCGGATGGGCGCTAACATGGCGCGACGCCTCTTACGCGGTGGTCACGAATGTGTTGTCAACGATCGTAGTCCTCAGGCAGTTGAAGCTGTCGTCGCGGAAGGCGCGGTTGCCGCTGCATCGTTGGATGGTTTTGTCAGTAAACTTAAAACCCCACGGGCGATTTGGTTGATGATTCCCGCCGCACTTGTAGACACCATGCTGGACCAACTTATCGCAGTCGTCGAATCAGGCGATATCATCATCGACGGCGGAAACTCTTACTACATCGACGACATTCGTCGCGCCGGCGAACTCAAAGCTAAAGGTATTCACTACGTTGACGTGGGGACGAGCGGCGGAGTTTGGGGACTTGAGCGCGGTTACTGCCAGATGATCGGCGGCGAACCGGATATAGTTGCTCACCTCGATCCGATCTTCAAGACGCTCGCGCCGGGACGCGATACTGTTTCACCAACGCCGGGCCGTGCAGCAGATTCGGGCACTGCGGCAGACGGCTATCTTCATTGTGGTTCTTCCGGCGCCGGCCATTTCGTGAAGATGGTCCACAATGGAATCGAATATGGAGTGATGGCGGCTTACGCTGAAGGACTAAACGTGTTGCATCATGCAAACATTGGCAAGGGCGAAAGAGCGGCAGATGCCGAGACGACGCCACTTCGCAGTCCTGAACATTATCGCTACGACTTTAACATGGCGGACATCACCGAGGTTTGGCGTCGCGGCAGTGTCATCGCGTCATGGTTGCTGGATCTGACAGCGATCGCGTTGGCGGAGCAGCCACAGTTGGAAGGTTTTTCGGGACATGTTTCTGATTCAGGCGAGGGTCGTTGGACTATCAATGCTGCAATTGATGAAGGCATTCCGGTGCCGGTGTTGAGTGCCGCGCTCTTTCAACGTTTCAGTTCGCGAGGAGAGGCTGATTTCGCGAACAAGATTTTATCGGCTATGAGATTTCAATTTGGTGGACACCACGAGAAATAGACCATGTCATCTGTACTTGTAGAACCAAAACCGATTCAACTCGAGCAGCCGCAACTGCCACAAGCAGAACCGTGTGTCGTCGTGATCTTCGGCGCCACCGGCGATCTAACGAAACGTAAACTCATGCCGGCACTGTGCCGCTTGTTAGACGTGGGTTGTCTTGATGGCGTTCACATTCTCGGCGTTGGCCGCAGCGAGATGAGCGACGACGTGTTTCAAGCGTACGTGCGCGACGCGTTGGCCAATTCGGAGAAGATGGAAAATCTCGACGAGGAACACTGGCAGAAGTTCGCGCAACGTCTTCATTATTTGACAGGCGAGCTTGATGACGACGAGACATATCGCAAGATCGGTGCACGTCTCGAGGATTTGGCCAGCGAGGGCGCCAGTCGAAACCATCTCTTCTACTTCGCGACTCCGCCGTCGCTCGCCCACGTGATTGTCAGGAGTTTGGGCAAAGCAAAACTTTCAAACGAGGATGGCCATTGGAGCCGCATCGTTGTGGAAAAACCGTTCGGGCGTGATCTCGAATCCGCCAAAGCGTTGAATGCGACGATCGCCGAAGTGTTCAAGGAGAGTCAGGTTTATCGCATCGATCATTATCTGGGCAAAGACACGGTGCAAAACATTCTGGTCTTTCGCTTCGGCAACTCGATGTTCGAGCCGATCTGGAATCGCAACTACGTTGACTACGTCGAGATCACAGCCGCGGAAACTGCCGGCATCGACGGCCGCGCTGGTTATTACGAAGAAGCAGGCGCGCTGCGCGACATGGTTGCCAACCATCTGCTGCAACTCGTGACGCTCACGGCAATGGAGCCGCCGGTCGCATTTGATGCTGACTCGGTAAGAGAAGAGAAAGTGCAGGTGCTGCGCTCGATTCGTCGCCTGAAGCCGGAACAGGTGGCCGAGCGCACCGTCCGCGCGCAATATGGACCAGGCGAGATCAACGGCGAAAAGGTCAAAGCTTACAGGGAAGAGGAGGGAGTTAAGCCTGATTCATTGACTGAAACGTATGCGGCCGTTGAGTTTGCAATTGCGAACTGGCGTTGGTCGGGAGTGCCGTTTTATGTGCGCACTGGGAAACATCTCACGCGCCACTTGACTGAAATCGCCGTTCACTTGAAACGTACGCCACAGGCGTTGTTTGCGCGCACGCCTGACGAAGAGATCGATCCAAACATCATCGCATTGCGCATTCAACCGAACGAAGGAATCACAGTCACGTTTGGCGCAAAACGCCCTGGGCTCGAGATGCACACGACAACCGTCCACATGGATTTTTGCTATCAGACGGCGTTTGGTGTCGAGCCGCCAGATGCGTATGAGATGTTGTTGTTGGATGTGATGCGCGGCGATGCGACGTTATTTATCCGCAGTGACGAAGCCGAAGCGCAGTGGCGTTTGATAACGCCGATCGAAGAGGCATGGGCCAATCAGGGACTGCGCGACTTGCCACGTTATGACGCCGGCAGCGAAGGACCGGCTGAGGCAGATCAACTCCTGGCGCGCAATGGTCATCGCTGGCGCGGTTTAACGACCAGCGTTGCAGGCTGCGATTAATCCGCGTTCATCCGCGCCGATCTGTGGCCCAAACTGGCGACAACTGCGGCGAGCTCAAACCGATCCACGGGCTTCGCCAGATGAACCTGATACCCCTCGGAAAGCGCCTTCACCCGATCTTCTGTCCTCGCATAAGCAGTCAACGCCAGCGCCGGCGTCTGCCCACCGCGTTCCTTCGGCAGGGCGCGCACCTTTCTAATCAACCCGTATCCATCCTCTACCGGCATACCGATGTCAGCGATCAGTACATCCGGGCGCCACGTCTCGATCGACTCCAAACCCTCACTCGCTGACGAGACGGCGACGACTTGCGCGCCACATCGCTCGATCATCGTCGTCAACAACATGCGCGCATCAACCTCATCATCCACGACAAGAATTCGTAAGCCAGTCAAAGATGAAAGCTCCCGATGATGCGAGTCGACGACAGCAACAGCCGATCGATTGAATGGCTCATCAAAGTGCTGTTGATAGGAAATCATCACCGGCAATCGCACCGTGAACGTCGCGCCCTGGCCTTCGCCAGCACTATCCGCCCAAGCCATCCCACCATGCAACTCCACCAGATGACGTACAATCGCAAGCCCCAACCCCAATCCGCCGTAGGTTCTCGTCGTCGAGCCATCAGCCTGTCGAAAGCGGTCGAAGACGTGAGGCAGAAAATCCGGTTTGATGCCGACGCCCGTGTCATTCACCACGATTTCGACATGCGAATTAATCTGTCGCAATGTGACCTGCACCAGTCCACCGGTATGAGTGAACTTCACGCCATTCGACAATAAATTCCAAACCACTTGCTGGAGCCGCTCACGATCGCCAAACACTGGTCCAGCATCCGGCTCAAGCGTCAATTGCAGTCGCACTCCTTTCGCCTCGGCAGTTGGTCGAATGCTCTCAGCCGCAGCCTCAATAATCGATCGAAGTTCGCAGGCGACGAATTCCAGTCTCAACTTGCCGGTGATAATGCGCGACACTTCGAGCAGGTCGTCGATCAGCTGACACTGCGAGTTAGCGTTGCGAAAGATCGTCTCGATAGCTTGTTTCTGTTTGCGTGGTTCCACCTCGTTGTTTAGCAACAGGTCGGCCCATCCCATGATCGCGGTTAACGGCGTCCGAAGCTCGTGCGATAGTGTCGAAAGAAACTCGTCTTTGACGCGGTTAGCCGCTTCGGCTTCGAGACGCGCTTCTTTTTCTCGTTTCAATGCCTCGCGACGCTCAGTCACGTCGTGGGCCATCCCACGCACGATCGGCGTTTCAACACCCTCTGTGCGCAGCGTGTTGTAGTACTCCCAAAGTCTGATCTCGCCGGTTGCTGTGCGCACTTTCATCACGCCACGCGCAGATCCTTCAGTCGCGACGATGCGCAGGTACTCGTCAAACTGATCGCGATATTCAGGCAAGAGCCCGTCGCGAATGTTTGTGCCAATGATTGTCTCTGGTGGATAACCCAACACGCGCGCAGCCCACGGATTGACTGAAAGCACGCGGCCTTGGAGATCGTGAGTGCAGATGAGTTCGTGACTGTTGTCTACGAGATCGCGGTAACGATCTTCGCTGATACGCAGCGCGGTCTCAGCTTTCCTTCGCTCGGTGACGTCATGGACCAGAACGAACTCTGCCGGCCGGCCGGCGAACATCAATTTGTGTGCTGTGATCTCGACGTTGATAGGCGTGCCATCTTTCTTGCGATGTCGCCATTCTCCTGCGTTGTCGATTTCAGAACTAACTTTCACGAGATAGTCTTCGAGCAACTTCACGTCCTCAGGTGGACGAATGTCTTTCAACGTCATGTCGAGGAATTCCGCGCGAGAATAGCCGTAGTGACGTACGGCCGCGTCGTTCACCGCCAGGAAACGAAGGGTCGCAAGATCGTAGACCCACATGGGCTGCGGGTTTGATTCAAAGAGCAGACGATACTGCGCCTCAGACTTCCGCAGCGCCTCTTCGATGCGTCTCGCAACAGTTACGTCGAGCACTAGCGAAAGCACCGAGACCAACTTGCCCGCCTCGTTGTAAAGCGCGGAGTTGTACCATTCGCAATGCAGTATCGAGCCGAGTTTGGTGTAGTTGCGATTGCGCGAAATGCCGTGACGTTCCTTGCCTTCGTTTTGACGCCGGCTCACCTGATTCACGGCATCGAAATCTTCGGGGACGACGAATTCCCAATCGTTGAATCGTTTGCCAAGCACCTCTTCGGCTTTCCAACCGAAGAGTTTTTGTGCCGCGGGTGACCAGCGCAATACCCTGAACTCCTGGTCCCATTCGATCACTGCAAGCGGAGTGTTCTCAACGTGAAAAGCGAGTCGCTTGTGATCGTCGAGCAATGAGGCGTCGACGACGTTGCGTTCTGTTACGTCGCGAATGATCGCGACTCCGCCGATCACTTCGCCGTTCTCGCCGTGTCGCGGTGAATAGTAGCCATCGAAGAAGCCCTGACGGCCGGATTGCGGAATGGTGTACGGCCGGTTTTCAGCGACGACGCTTCTGCCAGCGAGTGCTTCGATGTAGTACTTATCTTCGCCGGTTTCTTTGAGACACGAGAAGAGATCGAACGCACACTTTCCCAGGACGTCTTCGCGCTTCATCCCGGAGATGCGTTCCATCGCGCGGTTCCAGGTGGTATAGCGATAGTCACGATCGAAGGCGATGATGCCGTCGACGTTCGCCTCCAGCAGGCACTTGAGAAACAGCTCTTGTTCTTGGGCTTGGTAAGACATGGGTTGTTAAAGGAAACTCTACCGAGGAAGTTGAGACATTTAACCACCACGCGCAGCTATTGGCAATATGGTGACGGGGGGTGACGTTGTGCTTTGAATGTACTGAACTGCGAGCACACGAAATTGAGCAACTTCCGCCTTTCGCTTGAATTTTGCTGTTTGAATAGAAATTTGATGGCGCGCGGCAGCGTTTGTTGTTTTCGTCACAGGTGAACTTTCACTCTCCCGATGGCTTTCGCTGCAAATTTGCGAAGCTTTCATCCAGTTTTTGTGCTAGCGATACAAGCAATGGACGCCCGTTTTTCTTTAATGTCACTAATCCGAGCATCTTCGATCTTGTGACAGGACGATTTTCACAGATCACGGGTACAGCAGATCAGTCGTTCGCAAGTGAGGGTGACCGTTTAGAGATCAGTCACTTTATCTTTATACCGTCTCAACAAAATGGTCCGGAGGGTATCGACAACTTGCAGTTTACAGCGACGGCTGTTCCTGAACCCGCCTCGATGTTTTTGTTAAGTCTTGGTGTTGGAGGTTTGTCGGCACTGAAGCGACGAAAGCGGTTTCATAAGCCACTGAAGTAATATCGGCTGTTGAGTTGGGATTCAGTGGTGGTTCTGCTCTGACTTACTAGCTTTGTTACATCTTCAAAAAACCGCTTAAGAAGAAGCGTCGTATTTCTGCTATGGTTGCAGCGGAAGGTTGCGAAGATTATCCACTGGGGCAATTCTCCCT
>DATFHH010000127.1:0-71060 GCA_035248565.1 Pyrinomonadaceae bacterium | reverse complement strand
CTGGCAATTGCGTATCGTTCCCGAAACGTCCTCAGGCGCTCATGAATCTCATACTCAATAACGCAATTGCAAGACACGCGCACGTTGAAACGACGATGATTTACACGCACATCTTGAAGTAAGGTGGAAGGTATCAGAAGTCTGACGGATACGCCTTGAGTCCTTTTGACAAGGCCGATTTTATCCAGATCAGGATACACATAGTCTGCTGGCTGCGAGTTGGATTAATGCAGCAAATGCCTTTCAACAGGAGTTGATATGACAACCGAAGAGAGAGATAAGCTCCAGGCGCTCAATACATATATTGATGGCAAGATAAAGAGGTACAACTTGATCTTTGCTGTTAACGGGGGCGCCTTCGCTCTTGCGAAGCTATTAGATACCAAGCCGGGTCAAATCCTGGGCCAGCTCACCCCGCAACATTTAGCAATCGGCGCTGTCGCTTTCACTTTCTTGATGTGGTTCGACATTTGGCTGTGGGGCGAAAACATGAGGACAGGCTACTTCGACGGCAAGGAAGTGTTTCAGTGGAGAGGGAAAGCAATACTTTCTTTACTGGCGTTGCTCTTAATCATTGGTTGGCTTCTGGCTGAATTTGACTTGAAGCGCGCCATCTTAATACTCACCTCGTTCTCATTAGCCGGCGGAATCTTACTTTATCAGCATGCCAAGGAGCGCAAAACAGCTAAGCGCAGTTCCGAGACCGCCTGCTAACAACGGCATGCACCCGACCCGCGACACGAGTTCGAACAAGCGCAACTCGCTTCTGTGTCTGTCGCTCGGGTATCGGACGTTAGGTGCTAGCTAGCAGATGCTACGCCTGCTTGGTCGCGCCACTTTCTCTCATCGACACCGAAAACCAATAGCCAAAAGATCATTACCACCACGATTAGCAAACCAAGCGGCGCGGTGAATGTGAACAAGCTAGACCCGAACGGCGGGTAAATAAACGTAAGCCAGCATAGGCCTGCAATCATTCCAAGCGCACCCAGCCACCGCGGCAGAAAGATTGAACGGAAGATTAGATAGGCGTTAAGCGGCACGGAAACTCCAAAAAATGCCATCGCGATCGCGGCGCCAGATGCATTCGCTCTGAAAAGCACCAAAGCACTAGTCTTCTCATCTTTATGCTCCTTCAATCACTCGACTCCAAACCTGAATTTGTAAGCGAAGCCAAGCCGAAAGCGATGGTCTATCAACTTGAACGAGGGTGGCACTTGTCCCCACTCGTATGAGGAAAAGACGTCGAAAAATTTGGTTATGCGGTAAGAGACTTTACTCCGAACATAATCGCGTGGACTTGTTCCGAAGGTACGGAGTTGCAGATCGCCGTTTTCGTCTGCCTTAAAACCAAGCTCATCAGTCAGCAACCAACGACGCTGATACGTCGTGGTCCAATTGATGTCCGGAGCTTTCTCATTGTGTTTTAAGAAAAAGACCCACCTTACATCGACGCCGGCCACGAGTCGCGCAATTCCGTCTCCCTCCGCTGCTTTTAACGGACTGCGGACGTTCTTGCCAAATTCACCGCCGATGAATGGATTGAGAAACAACAGCGACTTGTGAAGAACGATCTTGCCGTTTTTTCTTTCCCTGAGTGCTCTTGGATATGACGTCGGCAGGAAAGTGAGGCGGGGATTTTCTATGAGATTCGTGTTCTCAAAATCTCTTTCCGACTCGATCTTAACTTCATTATCCAAGTACGTGCGTGTCCGGCTAGAGATGTATCTGAGATTTAGACCCATCTCCATTTGATCGGGATCGGCGTCAGGGTCAGTGCTTGCGTTCAGTTTGAAAAACGGCGTGTAGGCCCAGCTCCCGAGCGGCTTGAATTTTTGTGCCTTGATCTCCGCGGAAAAAGCTGCCCTGCGTTTGTGTGCTCCATTGATTTCACCGCCAATGTAGATGTCGGCTTCATCGATGGTCTTTACCTTCTGACGCACTTCGGTGGCTGTTTCGGCATTTTCAAGGAGGAGGTCTACAGGCGCTCCTGTTGAAATCAGCTTTCCGTTCTTGTCGATGAGGGCCTTGAGCTCATAGTGCTTGGCGAGTTTCGCGTCATCTCCCGTTCCTGCGACCGCAAACCGATCACTCGGTGTATAGCTATAAACGCCCGTTGTCAAAGGAACCCTGTTATTAAGGTCGATGATCGTTCCGTCGTCGACATTGACGATAAAAATCCTTCTGATGTTGTTCCCCGTTGGATCAGGAGAGAACGCAACTTGGACGCTCCAGTCAGTTTTCTCCGGATTCAGCGGTATAGCCTGGACCAAAGTGACAGACTGCCCATTGACGGTACTGAGCGAACCAAACGCAATGGTGACGAGCAAGCAGATCAGACAGATCAGTAGCTTCATTGCCTTCTCCTTAGGAATAAGGGCCGGATGAATATCAGGCGAGCACAGCGTTCTGACTGATGATTACAAAGACGTCAGTGACAGTTGAAGTTTCGCCGATATCCAGGAATGTGGGATTTATCTTGCGCGGCGGAGTTAAACTGGGTAAGCCAAACTGCGCGTCTCCTGTAATGTGATCCTTCAAGAGATCGACTCTGGTGTCGTCAATTCCCAATCTCAACAAAGTGTCATCAGGAGCAATTGGAAACTGTACCGGTGGGAAGAGGTTTGCGGTAGCTCGGATACAGCTCTCCGTTACTCTCATCGCTCTCGCCAGATCCAGCATTTGTTTTCGTCCTCTCTCTCTTAAGAACATGAAATGTAAGAGCTTGGGCCATCTTTCACTGAGTAATGGCAAATCTTGCGAAAATATTTCTTTAGGGGGTTTAGACCGGAAAGGAAGCGCCGGAGTTATTCCAGCGGCCTTTCTCTGGTCCACCCTTCCTGTCGATCAGTTATCAGATAGGGTTGTAGGATCGAGTCCTACCCCGGAGTATTCATTCGTTAATAAATAACGATTAAGGCCACTCGTTACCTTAAGTTGTGACGTGATTTTTGATTTGTTTTGACGTGGTTTCAGCGGCATTCTGGCCCTCTGAAATTACCGGAAACGATTTTGACGCGGCTGACATAACAAGTAGAAGTCTTCATTCGAATCGCTCGCATCCTGCACAGAAGGCTTCCGGCGGCCAACCTTACCGGTTCTGTCGTCGTCACATCCGTAGAATCAGGATCTTGTGTGTGACACACCCAAGGATCCAAAAAGCATTGGAGTTAGTATGTACTGTCTATTGCTTATTACTGCCTTGCTAGGTTTACCGCAGCAATCAACGCCAACAAACGTCAACCGTCTGGCCGACCTTTCATCCTTTGTTTTCCGCGGTCGAGTTCTTAAGTCAGAAGCGACCACAATGCCCCAGGTCGAGGCGACTAAACAAACCGCCGTCGTCCTGGTGGAAGAGGTGCATCGTGCGGCCGACGCGATCCGGAACGTTAATGGCATGCAGATCACACTGATTCTCAGGCAACGTGCGGCAGAAGGACGCTCTTACATTTTTTTCACAAACGTTGTGCTCTACGGGTCCAGCCTTGCCGCGCGCGAATCCGGCAGGCTTTCGGTGGGTCGGAATAGCGACTACGCACAACGGTTGGTGAATGCCGCTTTCGACAGCAAGGAAGATCGTGCGCTTCAACAGCGCATTGCGCGCGCCACTTTGGTAGTGGCCGGTAAGGTCCTGCGAACCGAGCCACTGCCGCGCGATCCTCGCTGGCCCGAGTCGGAGCACGATCCGCAATGGTGGACCGCAGTCCTGCACGTCGATAGTTTCGCCAAGGGACAGGGTCCCACCGAATTAACCATAATCTTTCCCAGCAGCAAGGACGAACTCTGGATCGATGCGCCGAAGTTCAAGCCTGATCAGGAGGGCGTTTGGATTCTTCAAAGAGACACGAAGGAAAAGGTACCACCAGTCTACGCCGTTCGAGGTTTGACCGCTCTAGACCCTAGAGATTTTCAGCCGAGGGAGACTTGGGACAAAGTGCGTCGACTTGCGGGTCGACAACGATAGCTATCCTCGCCGCCCCATCCCTCAATACAGGAGGCTTACAATGCGATTTCTGACCAATATTCTCACTACAGCTCTCGGACTGTCTCTCATCCTAATCCCCACCAGCGCTTTTGCTCAGGTGAAGGTAGTGAACATGATCCCGAATTCCCTGAGTGCCGAGACGCAGCGGGACAGTGAACCCAACGTTGCCGTGAACCCGGCGAACCCTATGCGAATCGCTGCATCAGCTTTCACGCCAGATCCCGGCAGCTCGGGGAGTGGTCCAATATTCGTTTCGACGGATGGTGGCAACACCTGGGTGCTCAACGTCGTGTTGCCTGGTGGGAACAAAACCGGCGACACTTCGATCCGGTTTGCTGGCACCTCGGGTGTCCTGTATGGTGGCATCCTCAGGAGCGATTCTTTCCTTCGCATGAACATCCTCCGTAAGGCTGACTTCACCTCCCTTGGTCTGATGGATGTGCTTCTTACTCGTGACAATGAAGATCAACCCTGGCTGGAGGCCGCTACAGCGGTCGCACAAGATAGAGTGTTCGTTGGGAACAACAATTTCGGTGTCGGTAGCTCTCCGCGACGAACCGCCAGCGTGGATCTTTCTCAAAACGCAGCTACAGCACCCGCTCCCGCAGGGTTGTCTACTACGGCCATCGAAGCGAGGAGCACAGGTACGGCCAATCAGGATGGCCCGGCTATCCGAACCGCACATCATTCCAGCGGGCGCGTGTACGCGGTGTTCTATGCCTGGACGGCGTCCTCCGGATCTACGAAGACCTCAGACATTGTCGTTGTTCGGGATGACAACTGGGGTGCCAGCGCGACCCCATTCGCTGCGCTGACGGATGGAGGGGTTGCAGGCAGACGCGTCGTGACTGGCACCACCGTAGTATTCAACCAAATGCTCGGTAACCAGCGCACCGGAGGGCAGGCAACGATCGCAGTTGATCCAAGCAACAGCAGTACGGTGTATATCGCCTGGGGCGATGGCACTCCCTTTACGCTTCACCTTCGACGCTCGACGGACCAGGGAGTGACCTGGAGCGGAGACCTCCGCACCATCACTAGCGCGACAAATCCGGCTCTTGCCATCACCACTGCGGGTAAGGTGGGCTTCTTATATCAGCGGCTGGTGACTCCGAGCGGCGGCAATAGATGGGAGACCCATCTGGAACAATCAACCGATGGCTTTGCCTCTGCGGTGACAGACACTATTCTCGCCAATGTACCGGACAGCATAGGCTCCTACTCGGGCCCTAATCCTATCGGCGACTACTCTAATCTGATGGCGGTCGGTAAGAATTTTTACGGGGTCTTCTCCGCATTCAATACGCCGGTGAACGCCAACTTTCCTCTGGGCGTGACCTATCAGCGCAATGCGAACTTCGGCACAAACCAGTTGCTTGCGCTGAACGGCACGACAGTGGTGGCGGATTCGATCGATCCTTTCTTCTTCAGTGTTTCAGAGAGCGGCAACATTGTAGTGCCCTCCGGCGTAGCTTTTGGGACTGCTTGTGCTGGAAGCATCGGCCATGCAACTCTCAACGTTTGCAATACCGGAGGCGCCGATCTGAAGGTAACAGGCATTTCATCATCGAATCCGGCGTTCGCCGTCACCACGCCTTCTGGAGGTTTCCCCGTTGTAATTCATCCCGGTGCCTGCTTCCCGTTCGACGTGACCTTCACTCCGTCCGGAACTGGACCTCAATCAGGAACGATTACAATTTCAAGCGACGATGCGGCACATCCTACCGTAGGCGTACCAGCGACGGGGCAGAGCGCCGCGGGCTCTCTAGGGCTGTCGCCGAATCAACAATTCCCACCCACGGTCATTCAAAGCGTCGGACCCTGCCGGTCATCAAGACCTTTTGTGGTATCAAACACCGGCACATGTGATTTGACGATCACCAACATAGCGATAGGAGGTGTGAATGCGGGCGACTATACACTCTCAGGGCTGCCTGCATTTCCAATCACTCTGCAACCGGGACACCAGGTCGGATCGGGAGACCTCAACGTACTCTTTGAACCTAAGGCAGTGGCGCGTGAGCGTACTGCCAACGTCTCGGTGACATTTGTCTCCAATCCAACGAGCGGCGCAACCAGCGTACAGACTCGCGAACTATGCGGTGAAGGTGTTCTCACGGGAGCGCGAGTGCTGGTTACACAAGGCGGCGTGCCAGTGCCCGTGGCGCACGAGATAAGCCTCAGGCGCTATTGGGGAGGCTGGTTCGGATTCTCGAAGAAAGTTGAGGAGGTTGACAACGCACCGTTACAGACTGTGACTGGGACTCCCGGCACCGCTTGCGGATCAATTCAATTCCATCGTGAATATGGGGGAGTGTCCAATCAGAAATCGTTAACCCCAGGTGTTTACAAGCTCAAAGTGGAATTAAAGATCGCAGGAAAAGAAGTGAGCAAGACCGTTAGGTTCAATGTTGACACCTGCGGCTTCAACGGGACTATCGTCGTCGACTTTTAATAATGGCACTCGCGTGAGGAAGGCGAAGTTGCGAAGATTGTCCACTGTGGAAGCCACGATTTGACGAAGAAGGCCGCTGGGAAGCAGTCCGGCGGCCTTTTTCCTTCAGCCATTTGTTTGCCCGCGCTTGCGCATCTTGCTCCAATACCACCATTGACGTTGCTCAATCGGAAGGTCGGGATTTTTTGCTTGCGCCACCGCTGCGACGAAAACATCCAAGCAGCACGAGTCCAACCGTTGGCCTTTGAATCTGCACAATTCCCTATACATTCGCTGCGGGCTGCGAGCACGTAACTGCCCGACGCTGCGAATGCCAAGCATCTCGAAATCTTCAAGCGTGGCAGGACCTACAGAAACCAAGTCCTTTAACTGACGAGATTCCTTTTGCATGTCTTCTGCACCTCATTTCTTCTTATTGTCGTCTTCGGCGCACCATCACTTCGTCGGTAACTGCGAGAAAATTATGAAATGGCCTCCGGTTTCACGTGTAGTATCGGCGTTGACCTATTTATCATGATTTTTTTTCTCGTCTAGTCTAAGTTAGACTAGATGCAGTATAGTCGCCGATATGAGTGCCGTCAAGCAGAAAAAACGAGCAAACAAAAAAGGTGGGCCGGCGAACCAGACGCGCTTGACCATTCCCGATATGGTCATCTTGAGCCTGCTGGCTGAACGACCGATGCATGGTTACGAGGTGAATGCGACGTTTGAAGAGCGCCAGATCCGCGACTGGGCTCCCGTCTCGCGGCCACAAATCTATTATTCACTCGAGAAACTCGTGAAGCTGCGGCTTGTGCGGGTTGTTTCGAGTGATTCGCCGGCGGCCGGCCCGGAGCGACGGGTGCTTGAAACAACCGCCGCTGGCCGTAAGAGTCTGGCCGATGAGTTGGAGCGAAAGAGTTGGGTGGACCAAAAAGTACACCAACCTTTTTTGATTTGGCTGGCGTTATCCTGGCAAGCACGGCCGAGTAGTTTCCAAAAGCAATTACGCGCCCGTGAAAAGCTCGTCGAAGCCAGACTTGCTGAAGAACGTGCGACGCTCGCCGACGTGATGAATGAAGTTGGCCATCCTTATCACGAAGCCGTGTGGATGTTGGAATTGGTGATCGAACAGCAGGAAGTTGAATTACGTTGGATCAGGCGGATTCTGAAGAACGCACACAAACGAGCGCCGGCACGTCACGATTAGTTAACTAGTTCTGTAGACGGATTCTGTTCCTTCCTGCCAACGTCGATCTGGCTGCTTGTCGCGCTGGTGCGCTTCTTCGCCGCAGGATAAAGCAGCCTTAGACCTTGGTCCACTCCGCACTCGATCGTTAGGACCCGTGGCCCACAGCGGCACGTACACAAATAAATCGTCAACGATTACTGTGTTTATCCCCAGGAAAACAAAGCGGCTTCGAGTGGGAGATTCGCGAGGCAGGCCTCGGCCGCTTTGTTCCAGTGGGGCGGGGGGTGAGGAATTTACAAAAGAGTCATTCGCAATTCGCTCTCGTAAACTCCCTATGTCTTGCTGAGTTTATAACGCGTAATCCGCTGGCACATTCCCTCAGATATTTTCAAGTGTTAGAATCAGCGCCAACGGGCGCCTTGCAATGGCCCACTCACACACTCGAAATGTTTTCGCCCAGACAGAAAGAGTAAGCGAATGGCGACTCGCTCGTCCGAAGGCATCACGCAACTGCTGGAAAGGTGGAGCAATGGTGAGGAAGAGGCCCGCGACGAATTGATGGCGCTCGTTTACGATGAACTTCACCGGCTGGCCGTCAACTATCTTCGCCGCGAGCGACGCGAGCACACGTTACAACCCACCGCGCTTGTAAACGAGCTTTTCCTGAAGTTTTCTGAGCAGCACAGCATGAGTTGGCGAAACCGGGCGCAGTTTTTTGGCGTCGCGGCGCAACTGATGCGACGAATTCTCATCGATTCTGCGCGCGCCCATAACGCCCGCAAGCGGGGCGGCGATCGTTACTGCGTGTCACTCAAAAACATTGCTGCTTTTGGCGCGCAGCCTGACGTCGATCTGCTGGCGATTCACGACGTTTTGAACGCGCTCGAGCAGATCGATCCGGATCAAGTGCGAATTGTTGAATTGCGGTTTTTTGGCGGCCTGACAATTGAAGAAACTGCGGAAGTAATGGGCATTGGGCACGCGACGGTCGAACGCGAATGGAGACTAGCCAAAGCCTACCTCAAGCGAGAGCTAACCAGAACGAAGGATCCTGGTTGAGGGACTTAGGCGACGAATCTCGCGTTATAGTCAGCAACCATGCAAGAATTGACATGATCACCCATGATAGATGGCAACGAATAAAAGAGATATTTTACTCCGCTCAGGACCGCCCACCTACCGAGCGCCCAGATTTTCTCAATGAAGTTTGCGGAGATGATGCGTCGATGCGGGAAGAGGTGGAAGCCTTGCTCACCGCAGACGCCGAAAACGAAAACTTTCTAACTTCTCCGGCATACGAATTTGCTGCCGAAATAATCGCAAGCGATGCAGCCGAATTCGTCACCGGTCAAAGAGTGGGGCGCTACGAAATACTTTGCTCGCTGGGCGCGGGTGGAATGGGCCAGATCTATCTCGCACGCGACGCGCAGTTAGGCCGTAACATCGCGCTAAAACTGATTGCGCAGGAATTCGCCACAGATTCCAGCCGCGTACTTCGTTTTGAACAGGAAGCTCGCGCCGCCTCGGCTCTCAATCATCCCAATGTATGTGTGATTCATGAGATCGGAATCACGGACAAGGGCCGGCATTTTATCGCGATGGAGTACATTCAGGGTACGACGTTGCGCGAACACCTTGCACGTGGTCCACTCAAACTTCTCGAAGCATTACAAATCGCCATTCAGGTCGGCGCGGCGCTCTCCAGCGCCCACGCAGTTGGCATCGTTCATCGCGACATCAAACCTGAGAACATCATGTTGCGTCCCGACGGCTACGTAAAGGTCGTGGACTTCGGCCTCGCGAAACTCACTGAAGTCGTCCCCGAGCAACAGCGTCCTGGCGAAGCACAAACAATAGTGCGGACCGAGCCTCGAACACTAATGGGCACGGTCAAGTACATGTCGCCGGAACAACTGCGTGAAACGCCGGTAGATGAACGAACGGACATCTGGAGTCTCGGCGTTGTGCTTTACGAAATGCTAAACGGCTCCACGCCTTTCGAAGCACGGTCACGCAACGATTCGATCGCTTTGATTCTCAAAGCAGAGGCTGCACAACTCACATTCCCTAAAGAAGTACCGATCCGCTATCGCGAGATCGTAAAGAAAGCACTCGCAAAGGACCGCGACGAAAGATATCAAATTACACCCAAGCTCATTTCTGACTTGGGCAATCTTAAAAGGGAGCTGGAGCGCAATGCTGAAGGTGATTCCACTTCGGATGCCGAGAGGCAATCATCGCGGCTCGTGTACGTACCGGTCGGCAGCCAACAAGACACAGGCAAAGCTCGCTTTGGTTCAGCGATATTCATGCGACTCAAGTCGCAGGCGATTTTAACTGCTGATTCTCTGTTGAGTGAGATTAGAACCCACAAGAAGACAGCGCTTTTCGCCGGCGCCAGCAGCGTCCTCTTTTTGCTTTTATTCCTTCCGAGTGTAGCGCGTTGGGTTAATAGGATCGTGAATCCGATCCAACAAACAACCGGAACTGTTCCCGCACGGACAATGAAAGCGCTGACAAACGCCGGAACATCTGTTTGCTCAGCAATTTCTTTTGATGGCAAATGGATGGCCCATGCCGAAGAGGAAAAAGGAAAGCAACGCCTGGAGGTAACCAACATTGCGAACTCCGCGTCGTATGTCGCGATTCCTCCGGATGATGTGCATTACATCGGTATCGTATTCTCGCGCGACAATGATCTTTACTTCACTCGTAACGAGTCGCATAGATCCGGCATTCTGTATCGGCTCGCATTGCCTGGCAATAACCCGATAAGACTGAAAACCGGCGTGGATAGTCCTATCAGTATCTCTCCACAAGGAGATCGCTTTGCTTTCGTTCGCAACGACGAAGCAACACGTGAATTCTCGTTAGTGCTGTCGGATATCGACGGCGCCAACGAACAAGTGCTTGCCAGCCGCCACAACGGCGATAGGCTTTCAATTTATGGGCCCGCCTGGTCGCCTGATGGCAATATCGTGGTTTGTCCCGCAAGTCATTGGGACAAAGGTTTTCATACGAACCTGATCGGTTTCGATCTGAAAAGCGGGCGCGAACAACTCATCGGACAACAGTCGTGGTTCTCAATCCTTCAAGTGGCCTGGCAGGAAGATATGACGAGCCTGGTCATTAGCGCTCGAGACCGCGAAACAGCGCCTCACCAGTTATGGCGGATCGGTTTTCCTGACGGAGTTGCGCAGAGAATAACTTCCGATCTCGATGAATACGCAGGAGTCGGCATATCCGGCAGCAACATCGTCACAGTACGAACAAATCTCTCATGGCACATTTGGGTTGCGAACCTTGACGAGCCTCAAACAGCGACTGCAATTGCGCAGGGCGTTGGTCTGAACTATGGCCTGAGTTGGACCAGCAAGGGGAAGATAGTGTTTTCGTCGATGTTCAAGGATAAACTAGATATCTCCAGTATTGATCCCGATGGTTCAAATCGAGTCCAACTTACTAGCAGCGAAGACAATTACATGCCTACGGCCTCAGCCGATGGACGGTTCATCGTTTTTGTGTCTAACCGTAATGGTCCTTTCAATATCTGGCGTATGAATGCCGACGATGGCAGCGAGCCTACACAACTGACCTTTAGCGATGGCAACTTTTATCCTTCCTGCTCGCCGGATAATGTGTGGGTTGCTTACGATAATGTCGTCAACGCGGACGTAAGTGTTTGGAAAGTTCCGATGAACGGCGGCGAACCAATAAAAGTGGGTGAGAAGTATCGTATGCCGGTATTCTCACCCGACAGTCAATTCATTGCGTGTCGTTATAACCTCGAATCAGGTACTCGTGATGTGGCCATCTTTTCCGCTCAGGATGGGCAGCCTTTGAGGCACTTTGCGATTCCGATTCAGGAGTGGCAACGCGTCCAATACTTAAACAGCCGCGAACTGAGTTACATAAAGAACGTAGATGGATACTCAAACATCTGGAGTTACGATCTCTACACCAGAGCGTCGAAACAGCTCACGAGTTTCAACAGCGATCGGATCTACGCATACGCCTGGTCACCCGACTACAAGCAAGTAGCTTGTCAACGTGGAAGTAACATCAGTGACGTGACCATGATTAGTGAACGGTAAGCTGTCTACTGTACGTTTCCTGCTGCCGCACAGGTTGCGCAGATTCGATCGCCCATGGGTTCAAGACTACTCTGGACTTGGATTTCCACAGCCCGGGGGAAATATACTTGCAACCTTTTTAGTAGCTTTGGAAACCTCATCTAGTGCATTGTCCAGTGCGCTCCAATTAACTTGGCCGGGGCTAGCTAACCTCGCGATCACAGTGCTGAATTCCTTGAGAGCAGCGACGATCTTCTCGTCGACATCTGTCATCAAGTAATTGATTTCTTGTTGTCCGCTGTTAATAGCTTGCTGACTAAAATCTTCCAGCTTGTACTTTCTTGGGTAACTTCGTTGATCGTTTTCCGTTTCATCTTCCAGCCCATTACTACCTGGAGGCGGAATGGGTTGAGAGGGAGACGGAGACTCGGTTGACGGATTAGGCATATAGACCTCCTACCGGTTAGACCGGTACTTAAATGGTGAGTTATTCAGCTCCGGTCTTAAGGAATGCCGCTGAGTTTAAGCCCGGGACTGAACTTGACGAGGACCTGGATGGCTTTGTTCCTTGTTAACAGTAGCAGGACACTGTTTACAGGCTGACAACAATTCACAAAGCCTGGTCCAGAATCCTCTGGGCAATTTGTTCCTGCTTGACGTACTAACGCGAAAACCGCTCTTAAATTCCCTCAGTGAGTCGCTACAGACTAAGGGCGCAAACAATCTGCGCAGTAACGTTTGTGCTTTTGTGTTTTCTAAAGGGAGGAGGAAACTAGATGGAAAACAAGTTGCGAAGAGTGTCCACTGCGGGGATGAGATAGTCGCCGGCCGATCCGAGGCGTACGTTCGCGCGGGCGCCGTTCGATGCCAAATAAGTTTGGCCGAAAGTGTTTTGACACTTATCAGCGTTTTCCGAACTGGTGGCCGGTTGTCCTGACGAGTCTGGATACGTTTCGTTGATCGCCAGGTACGGTGTGTTTCCGATGGTCGAGAGAAAATCGGATATGACTACTTCCGAGTTGGCGTCACCCATGAGGCCACAGTTATTTTGCCAGCAGCCATACCAGATCACGTAGACGTGCCGAATGCCGGTTAAGAGGATAAAACGAGTATCGTGATTATGGTCAATGCTTTTTTCATTTTGTGTTTCTCCTTTCAATGTTATTGACAGTCGCGGTCGCTCTTGATTCCGTTGTCCAAATTCACCAGTTGCATGACTTGATCGGCAGTCAACTTTTTATCGACCTGGGCCTGGCTGGCGTTGGCAAAGGCGGTGAGTGAGTCGCAGAAGCTTGCTGTGTCTGAAAGGTCGAGTGCCGTGAGTGCATCCTGCAACTTGGTTACGAGACTGTTCTCGGTCCCGGCGGGTAGATTGAAACTACGAACCAGCGCAATGAGATCATTCAGTTGATCGGCCGTTGAGTCACTAAGCTGGAAATTGAATCCCCAAATATCGAAGTCACCAAACCCGCCGGGTATTGCATAGACAATTCGATTGATGCCATTGCATCCAGCAATAACATCAGTCAACGTCTCATCGACTTCCGGTGTATTCGTAACTCGATAGAGACGTGCGGTGCTCAGGTCATACAGGAAGATGTCATAACTCCCGGGAGTCCCTGACTCGAACGCAATCAGGTTGCCCGAAAGACTAAGATCGCGTTGATCGCCCGGGATCGACAGATGCATCTCCGTTGAGCTGCCGAGCCGTTGAAAATAGATGTCGTTCTCGCCACTCTTGTCGGAGGTGTAGGCGACGATCTGACCATTAGTATCCGGGAACTGATCTTCGCCTGCGCCAGTAAGCTGTCGTGTGGTGAACGCGCCTGGGCCAGTTTGAGTAGCCGAGTAGATGTCACATCCAGTTTGGTTGGCCTGGCATTTCTCCCACACAATGACGCTGCCATCCGGACTCACTGCCGGATGACGATCGATCAATGTGTCGTTGGTCAGTTGGGTGACATTTCCTGTGTTTCGGTCATAGACAACGATCTCATCGTCTGAGCCAAAGGAAGATCCATGCACAAAAGCGACGAGGTTCCCGCCAAGCACCGGATACCAATTGTTGTTGCCGGGTACTGAGATAGTGGTTTGCGACGCGATGTCGTAGACGACAATGTGGTCTCCCGCGGCGTCGAGTTGAGTGAAGGCGATTCGCTGTCCGTCAGTGTTAGAGAGTCGGTCCAGCCCATTGCCGGGTACGATCTGCTCTGTATTGGTGGCAAAATCAAAATACTTGATCAGCGAAGTGCCTTCTAAATCGTCGTCGGTGTACGACGCGAGGCTGCACGCGACGTGCGGGTTCGTTTGATGGCCGGGAGCGACCTTGATCTGCTGCACAGAGCCGGGCAGCATCGGTATAGTTGTAGGTGTTTGGAGAAGCGGTTCCAGACTGTTCGCGGCAAGCGGAGTTGGTGTGGTGCTAATGCTGGTTAGCGCAGCAACGATCAATAGAATAAATGTACGAGCTTTCATGACTGCTCCTTTCGAAGTGGTTGTGTTAAGACAGATCTCTCCTAAGCAGCGCGTTGAGCGCGTCTCGCGTCTTTCGCCTAATTGCATTCCGTACTGCGAGGAATCCGATTAGGAGCTAGTGGTGGAAATACGGATCGAGGACAGTAACCTTTGTGATACGGTCAACGGGTAGATTGTTTCGCGCGGACGTGCGTCTGATTGCTTCCGGTGAAGGCGCGTCGCAGATGCAAAAGGTTTTCTTGCGATCGCTACTGACGTAAGAATGGATCCACGTCACGTTGTCTTCGAGATTATTTGAGATCACCGAACCGCAAATCTCAGCTCCTTCGCTAGTAGTAGCGAGCTTCAGACCTTCTGCGAAACTGCGTTCAATCAAGTACCGTGGCATAGCCTTTACTCCACTCTCCGCATAGTTCCAAGTTCGCGGGCAGAATAGCGGAGCACGCGCTGCTCGCGCGTCGGCAGTATTACCCATTTTGCATGTGAGAGCTGCCTATTTTGGGTTTACGAGTTTGGATTGAAAGGCGAGTGACACTGCTTCGGAGCGGGTATGCGCCTCCAGTTTGAGAGTATTGTTGAAACGTGGTGATCAACAGTCCTGATGGAGATAAAGAGACGTTCGGCAAGCTCGATAGTGGGTCTCAGCCTCAAAAGTAGTTTTCGCCACAAAGAAGCACAAATGATTTCCTGAGTTACACACCACCTCCAATGTTAGATCACAGAAGGGTGGCAACCTGATCGAGTTGCCACCCTTCTCCGAAAGAGTTCAGTGATTACGGTTTAGAATTCAAATCGGCCTGCAACCTGGATAACACGGTTAAGTCCGCTGCCACCGATGGTGTTCGCCGAAGTGATCTGACCGAAAGTCGGACTGTTGACATTGAAAATAGTGTTGCTGGTTCCACCTAAACCTAAACCGGGGGTAAGAATTCCTGTTAGGAAATTAGTGTGATTCAGAACATTGAATGCGTCCGCACGGATTTGGAAACGCATCCTTTCAGTTAACCGGATGCTCTTTGTCAGAGACATGTCCAGCTGCGTGAACAGTGGTCCATTAATAGTACTCCGTGCCAAAGTGCCGGACTGACCCGGACCATTGTCAAAGAATACCTCACCCGGAAACGCAGGCTGGCCAAACGCTGCTGCCCCGCGGCCGTTGGGGGCAATCACCGAAGGATTGATGTAGTAGACAATGCCGTTCTGCTTGAAAATGCCAATCAAGTCGCTGATTTGAGCATTCGTCAGGCTAGTGACGGCCGTCTGATTTGCTGATCTGCCCGCACGGTTCAGCGTACCTCTCGGATCAACGATCGTCAGCGGTGTACCTGTGTTGATGCGCAGAATGCCGCCCAATTGCCAACCTCCGACGAGCCGGTCAACCGCGCCACCACTGTCGCTGAAAAAGTGCTTTCCTTTTCCGAACGGCAAATCGTAAACCGCGTTGAGATTGAAGACGTGGGTCTGATCAAAATCCGCGCGCCCATAGTCGAGATGCGGATTCTGATTGTCCAGGAAAGCTGCAACCCTCGTCTGATCTTCGCTGTTCAAGCCCGGATTGCCCGGACTAATGTTGTCCAGAGTTTTTTGGAAAGTATAGTTGGCTTGTAGTAACAACCCGTTCGAGAACCTGCGCCGCAACTCGACCTGCAACGCGTTGTAATTAGTCGTACCGAGGTTGCCGAGTATGTCGAGAATTCCCATATTCGGGTTGGGAAGTATCTGCACGGATCCTGTTTGGCTCAGGGTCACGTACCGGCGCGCCAGATCAGCTACTGCACCATTCAACAGCAGATTTCTCACTGCCGCGCTGTTCAATGAACCACCGTTTGCGAGATGCGGGAAGACTGTCAGTGTCTGGCAACCTGCATTTTGCGCTGGCGTACACGCCGCGTTACCTGTCAATAACAGATTCGAGCGCGCCCGAATGTAGTCGGAAAGAAAGCCGTTGCTACGAATGTCCACCTGGTTGATATCGATAGTCCGAATCAGTTCGTGACTGCGATTTCCGACGTAGCGAATTTCCAGCACAGACTTGAATCCGATTTCGCGCTGTATACCAAAGTTGTACTGCTCAACCCGCGGCAATTGCAGGTTCGGGTCAATGAGAAACGCCACATTGGCGCCAGGCGCCAAAGCATTGATACTGGCGAAGGTCAATGGTGGCGGCGTAAAGGGAGGTACAGGCACTGGCGGCGGGTTAGTTATCACCCCAGTTAGGCCAAAGTTGATCGGCGTGACTGAGAGTCCCTGATTCTGCAACGCGTTATCAGGTGAGCGGACGAATTCATCGTTGATGTAACTCTCGCTAAAACCTCCGCGAATCACCGTCCCGCCTGGGAAGAGCCTGCGACCGAATCCGTTCTTAAAGTTCGGGGCCCACGCAAAACCAAAGTTGGGAGCAAAGTTGTTTTTGTCGGGTTTGAAAAACAGCCCGGGTGAACCGGCGTTGCCTCCAACAAAATCAAAAGTTCCATTTCGATTCAGTAGCGCATCGCTGGGACTCTGTCCATTAGTCACAACTTCGAGCCGCAAACCACTGGGATCCTTGATGCCGGTGAACAGCTCGTAGCGTACTCCGAGATTAAGCGTCAGGCTGGGCCGAACGCGCCATTGATCGGCCACGTAGAACGACACGTTGTTGTAGTTCAGGGTGTTGATACTAGGCGCGCCGGGTACAAAGCCCGAGGTTTTGCTGATCACGTTGAATGTGTTTTCTGATTCTCCAACGAGTCCGGCAAGTTGCGATTGCAATGCGTTTGCCGTGGCGACCTGATTGGGATCGCTTAGATTCGGTATCGTGAACACCGACGGAATTCCGGGAGTATCCGCCGGCACAAATCCGAAATTGGGAAAGTTGGAGTTGTCGAGAAAGAACGTAGGCAGCGCTGCCCCGCCCAAAGAAACAATTCGGTAAATGTTATCCTGGCCGCCAAAGCGGAAAGAATGATTGCCCCACAAGTAGACCGCATTGTCCTGGATGTTGTAGAGCTTCGTGGTTCGGCCCTGTTCTAGAAAGCTGTTTTCCGGACTATCGGTAAGTGGCAATCCGATGAAGAAATCAGAAGGCAGACCGCTGGTGTTAAAGAAAGGATTGCTCTTCTGATAGCCGCCGCGTACCTCATTGTTAAGCCTGTTGGTGATGGACCAGTTATAAGCCCCGATCAGCTCGTTCGTAGTTGCTGTCTGAGATCCGAAAGGCGTTGTATTGAATCCCCCGGAATCGGTGTCAGGCCGCAGGAAGAAGTCGCCCGTGCGGTGCCACACGAAATTGACGGTTTTCGTTGGACTAAGATCGTAGTCGATGCGCGCCGTTGCCAAATTTATCTTTACGTCGGCTCGCTGACTGAAAGTGAAGCCGGTCGTGTTCAGTGCATCGCCAACCTGATTGTTATTGCCCACTGCCGGCAAACCGGAAAGAATACGACTCGATATCAGTGGATTGATACTCAATCCCTGGCTTCCGAGAACATCAAACTGGCGTGTAACACCGTTATCGTCGACGTAAGTAAAGATGCCCTGTCTAGCTGACGGCGTAAGGATCGTGCGCGTCGTCGAAACTGTTTGCGGCAAGCGCAGTCCTTCATACTCAAAAAAGAAGAAGGCTTTCTGCAAGTGCCTGAGTGCCCGCCCGCCTTCTCCGAATCCGGGACCCCAAATTGGCCCACTGACTTTGCCCCCATACTGATTCTGATTGAAGGGAGGTTTGGGTACTCCGTTGCGGTTGTTAAAGAAACCGTTAGAAGCCAGGGCGGCATTTTGATTGTATTCGTAGAGAGCACCATGAAAATCTGTGCCACCACGCGCGGTGACGTACTGCACTTGAGATGTGCCGCCACTGCCCAACGCGGGATTGGAGTTTTGCGTAACTATGGTGAACTCCGAAACGTCATCGATCCGAGGTCGATCCGGATTGAAATTGCCTTCACGAATGAAGTTATCCTGGACGTTCAAACCATCGCGAGTAATGTTTTGAGCGGAGGTCCGTTGCCCGTTAACTTCACCGCCTTGACTCACTCCGGGTTGTAATTGAATCAAACTGGAAGGATCGCGTCCGTTGATAGGCAAACCAAGCAACTGGGTCTCAGTTACGGTATTGCTGAGTTCAGCATTGGTTGAGTTCACGATATCGGCGCCTGCAACAACGTTTACTTTCTCTTCAATCGCGCCGATCTCCAGTGTGGGTGTCAAGACATATTCTTTGCCTACGTCGATTTTCACGTCGTTGGCGTTGAACGTTTTGAAACCAGGAGCTGAAAAACTAACGGTATAACTGCCCACGGCAAGTTGTGGAAAGCTGAAGGCTCCCTGATCGTTCGTCGTAACCGTTTTTGACTGTTTGGTTTGATTGTCGGTTACGACCACAGTGGCATTCGAAATGAGACCGTCGGGGCCGGACACGGTTCCAGAGAGTCGGCCGGTTGCCGCCTGTCCATAAGCGAGCGTGGAAATAGTCATCACGCTCAAACAAAGTAAAAAAGGCAACGTCGCCATACGTAGCGAGCGACGCTGCCGAAAGAGTTTCACTTCCATAATACTTCGTACCTTTCTCCCATTGGTTAACGTGGTTCTTGTACGAGACCGACCATTGCAAGATCGGTCGAAAACTAAAACATTTAGCTTAAAGAGAACTCTTCGTCCGCGGGCTTCGAACTGGGCAGTAGAGAGAGTTCGGCCACGCGTTGAGTTCGTCGGAGCATAGAACCCAGGACTCAGCCCTGAACCGCCGTCGGCAGAGTAAAAGGTTCATGTAAAACGGATGCCCCGAATAGTAACTAGTAAGTGTTCAGACAGATGAAAGTGGGGAGTCGGCGAAGTTTGTGGCAACCGATATGCCAGCACTGACGCGTGCGCAAGAGAAGGAAAGTTAAGTATTTCGGAAGAAATGGAGGAATGTTGGATTCGCCGACGGTGTGGCGTTTTTGCGTCTCGGGAGAAAAAGCCACATAGAAAGCGGGTGTGACCGCCCGCTAACTAGTGGTCTGAAGATCGCTTTTCTTCGGCGACGAGAAATGTCCGAATTGTGGTTTTGCACTCGATGGCGTGACCTCCGAGCCTCTTTGAATCTGCAATGTCCTGGCGAACAAAGTGCTCGCTAAGACTTACAAGAGAAACAACCAATAACCGTGATCGACGAGACAATTCTTAGACGCATAACAGTGAACCCCGAGATTTTTGGTGGTAAACCCATCATTCGTGGTATGCGCATCTCCGTCGAACTCATTCTCAGTTTGCTTGCTCAAGGGGAAACTCCTGAGACGATCCTCACGGACTACCCTGATTTGGAACCCGATGATCTCAGGGCCTGTCTTGCTTACGCTCATGCCGTAATCGCGCACGATAAGCAGCGGTTGCAAAAAGAGGTGTGGAACCAAACATGAAAGCAGAGCTGGATCCACTGTAATTTCAACGCGCAGTCGCTCGCCCAATCTGAGTCTTTCGATTTCCAAATACTGTTTGGCTAGAAATAGTTCGTCGTCCAGACTCACCTCGTTGACCGCTGGCGCCTCCAACGTTGCGGGGAAGAAATCAGCCAGCCGACTGATCATCGACATGGCCGCCTCGGCCTGTCCTTCAACCACCAGAATAGAGATCGCGTTGAGAGTATTAAACAAAAAGTGAGGATGGATTTGATAACGCAGCGCGCGCAATTCAGACTCGCGCGCGGAGTTCTCGGCAATCAGCGCGCGGCGTCGCTCAACTTCAATCGCCTGATAATATTTGATTCCAAAGTAGAGAGCGCTCCAGGAAAGAAAAACGGTAGCCATAACCACCTGTTGCCTCACGTAAGAAACCACTCAAAATTCGAGTGATAAATTTCCATTGAATTGCCGCCTCAGGTCACCGGCGATGCACGCCGGCAGCGTCGCCCCAAAAGATCTTTCCCGAAGACAACACGGTAGCGCCGATGGCATCAGCGCCGATTGCTATTGACCCACCAGAGCTGACTGGAGTTTCAATATGTAATAGACATGACTGTGATCCGCACTGCGTCCACACTTCCATCGCGCCAGCCGTAAAACCGTTCGACGAAATCGAGGTTGGTACAAGGTTAGCCGTTGAAGGAAGTGTCTTAATAGTGGAACCAACCTTCACCCGAACAGGACCGCTTCGCTCACCCCAATAAACGCCATTGGACACCACGTGAAGTGCCGTAACGGTACTTGATGCCTGGGCAATAACTCTGACGGCCGGGTTGGTAATGGCGCCGATTTTAGGCACAAAACGAATTTCTTTCACTGAAGCATATATCACTCTGTCAACTTGCAGAGCGATGCCCGCCGTAGGTGTATTCGGTGTGGCTTGGTCAAGCACAGTCACGGCTCCACCGCCAATTGGCATCTTTCGCACGGCACGGTCATCCTGCCAGTAGAGATTTACGCCATCGGTAGCGAGGTTGCGATGGCTGTTGGCTATATCGACGTTTGTGATAGTCACGAGCGTTGTAGCGTTTCCTCCGGTGAGAGGGACGCGCTTGATAGTTATGATTCCCGCATTTTGTGCGAAGAAATATCCGAAGAAGCTACCACTCACCTGAGCAAAAACAATATCACCAAATCTCGCTCCCGCTTCCCAATAAAGGACGGTTTCCTGACCAGGAACTGAAGTTTGAGATGTTCTCCAAACAGTGGCGCCTGCAGCGTCGTGAGTCGTGAAGTACAGGTTGCCAGTTGACAAGATGAGACCGTCCGGTTTGCGAGACGAAATCAGTTGGGCTTGCGCACAGGTTACTGAAAGAATTGTGATGCAGACTGCAAGGGTGATCAAACGCATGAGTATTTGCCTTTCCATTCTGGGCAGATCACGAGAACGCGGATGCAAAGGAAGTTTGTTCCGCGAATTGGCGTCATTTAGTACGAACCAAAGAAGGCGTCACGTGAAGAACACAGGATCAAGTTCGTTCCAAAGGCCACTATTTAGTTGTTATGACTTTTTGATGGAGATTTGTGTCAGAGCAACGGCCCAACTCGGTCCACAGAGGATTTACTAGTGGTCCAATAAAACTGATACACTTCTTGAACATGCACATCGCAAACTGAGGCCCATATGGCTACTATTGATCACTTGATACTTAACGTTAATGAAATAGCCTCAAGCGTGGATTTTTACATCAACGTCTTGGGCTTTGAGTTGGAAGGTGAGGACGGACCATTCACGGTAATAAGAGTTAGCAACGATTTCACCCTGCAGTTAGCGCCGTGGGGCACTAGCGGGAATGAACATCTTGCCTTTGCATTGTCACGCGAAGCCTTTGATAACGCATTCGCGCGAGTGAAAGCCAAGGGAATCCCGTATGGCGATTCGTACCATACGGTCGGTAACAATCTCGGTCCAGGAGTTGAATCTGGCGCCAGAGGGCCGGCGCCGACTCTTTACATGAATGATCCGAATAAGCATTTGATAGAAATTCGAACCTACGATTGAGTTCACGCCGTTGGCGGGCCGTCAGTGTCGCCACCGAATCCATAACCGCCGGTGGATAGCGGCATATTCCTTGCTCAAACTTGATTTCGCTAACGCTCTACACGCGTTTCGAAGCGCTTTACGTTCCATGTGTCGGCTGTTTCCGGCGCTTGTAGACAGCGATAGCAGAATTGGGGAAGCGATGAATTGTCGAACCTGTAACAGCTTAATTAATTACAACTATGTAACTGAATGTCCTCAATGTGGCTGTGTTGTGGAAGGAGGCGACCTGCCAACACTTGATTCATCCAAGAGGTCGAAGAACAACGGAGGCGTCTGGCTTCGATTTCTGGGAAATCTTGTTTACGTGTTGATAACATCCGCAGTGGCCATGATTTCTGGAGCCGTGGTGCTCTATTTCAGTGCCGCCTTGGTCTATATAACTTTGTCCACTCCTGAAAAATTTCCTGGTGAAAATTGCGCGCGGGGAATGGCGATTGGAATGTTGTCGATTCTGACTGGCGGATTTCTCGGAAGCGTGGGCGGAACCGCTTTCGGCATCAAGCACCCACTCTTCAAGGAAGCGAGCAATCGTTCGATTTGATCGGGCAGTTGATGGCCCATTCAGTTCGCAAGAAAACGTCTTGCCGCTTCGGCGTTGCTCTTGGCAGTCTTAGCAGTTCCCGTTTTGTTACCAATCAAGCGCGTCAACTGGTCCTGCTTGACGACTGCAAATCCGAGTTTGTCTAACGCCTTCAAACAAACGGCCACCGCAGGCCACCACAACGGTAGCGGAACTGCGCGATAATATTTCGAGATGCGGTACGCGAGCGCGAATCCACTCAAGTCCTCAGGACCACACACGTTCTCGATTCTGACTCCTTCATGGCGTTGTTGGATGAGTTCGGCGGCCACCTTGCTAAAGTCGTCGACGTGCATCGGAGCAAACAGCAGATTAGAGCGGCCGAAGAGTGCCGGAACGATTCGCCATCTGCGCGCGATCGCTAGCATGCGATCAATGCCCTCGTTGCCTCCGCCACCGTGGATCTCAGCGGGACGAATGATTAATAAACTTTCCCACTCCAACTTTTGAAGTGCCTGCTCAGCCGCAAGTTTCGACTCGCCATACGCTCCACTGCCGTGCGTTGCACAACGCGTACTAATGTACACGAAACGGCGACAACCATTTTCGCGCACTGCCTCAGCCAGGCGAACTGTTCCTTCCAGATTAACCTTCCAGTATTGCTGTTTATCGGAAGCGTGCGTCAGCGCCGCAAAGTGAATGACCATATCAAAAGGCGTGCGCGATAAGGCTTCACTGAAGTCGGATTCGAGATCCAAATCGATCACGTGCAATCTCGGATCGACGATAGGAATTTCTTTTCGATGACGGCCACACCAAAGTTCCAAGTCGCTATTCAAGAGCAACTGACGCAGCACGCCAACTGCGAGAGACGACGACGCACCAGTAACTAGGATCCGCATGATTTTTAACTGTCAGATACGTCGTTGCAGGCAGATTGGAATACGTAATAACATCGCCGCGTGAGCGAGCCCCATTTTTCACTCGTCGTCCTTTGTTACCGCAGCGGACGAAATATTATTCCATTCGTCGAACGTTTGCAGCGAACGTTGTCGCGATGCAATTTTTCCTGGGAGCTCGTGCTCGTCGGAAACTACATCGAAGGAAGCGATGACGAAACACCCCAAGTAGTCACAAAACTCGCCGAAACCGCAGACAACATCCGCACGGTAATCCGCCCCAAACAAGGAATGATGGGATGGGACATGCGCATGGGTCTCGACGCGGCGCGCGGTACGTACATCGGAGTCATCGATGGCGATGGGCAATTCCCACCGGAATCCATAATTGCTTGTCTGCTGAAATGTGAACTGGAGGATCTGGACTTGGCGAAGACATACCGCGTCGTACGCGATGATGGTCTGTATCGCCGCTTCATCTCAATGGTGTACAACACGATCTTCAGCCTGCTTTTCGGATTCAAAGTCCGCGACATCAACTCTAAACCTAAAATCATCCGGCGCGATAAGTACGAACTGCTACACCTCGAATCAGACGATTGGTTTGCCGATGCGGAGATAGTGATCCGAGCCCGCGAACTCGGCCTGAAGATTGGTGAAACACCTGTCCATTTTTCTATCAACGATAACAGAGGCTCGTTCGTAAAGCCGCGAGCGATCCTCGAGTTTACCTCGAATCTCTTGAGGTATCGGTTCTCACCCAAGCAGAAGCGGGAAGCGCGTTCGCTTCCTCGTCCAGTCGCGAAGTAACACACTAATCTACGCGCCGAGCAATACAGACTATCGAGACGCCAAACGGGAGTCTTCCGCGTTTAAAAACGAAACGCTCAGCAGCGAACAACCAGCTAAACGGTCTGTTCATTAGCGAGATGTTTATGCCGTATTCCGTAGCCGCGCCCAAACTCAACCAGCGCATCACGGAACGCACAACAAGCACGGGAAGAAAAAAGCTGATGTTTGCGTAGCTGGTCCACTCTATGGAAAACCCGGCCGCTTCTACCGCCTTCAGCAAACTCGGCAACGTGTAGCGGCGCCGGTGGTTACTGACTTCATCCTGCACGCCCCAAAGGAACATAAACGCTGGAACAAACAATAGGAGACGTCCGTCGCGACCCAATACTCTTCTCATCTCTCGCAGTCCGGCAACGTCATCGTCAAGGTGTTCGACGACGTCAAGTGCGGTGACTAGTTCAAAAGAGTCGCTTTCGTATGGTAGATGCTCGGCTGCTCCGAGCTTAACGGAATCCAGACCGCGCTCGCGGCAGAATTCGATGGCTTGTGGAGAAATGTCGACGCCTTCTGCTTTACCGTAGTCTGCCAACATCTTGAGATTGGCTCCGGTGCCGCAGCCTACATCTAGAATTCTTGGATTCGGATTGTTCAGGGTTGACCCGATTTTCTCGACGAGGCATCGAATAATTCGCCGTCGACCAACATACCACCAGTGAGTCTCCTCAACCTCGTAAAGGATCGGATAATGATGCGCCTGCATCTCTTTTGGCAAACTACCCGCGTCGATACGATTCCTCACTTTTCGAAATTAACGCCAATTTGGAGCGTGACCAGGCGAACACGGCGTTCGTACCCATGTCGAAGTTTTTTCATCAGCGGTGGGCTTGCCTCAAAGTCATGCTTGAGCTTTTGTTAGCCACAAAGAAGCACAAAAAGCACATAAGAATTAAGGAAAGTGCCGAGTCGATCCAAATTGTCCCTGGTTGTCCAGCTGGCACCTCAAACCTACGATGCGACAAAAACAGCCAATCAAAAGCAATTGTGATTGTACTCTCATAGTGGTATATGCATCGTGAAACCGTTGCAAGGAGGATCATTATGACGACAAATCCGAGGAGATTTGGATCATTACGTTATCGATTGCTGGCTGTAGCGGCGTTGCTAATATGCTTGACCGCACTACTGGTTCCTGCGGCAAGTCCCCAATTGAGTTGCTGCCAAAAGTGTCTGGACAGATTCAATCAATGCGATGCTAACAATATCGTTTGCTGCCAGATTTATAACTCATGCGTGCGGCAGTGCCAGGGAGGATGCCCCAGCTGCCCTGGCAAGTAATTACTTAGAAGGAGTATCGCCCGTCGCACCATTCGTGAAACACACACGATTGTTGTTTGACGTGATGCGGAACGTCTCCTCCTCTCCGGCGCTGCCGGTTCCTGTGAACACGTCGATGTGCTGTCCGTCGATGCCGGCGCCGGTATCAGTTGCGCGAAAAGTCTTAGCTCCCCAAGGACTCGGCAACGTAGAAATCTGCACCTTCGCGCCACGCGGAATTAACGAACGGTCAATCGCGATAGCGCCATCACGGAGCACATTACCGGAAGCATCGAGCGGACCGGCGTCAGAACGGTGCCAGCCACTGCCGTAATGACCAAGCGCCCACCCAAAGCGCGTGATTCCCCAACCTTCAGTGCGCGTTTCGTTAAGAAACTCCTGGCTGAAACTCAAAGTGCCTACACGTTCAACGTAAATCTCTTCCGCAGCGCCGGGCAGTTCGTCTTCTCGCGGGACGTAATAACCTGTAATGTACCAGCCGTCGGAGCAACTCGATTTTCCTCCCGTCTGTTCTGCGAGGTCATCGTGATACCACGCGTACAAGTGCGGCGCCAGCAAAAGCCCGGTGCAGATGAGCGCCGCCGCTAATAGCCATCGCCTATTGATAAATCTTCTGAGATACTCTAAGCCTACGCTCTTTTCTAAATCGTGTTTCATGGCTACTCTCTTGTTCTTGAATACAATCCTCGGGGATACGTTATGAAGATTCTACTTCTCATTCTCGGAATCGTCTCCCTTTCACACTTTCCGCAACAACGCTCAACCTCCGTTAACGAGAAGGATCTCAAGCGACAGCGGCAACAGGCAAGGGCGATCGCGCTGATAGAGCGTGTTGGTTCAGAGGCTGAGCTATGGGACGACAAGAGATCCGCGGTCGAAGCTTTGGCCAACGCCGCAGATTTGCTTTGGGATCGCAACCCGTCGCGCGCCAGCAAGTGGCTGACAAAAGCGTGGGACTTTGTCGATCAGGTACCTGAAAGCGAACAAAACCCAGCGCTGAAAGAATTCGTCCGCCAGTCAGACAAAGCACAGTTGAAATCGCTGGTCCTGCGAGTCGCTCACAAACACGATCCAAAACTCGCCGACAAGTTTGTGGAGCAGATTGCCGAACAACAACCCGAGCCTCGGAAGGATCGTGGCGCCTTTGACGACCGCACAGCTCGCAGCGAACAGCTGTTGTGGCTTGCGCAGCAGGCTCTCGATACGAATCCCCAACTTGCTTTTGATCTCGCGCGGCGCAGCCTCACTGACGGCCTGTCGTTTACATTGCAAAACTTGATGACTGGATTGCGAAAGAAAGACCTCAATCTCTCTAATCAACTTTTCGATCTGGCACTCGCGCGTTTCAGCAGCGCCGTTGCGGATCCATCTGAAGCAGATATCCTCGCCGGCTATCTTTTTCAACCGGGTCTGAGCTTTTCATCAAATGCGGCTGGTGTGGTGATCATGACCATGAACCCGATGTTTCGAAACGAACCGCCGCCTTTCAATACCGAGCCAGAACGCGCACATCGATTTCTACTGGCCGCTTATCAGATGTTCTTCACTCGGCCTTTGCCGCTCGAAACGCAAGAAGACCGACAGAGAGCACAGAAAGTTTGGGTCTTTGGAAATCGTAATTTGAGGCGTTACGATTCAGTCGCACCTGAATTTTCTGTCCCGCTGAAGGCATATCTCACAGAACTGGAAAGCGAACTTTTCCCCACTGGTCGAGGAGATCCATTCGCTAACAACCGCAGACCGGGCGGCGATCCGCCACGCTCTGAGAAAGAACTGTACGAGTCACGCATTGCCACGCTTGAGGAACGTGCTGAAAAGACAGCAGACCCTGCAGCTCGCAATCTGGCATACGTCGAAGCGGCAATTGCTACGGACGTCGAAGACTACCTGCGCGGTAAGTCGATTGCTGAAAAGATCTCTGATGAGACACTTCAGGCAGACACCATTTCCTTCCTTCTATATCGGTCAGCCTTGTCGTATGTTCGGAAGAAAGAATTTGACAAAGCCGCGGAACTGACACCGCAGATCGCTAACCCCACGCGCCGAGCAGTTGTGAAGATTGCGATGGCACAAACTCTTTTTAGCGATCAGAATTCGCAAGGCGCGACGGCTGAGGAAGTAAAACTCGCGCAGCAAAAAGGTTTTGATCTGCTGAATGAGGTTGAGCGTGAACTCAGAAAAGAAGAACCGTCTTCTAACGTCGCAAGAATTCTTCTTGGCAGAGTAGCTCTCATAGCAAGAGTCGACCGCGACCAAGCTCTTGCAGCACTCGGACAGTCGCTGCAATCAATCAGTAAACTCGATCGCTTTGACTTGAAAGACAATTCGGCGCCGAAGCTGGGAATAAAAGGAGTCTGGCGGACTGAAAGCCAAGCCGATGCGCCTCGACTCGGCTTCGGCTTTCGCAGTGCTATTGAGCCGTTGATTTCAGCGGACTTTGAGAACGTTGTGAATCTCGCGGACAGTTTGAAAGTACGCGAGGTCCGCGGACTGGCACAGTTGGAGATCGCCAGACTATTTCTGGAGAAAGAGAAGCTAAACTAAATGAGCACCTCCTTGGAGTGCGGCGGCCTGGCGCCGCTTTGTTATAGTCGCGCCAGGATCGAGACCAAAGCGGCGCCAGGCCGCCGCACTCCAAAGAGGATTACTCTCAAACGAGGACAAACCAATGTCTACCAATACATCAGACGAAACGAGGGGCGTGTGTTTCGTGGTTATGGGATTCGGCAAGAAGACTGACTTCGAGTCAGGCCGCACGCTCGATCTCGATAAGACCTATCGCAACATCATCGAGCCCGCAGTCAAAGACGCGCAGTTGAAATGCATCCGCGCCGACGACATCGTTCACTCCGGCGTGATTGACGTTTGGATGTACGAACAACTCCTGGAAGCTGATGTCGTTGTCGCCGATCTTTCCACTGCCAACAACAATGCGTTCTACGAGCTGGGCGTGCGTCACGCGCTCAGGCCTTACACGACGATCGTGATCGCCGAAGATGGCATGAAGCGTTTGCCTTTCGACGTGAACCACGTCGTCGTCAGACAGTATCACCACCTCGGAGAGGACATTGGCTACGATGAGGTGGTGCGGTTTCGTAAAGCGTTGACCGAAGCGATCAATGAAATCCTCAACACGCAGCCGCCAAGAAATGACAGTCCGGTTTACACATTTCTCAATGGTCTAACTCCACCTCTTCGCGGGAAAGGTGGTGCGGCATTAACAAGTGGAATTGCAGCACAGGCTTTAGTGGAGACTATCACAGAAAACCGACCAGTCTCCCAAGGAGATCCCACGACAGCGACTATGCTAATGCAGCAGGCGGATGAGGCGCAGGAGCGCGGCGACTTTGTGACCGCGAAGACGTTGCTTGCAACCGTTCGCGGTCTGATGAAAGCTCAGTACCCGGATCGATCTGAAGACCCGACGCTTCTTCAACGTCTCGCGCTGGCAACCTACAAAAGTGAATATCCAACAGCGAAACAGGCACTCGAGGAAGCGGCCAATATCTTGCAGGTGCTCGAACCGGAGACTTCGAACGATACCGAGACGTTGGGGCTTTGCGGAGCGATACAGAAGCGGCGTTGGGAAGAGACCACCGATAAAAGGTGCTTAAATGAAGCAATCCGTGCGTATGGTCGAGGATTTTATCTGCGCAACGACTACTACAATGGAATCAACCTCGCTTACTTGCTGAACGTCAGAGCAGCGAATGCAGAAAGCCGTGCTGAAGCGATTGCAGATTTCGTCGACGCGGAGCGCATTCGGAAAGAAGTGCTGTCGATCTGTGAACCGTTGTTGAATGACAAGAATCTCTCCGATTCCGCGAAGTACTGGGTGCGAGCGACGATGGCTGAGGCGTATGTCGGGATTGGCGATGAAAGTAATGCCAGCCAGATGCTTCAGGAAGCGTACAAGCTCTCGCCCGAAGGCTGGATGAAGAATTCGACTGAAGAGCAGTTAACGAAGCTGCGCTCGCTGCTAACAGACTCGCCATTGAAGTATGTTAAGGACGCTTAGCCGCAATCCACAGATGGCTTACGTTCCGTGCTGCGCCCTCCAGTTGCCGGTCGTAAGTTCCTTGACGATCCGTCCAATGCGTTCGACCTCTTCTTCAGCGTCCTCTTTGGTGCCCTCGAAATTGTACGGCGAGGAAGCGAGCGAGGTGTAGATCTCGAGCGCGCTCTTGTAAGACTGGAGGGCCTTATCCATCTGTTTCATCGCAATGTACATCGCACCGGCCTCTGCGTAGGCCTGCGCTTCGTCGCGTTGGATATCGTTGCGGGTAACGCCTGAGGCGTAGGCCACTGAGAGATCAAACGCCTGGACCGCCAGATCATAATCGTTAACGCCTCTCGCGACCTGCCCGATATGTAGAAGTTTCTTTGCCAACTCCGGATCTTTCTGAGGACTCTGCTTGTACAGGACGACGGCCTGCTTATAGTTCTCGATCGCACTCTCGAACGACGTCCCGCCCTCCTGCTTCTCGTAAACCCAACCAATACCGTATTGCGCACTTGCCTGGCCCAGCAGATCGCCGGTTGCTTTATGCGCCTCCAGCGCCTTTCGATAGAGGTCGCCGGCAGACCTCCATTGCTCTGCTTGTGCGGCCACGTCGGCCATCGCACTTAGTGCACTGGCTCTGATATAGCCACCATTGCGGTTCGTCGTGTAAGCATCGATGGCCTTCTCAAGGTAACGGTCAGCAGTCGCGGTATCGCCGAGATCCAAATATAGCCCGCGGAGCCAGACGAGAAGATACGCATAATCGCCCGGGTGGCCCTCATAAAAACCAAGCATTTGCTCCATGTAGGAAAGGGCTTTTCTTCGACGGCGAGCGATCTCATCCGGAGAAGCCTTCTCCTCTTCCAGCCGATTCGCTTCTCGCAGGCTGATGTCAGCGACCTGAAACGCAGAATTGATCCTGGCCGCGCGCAGCGACAAGGGGATCTGGCGACCGGCCTTCGTCATTTCGTCGTAAGCTTGCTGGTAATACTTCAGCGCGTTTTCGAATCGCTCGACCGCCATGTCGCGGTATTGCTCTCTTAATTTTTGGTTGACCCCGAGAGCGCTAAGATCGTCGTGAGTGAAAGGCACCGCTCTAACATAAACACTGAAGTCAGGTGACTCACTTTCCGCCGAGTTCACAGTCAGCAGATTGGCGACATTATTCCAGTTCGCTCGCACAGCGGGGACATCGCTCGCGAATCTCATCAGAATCGTGCCAAGAGAAAACAATGTAGCTCCGGCCTTACTCGGTGAACCGACACTTGCATAAATTTTGGCGGCAGAGTCGTAGTGGTCCACAGCCTTATCCGCGTCCACCTTCGCAGGCGTCCTCGCAACACCGTCCGCAGTTCTGTTTCTAGCCGTCAGATTGCCGCCGAGCTTGACGAAATTCTGGTAACCGCGTGTGTACTTGATATAGCCGCGCTCAACAAGAGCATCAGCCTCAGCTTCGCGGTTTAAGGCGATCTTATTCTGATAACCCTCGATGGCAGCAGCAAGCATTTGATCTGCCTCTGCATAACCGGCGCGCTGAGCAATCACAACGGCGTCGCGAAACTTTTCGTTCGCTTCCTTCGATTTCTTGATCGTCTCTGTGGCCTGCCTGGCTTGTTCTGCCGCCAGGTGTTCGCGCTCCGTGGCAGCCTTCTGCCTCTCCGTTGCCTGCCGCGCCTCGGCCTCGCGTGCAGCGGCGACACGAGCCGCCTGGTCAGCACGTTTGCTTTCCGCCTCAGCTTTGCTCTGTTCTTGCCGCGCACGCACGCTTTCGCTCTCGGCCTTTGCCTGAGCCAGTTCGGCCGCCTTGCGATGTTGCTCAGAATCCTTTCTTGCTTGTTGTTCAGCCGTGAAGCTTCTGTTCAAGTCATTGGCCAAATTGCGAGCGAGTGTTTCACTGCGCTTTGCCTTAACGAAAAGAAAGACCGAAGCACCAGCCGTGATCAGCGCGAGCAGGGATATAAGAATTAGTGCAAAAGTGAACCGCCGTAGACGTTGGGCCACACGCCGCTGTTGTTCGGCAAAAAGTTCTGCCTGCTCTCGTTCACGACGCTCGCGTTCCAACTCTGCGTTTCGTTGACGCTCACGTTCCGCGCGCGTCGCTTCGCGCGCTCTGGCGCTTTCATCAAGGTAGGCCATCGACTGGGCGAACGCAGGATGATAACGCTCGGCCCAGGCGGCGTTTGGATTTGATTGATCACGCCAGTCGAGCGCGAACTGTAACCCCGGATCCTGCATCAAGCCTTCGCTGCCTTCGCCGTAAAGCACTGCCGCCTCGGCGACACGACGGTAGATGCGTGCGGATTGCGCCTCTTCATTTACCCAAACTTTGAGCCGCTGCCAGTTGCGGATCAAACTCTCGTGCGAAATGTCGATAACAGTTTCCGGTTGCAGCTCGGCGCCGGCAGGTGGCATCAGAAAAGAGCGGCCGCCGCCGCGGAAGACGTCGATCACCGCGATCATCTCTCGCATACTCGCACCGGCGATCTCACACAACGCGTCGAGCCGGGTCGGATGGCGTATCTCGCGATTGTCAGCGCCACGCTCACTGAGAGCTTTGAAGAGTCTCTCGGCAATCAGACGGCTGCGCTCGTCAGGCAGTTGATTAAATGCTTCGTCAGCATGGCGCGACAGCGCGTCTGACATCGTGCCGATGGCTTCATAGTGTTGGAGGCCAATTGGCTCGCCGTCCCGCCTGTGTGTCTGCCAGTATTCCCACGTTCGCATCAGCGCGTGCTGAAGAATCGGCAATTGATCCGGATTGTCGCCCACGTCGTTGAGCAAACGATTGACAAGCGGCTCACTTATCTTTCCGCGCGTGACGCCGACCGGTCCGGTTACTGCGAAGCGACGCTCGTCGCGCGTCATACGTGGTATCAGATACTGACCTTCGTTAATCGCTTCCGGCAGACCCTGGAATTGAGCGCAGTCTCCGAGAAAGTCCGAGCGCATCGTGAGCACGATGTAGATCGGCAACTCGCGTTGCCGCGAAGCCTCGAGCAGAAGTTTTACAAAAGCCGACGCTTCATCGGCGTTGCTCGTCGACTCTCGCGCTGCGCGGAAGCGGAACAACTCTTCAAACTGGTCCACTACGACGAGTAGTTTCTCAGCCGTACTCAACCGCCCATGGCGAGCGACGTCGACAATACCGAGTGAACCGCCTCTAAGCGTGGCATCAATCAAAGCTTCCGCCTCGTGCGCGGGCAGACCTGCGCCGGCTTCGGGAAGAACCTCTTCTTTCACGAGTTCGCTCGCCAGATTTCCAATGGGATCGCCGCCTGGTCGCATTACCGCGATGCGCCAGCCGGAACCTGCTTCCGCCATCATCCCGCCGCGCAATGCCGGCATTAATCCCGCGCGTATTAATGAAGACTTGCCGCTGCCGGACGTGCCCACGACAGCGAGAAAACGAGAACGTTGCAGACGAGCGATCAACTCGTCCGCCTGTCCTTCTCGACCGAAGAACAGCCGGTATTCGTCCGTTTCAAAAGGCCGCAAGCCGGGGAAAGGATTTCTAATGGGTTTCGATTCGATCATTGATGTTCTCCTGCGGAGGTCTGTACCGCGTTGACGAAGTCGCGCAGGTTGTTGGGATCAAATGAGCTGAAATTGCGGATGACGTAAGTCACCAGATGCGTGTTGAAGTCTTCTTTCTGTTCGTTAGGCGGCTCGCCGACGTAAACCGCGCACGCGCTCCAGTCGTTTTCGCGGCCATACCCGTAAGCCTTTTCCAGATCTTCGAGGTTCTTGCGTACCCATGGCTCGTCGCCGTTGCCGAAATAGATGAGCGCAGCGTCGCATTCCCGGAGGTTCTTGTGGTGATAATCCATCAGCGTGCCGGCGTCACCGTCCTGCCAGGTGATGATTTCGAGATTCTGTTTGAAGAGGTATTCCTTGATTGGCCGCACAAAACTTCGGTCGCGGTTTTCACAGATGAGATACACCTGTTTCAGTTTGGACCGGCCTCGAGGCTGGGCCGCGGGTTGAGGCGGTGGGCTGAGTTTTTCGATGACGCGCGTCTTCAAGTCTTCGATACTTGTTTGCAACAGTTCGGCGCCCTCGCCGACGCGATTCTGAAGTGCCGTTACAAAGGCCTTCTGACGCTCGTCGGTGATCTCAAGTGGAGGCGCCATCAGTCCCGGCGGCATCCATAGAAGATTGAAGAACTTTGGATCACTAGCTGTTCTTTGTCTTGCCAACTCTTCCTGAATGCTCACCATCGAGTTGGCGCAATCCTCGGGCGTCGAGCCGTAGCGTTTGCCGATCAGATGCACCGAGAGAACAGAACGCGCCAAACTGTCGCGGATCGCCGCCTGAGTTTGTTGCAATTCTTCGCACGGAAGTTTTTCTTCCGGCAACACGCCGTAGCCGCGTTGGCGCAACTCGTCGCGCACGAGCTCGCGTTCCTGTGACAAGTCGCTGGTGCTCTCAGCGAGATAAACAAACTTCTTCGAGCCATTGGTTGAAACGCCACTTACCGCGGAAGCTTCGGTTGGTCCAGGACTGGTAAAGACAGTTTTCGGAGCAGAGACAATTACTGGTTCACCAGGTTCCTGCTTGAATGTCGCCAACATGTTCGAGATGTCCCACGCCAATCGCCGCAGCGCAGTCCAGTACCGCGGGTCTTTAGTCGGCACGACTTCCGCACCGAATTCGACCGGCATGTCGCCATCCATCTCGTAAAAGGAATAGCCGAGCAGTTCGCGCAACTGTTCCGGCTCTCTCTTCGCGAGATTGAAAAGCAATGGCGTCTTTATCACCTTGAAGATGCGTGAACGGTGCGCGGGTGCGCCGGCGGGCGTTGGCGTGCTGGCGAAGGCCTCGAGTTCGCGACGGCACCAATCAGACTGCACGTAACGTGGAGAAACGATGGGAATGAAAAGCAGCGAGTGGTAGACGCCTTCGTGGATCGCAGCGGTCAGTAGATCGTTGCCTTTGAGCGTGCGCTCATCACGCCAGATCGCGGGCTGGTAGCCGAGATTGTTGCTGATTAATCGTGGCAGACGTTCGACGAGCAGGTCCACCCATCCTTTGACGTCGCCCGCTGGATCTTCATCGTCAAGATGTCCGTAACTAATGAAAATATCGTAGGCAGGGGGCATGGCTTTCTTTCCGAAATATGTTCTGGCCGGTCACCTCAGGTTAGACGAGGAGAATGAACTACTTTTATTGCTGTATACCTTGTGGCTGTTTACATGTCAATAAAAGCGAGTCTTTGTTCTTTGTGCTTTATGCTTTGTGTCTTGTACTTGGATGCGAGCAAAGTACAAAGCACTAAGCTCACTTCCCGCGCATGCAACGTTTCTGTTGACAGACAAAAATCATGAGAGTATTTTTTTGCTGCTCAAATCAAATATTGTGAGAGCACATCAAGCAGGCCTCGCGCGACTAAATCTTAACTGAATTTGACTATGGCTACCCCCATTGGCCTTTAGCTTTCTGAGCAGGATCAAATCCAGTGTAATACTGCGCAAGTAGCGCCGCCAGTTTTGCTGCAATACATGATCAACTAAAAGCAAAAAGCTCCGTAACCAGTTGGCGCTGGCACGGAGCTACTCAATAACACAACCTCCGCCACAATCTGGGAAGAGGATGCGTTCTGGGCAGGGCCCATCTTAGCGCAGCTTGCGGCGGAGTCTCAAGATCGAGGCCCCTATGCAGCCCGCTCATGTGGCTTTGTACTGTTACCTTCATTTCATTCATTTTAAGTCTGCCCTCATATCAGATTGGACCGGCTATGTTCGGTCTATTCAGGGTTCCTCTGAAGAGCTGCCAGTAGTGCTGCTTTTACCAAGATCTCATTCTCACGTCCTAACATTCGCAACCCACGCCTGCCCAATTCCACGGAAAGGACATGAACATGAGTAATAAACCTGATTCTCCATCTTCAAATCGATCAACCAAATCCCCAAAACCCTCTGCTCGCTCTTCGAGAAGAAAATTCCTCGGTCAAATGAGCGGAGCAGCGGCTGCCACAATAGCAGTCAGTTCTATCGGCCTGGAACCACTGTTAGGTATCGAAGGCACAGTAGCGGAGGCTGCGGAAATAACACCAACGTCGGATGCCGACCGTACCGAGGCTTCAAAAACAATCAGGAAAAACGCTGCCGATGCGGAAAAGGCACTTGGCGTGTTTCCACATCCAACGAATGGCGATGAGGAGCTGTATCCGAACAGGATAGGAAACTTTCACAAAACGCTGCCACACAATTCTGTGACAGGCGAAGTCGATCAGGCAGAGTACAACAAACTACTCGCCGCGCTCGCATCCGGCAATTTCAATGACTTTGAACTAATCGGAGGCAACGGGCGCATCGCAAACCCACTCGGCGGACTTGCGTTCAATATGGATGGGCCGGATTCGGCCGCCATTCCAATCGGTCCGATTCCTCCTCCAATCGCCAGCGATGCTGGGGCAGCCGAAGTCGTCGAGCTTTACTGGGAGGCATATCTTCGCGACGTGCCTTTCACAGATTACAACACCAGCAACGCGATCATAAATCAAGCCTGCGCTGAATTGTCGTCGCTGAGCGGTTTTCAAGGACCGAAGATCGGCGGTGTAGTCACGCCGCAGAGCTTGTTCCGGTATCCATATGCCGGATGCCTTGATGGACCAATGGTATCTCAGTTCCTGTATCGGAACTTCAATGTCGATGGAATTCCGGTTACGCCAATGATGACGACGCAGTTGCCAGTGATCATCTGGAACCCTAATGGGACGATTAATAGCTTCGGGCCGGGAATGGATTGGATGACGGGCTTCAACGAGTGGTTGGCGGTGCAAAACGGTCTTGCTAATCCGTCACCAAACATCAATACGACTGACGGACTACGTTTCATTCGAAGCGTGCGCGATCTCGGACAGTTGGCAAATAGTGACAATATCAACAGCGTCTACATTCGCGCCAGTAACGTCGCCGGTCAATTGGGTGCGGTGGCAAACAATCCCTACACCAACTCTTCAACGAGACAAACAGGATTCTCCACCTTTGGTGGCGGCCATCTCAGCTATCTACTTGGTGATGTGCATAAGGGAGAGCGCCATTCATGGTTTACTAAGTGGCAACTCCATCGGCACTTGCGTCCGGAGGCATTCGGCGGACTGGTCGATCGCAGGAAGCGAAACGTTACTACGTACAATCTCCACTCGCAGTTGCTGAATTCGCAGATTCTGCCATTGATCGGTGCATACAACTTCAGACTGAATAACATCAAGTTCCCCGGCAGTAATGAGACGGCCTACTTGCTTCCGCAGATGGCACGCGGCGGGTCACCTGCACACCCATCGGCAAGCGCTGGTCACGCATTCACAGCCGGAGCTTGTGTCACTCTGCTGAAGTACTGGTTCAAAAACACAACGATCCCACAGTTCGACCAGCAAGGTGCGGTCATTCCAAAGAAACCCAATCGCGATGGGACTTTGCCGCTCGATGATTACATCTATGGTCCCGGTAATCCGGAGCTCACGATCCACGGAGAGTTGAACAAACTCGCTCATAACCTGTCTGAGGGGCGAAATATGTTGGGGTTCCACTATCGCGTCTCTGACAACTACTCAGGAAACCAGCAAGGTGAAGCAGCGGCCATCCGGCTTTTAACGGAAGCGAAGGCCACATATCCTGAGCCGGCTTTCACCGTCACATTCAATAAGTTCGATGGGACATCGGTGACCATCTAAGTTAGTTGAACCTAGCCTACCAGAATGAGCCACGGATAAACGCGGATTCAGCGTTTATCCGTGGCCTACATTTAGGTAATCCAGATCAACCTCTCCTAGACACGGCCAAGCAGCAGAAGTATCAATACGATCACAACGATAAGCCCGAGGCCACCGCTGGGCCAGTATCCCCAACCTCTGCTATATGGCCACGCTGGGACTGCACCAATTAAAAGCAGTATCAAGATAATAAGTAGGATCAACCCCATGAGATTTCACCTCCCGTATCGGCGTTAAAAACAAATTCTGTTCTATTTCAATGCAATATTCAGACCTAAGGGGCTTGTTTGATTTATGGCAGGCAAACGTGATGCCGATTCGAAGGCACAAAAACTCAGGAAATCATTTGTGCTTCTGGTGCTTCTTGTGGCGAAAACATCGAAATCGCCACCTCCCGGTGCGTCGTAAACGATTCGATTGATCCCATTGCATCATCGATACTGTCGTCTGTGGGAAAGCTTCTGGATTGTTGAGCGCTGCAAATTGTTTTAGAGTTACGCTAATACTCATTAGTGCCGCAGCGATGACCAAGATAAACAATCGGACGTGTTCCCTATTTTGTGTAGCGGAGTTCCCTATTTTGGTTTTATGAGGTTGGACTGAAGAGCGAGGGAAACTGCTTCGGCGCGAGTGTGCGCATCAAGCTTTGCAAGGATAGCGGAAACGTGGTGGTCAACCGTCTTGGCCGAAATAAAAAGGCGGTCAGCAATCTCGGCGTTAGTACGTCCGTCACATATCAACGACAGCACTTCCATCTCGCGGTTTGTTAATCCTCCGGGATTCGCTTTCGTACTTGGTCTTGGACCACGAGGGATGCCACGCGCACCTGTTTTGCGCAACGCGTGGCGTAGCTTTTCGGCAGCCGGACCGGCGCCGAGATTTTCGAAAATCTCGAGTGCATCTAGTTGAGCAGGTTCATCACCGTCCGTAAGTGCCACTGCTTCTTCATAAGGACAACCGATTTTCCTCCAGGCTTCGGCGGCAGCACGCCATTGTCCTGACATCTGGAGCGCGTAGGGCTCCGCAATCCCTTGCTCTACAGTTTGAGCTGCACCGGCACGCCACAACCAGAACGCAAACTCTCCCTGAATCCACGGATCATCGTCGTTCTTCGCCAGCCGCAGGACCGAGCGTGCCTCCTCAACGAGGTGTTCGAGATCACCTGCAAGCCACGCCTGCTCGATGCGTGCGGAGGCTACCGGTGCGATGCGTTGAATCTCTTTCGTTTGCATTGCCAGTTCATGGGCTTCTGTGAGTACCCGCGACGCATCAGGATCGCCGCGGCGAAGTCTGATGTGACCCAGAACACAGAGCGCGGGAATCCGTGTGATAGCTGAGACGCGAAGGTTGCCCAGCACTGACGCTGCATCATCTGTCGCGCTGGTCCAACGACCCTGATCGAAATACACTCGAGCGCGCCACGCCTGCATGTACAGTCCCCAGGAATCGAGATCGTGCTCGGTCGTATAAGCAATCCCTTCGTCGAGATAGCGTAGCGCCATTGAATAGGTCCGATCCCTTACTGCGGCCGATGAAAGATTGGTGAGGGCGCGTGCTGCATGCTCTTCAAGATTGTGGGCAAGGGAGAGTCGCAGACTCTCTTCGAGCTTCGCGCGCCCTTGTTCGTTGTGTGCCATCAATTCCGCCGAACCAACATTTGTTAAGGCGTGAACCAGCGTTTCGGTTGCTCCGAACTTTTCCGCCAGTTCAATAGCGCGAGAGCCCCAAAAGACTGCTTCGCTGGTCTGCTCCGCGAGCATATGCAGTTGCGAACGATTGCTGTAGGCCATTGCCAACTCCGGGCTCTCGGGCAACGTTTCTAAAATAGCAATTGCTTCCCGGGCGTACTCTTCGGCCTCTTCCTTGCGGCCAAGAAACCACGTGAGTCGCGACATCCATCTGAGGTTGTCGCCCTGCCGCGTCACGTCGTCAAGTTGTCGCCAGATTTCAAGGGCCCTCCGGCGAGCTTCGCACGCGTCGTCAATCTGTCCGGTGAGGTAACACTGATACGAATGGTTTTCGAATAACGAGGCTCGTTGTATCGGCCGTATAAATTCGGAATACTTTAAGGCGGTCTCATAATGCAATGCCGATTCGCGATGCGCGTTGAGTGCGGCTGCTTGCCGTGCTGCGACGGGTGCATATTCAAGCACCGCAGAAACATCGCCTGCCTTTGCTGCGTGATGAACTATTCGCGCCAGTTGGCCCTCCGAACCTCGCTTCACCAATGCTTTCAGTACAAGCGAGTGCAAATTTTGAAGACGTGGCGCCGCAAGCGAGTCTTCGACAGCTCGTCGCGCGAGCTCGTGTCGAAAACTTATCGCTTCTCCCTCCGACAACAGCATTCCGGTGCTGATACATTCTTCGAGTGCGGCTGTAGAAGGATTGAGAGTGTCGTTAACTAACCATGTCTCGGCTTTCGCGGGAATAACTGAAACGAGTTCAACTACCATGCGAGCGGCAGGTGAAAGCCGGGCGACACGAGACAGCACAGTATCGCTGACGCTAACAGGCACGCCGGAATCGTTACTCGCCAGGGCCTCAGTCACGAAGAATGGATTACCGCCGGTCACGGCGTAAAGATCTTCAATGCGCTTGCCCGCACGCTCCGCGAGTTGGTCCACTGCGGCTTCAGAAAGTGGGGGCAGACGAAGACGAGTCACACAACGACGAGGCAAATCCCCGAGGACAAGTCGTAGAGGATGATCAGATCGAACTTCGTCGTCGCGATAGGTCACGATAAGTAGTGAATTGAGTCGATTGATCCGTCGACCGAGAAACTTAAGCAGGTCAAGTGTAGCTTCGTCTGCCCAGTGAATGTCTTCAATGATCAGTAAGGTTGCAGGATGATTCCGCAGTTCATCGAAAACGGCGGAGAAGATAGAGGCGCGCGATGCTTCATTTTCGAGCAGTGCAAGTAGGTCGCCGGGAATTTGTTGGGCGATGTCGTAAAGCGGACCGAGTGGACGCGGTGTAAACAGCGCATCGCAGCCACCCCATAACACACGCGCTGGAGGTTTTTGAGCTGCTGCGAATTGCTCGACGAGCGAGGTCTTGCCGATGCCTGCCTCGCCACTAACAAGCACGACACACCCGCTGCTCCGCGTCACATCGGTGAGCGTTCTTTGGAAATCATCTAAGAACTCCGCGCGCTCTAGTAGATCCATCCTGCTCCGATTGTGAGGATAAATAGTTGAAATCAGTCGGCGATATTCTACACTTGGTCCCGCGAATTAGTGATTTCAGAAACGGGAGACTACTCGTGAAGCGATTTTTGTTTGTCACAGTAATAATCGTCCAAGGCCTTATCAAATGTACCGCAAAATCTAATTGACGAGCTGCGATGGATCTGCTCTAGTCGTTTCTAAGTCACGGTTTAGAGCCACAGATAAACGCGGATGAATACAGATGAGAATCTGTATTCATCCGCGTTCATCTGTGGCTAGATTTACTCACTTCTTTCAAAATAGTCCACTTATCCTTTTGCGACTCTATGCTGCGAGAAAATCAAATGATTATTTATAGATTCGCAGCATTACCACACCATGCCCGGGCACAGTAACTGAATATTCTGCGCCGCCGGCATCAACATCCTGATGCAACCACAAGTCGCGCACCTTGCGAGTTTTCATAACTCCGATATCCGCCCACTTCACACTGATCTTTGCTTCATCTTTTGCGCGATTAAAAACGGCGACCGCTACGTCGCCACCTGACAACTGACGCGTCCAGATCTCCTGATCGCCTGACTTCCACACGCGGCTTCCCTGTTTCCCGAGCTTGTCCTGATTGACGGCAATCACGTCGCGATTGGTCAAAATCGCGAGCGTCTCATGACTCATCTGCCGCAAATCATTTCCAGCAAGCAACGGCGCCGCAAGCATGGCCCAGAGACTCATGTGCGTTCTGTATTCCGCGTCAGTCATTCCACCATTGCCGATCTCGAGCATGTCTGGATCGTTCCAGTGTCCCGGCATCGCGTACTGCGCGAGTTCGTTTTGACGAAAACCGATTCCTGACATCGAATCCCAGGTGTCGCGAATGTCTCCCGTCGTGCGCCAAAGATTTCCACCAACTTCAGCGCCCCACTTCCACACGTCCAATCGTCCATACTGGCAAAGGCTGTAGACAATCGGACGGCCAGTCTTCAACAGCGCGTCGCCCATCTTCTGATAAATCGCCGGCATCTCTTCGTCGGTGTACAACGTGCGCGCACCACACCAGTCGTATTTCAAGTAATCGATGCCCCACTTCGCAAACGTCTTCGCATCCTGTTCTTCGTGACCGTAAGTGCCTTCGTAACCAGCGCAAGTGTTTGGTCCAGGTGATGAGTAAATGCCGAGCTTGAGCCCTTTCTTATGGACGTAATCGGCGAGAGCTTTCATGTCAGGAAACTTTTTGTTGGTTTGGATCTCGCCACTTGCGTTGCGGCCCGCTTCCCAGGTGTCGTCGATATTGACGTAAACATAGCCGGCGTCGCGCATGCCGTTACTTGCCATCGCATCAGCGATGCTGCGCACGGTGGCATCGTCGATGCGGCCGGCAAACTTGTTCCAACTATTCCATCCCATCGGTGGTGTTTTCGCAAGACCGTTGTATGGAACATTGTGACGTGCCGGCGGTTCGATGCGGGCAGGCAGTGCGCCTTCGCCGGATGGCGCGCGTTTGGCGATCATTTCAGTGATCGGCGCATCCGGTCGAGCTCGTCTTCCGACCCTCAACTCATCGCCAACGAGTTTGCCTTCGTACTGCACGCGCCGCTCGCTGTGACCGTCCTGCATTGAAGCAATCAACGTGAACCCATCAGGACCGCCTGTGCTTTCTTTGATGGTGTAGAAGAACTGCGTCGTGCGAATCGTGCCCGTGATCTTTCCGCCTTCATATTTCAGATTGAAGTAGCTCGAACGCACGGTGCCTTCAGTGTTGTTAACGTTGTGCGCCACCCAGTTGCCGTTGAGGTCGCCGCTTGGAGTTTGCTGAGCGAGGGAGATCGTAACTATCGATAGCAATACACAAATGTAGGCCGCGGATATACACGGATGAACACGGATTTTGAGAATCGACATAGTTCATTTTTTAGCACGAATCCAGTCCAATGAAATTGGTTTATTGGTTCAGGTGCCTCTTTGCCGCTTAGTGTGATATAAACGCGGCACCGAAGGAGGACAAAGCGATGCTGAGTTTCATTTGGTGGTTAATCATCGGGTTAATCGCGGGCGCACTCGCGCGTCTGATCATGCCGGGACGAGATGCCATGGGCATTATCGCGACGATCCTCTTGGGCATCGTCGGCTCGATCATCGGCGGATTGGTGAGTTGGGCAATCTGGGGAGCCGATAACGGCAGGTTCCGCCCAGGCGGTTTGATACTTTCGATACTCGGCGCGATCCTGGTGCTCTGGATTTGGCGAATGGTGAAGGGCCGCAGTACCGTCGCATAAAGTAAGAACAATTAGTGCCTGAACTGCCGGACATCGTCGTTTATATCGAGGCTCTCGAGACGCGGATCAAAGGCAGTATTCTCGAACGCGTTCGCATCGCCAATCCTTTTCTGTTGCGGACGGCGGTGCCGCCTCTGTCCAGCGTTGAAGGCAAAAAAGTCGTCGAACTGCGCAGGCTTGGTAAAAGGATCTGCTTCGGGCTCGAAGGAGATCTGTGGCTTATTCTGCACCTCATGATTGCAGGACGGCTGCATTGGTATAACGAACGAGGCAAGGCTGCGAAAGCGCGTAGCTCGGCTGTATTCGACTTCAACAACGGTAGTCTTGTGCTGACCGAGGCTGGTTCGCAGAAGCGCGCGTCGTTGCACGTGGTCCAGGGTGAAGCTGGACTTGAGAACCTCGATCCCGGCGGCCTCGAGGTTTTTGATGCGACGAAAGAACAGTTCGCTCACGCGATTCGAGCCAAGAACCACACGCTGAAGCGCGCTCTCACCGATCCGCGCATCCTCAGCGGCATCGGCAATGCTTACTCTGACGAAATTCTTTTCGAAGCTCGTCTCTCACCGTTCACGCTCACGCAAAAACTCAGTGACAGCGAGATCGAGCAACTCTTCGACGCGATTAAGAGGACGTTAACCGACTGGGTTGAGCGGTTGCGTAAAGATTACGGCGATCGTTTTCCCGAGAAGGTGACAGCGTTTCGACCAGACATGGCCACACACGGCAAGTACGGCGAACCATGTCCACGCTGCGGGAGTAAAATTCAGCGCATTCGATATGGATCAAATGAAACCAACTACTGTCCGACCTGTCAGACCGGCGGCAAACTCCTCGCGGATCGTGCCCTTTCGCGTCTCTTAAAAGATGACTGGCCGCGCACGCCGGAAGAACTCGAGAGCCTCACGAAGGGCTGAAGATGAACTATACGTACTATGCATCATATTGACTGGCCAAGAACCTATAGATACGTACTACATCCTCGTTATCGTGCTTTAAAAGATTTTGCGCAGCTTTCTTCTCGCTCCATTCAAAACGCATCCGTCGAACTATATCATCAGCGCCCGTGAAGCAACGTATATAGAGAGAAAAGCTTATGAAGAAAATAGATGAAGAGGAAGATGACCTACGACCGGAGTACGACTTTTCTAAAAAATGGAAGGCATACGCGGGAAATACGTGTCGCGTTATCGTGAAGGCACAAACCTGGTGCTCCTTGATCCAGATGTGGCAGCGGTATTTCCCGACGCGAAAGCTGTCAATGATGCTTTGCGCCTGCTGATCGAGCAGCGGCAGAGACCGCATACAAGTTGACGAAAATCCTAACACAGAGAGACAAATCATCTCTCATTTTGTGACTTTTGTGCCTTTTTGTGGCTGATATAAATGATCGCTGCCCACGTCAAAGACGCGGTTCAAACGTGCGCGGTAGTTTTCGAAGGCGATCTGCGCGCCGAGTTGTAGTAACTGCTCCTCAGAAAATTTCTCACGCAATCGCGCGTACAGATCGTCTGAAATATTCGAAGGCGTGTTGGCCATCTCGTCCGCCAATTCAATCACCAAAAGCTCGTCGCGTGAGAACACCGACAGATTATTTTCGACGACTGCTCGCAACTTTTCATCGGTCAAACCAGCTTTCCTGCCGACGGCAGAATTGACGTCTACTCAAAATGGACAACCAATTCGCGACGCCGTTCGCACTTTTCCCAACTGAATAAATCTCAATGACACGCGACGCTTTGCACCAAGACCGGCTTCCATCGCGATGCCGCCCCAGACCAAGCCCGGCACGCGCATCTGTTGCTTCACCGGCGTGAGGTCCTTGCCAAACATCTTACGCATCGTGGTGTAGAACCAACGCAGGTGCCACGGCGCGTCTTTCTTCTCTAAACCAGCAATCCGATTCATCAACTACTTTTCCCGTTCTGAGTGCTGGAGATGCCTGGTGGTCTGGTCTGTTACGCTCATGCCGGTGGGAATGAATTGGCTTGTATCGGCCGGTCGCAAGCCTGGCGGCGCAGCTTGTTCTTCCAACAGCTTCTCCCGCTTTTGCTCGCGTTGCTGAGCTTCAACGATTTTTTTGCTTACAACCAGGCCGTTAACAATCAACGCCAGGCCGACCATGAAAGGAATTATCCCCGCAATCCAAAGACGCGTGATTATCTGTGCCGCTTCAGGCCCCACGTTACCAACCAGACCCTGCATGAATATGAACAGAAAGATTGCGAGTCCAATACCTACGCTGCTAACGATCACACCGGCTTTGATTTCATTGTAACGCTTCACTTCAGGCGTGATTCCGAGGCGTCGCTCCATCTCCAGCTTGCGCAACTCCGCAGCCTGACCAGACATGAACATGTCCGCAACCCACGTGTCGCTCCAATCGAACTTTTTGCCAGCGTCGCGGGCGTCAAGCGCTTTACGCACTGCGTGCAGATTTGCTCCGCAAGACGTACAAAACTTGATGTTGTCACTTTGATTTGAGGCACAACGCGGACATATCATAAGCAACTCCTTATAATCATCAGAACATATCTATGTCATCTGCGTCCATCTGCGATTAAAATTACGACATGAAGCCTCTCCCAGTTCGAAGCATTGCGCACTACCGGATCGTCGAAGCGATCGGCGCTGGTGGCATGGGCGCGGTTTATAAAGCCTATGACAACAAACTTCACCGCATCGTCGCGCTGAAGCTGCTTCCATCCGAATACGTTTCACAGGAAGATCGCAGGCGACGTTTCTTTCAGGAAGCACGCGCGGCTTCGGCGCTGAATCATCCGCACATCCTGACGATCTACGAAGTGGGCGAAGAGGATGGCCATCCCTACATCGCGATGGAATACGTCGAAGGCGAGACTCTGCGTCAGAAAATCAAAGGCAATGGATTACAACTCAGAGAGACGCTCGACATCGCGATTCAGATCGCCGCCGGCCTCGCGCGCGCGCACGAAATAGGCATCATTCATCGCGATCTGAAACCTGAAAACCTCATGCTCAGTCGCGATGGTTACGCGAAGATCCTCGACTTCGGACTCGCAAAACTCGTCGCCGAACGCGAACGCGCGCTGGTCGCCGACAGCGAACAGAAGACGCTCATCCGTGGCGTCGAGACCCAGTCAGGGACGTTGATGGGAACCGTCAACTACATGGCGCCAGAACAGTTGCTGGGCCAACGCGTCGATCGTCGTTGCGACGTGTTCTCGTTCGGCGTCGTGTTATGCGAGATGCTGACCGGCACGGCGCCTTTCGTTCACGACAACCGCATCGACACCATGCATGCGATTCTTCATCGTGAACCTCAACTCCCGCGCGATGGTCGACCGGAGCTTCCGTTTGATCTGCAACGAATATTGACGAAAGCACTCGCAAAGACGCCGAAGGACCGCTACCAAACCATCGGCGAGTTGGCCGAAGAGCTCAAGACAATCAAACGCGATCTCGAATTGGGCAAGACTCTGCCCGTCACGTCAAAAACCAAACTGGTCTTGAAGCGGATCGGCGATCGCTCGGGCGCCATCGATTACGAGAAGGAGCTGAACGAAGCGCAATTCAAAGCAGTGACGACTACTGAAGGACCACTGCTGATCGTCGCCGGCGCAGGCACGGGAAAAACGCGGACGTTGGTCTATCGCGTAGCACGATTGGTCGAGATCGGCGTCAAGCCGGAATCAATTCTCTTGCTGACCTTCACGAGGCGAGCCGCGGCGAGCATGTTGGCGCGCGCCGCTGCGTTGGCCGACGCGCGTTGCCAGCGAGTTTCGGGCGGCACGTTTCATTCGCTGGGCCACGCGGTGTTGCGGAAGTTTGCGGATCAAATCGGCCTTCAGAAAAACTTCACTGTGTTGGACCAGAGCGACACTGAAGACTTGATCGATCTGCTGCGCCGGCAGATCCGAATCAATAAAGCACAACACTTTCCGCGCAAACGAACCATCGCAGCGATCTTCAGCATGATGGTCAACAAGGTCCAATCGCTGAAGCAGGTGCTGAATCAGCAATACCCGCAGTTTATCGATGAGCGCCGCAACCTGGAAACGTTGTTCAAGTCCTTTGAGGAGTTTAAGCGTGGCCGCCACATGCTGACGTATGACGATCTGCTTGTGCGCTTACGAGAGGCACTCGAGGCCAATGCTTCAATGCGTGAACAACTCTCCGATCAGTATCGCTACATCATGGTCGACGAGTATCAAGACACGAACAAACTCCAGGCACAAATTGTGAAGCTGATGACGGCGCGACACGATAACGTCGCGGTGGTGGGCGATGAATTTCAGTCGATTTACTCGTTTCGCGGCGCGAGTCACCGCAACATGCTCGAGTTTCCAAAACTGTTTCCGTCAGCGCAGATTATCAAACTGGAAGAGAACTTTCGTAGCACACAACCCATCCTAGACGTTGCCAACGCGATCATCGCCGACGTTAAAGAAAGCTACAAGAAACGGCTTTACTCACAAATCGAGGGCGGGCAGCCGCCCGTCGTAGTGAGCGCGCGTGACGAAAATGAGCAGTCGCGGTTTGTCGCGCAGCGAATTACGGAGATACGTGATGAAGGTGTGCCGCTCAGCGACATTGCAGTGCTCTTTCGTTCCAGTTCGCACTCGTTTGATCTCGAGATCGAACTCGGTCGCGCGGGCATTCCGTTCCGCAAGTTTGGCGGGATGCGATTCGCCGAATCGGCGCACATCAAAGACGCGCTCTCGTTTATGCGCGTGATGGTCAAGCCTTCTGACACACTCTCGTGGTTTCGCGCTTTGAAGTTGATCGACCACATTGGCGACGCGACTGTCTATCAAATACTCGAGCACCTCGGTGTCGAGCAGCGCGAGTTTCGCTCAGCGAGAAGCAAGGCTGGATTATTCAAGAAGCTGAATCGTTTTCCTGCACGCGCGGCTTACAAGACCGAACTGACGCGGTTGTGCCGGGTGTTCACGACGATGCTCGAATCCAAAACGCCGAGCGAGCAGCTTTCCGCCGCGTTGCGTTTTTACCGGCCACTGTTGAAGAACAAGTACGACGACGTACAGCGTCGCGGTCGGGATCTCGAACACCTGCAAGCGATCGCGAAACGTTATAAAACGCCGGCGAAGTTGCTCGACGACATCGCACTGGATCCGACTGAGGCTATCCAGGAAACCATGCCACGGCGCAGCAGTGGCTTTGTCACTCTCTCGACGGTGCACTCGGCGAAAGGTCTCGAGTGGGACCACCTGTTTGTGATCTGGATGACTGATGGTTGGTTTCCGTCGAACAGGTTTCAGGATGAGTTTGACGACTTCGACGAAGAACGACGGCTGCTGTACGTTGCCACGACGCGCGCGAAGAAGGAGTTGCACTTCGTGTATCCGGCGGTTGATGTTTATCGAGGGCCCGAGACCGATGGCACGCCCACGCTTTCGCGCTTTCTCGAACCGATACCGCCAGCGATCTTGCCTCATGCATCACTAGCGGGTGGATAAAGAAAATCCACAGATTACGCAGATTATTTGCTAATCTTAGAATCTGCGTAATCTGTGGATGGCTTATGACTCTCGGCACTGAATGGATCATCGATGCAATCGGTTGTGATGCCGCCGCGCTTACTGATCTCGAGAGACTACGTGCAGTTTTTGATCGGGTCATTCACGATCTCGATCTAAATGTGCTCGGTGAGATCATCTGGCATCAGTTCGATCAGCCCGGCGGAGTCAGTGGTCTCGCTCTGCTTTCTGAATCCCATCTCACTTGCCACACGTATCCCGAATTTCGCTCCGCGACTTTCAATCTTTATTGCTGTCGCAATCGCGCGTCATGGCCCTGGGAAGCAGCGCTGAAAGAGATGCTCGGCGCAACCGTAGTGCTCGTCCGCGTTTTCCAACGAGTGATTGACGAAGACGCGCAGACAACCGCAGGAGCCGCTAGATGAGCGTGCTCGTCGCGAACTGTCCGGCTTGCGGAGCGCCGGTTGAGTTCAAGAGCGGGCAGTCGGTCGTCATCATCTGTTCCTATTGCCACTCAGCCGTCGCGCGAACTGATCGTGCTCTAAAAGATCTCGGAAAAGTAGCGGAGTTAGTCGAAACTGGATCGCCGCTGGATGTTGGGCTACGCGGCAAGTGGCGAGACGTATCGTTTGAGTTGACCGGCCGCGCGCAACTCGGTCACGAAATGGGTGGCCAGTGGGACGAGTGGTACGCGACTTTTGCAAACGGCTGGCTCGGCTGGTTGGCCGAAGCGCAAGGCCGCTTCTATCTCACGTTTCAATACCCAACTCCTGAAGGCGTACAACTGCCGGCCTTCGAACAAGTCCAGCTCGGACAAGCCGTGCCCGGGCTGCCGTGGCCCACGCCGATGATGGTTGCCGAAACCGGACGCGCTACGGCTCGCAGCGCCAAAGGCGAAATTCCCTATCTGCTGACGCCCGGCGAAACTTATTACTACGCGGATCTCTCCGGCACCGATCGCTCCTTCGGCACACTCGACTACAACGAAACGCCACCGCTGATCTTCCTCGGTCACGAGATCACGCTTGTAGAACTCGGCATCACCACAACGCGCGCGCCGGAAAAAGAAGAGCGACGCGTCGATGCCGCACAGCTCAGTTGTCCACAGTGTGGCGGCCCGCTGGAACTTCGTGCGCCTGACAAAACAGAACGTGTCACTTGTCCAAATTGCAATTCACTGCTCGACGTCAACCAGGGGCAGTTGAAGTTTCTAAAGGCGCTCGAGAAGCCATGGTTTCAACCGGTGATTCCGCTTGGCACCGTTGGCGAAGTGCCTGAAGGAAAGATGACTGTCATCGGTGCAATGGCTCGCAGCGTCACGATCGAGGGCACGCAGTATTTTTGGAGTGAGTATCTTCTCTATCATCCGCAGATCGGCTTTCGCTGGCTGGTCGACAGCGACGATCATTGGAACTACGTGCGTGCAGTGCCGCCGGGTGAAGTGCTCGAGTCGGCGAAGTCAGTGAACTATCATGGCAAGCATTATCGAATTTTTCAGGACGCGCAGGCGAAAGTTGAATGCGTCGTCGGCGAATTTTATTGGAAGGTCGAAGCAGGCGAACAGGTGCGCGGTGTTGATTACATCGCACCGCCTTACATGCTCTCGAAAGAAGTCTCGACTGTTTATGTAACGGATCCAAAGGATGCGAATAAGAAGAGGCGCGCGACCGGCGAGATCAACTGGTCTCTTGGCACTTACATAACTGTTCCGCAGATCGAAAAGGCATTTTCCGTCAGCGGATTGCCACGTCCGTCAAACATCGCGCCGAATCAACCTTACAAACACTGGTGGGTTTATAAATATTGGATCGTCTTCATCGTCATTGCGCTGTTTGCCGGTTTTGTGACGACAGCGTTTTCCGGTTCGAGCAAGGAAGTGTTTTCTCAAAGCGTGACGTTTCAACCGCTCCCGAATGAAGACGGCACGCAGGTTTACTTCAGTGATCCTTTTGAGCTTAGCGGCAGACGCAACATTCGAATCGTCGGCCAGTCGCCGGTGCAGAATTCGTGGGTGTATCTCGAAGGAGACCTGATCAACGACGACACGGGTGTGGTCCAATCGTTTCCGATCGATATCTCTTACTATCAGGGAGTTGAAGATGGTGAGGCGTGGACGGAAGGCGGGCAGAGCGATTCCGCTTACACGTCGTCGCTGCCGGCGGGAAAGTATGTGCTGCGGTTGGAGGGTCAGTGGGAAAAGTGGCAATCACCGGCTACGGTCACGATCAAGGTCGAGCAGAACGTCGTGCACGGCGTGAATCTGCTGGTGGCGTTGATCGTGTTGTCGGTTGGGCCGGTTGTCATGCTCATCTATCACATTGGATTCGAACGACGGCGCTGGTCTGAGAGCATGTTTAGCGGCGGTGATGATAGTGATGACGGAGACGATTAAGTCATTGCCAATTGCCAATAAAGAGAAGGAGTCTTTATGCTCAAAAAACTTTACACGCTCTTCGGCATCGGCGTTGTCAGCTTGTATAGCATCGCTGCGATGCTCGGCTGGGAGATCAGCGGATCATCACGCCGGCAGTTGCCGCCCGATGCGCGGCAGAATGGCTATCGCTCGTTTCACTTCTGGCATTACGGCTTACACGGAGGAAAATAATGCTGACTAATTCAATGGCAATCCCGGGATTAGTGATACCACTCGAAGGTCTCCTGCCACTAGTCATAACGACGCTGATCTTCGTCATACTCGGACTGATTGTTTTTGCGCTTGCGTTTCTGATCATCGCCAAAGCAAGTCCTTTTTCAGTGCGCAAAGAACTCGAAGACGATCAAAACATCGCGCTCGCCATCGTCATTGGTTCGGTGATTCTCGGCAGCGCTCTGATCATTGCGGCAGCAGTCCACTGAAAATGGCTTCTCTGTGCAACGAGCACCTCCTTGGAGTGCGGCGGCCTGGCGCCGCTTTGGCCTCGGTGAGGCGTGATCGATAACAAAGCGGCGCCAGGCCGCCGCACTCCAAGGATGAAACGTCCTCCGTTACTGTTTCTTAACGTTCTCATTGTCGCCATCTGTGGATTGATCTACGAACTGCTGGCCGGCACGCTCGCAAGTTACGTCCTCGGCGACTCCGTTACCCAATTCTCACTCATCATCGGCATCTACCTGTTTGCGATGGGCGTGGGCTCCTGGCTCTCGCGCTTCATCGACAAAGGACTCGCGCGCCGGTTTGTCGATATCGAGCTCGCCGTCGCGATCCTCGGCGGCTTCTCTGCTCCGCTGTTATTCCTCACGTTCGCGCGCGTCAACTACTTCTACGTCGTTCTGTACTTGGTGGTCTTCGGCATCGGCGTATTTGTCGGTCTGGAGATACCCCTCCTGCTGCGCATCCTCAAGGACGAGATCGAGTTCAAAGAGCTCGTCTCACGCGTGCTCGCGTTTGACTACATCGGCGCGTTGCTCGCGTCGATCCTGTTTCCGATTCTTTTTGTTCCGCGTCTTGGTCTAATTCGAACGTCGCTGGTCTTTGGAATGTTGAACGCGGGCGTGGCTTTGTGGGGCACGTGGCTGCTGCGACCGGTAATCAAAGGCAGTGTCGCGGCGTTGCGCGTGAAGGCGGTGGTGGTCATGGCCTTGTTGATTTTGGGGCTGGTGAAGGCGAACCGGATAACGTCGATGGCTGAGGACGAGATGTTTGCTGACGAGATAGTCTACGCCAAAGACACGCCTTATCAACGAATCGTAATCACACGTGGACGCGCCGGGTTTCAGTTGTTCTTAAATGGCAACTTGCAGTTCAGCTCGACTGACGAGTATCGCTATCACGAAGCATTGGTCCATCCGGCCATGTTGCTGGCAAACAATCCGCGTCGCGTGTTGGTCCTGGGCGGCGGTGATGGTCTCGCGCTGCGAGAGATTTTGAAGTATCCGTCAGTCGAACGCGTGACGCTCGTCGATCTCGACCCTGACATGACGAAGTTGTCGAGTCGCTTCCCTTTGCTGGCGGCGTTGAACCAACAGTCGTTCAAGGATCCGCGCGTTCAGGTCATCAATGAAGACGCGTTCATCTGGGTTGAAGACACAAATGAGCCTGCTTACGATGCTGCGATCGTAGACTTTCCGGATCCGAATACATTTGCGCTCGGCAAGTTGTACACGACGCGATTCTATCGTTTGCTGAGAACAAGAGTGACGCAGAATGCGCCGGTGGCAGTGCAGTCGACGTCGCCGATGTTCGCGCGAAATTCTTACTGGTGCATCATCCGCACGCTCGAAGCCGCGGGTTTCGTCGTGAAGCCTTACTACACGGCCGTGCCGAGTTTTGGGTTGTGGGGCTTTGCGCTGGCGCGAGCTTCGGACTTTGAAGTGCCGAAGAATCCGCCCGCGGGGTTGAAGTTTCTTGACGAGCAAACAATGGCGGCGATGTTTACGCTTTCGAAGGATATTGAGCCGGTGCCGGTTGAGATCAACCGGCTCGATAACCAGGCGCTGGTGAGGTATTACGAGGGCGAGTGGAAACGCTTTGAATAGGGCCACAAAGAGGCACAAATCGAATTAAGCCACAAAGAGGCACAGAAAAGCACAAAGATGAATAGGCGTGAGGTTTTGGCGGCGTTCCTGGGGGTGCCGTTCGCGCTGGCGGCGTGCAGACGCAGTGAAGTGGCGCCGCTTCCTGCAGGCGAGATCGTAGGCGCGTCGGATGTATTTGGGCATCGCGTGCGTGACGGCTTGCGTATCGAGGTTCCGCAGGATAGTTGGACCAGCGTGCCAGTGGTCATCGTAGGCGGTGGCGTTGCCGGTCTAACCGCAGCATGGCGGCTGAAGAATTCCGAATTCAACGACTTCGCCTTGATCGAACTCGAGACTGCGCCCGGCGGCACGGCCCGCTCCGGTTCGAACAGCCGGATCTCATTCCCCTGGGGCGCACACTACATTCCCGCGCCAATGAAAGAGAACACCGCGCTCGTTTCTCTACTCGATGAGATGGGCGTCGTCGAAGGCAATGACAAAAATGGCGAACCGATCATCGGCGAACAGTTTCTCTGTCGCGATCCGGAAGAACGCGTCTTCTACAAAGGCCGTTGGTACGAAGGTCTCTATCTTCACGCAGGCGAGAGTGAGGACGACAAAGAACAGCTCGAGAAGTTCAATGCCGAGTTGGACCACTGGATCGCATGGCGGGACGACAAAGGTCGGCGCGCGTTTACGCTGCCGGTCTCGATGTGTTCAGATGACGCCGAAGTAACCTCACTCGATCGCATTTCAATGAATGAATGGATGAATCAGCGTGGTTTCGCGAGTCCACGTCTGCGCTGGTGGGTGGATTATGCGTGCCGCGACGATTACGGCATGACGCTCGACCAGACCAGCGCATGGGCCGGATTGTTTTATTTCTGCTCGCGTGTGCCGGCGCCCAAGACTGAATCGCAGCCGCTAATCACCTGGCCTGAAGGCAACGGACGTCTGGTCCGCCACCTGTTCGAAAAAGCCAAAACAAACATTCAACTCGATCGCGCCGCGATTGAGCTGATACCACGCGACGATGGTGTCGACGTGATTACGCTTGATCGCGAAGGACGCGAACCACGCGGTTTTCGCGCGCGGCGCGTGATATTCGCGGCGCCTCAGTTCATCGCGCGATATGTTGTGCGACCGTATCGCGACAATCCGCCGCCACACATCGGGGAGTTTCACTTTGGCTCATGGATGGTTGCGAATCTGACGCTGAGAGATCGGCCAAAACCGAATTCGCAGCGCGATTTTCCACTCGCCTGGGACAATGTTTTTTACGAGAGTCCGTCGCTCGGGTATGTTGTTGCCACACATCAACGTGGTCTGGATCGTGGTCCAACTGTATTCACTTACTATTATCCGCTTGTCGACGAGAACGAGCGTGCAGCGCGCACGCGCTTATTGGAAACTGATTGGCGCGGCTGGGCGGAAGTCGCGTTAACAGACATTTCACGCGCGCATCCTGACATTCGCGATCGGGTGGAACGCCTGGATGTGATGCGCTGGGGACATGCGATGATCCGGCCACGAACTGGATTTATGTGGGGACAAGCGCGACGAGAGGCTGCAAAACCATTTCGATCGATCCACTTCGCGCACTCGGAGCTGAGCGGCGTCGCGTTGTTTGAAGAAGCGTTCGACGTCGGGCTAAGAAACGCGGATCAAGTCCTGAGGGAGCTTGGCCGGTGATCGAGCGCGTGCCTGATGATATTTAAGGCGTTTTCCAGCTCCTCACCCTCGAGCTGCAGACGCGGCGGACGCACGCGCGCATTTCCCATCTCAACCTCTTGTTGGACCAGCTTAATCAATTGCACAAATTTGGGAACGGTGTCCATGCGCAAGAGCGGGAGGAACCAGTTGTACAGCGTCATCGCGTTCTCGCGATTGCCTTCCATCGCGTAGTTGAAGAGAGCAATTGATTCCTCCGGCAGCGCGTTTGCCAAACCCGCGATCCAACCAACTGCTCCCATCAGTACGCCTTCGACGATCAGATCGTCGACGCCCACGAAGATCGCCAACCGATCTGGGATCAATTCCTGAATCTCCGTTATGCGCCGCACGTCGGTGCTCGATTCTTTTACCGCTTCGAAGTTCGGATGTTCGAGAGCGAGTTCAGCGATTTGTTCGGGCAAAAAATCAGTGCCATAGGCAACCGGATTGTTGTAAAGCATGCAGGGGAGTTGCGTGGCCCGAAACACCCATTCGACGTGCGTTTTCATCTCAGCCCAATCGCCGCGATAAACATAGGGTGGCAAAACCATCAAGCCGCTGCATCCGATGTCCGTCGCCCTCTCTGCGAGTTTCACCGCTTCAGCGGTACTCAGCGATGCAATCGACGCGATCACAAACGCGCGTTCACCAACGGCATCTACGACTGTAGACCAGAGCGCGAGCTTCTCGTCAAAACTCAACGTTGCGCTCTCGCCGAGCGAACCTGGAGTGACGATGCCAGTGCAGCCATGATCGATCAGCCAATTCGCGTGTTGGGCCACAAACGCATGATCGATCTTCAGATCTCCGTCGAACGCCGTCGTCGTCGCAGGCATGACGCCCGTCCATTTTTTATTCATCTGCTAATATCCGCCTTTGATCCGTGTAATCCGTGGCTAAAAGACTCTCAACCCTAACAGGCAGCACCGGAGGTCTCACTGACTCCGCGCGCCACCCAAACAGAAACTCAACGGCACTACCGCAAACTCTACCCTGACACGGTCCCATTCCACAGCGCGTCTGCAACTTTGCGGCGCGCCACGAATCGTGTACCCGCAAACGCTCGAACGTAATATCCTCACACCGGCAAACGATCGTCTGTGGCTGGGCCAACTGCTTCAACTCATTACGCAGCGCGAACGTCTGGTTCAATAACCGCGCAAACCGTCTTTGCTTATCGCGGACGACAAACATCTCGCGTGCCGCATCGTGTTTACCCGCAGCCGCAAGCCCTGCAATCTCACCTTCAGTAAGCGAGAGTTCCAGTCCGCCAATGCCGGTAACCTCTCCTGCGCCGTAAACGTTCGGCACACTCGTCTCCTGAAACTCATTCACTCTCACGCTATCGTTATCAACAGCGCATCCCAACAACTCCGCCAATTCAACGTTCGGCACCAAATGAAACCCACACGCCAGATAATCACATCCAACAGTCCAACGCCTCCCACCTCGCACCATCACCACGCTCTCAACCTTCCCTTCCCCTTGCGCCCCAACAACCCAACATCCACTCAAATACCTTGGCGCTCTTCTTTGCGACTTTGCGTCTTTGCGTGAAAGCTCTTTTCTTAATCGCCATACCTGCCCCGCCTTGTCTTTCTGCAACAACAACCCCGCCCCAAACCTTATCAACCGGCTTGACGGCGCCTGCTCTGCAATCAACAAAACATCCGCGCCTCTCGAACGCAAGTAAGCCGCAACGGCCAACAACAATGGTCCACTTCCCGCAACGACGACTCTCTTCCCTTCGATCGGCAACCCAGTCTTCACGAGTGCTTGTAATCCGCCGGCGCCGATCACATTCGGCAACGTCCAACCCGGAAACGGCAGAAAACGCTCGCGCGCACCCGTAGCAAGGATCAACTTTTCGTAATTCAACTCGCAAACACCAGACGGTGTTTCAGCCAGCAGCGTCCCTGCTCGCGGCTCGTGAAACACCCGCGCGCCGTTGATGAGTTGAATATCGCCGCCGCTGCGAATCCGCTCAAACCATGCTTGCGCCTCGCGCGATTCAAGCTTCGCTTCGCCACCACGCCAGATCTGTCCACCAGCCGCAGGATTGTCATCAACAACCGTGACGCGCAGTCCACTCTCAGCAGCTCGAAATGCAGCGGCGAGTCCCGCCGGTCCGGCCCCGACCACCAAAACTCGATGAGTTTCAGCCATCAGTCCGCACGTCCATGCCGTTTCTGCAAACTGTTTGACAACTGCGGCAGTGCAGCTCGCCGTCGATCGTGACGCGACACTCAAAACAGATCCCCATGCCACACAATGGACCACGAGGCTCGCCTGTCACTGAACGACGAAACACGTTTGTTCCGGCTTTTAGTATCGCCACCGAGACCATGCTGCCGGCCGGAATCGCAACTGAAATGCCGTTGACTATCACGGTCACGGTTTCAGGCATGTTGTGTCACCCGCCCCGGTTCTCGCATGGCAAGATAAGGCGCGATCGGAATGGCCGTTTCGCGATTCACGATCTGCGCCAACAGGAGTTTCGCAGTGCCGAGCGACGTGGTGATGCCCAGGCCTTCGTGGCCAGTCGCGAGGTAAAGTCGGTCCGTGTGTGGACCAATCAGCGGCAGCTTGTCAGGCGTCGCAGCGCGAAAACCAGTCCACGTGCGCAGCGAAGAGAGTTTGCCCAAACCCGGCAGGTATTCGATGGCGCGCGCAAGCATGCGCGACAGGATCGACGGATCGACACGCGAATCGTCAACGTCGTATTGCCTCGAAGAGCCAATCAACAACTGTCCTGTCTTGCGCGGCTGAATATTGAAAGCAACTGAATCGGCGGTCAACGAGTGCGCGCTTTTCAAGTAACCAAGCTCGACGAGTTGATGTCGCACAAACCCTGGGTATCGATCGGTAATCACCAAGTGTCCTTTGCGTTTCTTCACTTCAAGACCCGGCGTCAGCGCGGGCGACCAACTACCAGCAGAATTCACAATCACACCGGCAGAAAGCGAAGTCCCGTCGCGCAAGCGAACGCCATCACTCGTAATTGTCTCGACAGCAACACCGAGAAACAGTTCGGCGCCTTTCGACCTTGCCTGGTCCACAAAGAATTGCGCGGCGCACGGCGGATAAATCACACTGTCGCCGGGCACACGCAGCCCTCCGACGAGTCCCGGACGCAAATTCGGCTCAGCTTCATACAGCGACTGCTCATCGAGAACTTCAACACGCACGCCGCGTTCGGAATAGAACTTCTCCTTTCGACGCGCTTCCGTGAGTTCTTCTTCATCAGCAGCGAGCCAGATCGTGCCGCACGCGGCGTGCTCGACTTCGCGCGGCAACTCTTCGCTCATCTGATTCCAGAGTTGTTGTGAGTAACGCGTCAACGCAAACTGCGCTCCCGAATCATCCATGACGACGAGATGGCCCATGCCGGCCGCAGTCGCGCCGCCGCCGATAATTCCGGCTTCGATGATCGCGACATTCAATCCCTCGCGCGTGCACTCCAGGGCACACGCAGCACCGACGATACCTGCGCCGATCACGATCGCGTCGTACGTTTTTCCCTTCATTTTATGATAAGCAGTAATCCACAGATTGATTTATGTCATCTGCGTAATCTGTGGACGGCTTGAATGCCCATCGAGAACGGATCGCGTTCGTCGATGATCAGATCTGATTCCGCAGTAATGAATGCCGAGCCCTTGATTTTTGGATGGACCACATTATCGATCACTGAAACAGTGCCTTCAAAGACACTGCCAATGATGCTCTCTTGTCGCCAGACCTGTCCTTCAGTCAGTTTACCATCGGCAAAGAGGCAGGCGAGTTTGGCACTCGTACCGGTGCCGCACGGCGAACGATCGTAAGTCTTACCCGGACAAAGGACGAAGTTTTTACTGTTGACGCCGGGGAGTCGTGATGGGCCAAAGAGCTCGACGTGATCGACTTCGTGGCCGTCGTCTCCTCTGATTCCCTTTCGCGCCAACGCCTCTCGAATGCGCTGAGTAAAATCCATCAACGCATCGAGGTTCTCGAATTTCAAATCCTGCCCGTGATCGTTGACGAGGAAAAACCAGTTGCCGCCCCATGCGACGTCGCCCGTCACTGGCCCAAAGCCGGGTACGTCAACCGTGACTTTGGTCGCCAGCCTGTAACTCGGTACGTTTGCTACTTCGACCTCACCGTTTTCATCGAGATGCGCAACGACGACGCCGACGGGCGTCTCGATGCGATGTGTGCCGGGACCGATGCGATTCAAGTAGGCCAGCGTTGCGACCACGCCTATGGTCCCATGTCCGCACATTCCGAGATAACAGATGCTATTGAAAAAGATCACTCCGGTAACGCACGTCTCGTCAACCGGCGGGCACAACAACGCTCCGACAACTCCCTCGAAACCGCGCGGCTCGTTCACCACTGCGTTACGAAAGGCGTCATGTTGCTTGCGAAAACGTTCGACGCGATTGACGAGCGTGTCGTTGCCGAGATCCGGCCCGCCTCTGATAACCACACGCGTGGGCTCACCGCCCGTGTGAGAATCGATAACTCTGACGCGCTTTATCATTGAGATACGGATTCTATCACTTGTCGGAATTTTTCTGCGCTGATGACTCTTATTGCCGCGATTTCCTTTCAATAGTGGTAGGAACATCGGTTGCACTTGTTCTCTGAAAGGAGAAGATCATGAAACCACTTTCGATCGTGCTTGTTCTGTTACTTCTAGCCGGCTATGCGCCGCTGGCCTTTTCGCAACAGGCCGTGTCAAACGATTGGTCAGCCGTACAACGAATCAGAACCAACGAAAAGCTCTTCGTCAGACAGAAAAACGGTAAGGAAGTTAAAGGTGAGATGATCGAGGCCACTGATGCGAACCTTACGATCGATCGCAACGGAAAGCCGTTGAGCATTCCGCGCGCCGACGTGCGCCAAGTCTATGTGATTTCCGGAAAAGCGCAAAAAGGAAAGTGGGCGTTGATTGGCGCTGGAATCGGGGCGGGCGTCGGAACGGGAATTGGCGCGGCGAAATATTCACCTGATAAAGACGACAGCGAGATCTGGATACCGGTTGGTCTAATGTTTGGTAGCGGGATCGGCGCGGTCAGCGGGCTACTTTTTGGACAGAGCAAACGCAGCCGGACTTTAATTTATGCGGCAGATTAACGCCGATCCGCATCCATTCGTGGCGAACATTCAAACGCCGGCAAGCGATTGATCGGTGGCATCGGCACGTTGCCTTTCACTGAAAACCAAATGACGCGATTCAACACCTCGGGATCGGCCATGTCAGCATGCTCGAGGTCCTGTTCCTCGCTGCGCCGCATCCAGTAAGCAGTCGCCGCATCTCTTGGCGGCGGCGTGATCAAATTATTAAGCGCCACATTGGGCAACAGCGCTTTGTACGGCTGCAGATCCGGCTCAGCGCGAAAGATGTTCATCGGCGTCGCTGTCGCGTCGAGTTGATTCATCGGCTCAATGCCGAGCAGCAACTCGATCGTCCTGATCAAACTAACTGTATTGTGAAACTCGTGAATCAAAGCACCAGGCCGGTTGTATGCACTGATCACCAGTGCCACTGAACGATGCGCATCGACGTGATCTGGTCCATCCTGGGCGTCATCTTCAACAACCACGACACATGTGTCTTTCCAGTAAGGACTGTTCGAAACAGCTTCGACCAACAATCCAAGCGCGTAATCGTTATCAGCAACATAAAACTGCGGCGTCGGCTTGCGCGCACTGATGCCGTCGGTATGATCATTCGACAGTCGCAACACGGAGAGGTTCGGCAATCGATCGCCAGTACCCGCTGAACGCTCCGCAGCAAACGCACGAAACTCCTCCAACCACGCACCGGCTCGCGAATTGCCACGAAACTTCGGCTCAACGTGAGAATTATTGATGAACGCACTTGTCTGTCCGTCTATTGCAGCGCGATATGAATCGACCGTCATCGCGTCAGGTGTGCTCAAGTCGAAGTTGCGAAACTGCGTGTTGAAGCGTCCTTCCAGAGATTTCTTCGTCGGAAACGTAGACACCGTCGGCGAGAGATCCGGATAAGACTTCGCACGATTCTCTTTGATTGCTTTAATGTCGGCCTCAGAAAGCGTCGCCAGAAACTCACCGTAGTTGCGATAAGTGAGACCTGCGCGCGCGGCTGCGTCCCAGAGATAGAGCGTCTCCGGCTCACCAACGTCACGCGAGCCGTGAAGATAAGGAATGAAGCGTCGCATGAAGTTCGCAACGTCTTCAGTCGTCACGGTTGGTCCAAACATCGAAGAAGCGCCGCGAAGCGGTTCGTAGTTTGGCAGACGGTTGAAGCCTTCGAAGTCGTAAGTTCGCCCACGACGGCTGTAGTTCCAACGAAACGCTTTGTCGACGTAGTCAGTCGAGAACGCGGCTGTGGACCAGTTGTGCCCGTCAGGACTTGCTTCAGCGTTTACGAAGAATCGATCGAACAGACCAAAGCGCAGCGCGAGCGCGCGATGATTGGGCGAGATGTCCTGCTGTTGTCCGTTTGGACGCGCGGCCGCGGCGCCTGATCCGAAGATTGCGAGGGTGGGATCGCCGTCAGCTTTCGCGCCGTCGCCTGACTTCTCAACGTCGCCAAATACTTGATCGTAAGTTCGATTTTCTTTGATGACGTAAATGACGTGTTTGATCGGCGAACGGCCGGGGAACAGTCGCGATACACGTGGACCCAGCAGACCGTTGTTTCGCATCACCTGTTGCGTGTATCGCGCCAACGTTGGTTGATCTGGGGCGCTAACGGCGCTGATGTTTCCGACGACGAGTGCGACACTGTATTGTCCGCCTTGACCGCTGCCGCGGCCACTACCGGCGGGAAAGCGATCGTTCGGGGCATTTGGCGCGCGGCCGGAGTTGTCAACGATCACAGATGAGTTCTGAACGCCGGTGCCTTTGCCGTTGCCGATGAAGATGGTCTGGCCCACAACTGCAATGGCCGACGGATATTGGCCGGTGGGAATGAAGCCACGCACGGTGCTGCGCGCGTGCGCAAGCTCACCTTCCTCACTTGTCTTATTGTCAAGATCAACGATCGCAACCGAATTGCTGTGAGCATTCGCGACGTAAAGATCATCACCTCGCAGAGCCAAGCCTTCCGGACTGTTTCCCGGCGGCACATCTTCCGACAAACGAACGTTAATGCGTTCGATCTCTTTGTCAGTCTGTGTGTCGATTACTGAAACACTATCGCCGTCGGAATTCGCAACGTAAAGACGCGTCCGCTCAGGATTGAACAACATCGCCGTCGGATGCCGTCCAACTTGCACCCGCGCCACTGCGCGATCCGGTTTGCCGGTTTGGACCACCGCAACGGAGCTGTCGTTCCAACACGATACGTAAGCCTTTGCTCGTTCAGGCAAGTACGCAACAGCATACGGATACACGAACTGTTCATCTGATCGTCGCAGATCGATGCGAACAAGCCTGCGCGCACCGCGCAGATCCTCGACGATGCCGAGGCTGTCGCCAAGATTATTGGCGATGAAGAGCGTGTTGCCGTCAGGACTGATCGCGATACCACTCGGATAAACCGGTGCGCGATCGCTGTTGTAGCGCGGCGAGTTCGCGGCAAAAGCGAAACCGGTGACGTCAATAAAAGGCGCTTCAATTCTCGTATCAGGACCGGGCGACGCGGGAGTAATCGGCGGTTGACGTTCCGGATGAAAACGAAAGATCCAGATCTTGTTTTCGAACCCGCCTGAGACGTAGAGCGCGTAGGAACCGTCTTCATCCGGCGTGGATGCGAACGCAACGCCAACATTCACGCTTTGCGGCGATGGAAAGTAGACATCCTGCACCACCACTGCGGGCTTGGCGTTTAGATCGATCACCGAAAGCGATTGCTGGCCGCGATTGGCTGTCGCGTTGAACTGAATGCCGTAGCCGCTATTCACGGCGATCAGAAAACGTCCGGCACCGTCGTGTCCTAATTTATCAGGACTACGAACGAAATCGACTGCCAGCGCGCCGACTGCCGCATGACGCGTCGTGATGTCCTGGACCAGCGAACCGGCCGGCGTGATCGGTCGTCCTTCGCTGGCCGGCTCATCTGCGGAGGACGAGACATTTCCCAGAAACAGGCTAACTACAAACAGGAGTCCCAAAAATGAGTAAGCGACATATCTAAAGTTCATCGGCGCCAGAGTTTAGCATTCCTTTAGCCGCGGATTATACGGATTTATCTGCGGAGATCAGACAGATAAATCCGCGTTATCTGTGGCTACATACGAAAAAATAAACCCCGTTTAGCTATCAACCGAAACAACCGGTAACTTCGCGACAGCTACTAAGCAACAACGTCCGCACGCCGTGTATAATGGCGAGACCAAAAAATGAATCAACTGGTACGGTTTCTGTTCGGACATGAACAGGCCGTTTTTACTAACGGCCGGTTCGGTTTTGACGTGCGTCCGAACGCACTGATCCTCTTGTTGATAATTCTTCTCGCCGCCGCGTTCATCTACTTCATATATCTGCGGCCGCGCGTGCGCTTATCAAAACGCACCACTGCAACGCTCGTCGCGCTACGCGCCGCATTGATTGCGTTGATGATTGTCTTGTTGTTGCGACCGGTCGTGGTTGTGTCCTCAGTCATCCCGCGCAGCAGTTACGTCGCAATGGTGATCGACGATTCCGTCAGCATGAAACTGCGCGACGTTCCCGGTGGCGCAACCCGCCTCGAAGCCGTCAAGCAAGCACTGCTCAACGCCGACGCCAGCAAAGAGTCGTTTCTCAGTCGTCTCGAAAAGAAGTTCAAAACAAATCTTTACGGCTTCTCCGGCGGACTCACGCGACTGAAAGACGGCAACGATCTCTACGGCGAAGGACGAACGAGCGATCTCGCCGGTGCGCTCGATGAAACGATTAAGCGCTCGTCAGGCATGCCGCTTTCCGCCGTTGTGCTGGCAACCGACGGCGCGTCCAATGTGCCGCACGATCTCGCGGCGGTGTTAAGAGAACTTCGCGCACACGATATTCCAGTGTTCACTGTCGGTGTTGGAAACACTTCGCGCGTGATGGATGCCGAGCTGACGCGCGTCAACATGCCGCGCCGCGTTCTCGTCGGCTCGCGTTTGAACATCGAAGCGATTGTTGGTCTGAGCGGCTACGGCGAAACAAAAGTTTTGCTGAATGTTCGCGAAGACGGCCGCGCGATCAAGACGGAAGAGTTCAATCTGCGCGGCAACGACACGCAGGCGCTCAATCTCGAAGTCACACCGACAACGCCGGGCGTGCATCGTTACACGGTTGAAGTCACGCCACTCGACGGAGAGTTGACTGTTGAAAACAATAAACAGGACTCGCTGGTGGAAGTGATCGAGGGACCATTGCGAATTCTGCACGTTGAGGGCGAGCCGCGTTGGGAACTCGGAAAGATTCACGAATCGCTCCAGCCGAACGAAAAGAACGTCGTCGTTGTCGCTCTGCAACGCACTGGCGAGAACAAGTTTTATCGTCAGGGTATTGGTAATCAAACGGAACTCGCCAGCGGTTTCCCGAAGACTGAAGAGGAGTTGTTTTCATATGACGGTTTGATTATCGGCAGCGTCGAAGCCGGGTTCTTTACCGCCGATGAACTGCGTAACATCGAGGCTTTCGTGGCGCGCCGCGGCGGCGGACTGCTCGCACTCGGCGGGCGGCTCGCTTTTGATGGTGGTCGGTACAAAGGCACAACGATCGACGATCTGCTGCCGGTTACTCTTACCGGTGGACCAACGGATGAAGCGAACTCCTTTGCGCCGGTTTACAAACCAGTGCTCACCGCTGCCGGGCAAGCGCATCCAATCACGCGTTTGAATGAAGATCGGGCCGCGAATCAAAAAGCGTGGAACGAGTTGCCGCCGATCTCAGTCTCGGAAGTTCTAACAAACGTTAAGCCGGGTGCGTCAGTGTTACTCGAAGCACGACGTATTGAAGGTTCGGGACAAGTCGCGCCACTGCTGGTCCAACAACGGTATGGCCGTGGCCAGACACTGGCTTTGACGGCGGCGGACACCTGGCGCTGGCGAATGAGAATGGATTCGAAAAACAATTCTCACGAAACATTCTGGCGTCAGATGTTGCGCTATCTTGTGAGCGGCACGCCGCAGCAGATCGAGATCGGAACTGAAAAAGAGGTCTACGCGTTAGACGATACGATCAATATCGTCGGCGACATTCGTGACAAGAAGTTCAATCCGGTTGCCGATGCGCATGCGGTCGCGCGGGTGACAAAGCCGTCCGGAGCTGTGGTCGATGTGCCGTTGAAGTTTACAACGGTCAACTCGGTGAATACTTACGTTGGAGAGTTCAAGGCTGATGAGTTGGGCCAACATCGTATCGAGCTGGTTGGAACGAGCACGAGTCTCGGGCAGTTGAGTGCGAAATCAAACATGCTCGTTAGCGATTTGAATCGCGAGTATTACAGTGCCGCGCAGAATAGCGACCTGTTGAAGCGCGTTGCGGCTGAGACTGGTGGGAAGTACTACACGCCGGCGCAAGTTCAGTCGCTGTTGGACGATCTTATTTATCGTCAATCACCGTATTCAGAGCGTGTAACCAAGGATCTTTGGGACATGCCGGTGAATTTCATGTTGATTATTGGGTTGTTGAGCGCGGAGTGGTTCCTCAGGAAACGTGAAGGGCTCGCTTGATGTTAGCCACAGATAAACGCAGATGGATACGGATTTTTGTGCTGATCATGTCAGTGGCAGGGGTGGTGTGCGCGCAAAACAGGCCGGTGCCCGTGGACCGGAATAAGTTTGCGGTGATCATTAGTGGGGCGAGTGGCGAGCCGGCGTATGCGAAACAGTTCGAGGAATGGACCACGAAGTTGAGATTGGTATTGTCTGAGAAGTTTGGGTTTGATAGCACGCACGTCAAAGTTGTGACTGAGAAGCAGGCGACGGCTGAGGAAGTGAAGCGAACTTTTGCGGCGTTGAAATCGGAACTCGATCCGAACAACATCGTGTTCGTGTTTTTGATCGGACACGGGTCTTATGACGGGAAGGAATCGAAATTCAATCTCGTCGGGCCGGATCTTTCGGCGACGGAATACAACGCGCTCCTCTCATCGCTTCCCACGCGTCGCGTCGTCGTTTTTAATATGTCGAGCGCGAGCGGTGAGTTTCTCAAAAGTCTTGCGGCGAAGGGACGGATCGTCGTCACTGCAACCCGCAATGGACAGGAGACAAACGCCACACGCTTCGCAGGCTTCTTCATTACCGCACTCACTGCGAATGATGCCGACACGGACCAGGATGGACACGTCTCGGTGCTCGAGGCCTTTATTTATGCGAACCGCTTGACGGCAGACTTTTACACTCGCGCAGGGCGACTGGCCAGCGAACACGCGCTACTCGACGACAATGGCGACGGCGTGGGCCATGAAAAGGCCGAGGCGGGAGAAGGGCTGCTCGCGCGTGCGACTTATCTCGACTCGTTGAGTGGCGACGAAGCGGCAGCGAATGTGGCCACCGCTAAACTGATCAAAGAACGCGTGCGGCTCGAGGGTGAGATCGAACAGTGGATCGCACGCAAAGGAACCATGCCCGAGGCGGAGTACGAGACAACGCTCGAGCGACTCTTCATCGAACTCGCAAAAGTGAACCGGTCTATCAAGCAGGCAGGATCGTAATCATGACAAGTATTGCTCACGCAAAGACGCAAAGGCGCAAAGATAATCCCTCGTTCCCGAGTCTGCCTTTGCGCCTTTGCGCCTTTGCGCGAGCAATAGTTTTCCTTCTGCTAGGCCTTTCCGCCTTTGCGCAAGCGCAAATAATCGACACGAGCGGCCTCGCCGAACTGAAGAAAGGCGACTACGACAACGCCTTCAAATTACTCAACGCACGTCTGACTGCGAATCCCAACGACGTCGCTGCTCAACGTGGCTTGCTGCGCGTCTACATCGAAACCGGCCGCTATTCAGAAGCTGAAGCGGCCGCGAAAAAGTTCCTGGCTAAGACACCGGAAACCGCCGGCGTGCGTCACGAACTCGGCGAAGCACTCGCACTCACCGGCCGCTACACCGAAGCCATTGCTGAATTCGAGCGTGCCGCCGCCGACGCGGAAAAATCTGACGCGCCCGCAGACAAACTCGCAAGCGAACTGCGTCGCGCCGAACTGCTCGATCTGATTGGCCAGGAAGATCGCGCAAAAACGATCTACGAATCTTTCGTCAAGTATTACACCAGCAGGAATCCGGAAACTGCTCCGGAACTGACGCTGATCGCGCGTGCCCTGGTCCATCTTGAACGATATCAGGATGCGAACGACATGTATCGCTCAGCGATTGAGGCTGATACGGGTTATCTCGAATCACATCTCGGCGCTGCTGAGCTGTTCACACAAAAATATGCTTACGGCGATGCCGCAACGTTTCTTGGTGATGCGCTGCGACTAAATCCAAACAGCGCCCGTGCCTACCTGGCTTTCGCGCGCAATAAACGGCTCGAAGGCGGCGAGGAAGTGGCGGCAGCGTTGTCGCGAGCCCTGACTATCAATCCGAATTTCGTCGATGCGCTCGCATTCAAAGCGGCAATCACGCTCGAAACGGGCCACTACGAGGACGCCTCAACCGAAATCGAGAAAGCACTCAAGATCAACCCGCGTTCACTCGAAGCACATTCACTGCGCGCGGCGATGTTTTATCTCCAGGACCGTGATTTTGAACCCGAAGTCGCCGCTACGTTAGCCATCAGTCCGAAGTATGGAGAGATCTACAACACGCTTTCTCACTACGCGACCATCACGCGACGCACCGAACAAGCCACAAAGTTCGCGCGACGCGCGACCGAGATCGCGCCGCGTTTGTGGGATGCGCACCTGAATCTCGGCATGGCGTTGTTGCGACTCGGCCAGATGGACACCGGTCGGGCGGAAGTCGAGACGGCTTTCAAAGGCGATCCATTCAACGTTTGGGCGAAGAACACTCTCGACCTGCTCGACACTATGCGCGACTTCAAGGAGACGAAGCATGGTGCGTTCACCATCAAAGCCGCAGCGAAAGAGAGCGACGTGTTGTCGCCGTATGCGGCGAGTCTGCTGGAAGAAGCCGCAGCCAAGCTGACCGCGAAATATCGTTTCACGCCGAAAGGTCCGATCGTCGTCGAGATCTTCAATAATCACGAGGATTTCGCGGTGCGCACGCTCGGTATTCCCGGACTCGGCGCGCTCGGAGTGTGCTTTGGATTTGTCGTCGCGCTCGATTCGCCATCAGCACGTGAAGCCGGCGAGTTTAATTGGGGCAGCACGTTGTGGCACGAGTACACGCACGTCATCACGTTGCAGATGACAAACTATCGTATTCCGCGCTGGTTCTCGGAAGGACTGTCGGTCTACGAAGAACGACGCGCGCGGCCGGGTTGGGGCGACGATTGGAACCCGATGTTTATCGGCGCGTTCAGCGCGTCGCATTGGTTCAAGATCGAGAATCTCGACGAAGCCTTTCAACGTCCGAAGACGCCACAGGATGTCGCGATTGCCTACTTCGAAGCGTCGCAAGTTTGCGAGTTCATAACTGAGCGCTACGGGTTTGAAGCCATTCTGAAGATGCTCGAGGGTTATCGGACTGCTTCTACTACTACGGATACCTTGCAGACCGTTTTGAAGCTGACGCCGAGCGAGTTTGATAAGCAATTCGCAGCTTACATCGAAGCGAAAGTGAAGCCGTGGCAGCAAGCGTTGAGCACGCAAAATAATGTCGTCGCTTCATTGTCGAAAGACGAAGTGCTTAAGATGCTCGCGACGGAAGACACTTTTGCGCTGCGCGTTCGCGCCGCTGAGTTGCTGGCCGCCGATGGTGATACACAAGGTGCGGTGATCAATTACCTTCGCGCGATCGAACTTTTTCCTTACGCGACTGGTCCAGGAAATCCTTACGAGTCGTTAGCCAAACTGCTCGAACAGAAAGGCGATCAGGCACAAGCGGCGAAGGTGCTGGAATCATTGGTGAAGACCGATGAAAACAATCTCGAAGCGTTGAAAGCAATCGCACGTATTCATCTCGCCTTGGGCGAACGACAGCAGGCGCTCGATGCTTTGCAGTCGAGCTTCTTCATCAGTCCATTCGATTACAAATTGCACACGCAAGCCGGCGAATTGAGTGTTGAACTCAAGAATTACGCGCAGGCGTTGAACGAGTTTCAGGTCGCACTCGCATTGGCGCCGCCGAACATCGCCGAAGCAAACTACAATGTGGCGTCGGCGTATTACGCGCTGGGCCGTCAGCCGGAAGCGAAGCATGCTGTGCTGCGCGCGCTCGAGGCCGCACCGCGTTACGAGAAGGCGCAGGAGTTGTTGTTGAGGATCGTGGGACAATAATCTGTGTAATCTGTGGTTAAAAAGAGGAACTAATGGCGGTTGATCAACTCACCATTTCCGACGAGCAACTGCTCGACAAACTGGGCTCAGCGCGCGAGCGTTTGCTGCGCGAAATAAGAAAGGCAATTGTCGGCCAGGACGAAGTCGTCGAACAGGTATTGCTCGCACTCTTCGTCGGCGGTCACTCGATCATCACCGGCGTGCCCGGCTTGGCGAAGACACTGCTCGTGCGGACCATGGCGAGCGTCCTCGATTTATCTTTCAAACGCATTCAATTCACTCCCGATCTGATGCCCGCCGACATCACCGGCACTGAGATCATCGAAGAAGATCGCGCTACCGGCCATCGTGCAATGCAGTTTATCCCTGGTCCGATATTCGCCAACATCGTGCTGGCTGATGAGATCAATCGCACGCCGCCAAAGACGCAAGCAGCATTACTCGAAGCGATGCAGGAAGGTCGCGTGACGGTGCAAGGTGTTGGTTACGATCTGCCGCGTCCGTTCTATGTGCTCGCAACGCAGAACCCGATCGAGATGGAGGGAACCTATCCGTTGCCCGAAGCACAGCTCGATCGTTTCATGTTCAACGTGAAGATCGGCTATCTGCCGGAGGAAGAGGAAGTGGAAGTCGTCAAACAAACGACGTCGCCGCAGGATTATGATTTCGAGCGGTTGATGTCTGCTGATGAGATTATCGCTTTTCAACGACTCGTCAGGCAGGTGCCCGCGTCGGATACAGTTGCGCGATATGCGGTGAGACTCGTTAACGCGAGCCGGCCAGGAACTGCGGCGGCGCCTGAGTTTGTGAATAAGTGGGTGACATGGGGCGCGTCGCTCCGCGCATCGCAGTTTTTGATCTTCGGTGGCAAGGCGCGCGCGATACTGCGGGGCAGATACAACGTTTCGTGTGAAGACGTGCGTGCGGTTGCGCCTGCGGTGTTGCGCCATCGTGTGTTGCTGAATTTCCAGGCGGAAGCTGAGAAGGTTGATTCGGATCAGGTGATCAAGAGATTGATCGAAACTGTTCCCGAACCAAAAAGCGGACTCTAATGAGCGCCTAATCGTTCCTTAATCCGTGTAATCCGTGGCTAAAGCGTGCCACGGATTGCACGGATGTATACAGATTTAAGTTCCATGGTTACGACTCCGGCACGATTTCTGGATCCCGAACTGCTGGCGCGCATCGGCTCGTTGGAACTGCTCGCGCGCACTGTGGTCGAGGGATTCATGTCGGGTCTGCATCGCTCGCCATTCACCGGCTTCTCCACCGAGTTCACTGAGTATCGTCAATACAATCCTGGCGACGACTTGCGCTATCTCGATTGGCGTTTACTTGGGCGCACCGATCGTTATTTCATCAAGAAGTATCGCGCTGACACCAACACGCAGTGTCATTTGCTCATCGATACCAGTGCCTCGATGAACTACGCGCACGCGAGTTCCGTTACCAAGTTTCAATACGCCCAGTATCTCGCGGCGTCACTCGCGTATTTACTCAATCGCCAGCAAGACGCAGTCGGGTTGGTCGCGTTTGCCGATAAGGTCTACGCGCAAGTACCCGCGCGCAATCAAACCGGTCACATGCGCACGATCTTCGGCAATCTCTCGCTGCTGCAAGCCGGCGGCGAAACGCATCTCGCAGAGTCGCTGCATCAGCTCGCCGAGATCCTGACACGTCGTGGCATTGTGATCATCATCTCTGACTTTTACGATCAACCAGAGCGGTTACAGGAATCGTTCCAACATCTGCGTTTCAAAGGACACGATCTCGTCGCATTTCAAGTGCTCGATCAAAACGAGCTGGACTTCGACTTCACCGATCCCGTGCTGTTGCTGGAAGACGCAGAGACTGAGGAACAGATACCGGTGATCCCCGACGTGGTGATGAACGGTTATCGTGAACGCATGCGCAAGCACGTGGAGAGCATGCGGCGCTGCGCGGCAGCAAACAACGTCGATTTCGAAATGTTGACGACCAGGCAGCCTTTGGATTTTGCTTTGTTCTCGTTCCTCTCGCGTCGCGCTGGGAAGTAGTTTATGTCGTTCTTAACGCCATTGTTTTTCCTCGGCGTTGCGGCACTCGCCGCGCCAATTCTCGTGCACCTCGTGCGCCGTACGCGCGCGCGTCGCGTTCAGTTCCCTGCTCTGGTCTTTGTTCGCCAGGTGCCGCAGCGCACGATTCGCCGTCGCACCCTGCACAATGTTTTACTGCTGCTGCTTCGCTGTCTCGCGATCTTGCTCATCGTCATCGCGTTTACCCGCCCATTCTTTAGCGGCGGAAGTGCTGCAAAGAACAACAACGCCGCGGGCGCGACAGTGATACTCATCGACGACTCTCTGAGCATGCGTCGCCAGCAGCTGTTTGCCGAAGCACAAAAGCGCGCCGAAGCCGCGGTGGATGACGCACGCAACGACGAGCAGATCGCGTTGCTGAGTTTCGACAAGCGTTACACCGTCATCAATCGCTTTACTACTGATAAGAGCAAAGTTCGATTGAACGTGCGGAGTTTGAGCGCCGGTTGGGAAGGAACGGATTACGAACAGGCGTTGCGCGGCGCGGAGTCGCTGTTGAGCGAGATCCAAACGACTGGTCCAAAACGGATCGTGATGATCTCTGACTTCCAGGCTCCTGGCTGGACGCCGACAACCGCTACTTTCAAACTGTCAAATAACACTCAGCTCACAACGCTGGACGTGGGCGGCAAGAGTCCTCCAGCAAACATCGCCATCACGAACGTCGAAGCGCACGGCACCGTTTTTGGTCAAAAATATCCTGATAACCTCGTCGTCCACATTAGTAACTT
>DATFHH010000126.1:0-10003 GCA_035248565.1 Pyrinomonadaceae bacterium | reverse complement strand
CCCTTTAATACTGACAGCTACGATCGGAGTTCCGATCAGTAGCTGTTTTATTTTGATTTTATGAAATGTTTTCAGGTCGGACGTCATATAACGATGAAGTCGCACTAACTCGCTCAGTGAAGAAAAATCTCATGGAAATACCCACCGACTCGACTACTTCTCACGAACGTCTGCGGGAAACCCCGGCCACATTCAACAGGGACCAAGTCGTAGAATTCAAACGTTGGCTCTGCACACAGGTGAGGTTTATCGCCACTGCGGCGGAGGTTGTCGCCTTCAACCGTTTATTCAAGGAGGTGCGATTTCGGCGCGGCACGAAAACAGCGCAGTGAAGTCGACTTGGGTGAATGTTCACTTTTCTTATAACGCGCTCAAGCTGTTAGTGCCTGAAGAGTTACGACGATGTTCGAGGATTATGTCGGGGGCGCTTTGCTCCTAATCGGCGGGCGTGCGTCAAGTCTCTATTGTGGGGTGTAAGTGTCGTGTCTTTATTCCTTTCGTTCAATGGGCGCGTGCGTGCCGGCTAACAACGGCATGGACTCCGCGACACGATGGCTCTCATCTACCTTTGGCTTGCGGGCGGGCGGGTGATGCGCGGCGTTAGGCGCTCCACGCTTAAATAAGAAAGGAGACTTATGTTTTCGATCAATTACTTTATTGAGGTTCAGATTGTAGGCATATTAGTGCTGCTTGGAATATTGCCATTGATAATTCTCTGCAACCCGTCACTTAGAAAAAGGGATGGCTTTTTCGCACATCTGGATTCTATAAATGACAAAACTACAAAAGCTGTTCTTATGCTCGTTGTTGCTTTCTCTATCGGTGTTGCTGCGAATCGGCTTTTCGATGACTTCTTGGATTATATAGGTATAGACCCAGGGAGTCAGTATAAATCAGAGTTCAAAAAATGGGCGGCTGTACCTGAGAATCAGGCGAAGGTAAAAAGATTAAAAATTGTCGAATTTACACTTATGGAGCGTAGTCCAGCCATCAACAGTTGGTTGGATCGTCATAAATCATTCATTCGGGTTTTACGAGGTGCGACAATTTCCTTTATCTTAGTTTTTGTTTCGATGGGAATCTATAAAGTGACTCGCCGCTATAAAGAAGGAATAAAGCCGCGTTACTTCTTGAGGCATTTCATCGTAACGGTGATATTGAGTGCTGTGTTCTTTTTAGCCTACTGGCGTGAAGCAGAAAATTACCAAGAGCGTTTATACGAGTTATATACCGAGTTGCCTGCTCCAACTTCTACTAATAAATAGAACTACTCAATTATTCGCGTTGAGTTATGTATCAAGCCGCCGCATATAACAACGGTCACATGTCCTTGCTTGAGTAGACTCGCTGGTCCACCTCACCGAGGGGCGTACTTTTCCATTATTCCAGCACACATTTGCCACAACATTAAACTATTTTACCGCCTCGCCAGAGAGGTGAATCATGATATTCATGTCTTCTATCCTCGGTCGCTTTCTCAGGCCGCTAGCCGCCGCAGTTTTCTTCATGGCTTTAGCTTCAGCTGCCCATGCCGATCCGGTCATCGTAACGATCACCAACCCCAATCAGGCTGGCACCTTCGGGACGACGTTCTCATTCAGCGGCACTATCACTAACCTGAACTCATCGCCTTTTACCTTCATCGAAGCCGACGTCACAACTGTGCCGGTGGGGGGACCATTCAGCGCTGGGTTGAACCCACCGGAAGTGATCAACTTATTCTTGCCGGGCTTATCAACCACTCCTAACATCCCTTTGTTCACCTTGACGATCGACAGTAATTTTCAGCCGGGGACCTACAATCTTACGTATACGATCGTTGGCTTGGCGGGTAACTCCGTCATTACCAGCCCACCGGCACCGTTTACCGTCACAATCCTCCCAACTGCACCCATCCCAGAACCGGCGACCTTAATCTTACTGGGCGCGGGACTCAGCGGACTCGGCGTGATTCATAGACGACGCCGGCGCGAGTAGTGTCCGAACGTCGGGACGCGAAACGGCGCAAGTCAGCCCTTGAGGTTCAACGGGCCAAGCCTTTGGGAAATGATCTTTACGAGATTAACTGCCCGCTTAGCGTAATCTCAGGTTTTGATGTTGGAGATGTAGTTAAGGCTATTGTTCCCTCAGGGCAGTCAATCCCAACTGTAATCGAGACAGTACGAAAAGGTGGCTATAGAACGTTTTTATACAGTGGTAATCCCGCAATCCGATTACAATCCGATATGTGAATACTTGAAGTCCTTGGGACCTGGCGGCATCTTGAGGTATGAGCCAGAGATTGATATCAATAGGTTGATTAGAAGTCACTTCCTGGAAACTTAGAAGGTCGCAATCCCTGTTTTTCCGTGTAATCGTGGCTAAAGATCGCACACCGAATTTGAAGAGAAAGGGATCAGAATTATGCGCCCCAAATATCGATCACTGTCGCTTATCATCCTTTTCACACTAGTCGCGCTTCAAGCGACTGCCGTTGCGCAGCAGAAGAAACAGCCCCAGCCGGTTAAGGAGTACACGATCGAGCAGTTCATGAATACTGTTCGCATCGGCGGGAGCTCGTTTTCCGCCGATGAGAAGTCGATTCTTTTTCACAGCAACAAGACCGGCATCTACAACGTCTATTCAATCCCAGTAACCGGTGGCGAAGCGACGCAGTTAACGAAGTCGACGAAAGAGAGCACGTTTTCAGTCTCTTACTTTCCCACCGACGCGCGCATCCTTTATACCTACGATCGCGGCGGCAACGAAAACAACCATCTCTACCTGCGCGAACTCGACGGCGCCGAACGTGACCTCACACCCGGCGATAAGGTGAAAGCTTCGTTTCTCGATTGGAGTCACGATCGCAAGTCGTTCTTCTTCTCGACCAACGAACGCGACCCACGTTTCTTCGACGTCTACGAAATGCCAATCGACACGTTCAAGCCCACCATGATCTACAAAGACGAAACCGGGTTTGATTACGGAAGAATCTCGAATGACAAAAAGTATATCGCATTTGAAAAGAGTGGTGGCTCGCAGGCAGACTCGGACATCTATCTCTACAACACCACGACGAAAGAGATGAAGAACATCACCGCGCACAGCGGTGACGTGGCGAATAGTCCGCAAGTGTTCGACGTCAATTCGAAGTATCTCTATTTCCTTACTGATTCAGGCGGCGAGTTCAGGTATGTGGCTCGTTACGATCTCGCAACGGGCAAGACTGAAGTGGTTGAGAAAGCGCCCTGGGACGTTTTGAATACTTACTTTTCAGAGAACGGAAAGTATCGCGTGACAGCAATCAACGAAGACGCGCGCACGCGAATCAAGATCTACGAAGTAGCAACTGGCAAGGTTGTCCCGCTGCCGCAACTTCCTAACGCCGACATCACCGGCGTCAATATCTCACCAAGCGAAAAGTTGATGGTATTTTATCTCAATGGCGATCGCAGTCCGAGCAATCTTTACGTCTACGACTTCGGCACGAAGAAAGCTACAAGATTGACTGACAGCATGAACCCGGAGATCAATCCAGCAGATCTCGTCGATTCGCAGGTGGTCCGTTACAAGTCGTTCGATGGTCTCGAGATTCCATCGATTCTTTACAAGCCGAAGAACGCGAGTACGACCAATAAGATGCCGGCGTTGTTGCTGATTCACGGTGGACCAGGCGGACAGACGCGAGTTGGTTACAGTGCGCTGACGCAATACCTGGTTAACCACGGCTACGCGATACTCGGCGTTAATAATCGCGGTTCGAGTGGTTATGGTAAGACGTTTTTTGCGGCTGATGATGGCAAGCACGGACGCCAACCGCTGTGGGACTGTGTCGAAGCGAAGAAATATCTCGCGTCGCTCGGCTACGTCGATGAAAAAAAGATCGGCATTGCCGGCGGATCGTATGGCGGCTACATGGTTCTGGCGGCACTCGCTTTCAAACCGGAAGAGTTTGCCGTTGGAGTCGATCTGTTTGGCGTTTCAAACTGGGTGCGGACATTACAGTCGATTCCACCCTATTGGGAATCGTTCCGCAAGTCGCTTTACAAGGAGATCGGCGATCCGGAAAAGGATCTGGAGAACCTGCGCGCGGTCTCGCCACTATTTCACGCTGACAAGATCGTAAGACCGTTGATCGTCTTGCAAGGCGCAAACGATCCGCGTGTGATCAAACCAGAGTCAGACGAGATCGTCGACAACATCAAGAAGCGAAACGGCGTGGTTGAGTACGTCTTGTTTGACAACGAAGGGCATGGATTCACGAAGAAGGCAAACGAGATCCGTGCGTACAAAGCGATTCTCGATTTTCTCGATCGCTATCTGAAAAACGAAAATGGGCTACCGATTACACGGATTAATCCGGATTAGAGCTAATCCGCGTCATCTGCGTCATCCGCGGCTAATCTGCTTGGCCTTAAGGCTTGAAGGTGTAAGTAATGGTTCCCTCAGCTTCGCGGCCGCGCAGCTTGTCTGGTGAGAACGTTGATTTCATAGCTGCTTCGGTGGCCGCACCTCGCATGAGCCAGTCGCCGCCTGCGCCACGCGCCCAGTAAACCTGTCCCTTCTTATCGACCATTATGTGCACTGTCACCGTGCCGGTCACGGGCGTTGGTCCACTCACAGGACACTGCGCATCCGGCAAGGAGACAGCTTTGCCGGTCAACTCTGCGCCGAGTTCGGGCGAGCCTTTTTGAGTTGTTTTCTGTACTGCACTGCGAGCAGCAGCCTGGTTGGATTTGTAGAGATACGTAGTTACGAGCGATCCGATCACGATCGATCCACTGAGTGTAATCACTACCATGATCCAAAACATCGGTGGGTTTTTGCGCGGCGGCTCGGAATCGATTGGCTCGTCTACATCAACGAGCGGAACGATGTGGTGCGCGCAATAAGAGAGCAGCTCGCCGTTGTAAATAGCATTACATTTTGGACAACGTTTCCGTTTGCCTGTTGAAGTGGAAGGCGGCTCGGGTGGCGGCGTGATTATTCGCCCGACGGTTGGTCGATGCGTGACTAACGGTTGGCGTGTACGGGGTTCGGGTCGTGCGGGTTCTGCCGCGGCGACGGGTTCAGGTTTCTGAGTTTCACTCGGAACCACCGACGTCACTGGCGGTGGTTCCGTTTCGGGTCGTTTCGGTTCAGGACGCGGTTCGTTTCGATTTAATCTTCTGGACTCGAGCTCGTCCAATCTTTGTTTCAGACCGGCGAGCCAACGGCGACTCTTGTCGTCAGAGTCTGTTTCTCGTTTTTCCGCCGGCGTCGGCGTTGTGGTAGTTCGAGCTGGTTCGACAACGAGCTGCTCCTCTTCCTGTATGTCAATCGTGGGTCTTTCTATGAGAATGTTTGCCGTGGGACTGTTCGTGAGAATTGCGAGAGCTTCGTTCAGTCCTCTTCGTTTAGCCCACTCGATAGCATTCAGACCCAAATTGTCACGCAACTGCGGATCGGCGCCGGCATTAACGAGAATCCGAACGAGGTTTGTGCGGCCAAAAATGACGGCGAGAATGAGAGCGGTTTGGCCTCCGTTGGTGCTTTCGTTAATGTCAGCACCGTCGGCCAGCAGTGTCCGGACAGCCCGTTCATCGCCGGACGTGACCGCCTGCGTTAATGGAATAGAAGAGCTCACCGCACCATCCCCATAAGACTTCCCGCACCTTGGGGGAGACGTGCGTTATTTTACAGGATTGGCAGCAATCCTGTATCAGAAGGAGCCCTTGGTGCCTCTTTGTGGCTCAGAAGGGTGGCGGCACGAAGGCCTGATTGAAGCCGAGCGCGGCCGGAAACAGCGCCGATGTAGGCCGCACGCCAGTGCGTACCCACAGATCAATCGCGTTCACGGCGGTCAGTATTTGTGGTCCCGTAAGGTTACAGTGACCAACGCCGGTCGTGTAGGTTTGGAATAGAAGTTCCTCTCTATTTTGCGACGCAACCAACTCGGCATACGCCGACTCGTTTGCTACCACCAGTAACGGATCGACAATCGTGTGCACGGTCAAAACGGGATGCTGAATCTTTCCGTTGAAGTTGGTGTTGTTGCGCACATAGTTGCGCGCGGAAGGTTTTGCCTGGATGTTGCGGCGTGCATTCATCTGGGCGAGCCAAGCGTCGACTACCGTACCCGGCAAACCCAAACTAGCAAGATAAGCTTTCTCTGTGTTGGTTAGTGTGTAGTTTTGATCGAGGTTCTGCACGAATGGACCACCAGCACGTCGCTGCAACTCGGCGCGACCTTCCGTCAGAAAGAAGAAGTCGGTGAGTACCCAGCCTGGATAAAAACCTGGCGGTGGTGGCGGCGTGATACCGCGACCGGGTGTCTTGGCGACGAGTCGAATAAATTCAAACTTTGGAAAGTTCGCGATGTTGCTGAGTTCGGGAGTTAACTTCGCGAGCACTTCTGTCTCGAAGTCGAGATCGTTTCTCACTTCACCGACTGTTCCCCACGACGCGGGAACACCAAAGATCACATCGTAAGCCAGATAAGCAGGCACCCCGCTGTCCCACAGGCGAGTCGCTCCAGAACCCGCGCCACACAAGCAGAGCGCGCCATCGTAAATTCCACCAAACTGTTCCATGCTTTTGAAACCGACAAACGTGCCCAACGAAGCCGCGACGAGGATTGTGTGTTGAGGTCGAGCTACATTGTCGCGGAAGAACACGGCGAGGTTCTTAACGTCTTGAATTGCATCCCCGATCGCCCAGCCATTGTCTTTGTAGGCAGTGCCGGCTAGTGCGAACCCTTGCGCGAGCAAAGGAGCTTCCAGTGCCGCACTCGGAGCGACGTCCGCATTTCGATTATCGATTTCGCCGGGATGATCTGCTTTGTCACGATAACCGTGCGCGAAGACGAGTAGCGTTCCGTTCCACGCTTCCGGCACCACTATGCGATAAGGCGCGCCATTAATTTCACCTGAGATATCGAGTGGTGCGGCTTTTACGACCGGTGAACGATCGATTAGCGCCAGAACGAGTACAAGAACGAGTGAAAGCGCGGCAAGAATGCGGGCGGTGGGCTTCATCTCAATTGTCCCCTCTTTTTTTAACCGCAGATCTACGCGGATTACGCCGATAAGTCAAATCATTTCGATGTATCTATGCGCGCGTAGAAGATGTTGGTTTCGGGCAGTTTCTCGTCCTGAGCGACGACGATCGCGAGGCCTTCTTCCTTGTCGCCGTCTTTGCGGGAGAAAATACAAAGGGCGCCGTGGTTCTTTGTATCTTCTGTGTCGCCGACGCATCCTTTATCGTTCGCGATCCAACCGGCCGCTTTCATCCGATCGTTGGAATAGAAGTCTTTCACTTCCTGCGCCGGTTTGTCTGTCTTAAAGGAGATGAAGTTGATCTTGCCTTTCATCATCGCGCGAATCATGAGACGCGCACCCAGCGGGATCTCGAGATCCGCTTTGGTGGCGCCTGCGAAAGGCGGCACGTCGGCCCAGAGGCTGCTGACGGTGCCTGCATTCTTGTCGCCGGCAAGTCTCTCCGAAAGTTTGCAGGAGATCGCCACCCCCAACATGAGAGTTATAGCCAAAATGGAAGCCGATGCTTTCATGCTTGCGCTCCTATCGAGTTGTAAGTTTTGTTCGAACTAACGCGTCACGATCGCCTTGACCTCGCCGCGTTTCAGCAGAGTGACCATTCCGTTGCGGCGATACCATACACCATCTTTGGTGCGCCACGCTTCATCTGCTTCGATTTTTCCTCCGCTCGCCAGCAGTATTACGGGTTTACTGCCCTGCCGGGTTCCCATTCCTGGTCCGCTGGTCGAGATAGGATCGCTGGTGGCGCGCGTGTGGGCCGTTGAGATCCGGGTTGATGCAGGCTGCGAAGATGGTGCGGGCGAAGGTGATGGTGAGCCTGTCGGAGAGGGTGATGGAAGTGTTACGTCTGGTGCTGGTGGTAAAGACTGTAGTTTGCCGATGACTGAGGGTTGTATTGCCACTGCTGGCTTGCGCGTTTGATGGCTGAGACCGTAGTAGATTGCGAATCCGATGACGCCAACAATTAGACCGATCAATGCGGCGAATGGTAGTGCTCTGCCACGCGGTTTGGATGGGCTGGTAGCGCGGTCGATCTCGGCGTCGTCGACGACCTCGAGAGGCGTTTGATCGAAGTCGCAGAGGACGTCCGATTCAGGGTAGAGGAAGAGGCATTGGGGGCAACGCTTCATGATGGTCGAGGTTTTCAGAGCTTCAGAGTTTGAAAGGTTTTTTCAGAATCCGGCCGGTTTTCTTAAGAATTGAGCCGACTTTTGACTCGTCTTTCTTCGGTTCCCTGGTGGCGTTTGTTGTTTGAGGCGCAGCCGCGGTTTTCGCAGCCGGCTTTTTCGCAGGAGCCGGTGGTGGCTGTTTCACTGCCGGTTTCGCTTCTTCCTCTTTGGGCGACTCGGTTGGTTGAGCTGGTTGAGCTGCCGGCGCCGGCTCTGGATTCGCTGCAGGCGCAGGGTTCGAAGAAGTGGTTGTAACAGGTGCGGGCGTGTAAGTGTGGCGGCGGGTCGAAACGTAGTAGACCATCCCCAACACCAGGGCCAGAATCAGTGTGGCGAACGCGGGAACAGCGCGATTTCGCCGGGCTTGGACCGGCACCGCAGGCACGGGTGCCAATGCATGAAGGTTCGGAAGTGTTCGTGAATCAAGGACGAGCAGGACGCCGTCCATGTCGCACAGACTCTGGTCGTCTTCGTAAAGAAACTCACACTGCGGGCACCTTTTCATTCAGCGATTCTCCTGGAAGTGACGGCACTGCCTTGATGGGGCCTGCGGACTGTGGAGTTTGGCGTGAGTGCACTCCGCAGGGCTCCAGAGTACATCGGAGGGCGAGCGGATTACAAGCACTTTTGGGAAAAGCGCCTCCCTGGAGTGCGGTGGCCTGGCGCCGCTTTGGCCTAGACCCAGCGCGATCGTAACAAAGCGGCGCCAGGCCGCCGCACTCCAAGGAGCGCCTACTTATAGGTATCTTTCCTGGAGAACGCGCCTATGGTGCACGACGTGACCGGCAATGATGTACGCCACCGAGCGCACCGTAAACGGGTTGTCGCTCGCCACGCCCGTCCGTGACCACGCCTCGTCAGGCAGGTTCTTGAAAAACGAGATCGTCGAGGAACGCACCGTCCTGAATTCATCGACCAATTCGCGCCAGCTCGTGTCGTTGGCATGCGCTGCCTGAACCGCCACTTCCTGCTCGAAGCTCGGCAGCGGTTCCTGAAACCCGCGCGCAAACCAAAAGGCTCGGCTGAGAAAGACCCGCTCACCGTCGTTTACGTGGTTTAATACCTCACGGATCGTCCACTTTCCCGGCGCGTAACTATGCAGGCTCTTCTCTTCCGAAATCCCGTTCAGAAACTGAAGCGTCTCGTCCATCTGCGACTGCATCGCCGGCACGATTTCGTCGTCAGAAATAAGGTCAATGTATCTAAAATAGTAGGTTGCAGCTTCGCTTGTTTGTGGTCGTGTCATTTGCCTCGAAATCGTAGCAAACTTTGGTCATTTTCGTAACCAATCACGGCCTGCCGGTGTCTATCAGGTGCAAAGAAGGATCAGAAATTGCCTCAAACAGCAAGGGGGTTTTCAAGGTTATGAAACGAACAAAGAATTATTCGATCTCGCAAATTGCACTTCGTATTTTTGCAGTCTTGGTGTTGTCAATTGTGCCATCGGTGGCGTTCGCACAGAGTGCTACTGATCCACAACTTGCCAAACAGGTGCGGCACGAGTTGGTGACGTTGCCGTACTACGGTGTATTTGACAATCTGGCGTACAGCATCAACGGAAGCACCGTAACGCTTTACGGGCAAGTGGTGCGGTCGTCAACGCGTTCCGACGCAGGAAACAGGGTGAAGAGAATTGCCGGCGTGACGCGTGTGGTGAACAACATCCAGGTGTTGCCATTGTCCGGGTTTGACAATCGTATCCGCGCTGCGACGTATCGTTCGATCGCACGCACAGGCGGGCTGTATCGCTACTTGCAGGGCGCGAATCCGTCCCTGCACATCGTAGTAAACAATGGACACGTCGCATTGGAAGGCGTG
>DATFHH010000125.1:0-10605 GCA_035248565.1 Pyrinomonadaceae bacterium | reverse complement strand
TGCACTTTCCCGCACCGCTTCGTGGGCTCGCAACACTGCTTCGATCTCTCCCAATTCGATGCGGAACCCGCGCAGCTTCACCTGCTCGTCGATACGGCCCAGAAACTCTATTTCCCCGCTCGGCAGCCACCGTCCTAAGTCGCCACTGCGATACAGTCGTGCACCACCAGCACGGCTGAAGGGGTCTGGCACAAACTTCTCCGCCGTCAACTCCGCTCGCTTCAGATAGCCTCGCGCCAGCCCGTCGCCTCCGAGATACAACTCTCCCGCAATACCAACCGGCACTGGCTGTAACTCATGGTCCAGAATATAAACCTGAGTGTTCGCTATCGCGCGACCGATCGGCACCGTGCGCGCCTCCGTCGCCACCGCCTGTACTTCATAGAAAGTGCTGAACGTAGTGTTCTCCGTTGGCCCGTAGACGTGCAGCAGATGCTGTGGTCCTCCCTCTCGCAATACCTCCCGCACCGCCTGCGGATCCACCGTTTCGCCACCGAATAACAGGTACTTCAATCCTTTGAAGACTTCGCCGCCGCTGTACGCCAACTGGTTGAAGAGCGCCGTCGTCACGAACATCGTGTTGATGCCCTGCGCGCTCACTGTGCGCCCTAGCGCCTCCGCGTTCAGGGCCACTTCCTTCTCTACCAACACCAACTCCGCGCCATTCAACAGCGCGCCCCACAACTCGAAGGTCAAGGCGTCAAACGACGCATTTGAGACTTGGCCCACTCGGTCGCCTGCTCCCAACTGCACGTAGTTGCTCTCGCACACCAACCGCACCACCGCTCGCTGGCTGACACTCACTCCTTTGGGCTGTCCCGTCGATCCCGACGTGTAGATCACGTAGGCCAACTGCTCTGCTGTCCCCCACACCGCTAAGTTCTCTCTGCTCTCTGCTGCAATCTGCGCCGCATCCCGGTCCACGCAAATAATCTCGGCACTGTGCTCGGGCAGCACCGCCAGCAGTGAGCTCTGCGTCACAAGCACACTCACTTCCGCATCTCGCAGCATGAAAGAAATTCGTTCCGGCGGATAGCTCACATCCAGCGGCAAATAGGCTCCGCCGGCTTTGAGGATCGCCAGCAGCGTGATCACTAACTGTGGCGAGGGTTCCAGACAGACGCCCACTAAAGACTCGGTCGCGACGCCGCGCCGCCGCAGCACGCGCGCCAGGCGATTGGCCCGCTCATTCAACTCTACATAGCTCAGTTGTTCTGCTTCAGAAACCAGGGCCACTGCTTCCGCTCGCAATTCCGCTTGTTCTTCAAACAACTCGTGAATGCTGCGCTGCCGCGGATAATCCCTCGCCGTCTCGTTCCATTGCTCAACCACCAGCGCCTGCTCACTTTCACTCAGCAAAGGCAACGCGCCGATCCGCTCATCCACGTTCTTCACCACTGCGCTCAGCAGGTTCTCGAAGTGGCCCAGCATCCGCTTGATGGTGGTCGCGTCAAACAGCTCGCTGCGATATTGCAACGAGCCGCGTAGTCCATCGGTTGTTTCTTGCAGCAACAGCGTGAGATCGAACTTCGCTGCTCCGATCTCGCTCTCGAGATAGCCGAGCGTCAAATCCGGTATTTCGACGTCCGGCGCCGGAGCGTTTTGCAGCGCAAACGCGACCTGCACGATCGGCATGTGGCTGATATCTCGCTGCGGTTGCAACTCCTCGACCAATTTCTCGAACGGCAAATCCTGATGAGTGTAGGCGCCGAGCGCGGTATCTCTCACCTGCTGCAAAACTTCGCGGAAAGTCGGATTTCCCGTCATGTTTGTTCGCAGCACAAGAGTGTTGACGAAGAAGCCAATCAGCGGCTCGGTCTCCGCGTGATTGCGGTTGGCGATCGGCGACCCAACGATGATGTCATTCTGCCCGCTGTAACGATGCAGTAAGGTCTGCCATACGGCGAGCAGAGTCATGAACAGCGTGGCGCCTTCACGCCGGCTGAGTGACTGCAACTGTTCAGAAAGATGGCGCGGTAGGGCAACTGTTTCCTGCGCGCCGCGATAAGAATAGAACGCCGGCCGAGGCCGATCGGTCGGCAGATTCAGGATCGCTGGTTGGCCGTCGAGTTGGTGCTTCCAGTAGGCGAGTTGTCTTTCGAGGATCTCGCCCTGCTGCCATTCACGCTGCCACACCGCAAAGTCGGCATATTGGACCGTAAGTTTCGGAAGCGGCGACGGTTGGCCGTTGACAAATGCCTGGTACAAGGTGATCAGCTCTCTCGCCAGGACGCCCATCGACCAGGCATCCGAGATGATGTGATGCATAGTGAACAGCAGTACGTGCTCCGTCTCCACGAGACGCAGAAGCTGCAGGCGTACAAGTGGACCAGTGGCAAGATCGAAAGGCGTATTCGCCTCTCTTTCGGCTTCTCGTTTGACTTCCGCTTCACGCTCTCCTTCGGTTTGCGCCGAGAGATCTTTGATTGGCAACGAGATATTCAACTCGGGAGCTATAACCTGTATGGCCCGGCCATTCGCGGTAGTGAAAGTCGTGCGCAAACTTTCATGACGGCGGACAATCTCGTCGATACTGCATGCAAATGCTTCGACGTTGAGTTTCCCCGACAAGCGAATGGTGGCTGGTAGAATGTAAGCCGTGCTCTGCGGGTCGAGTTGATCGATAAACCAGAGCCGCTCCTGTGCAAACGAGAGTGGTATTTCCTTATTGCGCGCGACCGGCAGGATAGGCGGAGCTTGCAGGCCGGCGCCCTCGTGGATCGCGTCCTCGATGCGCGCAGCGAGTCCCGCTACGGTCGGCGCTTCGAAGAGATGACGCAGCGGCAGTTCGACGTTGAAGCCTTGCCGCACGCGCGAAAGCAATTGCGTGATCAACAGTGAATGGCCGCCGAGATCGAAGAAGTTGTCATTAACACCTACTTGCTCCACGCCGAGCAGCTCGCTCCACATCCCCGCGAGCAGGTCTTCCACAGGAGTGCGCCGCTCGAGATTGGCCATGAGTGCGGCAGGTCCCTGGCTGGGCGCCGGCAAAGCACGACGGTCGAGCTTGCCGTTTGCGGTTACAGGAATCTCGTCGAGCAGGATGAAACTCGACGGCAACATGTATTCGGGCAGACGTTCCGCCAGAAACGCGCGCAACTGCGGCGCCAGATTGCGCGTGAAACTCTGCAGCGAGCGTGTACGCAGAGGATTGTTGGCGTAAGTTCGCCAGTCTTTCGAGCGCGCGTTCGCTGCAACTGACAACCAACGACGGCCGGCATCCCGCGTCAACAACACGTCGTAACTTCCAGTCTCGCCAATGTTGGACCACGAGAGCAATACGCCATAACCTTCTGCTTCCGCGAGTCGCCACCATGCTTCAGGATCGACCGCTGTCGCTTCGATAACATCCGCCGCCAGGACGTCGGCCGTAGTCTGCGGGCCTTCCTGCACCTTAAGCAGCTCGAGCCTGCGCACGTCAGCGATTACACGGGCATTCGGCACGCCCTCGATCCACAACACTGCGGGTCCGTTAGTTCTCAGACTTTCGCCGACCTCATTCAAATTGGACCACTCGGACCAGCGAGTGGATGAGGCGACCATCTCTTCCGGTGGGCCACCAACACGCAATATCACGTCGTAGCGGAAGCGCGTCAATTCGTTCTGGTAACTGCCGCGTTTGAGTTCAACCGAGACACCAGAGATTTGAGCAAGGTGCTCGCGCAGCGCATGGAAGAAGTTAGGATGGAGCACCAGTTCCTTTTCACTTGCCAGACGTTTCTGCACGCGCTGCCACAGGCGCGTTTTTGCCAACGAAGCCGGAGCGTGAAGTGCTTCGATGCTCGCGTGGAACGTCTCGAGCAGCGGCAGGTTGCGCACGTCGCCAACGAAGATCGCACCTCCTGGCGCCACAGCCTTCACCGCTCGTTCAAGCACGCGCACGAGATACTCGATGCTCGGGAAATACTGCACCACGGAGTTGATGATGACGACGTCGTAGGCTCCTACTTCAGTGTCCTCAAATTCGTCAGCACGTCGCCGCGATAATTGCACGTGTCCCAACCCGCGCGCGCGTACTTTGACCGCGAGTTCCCGCAGAATGACGCCCGAGAAGTCTGTGCCACGATAACTCTCACAGTGTTGCGCCAACGGCAGTAGTAACAGGCCTGTGCCGCATCCGATCTCCAGCACGCGGCGTGGATTCAGGCTGCGGATGCGCGCAAGCGTCTGGTCCACCCAGTCGCGCATCTCGGGCGCTGGAATGGCCTCGCCTGTATAACTGCTGTTCCAGCCAATGATATTGAAGTCGGCGTCGCCTGCGGGCGTTGCAGTTGCAATCGGCGTATTGCCGCCATAAGTTTCATCGTAGAGCAACTGCCACTGTGAAATGTGCTCTTCCTCCCAATCACCCTCTCGTGTTTCGTTCTCTTCGACGTATAGCGGGTCTTGCGTGATGTACGCGATGAGGCGCTTTTCTCCCACTTCGTTCACGTGTACGGTGGCCACTGACTCCTGGACCAGCGGATGACTATTAAGGGCGGTCTCGATCTCACTGAGTTCGATACGGAACCCACGGATCTTCACCTGCTCGTCAATGCGCCCGAGGAATTCGAGATTGCCGTCGGCCAGGTAACGCACGCGATCGCCGCTACGGTAGTACCGTCCACCTTCAATCTCCACGAACCGTTCCTGCGTCAACTCCTCCTGGTTCAAATAGCCCAAAGCGATGCCGCCGCCACCCAGGTAGAGTTCTCCCGCCACTCCTATCGGCGCCAGATTCCCATGCGCGTCGTACACTCGCAGGCGCACGTTTGGCAGCGGCCGCCCGATCATGTGTCCCTCTACTGCTTCATTTGCGCCAACCGCAAAAGAAGCGCAGATAATTGTCGCTTCCGTTGGACCGTAGAGCACGTTGATAGCCGCGTTTGCAAACACCTCTTGCGAAGCGCCGATGAGGTCCGGCGGTACCGCTTCACCACCCGTGAAGATCATCCTTATTTTCGCGCACCGAGCCTCAGTCTCAGGCTGCTGCTTGAGCTGGCTCACGATCTGCCGCAGCAAACTGGGAACCGCGTGAAAGATGGTCGCGCTCTCGAGATGAGCCAGTAGCGCGTCGAGATCCAGCACCTCCTCGCGGCTGACGAGCAGCAGTCGGCCGCCCGTCAACAAAGGACTCAGCACTTCAAACAGAGAAATATCAAACGACAGCGCCGCCAGACATGGCATCGTATCCGCGGCGGTGAAAGCAAACGTCTCGACCGCAGCCAGCAGCGTGTGCACCAGACTGCCGTGCTCGATCCGCACGCCTTTCGGTTTGCCGGCGCTACCGGACGTGTAGATGATGTAGGCCACGTCGCCGGCCGCGATATCATTATCCGGATTGCTTTCCGAGAAGCCTTCGATAACCGCGGCGTCGCGGTCAACACAAACAACTCGCGCTCTAGTCTCCGGCAAGCTCTCGAGCAGTGCTTGCTGAGTGATGAGAACCGACATCGCCGCGTCGTCGATCATCATGGCCAGCCGCTGGCGCGGATACTCCGGATTCAACGGCACGTATGTGCCTCCCGCTTTCCACGTGGCCAGCAGCGCCACGATCATTTCCGCGGTGCGCTCGAGATACACGCCAACTACCTGCTCGCGCGCGACGCCCAATGCACGGAGGTGATGGGCCAGTTGATTGGCGCGCGCGTTCAATTCTCGATAACTCAATTCCACCCCACCGGCACCCAGTGCAGTCGCTTCGGGCCATCGCTCAACCTGTTGCTCGAACCAACGCGTGACCGATGCCGGTTGAGCCGAACGATCAGCTTGTGTGTCGTTCCACTCGACGAGCAGTTGCCGTTCCTCTTCAGCGGTCAGCAGCGGTAGGCTCCAGATCGATTGCGTTGGTTGGTCTACGATGCTTTCGAGCAATTTTTCCAAGTGCCCTGTCATCCGCCGGATCGTCGCGCGGTCAAACACATCAGAGCTGCAACGAAACTCTCCGGTGAGTCTTCCTTCTTCTGTCTCCAAGATGGTGAGCTCGAGATCGAAACGTGTCGTCGTGGTTTCCAACTGGAACGGGCTGATCGTGAAGTTGGGCAATTCGAGCGGGCGTATCGGAGCATTCTGTACGGCAAACATCACCTGGAACAATGGCTGGCGGCTTAAGTCGCGCTCGGGGTCCAACTCTTCCACCAATTTCTCGAACGGCATGTCCTGATGCGCGTAAGCGTTCAATGCCATCTCGCGTACTCTGCCGACCAACTCTCTAAAGCTCGGGTTGCCTGAAACGTCCGTCCGCATCACGAGTGTATTGACGAAAAATCCAATCAGTCCTTCGACCTCTTTTCGCGTGCGGTTCGCGATGGGAGAACCGACGACGATGTCCTCCTGGCCTGTGTAACGCGCGAGCAGCACATCGAAGGCGGCAAGCAGTGTCATGTAGAGGGTCGCGCCGTTCTGCCGGCTCAACTCTTTCACCTGCTCGGTTAGTTGCCTGGAGAAGATAAAGTTATGACTGATACCTGCAAAGGTCTGTATGGCCGCGCGATGGTGATCACCCGGCAACTGCAAGGTCGGCAGGTCTTCGAGTTGTTGTCGCCAATAGGTGAGTTGCTCTGCGAGCTTCGCACCCTGCAACCATTGGCGCTGCCAGATTGCGTAATCGGCATACTGCACCTTCAGCTCAGGCAGCGAGATTTCGTTGCCGGTGACGATTGCCGTATAAATTTCGGCTACCTCATTCACCAGCACGCCCACCGACCAGCCATCACTGATGATGTGGTGCATCGTAAACAGCAGGATATATTCATCTTCGCGCAGTTTGAGCGAACGTGCGCGCACTAACGGCGCATGGGTGAGATCGAACGGCTGTTTTGCTTCGATATTTGTCCATTGCCTGATCTGTTCCACCTGCTCCGCAGTTTCCAGGTCCGACAAATCAGTGAGCGGCCACGACGCCGTCAATGCATCGGCAATTACCTGACGGGGCTTGCCCTCGACGGAAACAAAACTTGTCCGCAAAGCTTCGTGCCGGCGGATGATTTCATTCAAAGACTGCTCCAAGGCCGCATGATCCAACGCACCCTTCAGACGCAACGCTGCCGGCACGTTGTAGAAAGGATTCTCTGGCGCCAACTGATGCAGAAACCAGAGTCGCTGCTGCGCGAATGATAACGGCAACGCAGCGTCACGTTCGCGTTGAACGAGTGGTTGAAAGTGATCGCTAGGAGCCGTCTCACGCTCGTTCTCGATAAGCTCGGCAAATTCCGCCAGCGTCGACACTGCAAACATGCTGCGCAGCGGCAGCTCGAGCTTGAAGACTTCACGCACGCGAGAGATTACTTGCGTCGCTAACAACGAGTGCCCCCCGAGCCGGAAGAAGTTGTCGTTGCTACCGACGTGTTCCAGCTTGAGCACCTCGCTCCAGATCCCTGCCAGGATCTCTTCCACCGGAGTCCGCGGCGCAACAAAATTCTCCGTCGCCTGGCTTGGTCCATCCGGCGTGGGTAACGCACGCCGATCGATCTTGCCGTTGGCGGTCAAGGGCAGTCCGGCCAACTCTATGAATGCCGCGGGAACCATGTAGTCCGGCAATCGTGCTTGCAAATAATTGCGCAAATCATTGGCACTAATTGTGGTCCCGGCTCTCGGCACCGTGTATGCAATGAGACGTTTGTTTCCCGTCTCTTCCGCGATCACAGCGCACTCTTCGACTCCGCGGTGCTGTCGCAAGACAGCTTCAATCTCACCTAACTCGATACGGAAGCCTCGCACCTTCACCTGGTGATCGATGCGTCCCACATAAGTAATGTTCCCATCGGCCGTGTAGCGAGCCAGATCTCCGCTGCGATAGAGTCGCGCTCCAGGTTCCGTCGAAAATGGATGCGGAACAAATCGCTCTGCCGTCAGATCGGGGCGATTGAGATAACCGCGCGCCAGGCCTTCGCCACTAATGTAGATCTCGCCATTTATGCCTACCGGTGCCAGGTCCAGACACTTGTCTAAAAGATAGAGTTGCGCATTCGCAATCGGGCGACCGATCGGCACTGTACCGTGGTAAGGATCTTCCGCCGCAACCTCATACACGCAACATCCCACGACAGTCTCGGTTGGCCCATACTCATTAATCAGTCTGATCTCGGGCGCAGCATTCCTCCAGGGCGAAAGCGCCTCACTATTGAGCGCCTCGCCGCCTATTACCAAAGTCCTCGTTGTTCCGGGCAGTTCCTGCGGCGATAAGTAGTGATTCAGCACTTCCAGATGCGGAGGAGTGATTTTTACCAGACTAAAATTGCAGTGGACGATCAGAGTTGTTGCCAGACCTTCAACCCTCTGCTCCTCTGAGACCAGCACAATACTTTGCCCGGCCAATAGCGGAGGAAAGATACTGGTGATGGTTAGATCAAATCCCAATGGAGAATGAACGGGAGCGCCCGTGCCCTCCTGTACGTCATAAGCCTCGATGCACCAGCTCACGTAGTTGTACAGAGCTTGATGATTAACCATCACCCCTTTCGGTTGGCCGGTCGAACCCGACGTGTAGATGACGTAAGCAAGGTTCGTCGCGAGCGCGCCGCTCTCCACTCGTTCATCGCTCTCGCTCGAGAAGCCGCTGTGATCTGTATCAACGAAAACTAGATGTCTCGACTCGATTGCTGGTAGCGACAGGTTTGGGACGAGCTGCGATTCGGTTAACAACACTCGAACCTTCGCGTCGTCTAGTATGAACGCCAACCGCTCAGCCGGAAGCTCAGGATCGAGCGGGAGGTATGCTCCGCCCGCTTTGAGAATTCCCAGGATGCTGACGATCATCTCCGGGCTCCGATGCAACATCACACCGACAACCGCTTCCGCCTGCACGCTCAGCCGTCGCAGGCGCGCGGCCAGTGCGTTGGAGCGACGATCCAATTCTGCGTAAGTAACTTGCGCTCCATCGCTCACTATCGCAACACGGTTCGGTGTCAGTGCTGCTTGCTGCTCGAAGACGGCATGGATAGTCAGTTCACGTGGATAATCGACCGCCGGTCCGCGGGCAAACTCGAGCAATTGCGTGCGCTCGGAAACGGACAGCAGCGGCAGTCGCGATACGCGCAAGTCCGGCGCGGCGACAATAGAGGACAGCAGCCTGCCGAAATGGTCGCCCATGCGCTCGATGGTCGAGGCATCGAACAGATCTCTGTTGTACTCAAAGACGCCAGTCAGTCCGCCGGCAGTCTCCTGGAACGTCAGCGTCAAATCGAATTTCGCTATCTGCGAGTCGGGTGTGATTTCTGTTATCTCGAGACCGGTGAGCTTGAGCGATTCGTCCCGCGCATTTTGCAGCACGAACATTACCTGGAACAACGGCGAGTGACTAAGGCTTCGCTCCGGCTGAAGCTCTTCCACCAGCTTCTCAAACGGGATGGACTGATGCGCATACGCTTCTAAACTTAACTTCTTGACTTGCTGCAGCAACTCGCGAAAGGTTGGATCTTCCGCGAGGTTGCTGCGCATCACCAACACGTTTACGAAGAACCCGATCAGCGCTTCAGTCTGGCTGTGTTCACGATTCGCGATGGGAGTTCCCACTACGATGTCGGTTTGCTCGGTGTAGCGATGCAGCAGCGTCTGGAAGGCGGCCAACAACGTCATGAACAGCGTCACACCTTCGCTTCGACTCAACGCCGTCAGTTGTGTACTTAACTCGCGGTTCAACTCGAAACGATGACGAGCTCCGGCAAAGGTCTGCACCGCTGGTCGCGGTCGATCGGTTGGCAAGTCAAACACTGCCGGTACACCTGCCAACTGCTGTTTCCAGTAGGCGAGTTGCTCTGCGAATGCCGGTCCTTGCATCCACTCACGCTGCCACACTGAATAATCGGCATACTGCACGGTTAATTCCGGCAGCGTGGCGGCTCTGCCGGTGCTGAAGGCTTCGTAGAGCGCTGCTACTTCCCGCACCAAAATTCCCGTGGACCAGCCATCGGAAATAATGTGATGCAACGTACACAACAACACGTGTTCTTCATCGTTGAGGCGCAGCAACGACAAACGCAGCAGTGGCGACTGAGTGAGATCGAAGGGAAGCCTGGCGTCGAGTGACGCCAGCCGCTCGACTTCGGCTTGCAGTTCCGATTCTTGAAGAGCGGAGAGATCGCGGACGGGAAGTTGCAACTCGATCTCGTCGGCGATCACCTGCACGATTTGGCCATCGACCATGTTGAAGCTGGTCCGTAGGATTTCGTGGCGACGGACAATCTCGTTGATCGTTTTCTCGAGGGCCGCGATTCCGAGACGTCCTTTGAGACGTAGAGCTGTGGAGAGGTTATAGAAAGGATTGCCCGGCTCTAACTGATCGAGAAACCACAGGCGCTGCTGTGAGAAGGAGGCGGGAAATATATCCTCGATCTCGCTTTCTTCCTGAAGTAGCAACTCGAGCAGCTCGCGTTTGTCTGCTGAGAGCTCGGCAATATTATTCTTTGCTGTGCTCATTGACATTCTTTGATTCGGTGCTTGTTCTCGGCCGCCAATCCTCTGGCGCTTGACTGCTGGAGAACACGGGTCAGTGGCTTTGCACGAAAACACAGGAAAATCACTTGCGCTTCTTGTGCTTTTTTGTGGCTAAATGCCTCTTGAGGCAAAGCGGTCTTAGTTAGGCAATTGTTTTCTTTGAGTAAGGAGCTCTCTCGCTTCTTGATCGGA
>DATFHH010000124.1:0-2525 GCA_035248565.1 Pyrinomonadaceae bacterium | reverse complement strand
GCCCTGGAACTTCCGGTCGCGGAGCGCGGGACGTACGTCCAACAAGCATGCAATGGTGACGAAGCATTGCTGGCCGAAGTTTCGTCATTACTTTCGTCGGTTGAGAGTAGCAACGGTTTCATGGAGCAGCCGGCCCTCAGTGCCGGATTCAACGTTCTCCTCAACTCTTCCCAAGATTCCCTGCTCGGAAAATCACTCGGCATTTACAAGATCATTTCGCCACTCGGACAAGGCGGCATGGGCGACGTCTATCTTGCCGAGGACACTCGCCTCCACCGCCAGGTCGCACTCAAGTTTCTCTCGATGGAGTTCGTCGGCGACAACTGGGCTAAGAGGCAGTTGCTGAAAGAAGCTCAGTCAGTGGCGATGCTCGATCACGCAAACATCTGCCAGGTTTATGGAATAGAGGATCACGAAGAGCGCAGTTTCATCGCCATGCAATACGTGAAAGGAACTACGCTCGCGGATTTAATTAAGGAACGATCTCTGACGGGCCAGGAGGTTTTGGCGCTCGCGAAGCAAATTGTCAGTGCTCTCTCGGAGGCGCATGCGCATGGAATCATCCATCGCGACTTGAAGCCGCGAAACATCATGGTCACCGCGAACCAGCAAGTGAAGATGCTGGATTTCGGATTGGCCAAAACTGTTCAGCGTATGAAGGGTCGTGATCTCGACGACAGCATGAGTGCCGCGTCGCAAGCCGGTGTCCGTATCGGAACTGTTCCTTATATGTCTCCGGAACAACTGCGTGAAGAAAAGCTCGACTACCGCAGCGACGTCTTCAGCGTCGGCATCGTGCTCTATGAAATGTTGTGCGGTAAGAATCTGTTCGCGCGTGACAATTACGCAGATACGATTTCCGCGATTCTGTCGAACGATCCGGTGTTGTTTGAGAACTGCGAATCACGGACCCCCGCTGCTCTGCAAGGAGTCATTCGCAAATGCCTGGAAAGAAAAGCAGAAGATCGGTATCAATCGGCGACTGACTTGCTGATCGATCTCGAGGCGATCGAGATCAACGGCGCGAGCTCGAAACCCAGGCAGAAAACCGGCAACAATTCGGTTTGGACCAGCCGACTCGCGCTTCGAGCCGCACTAGCGTTAAGTGTGTTGCTTTTAGTCAGCTTTGTCGGTTACTTCATTTACACAAGACTCACAAGACCCAAGTCCATTGCCGTCCTGCCGATTGAAAACCAGACTGGCGATCCGAATTGGAACTACTTGAGCGATGGTCTAACACTCACCATCACAACAAAGCTTGCCAAAGTGTCCAAGCTAAACGTCCTGCCGGCTACTGTCGTGGCGGGTTACAAACAAAACGTCGATTTGAAAGCGATAGCGCGCACCCACCATTTAGACAATTTGCTTAGGGCGACTGTAGTTAAGACCGGGGACAAGCAGTTTCTTAACACAGAGCTTTTTAATGAATATGGAGAACTGCTCTGGCAGCAGTCGTACCCAGTGGACATGGTGAACGTCTTTACGATAGACACGGTCATTTCGCAGAACGTTACATCGGCAATGAAGTTTGTGTCGGCCGAAGATGAACGGCGGATTAATGAGGCCGTGGGAACTTCGAACGCGGACGCTCGCCGCGAGTGCTGGTTAGGTGAGTACCATCTGAAGAATCGTCGTGGCAAAGAGTCGTTGGATCTCGCAGTGAGGCACTTCGAAGCTGCTATTGCAAAGGAGCCTGCCTATGCGGAAGCACACGCCGGCCGTGCAGAGAGTTATGCGCTGATGAACGTGGTCGCGTACGGAAAGGACGATACGCGAGAGGTGATGTCTAAAGCTCTGAGAGCAGCGAATGACGCTCTGGATCTAAATCCAAGACTAGCCCAGGCGCGCAATGCACTGGCTAACGTCTACATGAAATACTACTGGGATTGGCAAGGCGCAGAAGAACAGTTCAAGTTGGCAATTAGCCTGGACGCGAATTACGCGGCCGCGCACTATGGATATTCCCGGTTACTAACAATTCGCGGGCGCTTTGACGAAGCGGTGGCAGAAGCCCTCATCGCTCGCCGGCTCGATCCTTTTTCGGCTTCGACCATCTTGAATCACTGTCGCACCATATTCTTCTCCGGTCGATTTGAGGAATCTTTGCAGTGTTATGACAAGCTGGTGGCCGATCATCCTGATTACAGCATGGGACCTTACTCACGCGCACTGGTCCAGTTTCAGTTGGGGAAATACGACGACGCGATCGCAGTTTTTGAAGGGATTTATAGCAAGGACAGAGCGCTTGGAGGAGGAATATTAGGATACTTCTACGGACAGCGTGGCCGGAGAGCCGACGCGGAGCGGGTCCTGAATCAAATGTTGCCTCTTCTCAAAGAGAACCTTCCTGAGCATGAGATCGCCCTAATCTACGCTGGATTAGGAGACTTGGACAACGCTACCCTTTGGTGGGAAAAGAGTCTCGAGGTGCATTTCGATCCATTTTCATTTGTTCTGGTGGATCCGATGTTCCAAAAACTGCGAACGGAACCAAAGTTTATAAGTCTTGTCAAAAAGTATGAGGC
>DATFHH010000123.1:0-7701 GCA_035248565.1 Pyrinomonadaceae bacterium | reverse complement strand
CCAGCCCAGGGGTTGGAGCGTGAGCGAAAACCCTGGGTAACATAACCCCAAGCGATGAAACTCTGAAAGAGTTCGCCAATTGCCGAACGCTTTCAGCGTTTGACTAATTTTCGATTCTATCCCCAGGATTGTCGCTGCGCTGCAATTCCTGGGCTGGAATTAGCGAACGCCTTCGGCGTAGTTGTCCTGTCAAACCGTACCACTGAATAAATTTGACGTTCGCCGCCGCAAGAGGATATGTTCTAAACAGATAACTGGCCGGTAATCTTCCTTTATCCCCACCCGACTGCCGTTCCCTTGACCAGTAATTCAGATTCGAGGGGCGTACTGTGAGCACAATAAAGAAGTTCGGTGTAGCCGCATTATTGCTGATATTGGGCTTGTTTTTCATAGCTTCGGCAAACGGTGGCGGCCGAAAGCAGCGTCCGTTAACGCGCGCTGAAATCAAGCAGGTGGAATCGTGGCTGGCGGAGATGGGTTACAAGCCCGGCCGTGTGGATGGAGTGATTGACCGAGACACGCGAAGCGCGTTAGTTCTCTTTCAGAAGTGGGAAAATCGGCGGGCGACCGGTCAACTCAGTCGTAAGGAGTTCGACGCGATCATGAGTGCTGCCGCGCCGGAAGCGAGAGACTCAGGTTACCGTCATGTCGAAGTGGATCTTGATCGGCAATTACTCTTGTTGACGGATGATGATGGCCGCGTCATCAGAATTCTTCCTGTTTCGACCGGCAGCAACAAGCACTACGACGAAAAAGGAATGCGCGGCCTCGCTTATACGCCGACCGGCCGTTTCAGAATTTATGCGAAGATATCAGGCTGGAGAAAATCGCCGCTGGGATTGCTCTACTATCCCAACTATTTCAGCGATGGTCTCGCGATTCACGGAAATCCCTCAGTACCTGACTCCCCGGAGAGTCACGGCTGCATCCGCATTCCCATGTCCGCCGCTGTGGAGATAAGCAAAGCATTACCGGTCGGGACTATTCTGCTGATTTACGACAGCCAGTCATTCGTCTCAGCCAAAGACTGGGCGGAAGCAGATAAGCAAAAGGGGCAAGCAGTTATTCGATAGGTTGAGTAACTTCACGGCACGAAGCCGCAGGCGATCATTAATGCATGCCGGACTTCAGTCCATCGCTTGTCAGGTAAACTACAGAGCCGGCCAGCGATGCGTTCGCGTTGCGCGAGTGCGAGATGATCAAAGTTGAATGCGGATATCACAGGCATCCCGTCATCCTGTGTCAGGACCACTTCCGTTGCTAGCCCACGAATTGTTCGGGTTATCGAAACGACAATTATCTCGTTGAGGTAATCGATGACCTCGTCGCGAGTGAGGATCAGCACCGGACGACGTTTGTCAGGAAGGGCAAATGTGTACCAGCGGATTTCACCACGCTTCACGCTATTTCCTCCCAGCCGTCTGCGTCCCAGGCAAGTGATTCCTCGTCACTTGAGAACTCAGCAGAGCCAGGCGAGAATGACTTGTAAGCGACAGGATCAGTGGCGCCTATCAAGCGCGCCAAGGGTTTTCCATCTTGAACAATTATCACTTCGCCACCTTCTGAGGCAAAAGCGATTAAGTCTGCCAATTGGCTTTGTACCTGATCAATGTTTACTCGTTCAATTCGCATGACTGAATAATAGAAGGCTCGACAAAACACGTCAATTGCTATGATATCCGTGTTTATCGCGCCAATCCGTGACTAAGAGACTCGTCTCAATACAGGCTATGCGTAAATCCAAAGTCGTTTCAATTCTTCTACTCCTATACCTGCAAATGGGCGCTGGTTATTTGTTTGCCCAAAACACCAACATCACTCGTCAGGAAATGCTTCGTGGCTCGGTGACGCCGGAACGCGCATGGTGGGACGTACTGCATTACGACCTCAAAGTAGAGTTCTTACCTGAGACCAAAAGCTTGAAAGGATCGAACACGATAACTTTCAAGACTCTTAAACCGGGAAACAAAATGCAGATCGATTTGCAGCCGCCGTTATCAATTACAAAAATCACTCACGGCGACTCGCAACTCAAATTTGAACGCGAAGGAAATGTTTACTGGGTGATGTTTGAAAAGGAACTTCCAAAAGGAGTGGAAGATAAGATCGAAATATTTTACGAAGGGATTCCGGTTGTAAGTAGGAATCCACCCTGGGTTGGTGGAATAACCTGGGGGAGAGACGATCTCGGTGAGAACCTCATCGTCACTACCTGTGAGGGAATTGGAGCAAGTATCTGGTGGCCCAATAAGGACCATGGCTCGGACGAACCGGATCGCGGAATGCAGATTAGCGTAACGGTGCCGGACCATTTGGTTGCCGTCTCGAATGGTCGCTTAAAGAAGACGGACCATGATCTCATCGCCAAAAAGAAAACATTTCATTGGGAAGTGGTGAACCCAATTAATAACTACGGCGTCAACGTTAATATCGGCAATTACGTAAACTTCTCTGAAAAATACCATGGCAAAGGCGGCGTGCTGGATGTGAACTATTGGGTCCTGCCACATCAGAAAGATGCCGCGCTCCGGCAGTTTAAGGAAGTGCGTCGCATGCTGGAGGCCTTTGAATACTGGTTTGGAAAATATCCTTTTTATGAAGACGGCTACAAGCTGGTGACAGTTTCATATCCCGGAATGGAACATCAAAGCTCGGTGACTTATGGCAATTGGTTTAGGAATGGCTATTTGCAACGCGACCCGTGTGCCTGCGGGGTTGGCTTCAAATTCGACTTCATCATTGTTCACGAATCCGCGCATGAGTGGTTCGGCAACAACATCTCGATGAAAGACGCCGCAGACATGTGGATTCACGAAAGCTTTGCAAATTACGCGGAGAATCTTTTTGTCGAATACTACTTCGGAAAAAAGGACGCGGAAGATTACGTGATTGGTACTCGTCGCAGCATTCGAAATGACCGTCCGATCATCGGCGTTTATGGTGCGAATAGAGAAGGATCAAGCGACATGTATCCCAAAGGCGGAAACATGCTGCACACGATTCGCCACATCATCAACGACGACGCGAAATGGCGCTCGATCTTGCAGGGGCTGAATGCTGAGTTCTGGCATCAGACCGTCACCACAGAACAGATCGAATCATACATCACCCAAAAGGCCGGAATTGATCTCAGCAAGGTCTTCGATCAATACCTGCGCACGACACAAATTCCATTACTAAAATATGAAGTGAACGGGAGGACACTATCGTTTCACTACGAAAGAGTGGTCAAAGGATTCGCAATGCCGCTTCGCGTGAATATTAATGGAAAAGAAATCGTGATAACGCCGAAGGAAGCAAAGCAGACTTTGGACTTCCCTGAAGAGATCAAGATGTTTGAAGTTAATCGCAACTTCTACGTTGAGACAGAGAAAACAATCCGCAGAAACGAATCGCTTACTCAACTCTCAAACAAGTGCGCACGCTGGCAGATCAAATCCTGCCCGGGTCGAATGTGAAGAGACTTTTGTTGTGGCGCTACTCACTAATTTATCGAGCCACGGATCTATCTGTATAAATCCGTGGCCCAAAAAACTTCTCTTCAATGCCGCTCACTCTCTTCGCTTGGTACGACTGCGCTGTGCAGCGACGTCAAGCTCGCGCGCGGCTTCGTCGAGTTTGTCGATATTGATCGTCTCCACCACCGCTCGGTGATCGCGACGCTGAATCTCCCACAACTGCTGTTGGTGACTGAGTTCTCGCGCTAACGGCTCGTAGATCTCGCGGTGGCCCTCGTCGTCTGCATAGTCCCATAATCCGCTGTAGCAGTGACGGTCGTCGCCCCAACCAGGGTAGTCAATGATCGGATAGATGCACAGTCCTTCCAACGGAACACCCAATGCCGCAGCGGCGCGCACTTCCTGACCGATATAACGCAACCACGACGGGCGCGCGTCTCCTTCGATTCCGGTTTCAGCGATGAAGATTGGTCTGCGGTAGCGTTCGTACACCTCGCGCAGCATTTCACGGATAGGCCGGTGTAACGGATGCGACGGCGGGAGTAGCACGTCTTTACGACGACGCGACGGCGGCAGGTTCGGGTCTTGATGAATCCACTGGTTGTTGGAGTAGTAGTTGGCGCCGAGGACGTCCAGGTACTCAGGGCGGCCGCCGAGTTCCGGGCACATTCGGCCGGCGATCATGTCCCACGCCTGGAACTGCGACTGCCGATAACCCTCGGCGGCGGGCGCTTCTTCAGGATGGTCCGGGTCGACTGCGATATGGATGATCGGCTCGCAGTGGCAGATGCGGGCGCGTGGATCCACCTCCAGCACGGCCTGACTTGCAGCGATGGCTGCGCGCACGAGTTGTGCTTTAAGCTCGGGACCGCGTCGTTTGGCGAATGGGTTGAGGAACCCGGCGTCACCGCCACCCCAGGCCACGAATGAGATCTCGTTCACTGGTGTGACGCAGATCGGACCGCCAGTCTCTGCGAGAATGACATCGGCGACGGCGCGCACGAACCGTGCGAACCGGTCGACAAAGGCCGTGCCCCAGATACTCAATCCATCCGGCCAGCCGTAGTGAAGCAAATCCCAGATAACTTGTGTTTGCGTTTCATGCGCCGCACGCAACATGGGAATCAAACTCGAAAAGTCGTAGCGTGAAGGCGACTTCTCGATCAGGTGCCAGCGCACGCCGTCGCGTGCAGTGCGGATGCCGACTTCTTGTAAACGCGCGTAATCTTGCAACGCGAATTCGTCGTGTCGCGTCGCTCGGATAAGATCCAAGCGGACCCCGGCGAAACGGCCGAGCGTTTTACGTCGTGGCAGGCGATGCGTCGAGCACTCGAAGCCGCCCATCCAAAAGCTCCTAAAGATAGAATGCTGTGTGGTGTCGCGCGAATTCTCAGTCTCGGTTAGCGTGCTGCTCATATTTATAATATACACTGGTGAGCAATAAGCCATGTGCAAAAAATCATTTGCCGCAATAGTCGCGATAAGTTCATTTCTGTTTTTGCTCTGGCCGCTAGCGCTCGCTCAGGATGGTGGAACCGTGCTGTCTGGGCTGTCGCAACAGTCCAACATATCCGAGGTCATGAAGTGGCTTGACAACAACGGTCTTGCACAAGCGCGGATAGGTGTTCGAACCAGCTCACAACCGGCGGTCGAAGGAATTTCGCCGGTAGTGCAACAAGATGCGGTGCCCGCTCTTAGTCTCTTCTACTCGCAGGGATTCAAGGTGATCCAAGGCGATACTTGCGGTGTGACTCTAAGAAACGACAACACCAGACTGATTGCCTATTCGAAGCTCGTACAAGATCCACCTTCGGACCAGCGCTACACCGCCGAGTTATACATTCCGCTGAATAGACTCAGTCTTACTAAAGGCAAACGTCCGTATCGTCACACTTCCAACCAAGACAAAGCTCAATTGCTTGGAACGTGGCGAACAGAATTCAAAAGCAACAGTTCGCAAGAGGATGTCATGCTTACGTTATTTTCTCCGGGACAGACTGTGAAATTACGAGTCTGGAAGGCGGAAACTCTGACGTTTACGTTTGAGAATAAAGAGACGAGTCAGAAATTCGACATGGCTTTCCGTCAAGCCATTAGGATCTGCCAACCCGTTAAATTCGTAATGCAGTGATTTGTGATCAGCGCCGGCGATGTTACTTGCTTTGCAATCGGTAACTTTGCACTTCGAAGTCGCTCGAGGCACACAGTTAACAATTCGAACCGAATTTGGACTCGGGCTCTACGCGAATTGATTGAGGAGACCGCCTCATTTACAACGCTCTCGTCCATTTCAAATAACGCTGCCGGCAGGTTCTTAGAAAACTGCCCTTCAAAAAAATTATCGCCCTGAGTTTCATTTGTGTTCTGAGTGTTTGCGCGTTCTATTCGATTGAGTGCCGCGACGCCCTCTTTAAGCACTGCACTTGCTGCTGTCGGCTGGAATTTAATCACTACGGGTAGCAAGCCGAAGTAGGCAATCGATTTATCTGAATCCGAAAGTGCTGACTTCTGCAAACTTTGTAGTATGTCGTTGAGAAACTCGATGGTCGGATCCGTCTCTGCATTCCGTTTGTCTGGCAGCCGTCTCACAAATCCAATCTTAGCGAGGACCCGCAAGTCGTCAGGGATTGCATCAATGATGCGGCGCATCCCGTAGATATCACCACTGTTGAAATAGTTAAGTGCAGCGGTGATGGCCCAGTCAGACCGGTAAGCTTCCCAGGATCCACCCATGAATTTACGAGCCTCAACGCTCATGCCGTCGAGGATTTTGAGTGCGGCTTCGAAGTCGTTATGTTCCTTCGCGAGCGCAGCCGCACGATACTGGTAAACTGTGCTGACCTTGAGATCCTTCGCTTCATCGGCAGCTTTGAGCAGATCCTCGACTGTATTTAACGGTTGACGACGCACGGAGTCATCGAGGGATTGGCCCATTAAAGGACTTACTGACTGACACTGGTTAATAGATTGCCGGACCACAGCTGCTTGTTGCGGTAGTAGCCGCTCAAACTGGTCCAAGACCGGCGCGATAAAGGAAGCAACGCTTATGCAGTTGAAGTCCCTATTCTCAGCATTGATTGGATTGCTCTGGAGATAAATAAGATCCAACTTTAATAGCTCCGTACGCAGATCCTCGGGAAGCTCTCCGGTACTCGCAGCACTCTTCATTGACGCGGGAAAGGCTAAGTAGGCTAGTGAGTTCAGTAACTCGCGATCCAGGCTTTGCCTAACGGCGGCAAGTGTCTCCGCAAACAGCGAATCTCCTAGATTTGGATCTTTAGAGCGCAGCTTTGCGATTAACCGGGTGATCTGACTTGAAGGGCCAAGGCGAAGCGCCAACGAACCGAGTTCCTTAGCATGACGAGGCTCCTTTTCAACCAGCAACATGGCTGCTTCGATTAAACCGTCGGTGTTGGCTGCATTTTTACCTTTGGCTTGCTCCTCGGCATCTTTACTCAGAATTGCAATCAAGCGCGCGGTACCCTTCTGATCGAGTGGCGCGACGATCTTCAAAATGGCGCGGACCGCGCTGAGACGCTGTTCCCGTTCATCAGCATTCTCTTTGTTAGGTACTGCTTCTACGACGTCGATGGCTTTGAGCATCCATGAGCGAGCTTGTTCCGGATCGTCCTGCCACCACCTTTCACCCAATCCGGCCCATACAATTGTACGTTCAGTTGGTATCAGATCAGACGAATCCTTGATCAATTCATTTGTGATCATTTGTGATCGGACTCGCCAGAGATCGTAGGATGTTTTTGTATTTCTTTGTTGAGGAAGACCAGGTGCTAAAGTGATCATTAGGATCGCAGTGTAGAGACTGATCAAACGCATTCACTCTTTCTTTTTTGCTGGACCAGCGAAGAAATTACGCGATGATCGAGATATTCGAGTCTGCTGACTGAGCACAGCAATAAAATAAAAACGGCACGTTTCGCTTTCACTTTGTGTTTTGCATGCAATGTTCTCTTTTGGATACTAACGTGAACAGCCACCAACTCTCGTTGACCTCAGAACACGGTAGTGATGCAGTTTCAGTACGCCGAGGGCGTTCACTAATTTCAGCCCACGGGTTGGAGCGCAGCGCCAACCCTGGGATCGTGATTTGGAAGTTAGTCAAACGCTGAAAGCGTTCGGCAATTGGCGAACTCTTTCAGAGTTTCATCGCTCGGATCAGGCTACCCAAGGTTCTCGCTCGCGCTCGAACCATGGGCTGAAATTAGCCAACGCCTTCGGCGTTACT
>DATFHH010000122.1:0-10686 GCA_035248565.1 Pyrinomonadaceae bacterium | reverse complement strand
TTCATGCAACCATAAAAGAAGTACTTGCCTGTCGTTCGTACCCATCCATGCCAGCCGGCTTTGCGCAAACGTTTCTCAAGGACAACTGGCTCATAGAACACCTTCACTATTCGAAACTCGCGTCCATCGTTGAGTTTGCGCTGTGCGAATCCTGACTTGTCGATCTGAACATGATCCCGCGCCGTCGAGGCCTGCTCAAACAGACTATCCATGAAGAAGACACAACCGTCTGGCTTTAAGGCGCGGCTGACGTTTTGCCAGAAAGGTGCGAACCGTTGCGGTGGAATATGTGATAGCCAAAAGGAGAAGAACACCACGTCGAAGCTTTTGTCCGGCCGCCACGAAAAAAGATCAGCTTGTATATATTCCACGTTCGCCGCACGAATTTGGTTTTCATTAATCTGGAGAGCCTCCGCGGCGGCGTCTACGGCCAGCGTATGTGCGGCCCAGCGAGCGAGATACTTCGTCCACCTACCGGTTCCGCACGCGAGTTCAAGTACTTGTTTTCCTTTAACCACCGACTCTAATGCCGCCTCCATAATCGCGACTTCAGAAAACCATTCTGCGCGATGTTCAGGTCCCCGGTCGTACCGGCCGGTTCGCATAAACCATTCATCGTATTCAGGTGCGCGTGCACGATAATAGGTTAGTTGTTCCTCGAGAGTATTCTTGTCATTCATGTGTAAATCTTCTCACTCGACGGTTTGCTTCGTGAAGATATTCCATTCACAAAAAGGCATTTCGGGTAAGACCACAACATCAGTCGGCGCCGCATAGAGAAACCGCACCAAAACTCTGTCCACGCAGTTTCTTTTCGAGCAGCTTCGTCTGGAAACTCGCACACCGTCAGTTTCATGGATTTACCCTTTGACTTTGTGCAAAGTCGGCCCCGGCATGCTGGTTTGCTCTACTTTGTTCTTACGAAGCGAAAGCAATTTGTACCCTTTTCTCCTTTATACTCGTAGGTCCAAACCTGGGTAAGGTGCTGTTTGTCCTCGAGCGTTACTGTTAACCCGGTGTTGTGCCAATCGTCGGGCGTTTTCATTCCCGTAATTCGTGAGAGCGTGAAGACCAGACTTGACGAAGGGTCTTCGATCGCTTTTGTGATCATCTGTGGTTGATTGCCGACGCTACAGTAGTGCGTCGCAATGAGATGGTCTCCATCGACGGTGAACATCGTGATCATTTCATCTTTCGGTGCTCGAAAATCCTCCATCAGCGCACTACCATCAGACGTCAAGCTGTAGACCAGTCTTGCTTCGCTGGCACTCTCTATACCGTGCCATTCACCCACCAGTGAGCTTAGACGTTCGAAGGCCAGAACGCTGTTTGGTTTTTGCGCAGCCGACGTGTAATGCGGAATGATCGCCGCGAAAATACATAGCGTCATTAGAATTGGGAACCGAAATTTTGCGATCATGGTCTTACTCCTTGAATGGAAACACATACTCGACTACGACTACTCAGCCATTCAGAGTCGTCTGGTAAGACGCATCTGCTGTTCTAATCGCCAGGTTTTTCCTCCATCTGGAGAGATTTCACCTCTCCAAAGAAAAGAATCCGGACGAATGTCGTTGAAGGACCAATGGAAAGGTGAGCCGTCAGTGTCAACTCCTTCCAGCACAATCCGGTCATCCACTGCGCCGCCTACGAGTTTCGCAACGGTTCCGGTTGGCGGCGCAATCCAAACGATGCGCCATTTACCAGCCTTGACATCATAAAATCGTAAGGTAGTTCCGCGTGCGATCCGCTCATTCCCGTGGTGCTCGACTATCACATCCTGCTCAATCTTTCCGTCGAGTGCCCAACCAAATCTCCACTCGCCCACAAGACGGTTGGTGTTTCCTTGCGGATCATAAAATGTGCAGTCGAGATCCCACGTGCCTACAAACCGATCAAACAGCTTCGCTTGAGAACCAAGACTTCGACTTGGACCGGTGCTTCTTAGCATTCGAATCATGTCCAAACTTGGATCATTCGCATGCTCGGACGAACTGCCGCTGCGCTGCGAAGCGATTCGCCGCGTCATGTGATGTTCTTCCTCTAGTTTCCAGGTCTTACCGCCGTCGCGCGACTTTTCTCCACGCCAGACAAATGCGTTCGGCGTGATGTCGTTGAACGTCCAAAGTAGCGATAATCCTTCATCGTCAACGCCGCGAAGCACGATGCGACCGCCTTCCTCTCCGCCTTTCATTTCTATTAAGGCGCCGTAGGTCGGACTTACAAAAATTATTCGCCACGTGTTCGAGCGGGCATCGAAGAATCTCACAGTTGTGCCAATGCCACGTTCCTTTCCAGGCTCGGTCGGATAGGAGATCCAAATATCCTGTATAGCTCTACCGTCGAGAATCCAGCCGAATTCCAATTCGCCTTTCACATGCCGCTTAGTGCCATCTTCGCGGTAAAACGTATAGTCGCAATCCCACGTGCCGATGAAACGATCGAATACGCGTGCCTCGTTCCCAAGCGAAGGATGTGGACCTGAGGCTGAAAGCGCATCGATCATCGCCGTGCGTGGATCATTACTTATCGCGCGACTATTAGAAGCTGTTGAAACTATCATCGTGACCGTAATACCTGCCGTGACAATCAGGCGAGTTGCTGTAGCAACTGAAATCATTGTCGTTCTCCTTGTACTCGTTTAGCCTGCCCGAATTCTGCGTACAAGCATTCCGAAACGTCGATGCCAGATTATCGAGCGCACTTGGGATCTGATCAGTGTTTTCTTGCGAAAAAAATCAATCGGCGGACAAACGCTGAAGAGTGGAAACGAACAGTGACCTTAGGAAGAATAGCGTGAGGGAGGAATTCCGTAGAGGCGCCGAAAAGTCTTACTGAAGTGATTTACATCAGCGAAGCCACTCTTGACTGCTGCTTCTGTGACGTGCGCTCCTTCATTCAACATGCCGGCAGCGCGGCGTAATCTCGATCGCAACAGGTACCGATGTGGCGGCTCACCTACGAGTTCCGAAAACACTCGAGCAAAATAAAACGGACTCATGCGCGCCTCTGCCGCAAGTGAACTAAACGAATGGTTCGCTTCACAATGAGCTGAGATTGCCATGCATGCAGTTCGCATTTTCTGTGCGTAAGCGCCGACACCCGATAATCGTGTTCGCTTTTCCCAGCGGTGCGGACCTAACACAACGGCACAGTGAAACGCAGCAGTTTCGATGTCCATGCTGGTCGCTGCGTTGATCGCTTGAATTAACCAACGGTATGCAAAATTCGAAGGCACGCTGCTCGCGATCTTCAGGCATGGAAGACTTCGTGGCAGTCTGCCGAGCGCAGCTTCTACCACGTCAGGGGCGAATTTCACTGAGAAACAAACGTCGTTGGGACAAGACTGAAGATGGCGATATTTACGTTTGAGGCCAGGCATTGATACCAGAACGTCACCGGCATCAAACCTCCACCATTCGCGATCTTGCATCAAGTCAAAAGCGCCGCTCTCCAAGAACGTGACCACCGTGTCTTCCGTTCGTTCTGATTTCGGATCCTCATGAGAACACCCTTCGGGATGATCGAACCGCTCGATCACGATGGCCTCGTTTGCGAAGATGGTGCTTACACGGTTCATAGCCACAAGATACTTAATCTTATTAGGCCAAACGCGCCTCTGAATCAAGTCGCACATGACCGTCGCTGAGATCTTAGGTCACACGGATATCAGAATGACCAGGAGATATTCGCACGGTATGCAATCTGGTCGGCTAGGAGAAACCGCAACCTTTATGGGTGGTGGCACTTGAACCTTGGCTTGCGCGTCGGTGAAATTTATCCTTTCTGATATTTGATCGGTGAGAACAATTGCAAAGGCTGAAACCAAACGATGGCCAACAGAGTCTCGGCTTCGTTGAAGTCTAGCTTGGCCGGTGATGACCCTGTTCAAGGCCAGTTCAGTTGATCTGGCAACTACGCTCCGGTGTCAACGCGAAGCGATCGAGAAAAAGCGACGGCGACTCGAGCTTGCAATCGAACCGATTCAGCGAGCCGAGTATGTTGTTCGACGTGCCGTTTTAAGTTGAGGTTGAATTCATCGTTTTCACTCAAGTTTTTTGGAGAACCCAGAGATGTCCCAGCGGCTTTCAACGTTTTTGAAGAGCTTTAGGCTGTCGAAGAAATGACTTGAGCCACCGCCGGCCATTCTTGTGCCTTCCTGTCCGGCGATCCGCGTACCTTCCTGACCCGCGATGCGAGTTCCTTCTTGACCAGCGATCCGCGTGCCTTCCTGACCAGCTATGCGAGTGCCTTCCTGACCCGCAATGCGAGTGCCTTCCTGTCCGGCGATCCGCGTCCCCTCCTGTCCGGCGATCCGCGTACCTTCTTGCCCCGCGATCCGACCGGCGACTGCGGTGGCCGCGTACGCGTGAGCACCAAAACGTTCGTCGAAGATTACTCCTGACGGGTATCTGTATCTGGCCCCGATCGGCACGTCCGTCGTCGTCGGCTCCAGCCTGCGCAAGCTAACTTCATACAAATACTTCTTCAGAAAATCCGTCCACGATAGTTGCTTCCGCTTCACGTCTTTCGCAAACCACAAACCCTCATAATTCTTCTTCGACACTTCGTAACCTTCGCGCGACCACGGGAAGAACACCGACACGCCATTCGAATACTGATAACCGCCACCGCTAAATCCGCTGAGGATTACGGCCTTGTTCAATTCTTTCAGTACTCTGTGACACTGCTTTTGGACCGCGCGCAATTTCTCGATGTCGTCGCCGTCGCCAAGGTCCTCCGCTACTCGTCCACATTCAAGATCGAGCAATTCGCAGAAATCCCCGAGATCGACATTCTGATCGAACATGTACGACTGACATTTCCAATGAGCCTGAAGAATCACTCGTTCCATCTGCCGGTAGATGCGACTGTCTTCGTCGGCGAAACAGTCAAGCAGCGCTTGGGCCAGTCCATCGAATTCGTCCGCCAGGTAACTGAACCGGCTTAGATCCCACGCGGCCATGTCGACGGACACACCCCCTACCGTGTAGGAATCCTGACTCTTAACGAACTGCGTCACGAACATTTCTGCAACGCTCAACGTGTCCAGCTTGCGATTTTGCTCGCGCGCCAAACACCCGAGTATCTTCGCGTAAGTCCAACCAGCACTCGGCACGCTGCCCTCGGAAGCAATCATCGTCTTTGCGACCTCGTTGAATTGATATCCGACCTCGAGCATGCCCATCACGCAACTATCAAAACCGAGTAAATCAATTTTTTGGCCGAGCAGCACCGTGGTGACGATCTTGCGAACGTCGTCGTCCAGCTTGTTCTCATCACAATATTCCTCCAACACTTTTCGCGTGTTGGTAAGCGACTTAAGCACAAACCAAAAATCGTTCATCTTCATCGTCTTCCCGGTCGACTCGTCCTTGAACAGACCGATGTCCTGAAACCCTAGGGAGTGACCGGCAAAGATTAAGGCATACTTCTCGGCGCGCCGGCCGAAACTGATCTCGCCATTGTTTTCGACCTCGACTTTGTTCACACACCAATTGACGAAGTTGAGGATCGAATATTTGTCGGCAGCGTTCTCGTTCTGTTTCTTCGGAACGTCATACAGTTTGTCCGGCACTTTGTAAGAACGCACGTACCGGGCTTTTCCCGGTTCGGAAAAATCGCAGTAGAGAGTGGGAATGGAGGGTGAGTTGCCGTCGTAGTAAACGAGCAGGTTTGGACTGTCGGCGCCGGCTTCCGCGACGCCTTTTATCTGTTCCAGCGCGTACGCCATGTCGACGGATAGGTTATTGTCGCCCGCCATGTAAATCATGATGGTCCATTCTTTTTGCTTCATGGGAGGTCTCCTTCGACTCTGGGAGAGTCGGGTTAACGAAAGTCTTTGATTAAAACGATGTCTCTGGACGCGGTAAAGCGGTATGCGGCGATCTTACCCTCTCGGGAGATCGCGAAGCTGTTCATGAACTCTGACTTGAAGTTAGTTAACTGTTTTGGAGGGCCGCCGTCAAGCGGTCTACTCCAAATGTTTAGAATTCCGGAAGCGTTGTCGAGATAAGCAATCGACTTCCCGTTAGGCAGCCAGGCTAAAGCAATCGGGAGCGCGGTAAGCGGCAATTCGATAGTTTTCACCGGTTCGCCACCTTCGAAAGGAATAAGCGCAACCTTGGGTTGGTTAGAGGATTCGTCCGGGTATACGCATGCGATCAGTTTGCCATCAGGCGAGATTGAGGCAAGTTCACAGGATCGTTTCGCCACCTGTACCGGAGTACCACCGTCGATTCCGACTTTCGACACAGTCCAGATTCTCGACCTCGTCGACATAAACACGACCGAGTTGCCGTCAGGGGAACAAACTGGATATGCGTCCACATCATTTCCAAACGTCAATTGTTTCACATTCGTGCCATCCAGGTTCATGCGCCAAATGTTTTGACTGCGAGAGCGATTCGACTGGAAAACGATGTAACGGCCATCACCACAGACCGACGGCAGGCGATCGATAAAAGTATCAGCCGTCAATTGCTTGCTTCCGGAACCATCGGCGTTAGCGATCCAAATGTCCCAGTTCTCTCCCGTGCGCATCGCGTAAACAACTCTTCCGTCCGGTGTCCACGAGAGAAGGTCAGGAAGATTTGTTTTCACAATTTCCTGCGCTTGAGTTTCGGGTTGGTTAGGTCCGGTGATCGAAATGGTACTGTTAGTGATTTGTTGGATGGTCGCGATGGTCGAGAGATCTGCTGTTAGACCAAGACTAACGTCGCCATAAGCATTCAGGTCATTGGTAATCTGACGAGCGCTACCACCGTTATACGGAACAAGCCAGATCTGCGTACCGATTGAGGAAGACTCCGGTCGCGCCGTCATAATCAAGGCGGTTCCGTCCGCGAGCCAGATTAATCGACCGACGTCGCTCCATTTTTGTGTACCGATGGGCTGAGGATCTCCACCCGTGACCGGTACTTCGACGACGGACGAGTATCCACCATCCGCCGAGTCGAGGAACCCGCAAGCTATGCGCTTCCCGTCGGGCGACCATGCTGGTCCATATTTTGAGAAGAAGCTCGGTTGCTTGACACTCGCAATCGTCCGAGGCTCCGTGCTGCCATCCGTTTGCGCCACCATCAGCGACGTGACGTCCTGCGTGTCACGAACAAAAGCGAACTGTGCGCCGTCGCGGGAGAAGCCAATCGCGCCAAAGACACGGTCCAAAACTTTCGTCGGATTCCCACCCAGAACCGGCACGCGATAAAGCGTCGGCACAAACTGGTCGCGCTCGAGCATCGCGACGTAATAGATCATCTCGCCGTCAGGTGAAAAAGTTGTCGCGAAATAACCGCCATTTTCCGGCGGCACGATGCGTACGAGACTGTTGGTCGATATTTGTCTCAACCACAAGCTCGCCTGTTGTTTCGCATCGTTCGCGGCGCAAACGACGTACTTGCCGTCCGGAGAGATCGAGAGTTGTCCGTTGATGTCTTCGCCGTTGATGCTGCCACCAGTCGTGAGCGCCGTCATCTTCACTGGACCAAACTGTTTTGGTTGTTGAGTAAGTGCCCAGTACAGTCCGTAGCCGATCGTAGCGGCAAAGAAGATCGTAATCCCGAACAAGGCGAAAGAAGCTTTCTTAAGTTTGTTGATCTTAGGCGGTACGATATCAACGTTCGATACCTCGCGCGTCGACACGGCAACGACTGGCTCCGCCGTTGAAGTTTGCGGGTCACCGATCGTCGCGTGTGTCACTGGTAGTGAACTCATTTGCGAATCGCCAGTCTCAATTCGCTGTTTTAGCCGCTTCAGTTTTCCGAGCAGTTCTTTCGCAGTCTGAGTTCGCTCTTCCGGATCTTTCGTTAAAGCTTCAGACACGATCCACTCGAGTGCTTCCGGAATGTTTTGCGCCAACTTACTGACGGGCAACGGCTCGCGATCGATGATTGCTACGATGATGTGACTCTTCGACACGCCCTCGAACGGCACGCGCGAGGTGAGCATTTCGTAAAGCACGATGCCGAGACTCCAGATATCGGACCGTGCATCGACTTCGCGTCCTGCAGCCTGTTCCGGCGACATGTAGGCAACCGTTCCCAACACGGCGCCTGGTTCGGTGTTAACGAGGGCCATTGTGGGCGCTTCAGAGCTGGCCGACGATGAATCTTGTTTTTCGGTGAGCTTCGCCAGGCCGAAGTCGAGCACTTTCACGATGCCGTCTTTGCGCACCATGATGTTTTCCGGCTTAATGTCGCGATGAACAATACCTGCGGCGTGTGCTGCGACGAGCGCTGACGTCACTTGTATTGCGATGTCGAGAACTTCGATCAGTTTGAGTGGATGGCGCAGATGTTGTCGCAGTGTGACACCGTCGACAAACTCAGTGGCAATGAAAGTCGCATCGCCGTCACGGCCGATCTCATAAACGGTGAGAATGTTTGGATGATTGAGTGACGACGCCGCTTTTGCTTCCTGAATGAAGCGTTTGACGCGGCTCTGATGAACGGCAACATCGGCGGGCAGGAACTTTAAGGCGACGGAGCGGCCGAGTTCCGTGTCCTGCGCGCGGTACACTTCGCCCATGCCTCCCGCGCCAATCTTGGAGATGATGCGATAGCGCGCCAGCCTAGCACCGGGGGAAAGTTCTGCCACCGGAGAGGTTTTACGTCACGGCAGCACATCAGCGCAAGACGAAAGGGTCGGCGCGAACGACTTGATCAGGGTATTACGACCAGCAACGTCTGGTTGCTGGACAATGTGGACCGCTAACCCCTGGACGGGCCGCACTCCGAGTTTCAGTTGATCGATTAATTCAGCGCTTCTACAAACCTAAGTATCTGTTCTATCTGCCGTTCGGAATGATATTCCGACTGGGCGTTCGTCTCGCGACCTTCGCTGAACCCGCTCTCCCTTTCAGCTCGACCAAAATCACTTCAAACCTTTGGTCACCGGTGTTTTCAGGTAAGTGAACGACAGCAGGCGTCCAACGCACCTCACCCGCCTTCGATACGATGTCCTGCGCCGGTGCTTTCGGAAAATTGAATCTAGCATTCGAATCAGTCAGGAAAATCGCAACTGCATTTGGATGGCGGTGCATAACAGATTTGTCATGCGGATCGTAGTTGATGCGCAATACCCGAACCTGTGAATTCTCAAACTCAACCTTGTAGTGCTTGGAATCAACCTTTACCGGATCCTGGGCGATAGCAGCTGCACTAACTGAAATGACGAACAGACCTGCGACTAGAAGTTTGTGCATTTTGGGACCGTCTCTTTCTGGAGTAGTTGGGAGAAAACGGTCGCTTTTCTATCGCAGGATTATGTGGTAGTCAAGCTCGAACAACGCAAGACTGGATCTCCCTAACGTCACGCTCTTTTTGCCGGAAACATCTCAGCCAGACGATTTCAAACTTATGCCGACTCATCGTTGCGCGACTATTCTCATATATATAACGGAGACTGGGATGCTTCGAGTCTTCCACCGCAAATGCCAAAGTGGCTGATCTGGCGACACGCCCTCACTCTGTATGCGCGATCAATTCATAGCTTGACCTCCGCATGCGCGTGCGGCGACCACATGTACCAAGAGTGCCTTCGAACTTACAATTCTTGAACAGGTTGCAGTCGTCACAGGATCAAATTCATTTGCAGGCTTTGCCGTCACTTTTCATCGATTCGCAGAGAGTCGAGTGACGAATCGGTGCCATTTTTGGGCTGTCTGGCCTCCGCATTTCAACTAAGCCCTTCACAGATCGCTCTGATCATCATACGTATCAAGGAACTTCTCAAACTTGAGAAACAATTTGTCGAGGCGTTTTCGTAGCTGGACATTACGCGTGTGATTGGCCTCGGCAGCGACATACCCCTGAATCTCCTCAATATCGTCAAGCGATAAATCCACTCGTAGCCTCTTACCCTCGGCGATCGCGTGCTTAGCAAACTCGGGAGCAAAGGTATATTCGCGGATGTCGTCCAGTTGGGCTTGGGTAAAATGGACTGGCAGTTTGGTTCCGTAAGGAATGCGATTGTGAGTCATTGAGTGTCCTCTTCATCTTCGATTACGCGAATCTGCTCGTCGCAGAGATCGAAAACCTGACTGTGAAACTCTACTTCAAACCAGTCCAGAAACATCCTGAGCTTTCGTTTCTGTGGCCAAGCAGTTTCATCCGCCCACCATCCTACTAGTTGTTCTTCGAAAAATGTGGTAATACGATTTGAGCAGCTCGTGCTGATCCGAGTCCTGCCAAAGCTCCGGAATGAGGTAGGCGATTGAGTCTTGGGCCAACTGCTCGAGAGTAAGATCCTTATCTTCATCATCGAGTGTCCGAGCCCAATCGAGAAATGGTTGCTTGGCCTTCAAGATTACCAGCGAACGATTGATCTCCGACATGCTTCCTCTCGGTACTTGTCTCACCCAAACGAGTGAGCCGCTATTTTTAGTCGGAGCGCCATTATATCTTGCTCCAGATATGAAACTCCGAAGGCCGTAGAGACTTCCGCTTTCACGACCTTCGCCACACCGCTGCCACTCGCATGGCTGATGGCGGAGCCGATGCGTTCGCGTTGGCGGAAATCTTCGGCTGGTCAGACGTTCGAATGGCTCTGCGCTACACGCACGCCACGGACGAAGCGAAGCGCCGAGCAGTTGAAAATCTGGTGAAGCCGATAGGACCAAGTGACGATTCGGTGACAAATGAAAAAGGCAGGGTGGCCACCCTGCCGTAAGTCATTGATTCTATT
>DATFHH010000121.1:0-3140 GCA_035248565.1 Pyrinomonadaceae bacterium | reverse complement strand
ACTCCGATCTGTAGTTCTAGACAACCCTCGAACTCGCGCTGCCCTACGGCAAGCGCACTGTAACCTCAGCCTTTCCATCTGCTACCACGCGACCCTTTAATGAATCCGTGTCTACGTAGATGAGTTCAACCCTCAGCGAGTCCACGCTGCCGCTCAAGTGAGCGTTTGGGCCAAGATCTCGATTCAAGCCATTGGTTAGCCCATCTCGCAGCGCGTCGAGCTTCGGTCCCAAAGGAATCTTCGCTTCCTGCCGAAGTCGCTCGGTGACTTGTGCTCGGAAAATCCAGTTCGCGATGCGGGCTATCACGTTCCGGGTTTCGATATCGTATTCAGCATCAGGGAAAAAGATAGTTCGCTCGTCTGTTGCATATTTTGGAGTGCCGGCAATGTAAATTGTGCCTTTAAGATGGAAGAACCGTTTTTCAAAGAAGTCTCTCGTCTTGCCGAAGCCCTTGCGTAACGCTGTCACTACATCTACAACCTTTGGGTATTCACCTGGTATTGCCCGACCAACAACGTTGAGTTCCAACGCGATCCGCTGGCCCACGCCATACAGCCGCACGCCTGTAATTTCAAGTTCTCTGCGACCGAATGTGAATTTCTTACCGATGATGCCGCTTGCGGGATCCTGAAGTATTCGGTTCGCCTCGTCGAAGTTAATCTCCACGTCTGTACTGACATGAAAACCTGATGGTCCAGGCGGGAGAGATACAAGATCCGGAAGTGGTTCCGTGCTTGCGGGTGGCGGATCACCAAATGTGATCTTGGGATCAGCGCGGAGGCCGACAACTGTTTCGATCTGCTGCGGCGTCGTTGTCGTGACATTAATCGGTCCGGCAGAAACGGTTCGCGGCTGGACCAGCAGCCATGCGCGGTTCCCAAGGTCGATGGGCTGCTGTAGCTGCTGCCAGGCCTCGTCGGCGCGCGCCTTGAAGTCTGATTTCTCTTTAAGACGCTCCGCAAACTTATTCGTGCCACGTTCAATTACGCGTCTCGCCGCGTCGTTGAGACGGTCTGTGACGTCGAAATTTCGGAACGTCATAAGGCAGCGATTCGGATTTTGGAAAGGGAGAATCGCTGTGTCCGCCTGCAGATACCAGTCTTTGTTCCACTTGAGCGTCGACTCAATGCTTGCAATAACTTCTCTGGGTTCTTCGTCATCCCAGCCACATTGGCCATGAATAACAAAGGGTGGAAACGGCACAAACACCTCGGCATCAACCCAGTAATACGCGTCCAAAGCCGCTTTCAACTTATCCTGCTCGAGTCTAAGATCAAGAGACTTCCGCCAAACTTCATACTTCGCATTTGCCACGTAGAAGAGATCGCTGAACTGCTCCTCGCCGTAAAAATACTCGCACATGTCGCGACCGATCTCGCCGAGTTCTGGCGCCTGGGCCCGAATCGGTATGCGGACATCGGAGATCATGTTTGGCGGAGGCGGAACAGGCGGAGCCGGAGTTGGAGGGATTGGTTTCGGCTTTAGCTCTGGACACGCGGTACAGAATGTAAGCACGAAGGCCACTAGTAGCAATCGGATGTGTTGTGGAGAAATCATTTCGCCTCTCTTAACATTCGCAGTCGTCGTGATCGTCTCGACTAGTTTCGTGCTCTTCGTCTTCATTGAATGTCATCTTTTGCGTATTGTGGTCATTGAACGCGGTGCACATGCTTACATCCTCTCCATCATGAGAGGTGCCCTTGATCCAAATTTCTTTCGCATAAATCAGGTCAATGGGCAGTGGAAGCTCGGTCTCTGTATTCGCGTGTGTCCAGTCCCGCCAATAACGGTGACTGCTTTCGAGACCGCCAAACCCAATCTCCAGCCGTACGCCTGAGGCCCTGGTCTGAGCCCTGCAAATGCGAACGAACCAACCTCGCGGTTTTGGTGGGCAGTCGTCGCCCTTAACAGTTACTCCAATGGCGATGGTCATGAGTAACAACAAAACGATCGACTTACGCTTGCGAATACCACGTGAGCATGTTGTTTTCAGATTTATCGAAGCGGTAGACACAGAAACCTCCTTCTCAAAGCATCGATTTACGACCAACTGAACGGGCAGCGCTCTCTCAGCTATGTCACTTAGATTTTCTGACAGAAACAGGAAGACTGCTTTCGTACTGATGGTTGTGTTAACGACTCTGGACATAGTTCCATGCAAGCTAATAACGGCCAGCGCGACTCGTCAGAAAGCGCGAGAATGAACCTCATATTCTGAGTCCGTTAAATAGAAACTTCCCGGGCAGTCACAGGTGGGGAAGCAATGTTTAATTTGGCGCGAGTAAGTTTGCTGGGATTCTCTCCTTCGTAAGAAACCTCCACTTCCTGAGACATGACCATTGCCGTTTCAAGAATTGACTGCATTCTGGGGTCACTAGTAACTACGGCAATGTTTTGATTGTCGTCCGCATTACGAATTAACGCCTGACACCAATCATTACCTTGGATAAAATCCAAGTCGTAAATCTTTCCACAGTAACTTTTCATTTTGAGTTCCTCCTAGAACGTCGCCGACAAGTCCATCACCCAGGCGAATAAGATCTGCACCTTAGAGCCTCAACTGAAACTTTTTAAGTGCTCAGTCACCGTGGATTGAGAATTTCGCGAAAAACATTTCGCTGAGCGTTGGGAAGATATTTCTGGCAGGCGGTGAGGTTTGGCTTTCAATCGGGTCGGGGCCAAGCGTTCGGGTAAGGTCAGGCTGTTCTTGTCTATCCGGATGGAAGGGTTAACTCTGAAGATAGGTAGCGTTGTCAGTTGATTTCCATAGATTCTCTTTGTTATTGGAGGCTTTAAGCTTATTGACATTCTTTCAACGGCTGTTTAATCTTCGCCTGCTTTCTCACTCCATGTTTTGGTTGTTACCAGGCGGCTCGATTGGAGAATCGCTCCATTACATCTAACAGCAAAAATTCACAAGGTGACCACGGCTCTCAGGAAGATGCGTCTCTTGATTAGTACATCCGTTAGTTGAGACGAGTGTTGAAATCGTAGAACCGCTCTTCACAGCCCAACACAGGGCCTTTCCCATGCTCGCTCCTCTACATGAAGAATGAAAGCTTAACGCCAGAAGACTTCAATAGGTTGCTTCAGTGGCTGGATTCTAATCCTAAGCAAGCAGCGCTCAAATATGAGAAGA
>DATFHH010000120.1:0-20591 GCA_035248565.1 Pyrinomonadaceae bacterium | reverse complement strand
CCAGCGCGAAGATCTAAATCCGATCGAAGAGGCTCAGGCCTACAAAAAATTGATCGAGAATGTCGGACTTACGCAGGAGGCTCTTGCCTCGCGAGTCGGTCGCGATCGTTCATACATCACCAACTACCTACGTTTGCTTCGGCTGCCCGACGATCTGCAACAACTTGTGAAGGAAGGTCGACTCTCAACTGGTCACGCCCGCACGTTGCTCGCCTTGAGCCATCTGGATCTTCAAAGACGTGTTGCCAGGCAGATCATTGAAGGCGGCTTGTCTGTACGCGCAACAGAACATCTGGTCCACAAAGTGATCGAGCAAAAGCCGGCGAGAACGGCGGGGGCGCCACGCCCAATCGATCCAAACATTCGCGCCGCGGAGACAAAGCTACGAAGAGTTCTCGGCACACAGGTGAAAATACTTCAAACAGCCGACGACGGCAGAGGCAAAGTAGAGATCAGTTTTTTTAACACACAAGATCTCGATCGCATCTACAATCTACTCATGCAGGCCGCCGCGCAAGTGTAACGTGTACCACAGCGATATTATAATGTAAAAGGTCGCGGTTTTTTGCAGAGCTAAGCCGCTGGGCTTCGGTTGACCCGTTAATAGCCGCATGTTAGACTCGCGCGCTTTTCGGCAGCTACAAATTGTGCACAGATAATAGAGGAATCGGATGTTTCTCGCAGAGACCTCAATTCAGTTGGTTCCTGATGGTACGTTACTGCTCCACGTGTTGATGGTGGCCATCATGGTCTTCGTGTTGAATCGCACGTTGTTGAAACCGATCAATCAGATCCTCGCCGAGCGCGAGAGACAGATTGCAGGTCGCCGTAAAGAAGCGCAGGCTCTGGCGACCGAGACGCAGGACAAACAAAGAAAGTACAACGACACGTTGCGTGAAGCGCGCGCCGATGGCTATCGCTTACTCGAGAAAGAACGGACAGAGGGTCTCAAACAAAAGGAAGAGAAGCTACGACAATACCGCGAACAACTGTCGAACGAGGTCGCCGGTCAAGTCGAGGCTACGCGAAAGCAAGAGCAGTTAGTCAAAGGCGAGCTCGAAACCCAGGCTGCCGCGCTTGGCAGTTTGATCAGTTCGCAAATACTTCGTCGATAGACAAACCTAGTACGAAACATGCTGTTACTCGTGTCTGGAGAATGGATGGAGTGGTTCAACTACCCGGGCCTGGAGATCTGGAAATTTTTGAACCTCGCCATCTTCCTGGCCGTAGCGATAATTGTGCTACGTCGAAAGATCAACGAGGCACTGCTCGCGAGAGGCGAGTCCATTAAGCAAGAGTTGATCACTGCGCACATGGAACGTGAGAAGGCTCTGGCCCAACTTGCCGAAGCAGAAAGCAGGTTGAGCCATCTTGATGAAGACGTGAACCTGGTTCGTGAACAGGCTCGGCGCGAAGCAGAGGCGGAACGGCAACGATTAGCAGTATCGACTGAGCGTGAGATCGAAAAACTAAAACAGCAGGCACAGCGAGAGATTGAAACAGCAGATAAGGTCGCTCGCAATGAACTGCGTCAATACCTCGCAAAGAGAAGCGTCGAAGTTGCGCGAGAATCAGTAAAGAGTCAGATGCGACCGGAAGACGACACGCTGTTGATTAGAGAGAGCATTGGTGCGTTGAGGAGGACCACGGTTTGAGCTTGCAGACTGTTGCACGCCGCTACGCGTCGGCCCTCGCCGATGTGGTTATCGAGCGACGAGAAGAGCGGGAAGTTCAACGCGAATTAGAACAATGGGCTTCGATGATCGAAACCAATCCTCAGTTAAAGGAAGTCTTCGTTAATCCCACAATCGCTTACGATCAAAAACGAATGGTGCTCGAGCAGTTAATCTCACGCACTCGCGTCAGAGAAACCACGGCGAGCTTTCTCAGAGTGTTGTTGAAAAATCAGCGGCTCTCACAGTTGCGAGATGTCGTCGTGCGGTTCGGCCACGTGCTCGACGAACGCGCAGGAGTAGTGGCCGCGGACGTAACAACTGCACGACCGCTTCCTGAAGATTTGAGAAAAACTCTACACGATGCGTTAACAACCGCGACTGGTCGAACGGTGCGTCTCAGCTTTACCACTGATGAATCGATCATTGGTGGCGTTATCGCGCGCATTGGCTCAACGATCTTTGATGGGTCCGTTGAAAGTCATCTCAATCGATTAGCTGAAGGTTTGGCGGGCCGCTAAAAGCAGGGCAGTATTCAGAGGAAACTATGGAACCAATAAGAGCCAGCGAAATTAACGAGATCATTCGGAAACAGATCGAGAACTTCGAGACCGGCGTCACAGTCACCGAGGTCGGCACCGTTATCAAGATTGGTGACGGTATTGCCGAGCTTCACGGTCTTGAAAAGGTGATGGCCGGCGAGTTGCTCGAGTTTCCGCACGACGTGCGCGGGCTGGCTTTGAACCTCGAAGAAGACAAAGTCGGAGCGGTGTTGTTTGGTGAATTTCAGGCGATCCGCGAAGGCGATCTGGTGAAACGGACTGGCCGCATCATGCAGGTGCCCGTCGGCGATGCGCTTATTGGTCGCGTGGTCGATGTGCTTGGAAATCCGATTGACGACGCTGGTCCAATTGTTACTGAGCACTACTATCCGGTGGAACGCATCGCGCCAGGCGTGATTGATCGGCAGCCAGTGAAAGAGCCACTACAAACCGGTCTCAAGGCGATCGACGCAATGGTGCCGATCGGTCGTGGTCAGCGCGAGCTGATTATCGGCGACCGTCAAACCGGCAAGACTGCGGTTGCAGTTGACACGATCATCAACCAAAAAGGTAAAGACGTAATCTGCATTTACGTCGCGATCGGACAGAAAGCTTCAACCGTGGCCCAGGTCGTGAAAACGCTTCAGGATTATGGCGCGATGGATTACACAATCGTGATCAAAGCCACCGCTTCCGATCCGGCTGCGATGCAGTTTCTCGCTCCGTATTCAGGCGCCGCGATGGGCGAATACTTCCGCGACAACGGCCGCCACGCGCTCACGATCTACGACGATCTTTCAAAACAAGCTGCTGCGTATCGCGAGATCTCATTGCTGTTACGTCGACCGCCGGGCCGTGAAGCCTATCCCGGCGATGTGTTCTATCTGCACTCGCGTCTGTTGGAACGAGCAGCAAAACTTTCAGAGGTCAAAGGCGGTGGTTCGCTGACGAGTTTGCCGATTATCGAAACGCAGGCAGGCGACATCTCTGCGTACATTCCAACGAACGTGATTTCGATCACTGACGGACAGATCTTTCTGGAGGCGGACCTCTTTAACAGCGGTTTCCGCCCGGCCATCAACGTTGGCAACAGCGTTTCGCGCGTGGGTGGATCGGCGCAGATCAAGGCGATGAAGCAAGTGGCGGGAACGCTTCGTCTCGACCTGGCCCAATTCCGCGAGTTGCAGGCGTTTGCACAGTTCGGATCCGATCTCGACAAGGCCACGCAAGCTCAGCTAGCGCGCGGACAACGTCTTACTGAAATACTGAAGCAACCGCAGTATCAACCGATGGACGTCGAAAAGCAGGTGCTGGTGATTTGGGCCGCGACGAACGGTTACACCGACGATATCGCCGTCGACGATGTTCGCCGATTTGAAACCGAGTTGCTGAGGTTTGTCGAGAACTCGCATCCCGGTCTGCTCGCCGACATCTCAGAGAAGAAAGCATTAACCGACGACATCAAAGCTGGACTGAAACAAGTACTCGAAGATTTCAAAGACAACTGGCGCAAGGAAGCTGAGTCGCCAACAGATTTTGCGCCATCGAGACCAGCGACCACAGCGGCAGCCGCTCAGCCGGCGGCCTAAAGACGTCACGCAATGCCGAATCTTCTCGATATTCGCCGGCGAATCAAGTCGGTAAAGAACACGCAGCAGATCACCAAAGCGATGAAGATGGTTTCTGCCGCGAAGCTGAAGCGCGCGCAAGATCGCGTCGTGACTGCGCGTCCGTTTGCAAACAAGATGATGGAGGTCCTGGGCGAGCTCGCGAAGCGCACCGATGAAAATTTCCATCATCCGTTGCTCGATCTTCGTGGCGACGAGCGGTATCTGTTGGTCCTAATTACCGCCGACAAAGGTCTATGCGGCGCCTTCAACACTAACCTGACAAAAGCTGCTCAGGCGTTCATGAGGGAGAACTCTGAGAAAAAGATCGAGCTGATGGCGATCGGTCGCAAGGGTCGCGATTTCTTTCGCAATCGTCATGCAGTCATCGCCGGCGAGTTTCTTGGATTGACGGGCAAGGGGCGAGTCGAATTTTCAGAAGCTTTGGAAGTGGCGCGTGCGATCATCAAGCTCTACACGGACGACAAAGAGATCGACAAAGTCTTCCTGATCTACAACGAATTCAAGTCAGTACTTTCGCAACGCGTCGTATTAGAACAACTACTGCCTGTTTCGCGTGCGAAAGAAGCAGAGCCGGACGCGAAATCGCAACAGCCGCTCACGTTAGTTGACTATGTCTACGAACAACCGCCCGCGGAGATGTTTGCTCGACTTCTGCCGCGATTGATTGAGACGCAGATCTTTCGCGCATTGCTCGAGTCGGTTGCTTCAGAACACGGCGCACGCATGACGGCGATGGACTCGGCGTCGAAAAATGCGAGCGAGTTGATTGAGACTTTGACTCTCAACATGAATCGAGTTCGACAGGCGGCGATCACCAACGAGATTATCGAAGTTGTTTCTGGCGCGGCGGCACTTTAGCCGCGGATGGCGCGGACTAGACGGATTGAGATTTCTTATTCGCTACCTGCCGCTGATCGCCTGGCTCGCGGTTATCTCCGTTGCCTCATCTGACAGTTTTTCAGCCGCTAACACTTCACGCATCATTGGACCATTAATTCTCTGGTTGTTTCCAAATACAAGTTTGGAAACGATGGCGGTGATCCATTTCATCACCAGAAAGATCGCGCACTTCACCGAATACGCCATCCTGGGATTTCTGGCCGCGCGCGCCTTTCTCACTTCACCAACAGATACAATCCGGAAACGCTGGTTTTTGCTCTCCGTAAGCTTGATCGTGGTCTACGCACTCTTCGATGAGTATCACCAGAGTTTTGTCCCCAGTCGCACCGCTTCTATTTTCGATAGCTTGATCGACATGGCGGGCGGACTGACGGCTCTTCTTGCTGTCCGTGCTAAACCGCGCAGATCTATGGCAAAATGAGGCTATTATGGGAATACTTGACCGCCTAAGCCCGTCTGCACAGTTCATCGAGGTCATCGAATGGCTCGACGATTCACCTAACACACTCCTGTACCGCTTTCCCGTCAAAGACCAGGAGATCAAGAACGAGGCACAGCTAATTGTCCGTGAATCACAGGTTGCTGTCTTCGTCCACGAGGGGCAGATCGCCGATCAGTTTCCGCCCGGGCGTTACACGATCGACGGCGGTAACACGCCGATCTTGTCGAAGCTCGGTGCGTGGAAATACGGATTCAATTCGCCGTTCAAGGCTGAGGTCTACTTCGTCAACACGCGGCAGTTCACGGATCTGAAATGGGGCACGCCAAATCCAGTGATGATGCGCGACACTGATTTCGGCATGGTCCGTTTGCGAGCTTTCGGCATCTATTCAATGCGTGTCGTCGATCCGCAGTCGTTCATCAAAGAAGTCGCGGGAACGAATGCGCGGTTCATGACCGAGGACATCGAAGGTCAGCTCAAACGCACATTGGTTGGCGGCTTCAGCGACGCGCTCGGCGAGTCGAAGATCGCGGCTCTCGATCTCGCATCAAATTACGACGAGCTCGGCAAGTTCACGCGCGTCAAACTAAACGATGAGTTTAAGACTTTTGGATTGGAGTTGACGAAGTTCGTCATCGAGAATATTTCGTTGCCGCAGGAAGTTGAAGCGGCGATGGACAAACGCACTTCGATGGGCGTCATCGGCGATGTTGGACGTTACGCACAATTTCAGGCTGCCGATGCGATGCGAGATGCGGCGCAGAATCCATCGGGTGGCGCGGGAACAGGCGTAGGCCTGGGCGCGGGCTTCGCTTTAGGCAACGCGATGGCAGGCGCCATGAGCGACGCCGTGAAGCAGTCGAAAGAAGGAACAACTCAAGCGGGTGTGGCCTGTCCGCAGTGTGGCCGTCAGAACGCGCCCGGCGCTAAGTTCTGCGTTGAATGCGGTGCGCGACAGGGAAAGGCCACTTGTCCACATTGTCAGGCGGAATTGAGTCCCGGCGCGAAGTTTTGCAGCGAGTGTGGTCAAAAGGTTTAGGGGGTTAGCCACGGATTCTGTGCAATCTGTGGCTAAAATCGATTCTCATGTTTCGAGCGTTGAAGCGTCCTCGCCGGGTTGTGATTACCGGAATGGGGTGTGTAACCCCGCTGGGAATCGGGCGCGATGCATATTGGAACGGACTCCTCACCGCTCAAAGCGGCATCCGCCGAATCTCATTTTTCGATCCCTCCAGTTTTTCCGTTCAGATCGCTGCGGAAGTTCCGTCATTTGACTGGCAGGCCCAACTCAATCCAAAAGATCGCAAACACGTTCCGCGCACGGTCCCACTCGCACTCGCCGCCGCACGCGAAGCACTCCAGGACGCTCAACTCTCTCCAAATGATCTTTCGTTGACTGAACGCCGTGCTTTTGGTGTCGAGCTCGGCACTGGTGGCGGTGGCCTCGCATTCACCGAACAGCAGTACGAATACTGGTATGTTGGACCAACAACTAAAGCGAGTGTCTACACCATACCGTCTTCGACGCATGGCGGATTGTCGAGCGAGCTCTCGATGGTCTTTGGTTTACGCGGGTTGTCACACATCGTTTCGACAGGTTGTACGAGCTCCAGTGATGCGATGGCTTATGCCGCGCAGCACATCGCACTAGGCCGACAAGATGTGATGATTTCAGGCGGTGTGGATGCGCCCATCGCGCCCGGTATTCTTGCCGGCTTCAACCTGATGACAGTATTGACCAATGATTGGAACGATGAGCCTCATCGCGCATCGCGGCCCTTCTCAAAAGATCGATCGGGCATGGTCCTTGGTGAGGGAGCATGGATTTACGTTCTGGAGGAACTGAAACATGCAACCGATCGCGGCGCGCGCATCTATGCTGAGATCGCCGGTTATGGAGCGACTTGCGACGCTTATCACCGCGTTCGTCTGGCAGAAGATGGTGACGAACCCGCGCGTGCGATGCGTTTAGCACTTGAAGACGCCGGCTGTGAGCCAAAAGATATTGACTACGTGAATCTTCACGGCACGTCGACCGTGCTCAATGATCGAATCGAGACCAGCGCCTTGAAACGGGCGTTTGACGGACGAGCTGCGCGGATACCGATGTCAGCCACCAAGTCTCAAATCGGTCATCCGCAGGGCGCGAGCGGCGCTGCCGGTTTGGGAGCTGCGCTCTGCGCGATGCACACAAACAAGATCCCTCCTACGATTAACCTCGACGAACCTGACCCTGATTGTGACCTCGACTACGTCCCCAATGAAGCGCGCGAAGCAAGCGTCAGGACTGCGCTCTGCAACTGTATCGGCTTTGGTTCGAAGAATAGCGCATTGGTGATTCAGAGATTCGGTCATTGACCAGTGGTCCAATATGTTCGACAAGTTCAAACGACGCAGTTATAAGCCCGAAGACATCGATACCGGCAACTACACGCCGGAAGAGTACGAAGACTGCATCGGTGAGTTACAGCTCGTCAATCGTTGGATGGGCGATGCGCACAGCTTGAGGGCCACGCTGCTTCGCGAGATTCAAGCGCAGTCATTGAGCGCGGTTTCTTTACTCGACGTGGGCGCCGGATCCGGTGAACTGCTGCGCGTGACGGCCGCTTGGGCCAGGCAAACCAGCCGGCGTTTGCGTGCAGTTGGACTTGAACTAAACGAACGTTCCGCCTCGGCGATAAACGAAGAGTCGAGCCGTTTTCCGGAGATCAGCTCGGTGCGCGGCGATGCCTTGCGACTACCTTTCGCGGATTCTGAATTTGATTACGTGATCTGCTCGCTCTTCACACATCACTTTGTCGAAGAGCATGTGATCCAGATTTTGCACGAGATGAGCCGCGTGGCTCGACGACGAATCTTTGTAATCGATCTTCACCGCCATCCGATCGCTTATTTTCTTTACACGACATTAGGGAAGTTGGTTTTGAAGAATCGCTTGCTGCGACATGATGGCGCGCTGTCCATACTTCGCAGCTTCAAGCCGGACGAGTTGCTCGCGTTGGCCCAACGCGCGGGACTCAATGACATTTGGATTGAACGTCATTTTCCGTATCGACTCGTATTGAGCGCCGCCGCCCAAACAGGAAAGCTCAATGAACGAGCGTCTCCTTGGAGTGCGGCGGCCTGACGCCGCTTTGGAAAGTCTTAAACGCGCATGTCGCCGCAACAATACAATTTCGACGTGATCATCGCGGGTGCGGGGCCGGCGGGTTCTAGCGCGGCAATACATCTCGCGCGTAACGGTCTGCGCGTATTACTCGTCGAGCAGAAAAGATTTCCGCGGGCAAAATTGTGTGGCGAGTTCATCTCGCCCGAGTGTCAGCGACATTTTCAAAGTCTTGGCGTCGCGGACGCGATGGTCTCCGCTGGTCCAAGCGCAATCACCGAGACCGTTTTTTATTCAACTCGCGGCCATCACGTCAGCGTTCCAAGCAGTTGGTTTGGTGGTCCAGCCGCACTCGGTCTGAGTCGTGCGGCGATGGACAACGTGCTTCTCCGCCGCGCAAAAGAGTGCGGCGTCAGCGTATTGGAAGGCGCCAGTATCAGTGAACCAATAATCGATGGAAGCGACGTGCTCGGCGTTAAGTTAAAGATCGACGGCAAAGAACAGGAGTGGCGCGCCCCATTAACCATCGACGCAACAGGCCGCGCACGCATCCTCACTCGAAAACTCCATCTCGGTGAACAACGATCGAAAGCCAAACTGATCGCGTTCAAAGCGCACTTGCGCAACACACGCGTGGCCTGCAACGCCTGTGAGATTTACTTTTATCCCGAAGGTTACGGCGGTCTCAGCACCATCGAAGGCGAGATCAGCAACCTGTGTTTCATTATTTCCGCGGAGCAGGTTAAACGTTATCATTCCGATCCGGAGACAGTGATGCGCGAACTGGTGATGAAAAATCGGCGTGCCGCTTACACGCTGGCTCACGCGAAAGCAGAATCAGAGTGGCTGAGCGCGTCGTGGGAACGCTTTGGCCCACAGCTCCCCAACCCGGCCCGCGGCTTGCTCGCAATTGGGGATGCGGCGGCGTTTATAGATCCTTTCACTGGCAGTGGAATGTTGATGGCCCTTGAGAGTGGTGAACTGGCTGCGACGGTGATTCTTCGCAACCGCGAAAAGCTAACAAGCAAAGAGTCGCTTGCTTCACTCGAAAAGCAATACGCGACGGAGCATGCACGAAAGTTTGAGTCTCGTCTGCGAATTTCTGGTGTGCTGCGACACGCTGCGTTCAAACCTCGGCTTGCCGGCCTCGGCATTGCACTTTGTAGCATCAGCGAACAATTCAGAAATCGCCTCGCGCGCGCAACCCGCTCATCCACGCGCAATGATTTAGAGAGTCCGGCCTGAGTATTGGCAATCGACAATCAATATAATTTCTTGCCACGTATACGCTTTTGGAGTAAAAAGGCTCAGCCAGTGCTGATCTCTCTGTCAGCATTACTAACTCAGGGCAACATGATAATGACGTAATCGACCACTCCCATGCGTCATCAGCTAATCGGAGACGGTCTCCGAATCTCGTCCACTGGCATGCGAACGTAACCAAAGAGTCTTTGTGACTGCGCGAACTCCAGAGCCGCGAAAACTAGTTAAGGAGAAACGACGATGTCTTTATCGTTAAGGTCCCGGCTTGTCGGATCATTTCAAATCCCCGCTTTGTTAACGATCTTGCTTCTCTGTGCGAACGTGACTTTTGGACAGGCACAATCAAACGCTGCCGATATTCAAGGCACCGTCAAAGACGCGACAAACGCACTGGTCCCCAATGCGACCGTCACCGCTCGCAACCCAAACACGAACTTCTCGCGCAGCGCAACCACAAATGACGAAGGCCTCTATCGCATCATCAACGTACCACCGGGCGATTACGAGATCACCGTCGAAGCTCCAAACTTCAAAAAAGCGGTGTTGCCGAAAATTACTGTGACTGTCGGACAAGCTGCGGAAGTGAACGTAACGCTGGAGCCGGGGCAACTCAGCGAAAGCGTCACCATTTCTGATGCGACGTCAGAAATAATTGAGACTTCGAAGACGGCTGTTGCCACCACCATCGATCAGCAACGAATCAACAATTTGCCGATCAACGAACGAAACTACATCAATTTTTCGCTCACGAATTCAACAGTCGGGCGCGATAACGGCCGGCCCATTGGACCAGCGCCCACAACAGGCTTGAACTTCGGTGGCCAGCGTGGCCGCTCAAATCTGGTCCAAGTCGATGGCGCTGACAATACTGACAACTCGGTGAACGCAGCACGTTCCACCGTCAGTCAGGAAGCGGTGCAGGAATTCCAGGTAGTGACAAACTCTTTCGCGCCGGAGTTTGGACGTTCAGCAGGCGGTGTGGTGAATGTGGTCACCAAGTCAGGCGGCAATGAGTTTCATGGCAACATGTTTGGGTTTCTGCGGCACCGGAGTTTTCAGGCGCGCAATGCATTTGCGCCGGTCGAGGATCCGCCGTTTACTCGCACGCAGTATGGATTCACTTTAGGTGGCCCACTTGATAAAAACCGCACGTTCTTCTTCTTCGCATTCGAGCAGCGCAGACGAAACGAGTCGGGCTTCTTCACCAGCAACGTGGCCCAGGGATTAAACGGCTCGGCTACCATTCCAGTTATTCCCGGCCTCAATCCGATCGCGCGCACGTTTACGAACATCACGCCGGCGCAGGCGGCTTTCATTAACGGACTCGTCGCGACGGGTAATCCGACAGCGATCTGCGGCGCGCGTGCTTACGGATTTTTCGCTTCGAGCGGCGGCACGACAGCTTTAACCGGCAGCAATCCGCTTCTATCGCCGAACGATGGAAGCTTATGTCCGGCAATCAGTCCGATCCTTCCGGGCGCGATTGGGCCACGTTTTATTCTGTCAGGAGCTCCGGTCCCGAGTGGTACCACCAACGCCGCCGGTCAGTTCATCGCCTTCCGGCCATTGAACAGTCTGCAAAAAGTTTTTCCGATAACTGACCGCACGACGTTCAACTCATTCCGGTTAGACCATCTGATTACGTCGAACCATCAGTTTAGTTTTAGATTCGGTTACAACCCGAGCAGGATCAGCGGCATTCAAGTGGAATCACAAAACCAGTCGCTGGGCCAAAACGATTTCTCGCGTACCGGCATTCAAACGTTGCGGGACTTCTCGGCCGTCACCACTCTCACGTCAACGTTCTCGAACAACATGGTTAACGAGGGTCGATTCAACTTTGGCGAGCGCCGCGCGACCTTCAAGTCGCAAAACGGTGACGCCGTCGCCTTCAACATTTCCGGCACCGCTTTCATCGGCCGCGAACTCTTCTCGCCCGTGCTGCGCACTGAAACGCGATACGAATTCACCGACAACCTTAATTTCGTTACCGGAAATCACAACTTCAAATTCGGCGGCGATTACGCTACTGTGCGAATCCCGCAAGCCATCTTCGAACTGAATTTCGCTGGTCTATTTAATTTCGGCGGTCTCACTGCGTCGACGCTCAATGCGGCGTTTGCAGGCGCGCCCGACTTTACGCCCGTGCAGCAGTACGGACTCGGATTCCCGGCCAACTTTATTCAAGGTTTCGGCAATCCGGTCAGCAGTATCAGCAACAAACCGATGGCGTTCTTTGCGCAAGACTCGTGGAAAGTTCGTCCTAACTTAACTTTGAACTACGGCATTCGTTACGACTACGAATTGACCGAACAGGTTCCGACACTTCCGTTGCGCGATCCGCTATCGGGGATCTCGCTTTCTGCCGCCGACATTCTTGCCGCGCAAGATGCGATGGGCGTGCAACAGGGATTTCCGCGCGACAAGAATAATTGGGCGCCACGTTTGGCGATTGCGTGGGATCCGAAGAACAACGGCAAGACTGTTATTCGCGCTGCATTCGGAATCTTCTACGACCATCCGCTGCTCGCAATCGCGTTCAACTCAGACATCGCTGACGCAGTGCAACAACAGCAGGGCATCCTGACGCCGGGCAGTCCGGCCATAATTGATCCAGTCACAAGAGCGCCGATCTTGCTGAATGCTGTTCAAGTATTCCAAGGCACGGTGTGTTCACAGGCAAGTCTTTCCCCGCTTTGCCAGGGTTTCATCGCCGCAAACGGTCTTCCGGCCACGTTTCAAACGCCTGGTGTCGCAGCCGGAGCGCAGTATCAATTCGGACGGCAGCGATTTAACGATCAAACCTTTCCCGGCTTTGGACCAGTGCTGCCATTCACGCTGCACGTGCAGAAGAATTTCGAATATGCCTACGCCAATCAGGGTAACTTCACCGTCGAGCGCCAACTGACGAAAGACATGAGCGTTTCGGGAAGTTATATCTTCGTCGGCGCGCACCACTTGCCACACCCGCTCGACATCAACGCGCCGCGAACCGATCTGCAGATTCAAAACTTCTTCCGTCTCGCCGGACGCAATCCGGTAAACACGACTGAAGCGCTCGCATTTTCAATTCCCACTGCGGGCACTCCGTGTCCGTTCGGTGTGCCACTGCAATGCTTCACGCTCACGACTCCGACCGGCGCCCCGACTTATCCGAATGCCGGTCAAACGTTCGCGATCATCATCCCCGGCATGATCACGGCGCCGTTAACAAATCTCGGCAGCCGCATCGTTAATGCCGGTATTGCAAACTTCTTCCGTCCGAATGCGCCAAATTATTTCCTGGCCCAGGCGCTCTCAGGTGGTCTCGTCACACCGGCGGTATTGAACAGTGCACTGCCTGGTTCGCTGCGAACGCCGGGAGTGATTTCTCCGTTCGGATCGATTAACGCGCAGACTTCGGATGGCAATTCAACCTACAACGCGTTGAACATCGATGTGAAGAAGCGCTTTTCGAGTCACTATCAGTTCCTCGCCTCGTACACCTGGTCACATTCAATCGACGACTCATCTGACCTGCAAACACTTTTGTTGCCGCAGGATAACCGCAACTTCGGCGCTGAGCGTTCCGACGCGCTGTTTGACCAACGCCATCGCTTCGTTTTCAGCGCTGTGATTGCGACGCCGAGTAGTTGGGCTTCGGAAGGTGGTCTTCACCGCGGTCTGTCACGCTTCACCATCGCGCCAATCTTCGAGATATCGTCAGGACGTCCGTTCAATATTCTCAGCAACCAGGATACCAACAACGATCAGTCGAACCAGACTGATCGACCTTCAGTGCTTGCTGATGGAACGTTGTGCGTGCCCGGCACTGCCGGTTGCGTTCCTTTGATTACGAACGGCGTGTTTACTAGCGGAAGTCTGGGACGCAACTTTGGCATCACGCATCGGTACATGTCGCTCGATCTGCGGGTGGCGAAGCTGATCCCGTTCGGCGAGCACGTGAGGCTGGAGATGATTGCGGAAGGGTTCAATCTGTTCAATCGTTTCAACGAAGCCGCGGCGTCGCCGTTCATCGACGACGTGCGCGCTTTCAATCAACGCGCGAGCAATGGACGCTACTTCAGCCGACCAACTGCCGCGTTCGATCCGCGACAGTTTCAGTTTGGGTTGAAGCTGAATTTCTAATTCGCGTTATCCGAGTTCATCCGCGGCTAAAAGGTCGAAGAGCCGCCGCGCGCGTCACAAACGGGAATGAGAAGTGATGCTCATCGTGAAGTGCTTTCGCGCGCTTCACCATCTCGTTCCGGCTAAGCGATGGTCCATCAGTGCCAAACAGCACGACCGTGCGGTTGCGTAACACATAAACGTGTTTGAATGACTTAGCGATCGCCGCCAGTCGGTTTTCAAACTCGGGATCGCCATCAAGCACGTTCACCGCAACCACCCCTTCCGGCGTCATGTTTCGCTTGCATAACTCATAAAAATCCGCGGTCGCGAAATGCAGCGGGCTAAATCCTAGCCCGCGAAACACGTCGACAAAAATAAAGTCGTAGGGCGCCGGTTCTTTGCGACGCTCGAGAAACTCGCGACCGTCCTGGATGTAGAGTCGTTGCCGCTCGTCGAATTGAATTCCGAAGAACTGCTCGGCGAGTTGGCCGACTGCCTCGTCGATGTCAGTGTTATCGATCACCACCTCGGGAAAGTAGTGATAGAACACCAGTGGAACACGACCGCCTGCGAACCCAGCCATGTAGATGCGCTTCGGATTCGGTTGCCAGAGCAGCGACAACATCATCGCCTGGTTGTAAGGCGTTGGCGAGAGATCGAACGGATCGGCGAGCTTCAAGGCTGACATTGCACCACTCATATTCGGCTCTTCGTTTGTGACGTGAGGGTCAGCAAAGTACATCCGAATGGTTCGGCCTTCGCGGCAGATCAGGATGCGGTGCAATGCCGACCACCGCTCCCAGACCACGTCCACAGGGTTGTCCTGCAACCACGCTAACTTCTGAATGACCTGCCGCCGATGCGTCTTTAACCACTGTTTCGTGTCCAAGGCAGTAAAGTTTTCTCACGCAAGCCGGAAAGACGCAAATTTGAAAGTTTCAAGGCGAACTCGGAGTGCTATGGCGGCATCCGAAGGTTGTCGCAAAACCGTTAGTCTGAGCTTTCAAACCAACCCTCTCCCGAATACAATCATGTCCATTATGTGTAGACCAACGCTTGTTCAACGTCTTGTCAGCCTCAGCATCGGATTTTTGCTGACGGCGGGTGCAATCCAGGCCCAGTCAACGCGCCCGAGACGCGCAAACAAGCAATCGACCCAGAAAACAACATCGCAAGCCTCTGACCCGTTGCTCCGGCCTGAGCCGGCGCCGTCGCCCACGGCCCGCCGGACCAGTCCGAACGATCCGTTACTGGACGTGCAGCCGGTCAAGCCGGTAGTCAACACCGTCGCTCCGGCCGATACCAAACATGCGTACCTGCTGTTGGAACAGAAACAGTTTGCGGCCGCGGCAAAAGAGGCCAAGGAATTGGCCGAGTCGCATCCAAACGATCCCGAAGCCTGGAAGATCGCCGGGTTCGCTGAGTTGAACTTGAAACAGTATGCGGACGCTGCAAAAGACCTCGAAAAGGCAGTTGAATTGCAGCGACAGTCAAAGCAGGGCGATCCAAACACTGAGAGCGCGTTGGCACAGGCTTATGTCTTTTCCGAAAAATATCAGGAAGCTCTGCCGCTGCTCGTTTCCGCCACGCAAAACACTGGCGGTCACCCCGATCCGTTGATGCTCTACTATCGCGGAATCTCGGAGTACAAGACCGGCAAGACCGCTGATGCGGAGAAGACTTTCAATGAGGTCGTTAAAGTCAATCCGAAAGATTCTTTATCACTCTACTACCTCGCTCAGATTGCTCTCGGAAAAAATGACCTCGACACGGCGATCGCGACGTTGAATCGAGCGACAGTGAATGATCCGCGACTGACAGGGGCCTGGACGCTTTTGACTACGGCTTATCTGCGTCGTGCGGCGACGAGTTCTGATCCCGCGAAAGCCGAAGCTGACTATCTGAGTGCGGTGCGTGCTGGCGAGGGTTTGATCAAACTTCGAACTGACGCGGAAGCAGTCACTCTGTTTGGTCAGGCGTTGATTGGTTCGAAACAGTATCCGCGTGCTGCTGCGGCGCTCGAGCGTGTGTCGACTACGCCCGAAGCAACAGGCGTTACGTTCTACCTTTTGGGTGTGGCCAATTCACGCGCAAACAATTTTCCGAAGGCGATCGCGGCGCTCGAGACTGCTGCGAAAAAGTCACCCGACGACGTGAATGTCTATCGCGAGCTTGGCTATGCTTACGAAGTGACGAAGCAGTATGCGAAAGCGCTGGCTGCCTATCAAAAAGGCGCAGCTCTAGCCCCCTCCGATCCTGATTTCAAGGAATCGATTGAACGCGTGAAGCCGTTTGCTAAGTAGAGCTTTTGGTCTTGGGTCTTGGGTGTTAGGCCTTGGGCTTTAGGGTGATTTTCAAAGACCAAAGCCCTAAGACCCAAGACCCAAAAACCATGAAAAGTTTACCCGCGACAGCTCGAGCCTTCGCAACCTATGCGTTAGTTCCGTATCTCGGCATTCTCTTTTGTCCGGGAGCAGTTCTGCTGGGAACGGTTGGCGTCGTCAGATCTTATCGCTCGGACCAGGACAGCCGAGAATCATATCGTCAGGCTTGTTATCTAAGTACGCTTGTTGGTCTGATAGTGTTGGTAATTCAATTGTTGCTCTGGTGGATCCTCTATCAGGCGCCGATGTGGGCCAGAGAATTCAGTTAAGTTAGCGCACAAGGAGAACTTTATGAGAACGATTTTCAGTCTGCTTCTACTCGGAGTTTTGTGTACCGGCGCGTTTGCGCAACGACCCCGCACGACGGATTCAGAGCCGGCCAAATCTCCGGCTCCTCCGCCTGCGCCAAAATCCGTCAAAGCAAAATACGAGGGTGGCGTGTTTGGTTACAGAAAAACGATGGACGGCACTTTGATCTTTGACGACGACAATAAGCGACTGGTCTTCAAAGACAATAAGCCGCCGAAAGAGATCCAGATACCTTACGACGCGATCACTTCGGCTTTCGCGGATACGCAAAAACGACGTCCGACGGCTGCGACGGTCGCCAGTAATATACCGTGGTATGGATTTCCGGCGGGTTTCATCAAAACCAAAGTTCGTTACCTCACACTGCAATACAGCGATCCTGATTCGAAGGTGACCGGAGTTACGAGTTTCAAACTCGAAAACAAAGAGATACTCGCGTCAGTGCTTAAAGCAGTCGCCGAGAAAGCTGATCTGACGTTGCGTGGCGATATTTACGTGAAGAAGAAGAACAACGAGTCGACCAAGTTATTGCCTTAATCTGCGTAATCTGTGGATACTCCTCGCCACAGCATTCGATGAAATAGTTCGTCCATCTCTGCTGGGGGTTCTTTCATGCCGCGATCGAGCCACCACGTCAGCAACGACAACAGCGCGCCGGCATGCGTGAAAGCGATAGCCGGAAGATCCTTCGCCGGAATTGAACGGCCGCGAGGTATCTCGACCAGACGGCGCTCGATGCCGCGTGCGAAGTGTCCACGCGCCAGGTCCATGTTCTCCTGAAACCTGCCTGACTTAATCAACGCCTTGAAAAACGGCTGCACGTCGGCAAGGTGAGTGAAAAACTCCTGCACCGGAAACACTCGTTCCGACTTGTCGCCGTGTGCCGAGAGCGCCATCGAGATCGCCTCAAAAAATTCCTCGGCGTCGCTCATCAGCAGATCGTCTTTGTCGCTGTAATGTGAATAAAAAGTTGAGCGGCTGACGTGCGCACGGTCCAAAACGTCCTGCACGGTGATCGTGTCGAAAGACTTCTCCTGCATCAGCGCGATCAGCGCATCGCCGAGTGCATCGCGCGTGCGTCGGACGCGAGCATCTGTTTTCTTCTTCGACCATGCAAGAGGCAGGTATAGATTTTTGGACATTCAGTACCTCTTTGTTCGATTACAACACCGTGAACGATCATGCGGCTGGACAGAAAAGCCATCCACAGATTACACAGATTCATTCTGCGTAATCTGTGGATGGATCTATGATCTCTTTACATCAAGTCTCAAAGAATTACGAAACACCAGCCGGAAAGTTTTCCGCACTCAAGAACATCGATCTCGAAATTCAATCGGGCCAGTTTGTCGGCGTGGTCGGTAAATCGGGCAGCGGAAAATCCACGCTGCTCAACATGGTCGCCGGCATCGATCGTCCTTCATCAGGCTCGGTCGCTGTAGCCGGCACAATTATTCACGACTTATCCGAAAACAGACTCGCCATCTGGCGCGGCCGCAACGTCGGCTTCGTGTTTCAGTTCTTTCAACTGCTGCCGACGTTAACAGCCGCTGAGAACGTAATGCTGCCGATGGATTTTTGCAAAACCTTTCCTTTCCGCGAACGCCGCAAACGTGCGCTCGCGTTGCTGGAACGCGTAGGAGTTGGTCCACAGGCTGACAAATTGCCTTCGACACTCTCGGGCGGTGAGCAACAGCGCGTCGCCATCGCACGTGCGCTCGCGAACGAGCCACGGCTGGTTTTGGCTGACGAGCCAACCGGCAATCTCGACTCTGTCACCGCCGCGGCCATTCTCAATCTATTTCGTAACATGGCCAACCAGGGCACAACGGTGGTCATTGCTACGCACGAAGCCGACATCGCACGTGTAATCGATCGCAGGATCGAGATCTCCGACGGAACAATCCATCCACAGATTTCACAGATTATGTAAAAAATCTGCGTAATCTGCGGATGGCTTCTAATGATGAACACACTCTGGCGCAAAGCAATTCACGATTTTTGGCACGAACGCGCTCGCACCGTTCTTGTTATGCTTGCCATCGCACTTGGCGTTTCAGCATTTGCGGCGGTCCTCTCTTCCTACGCGATTCTCACGCGCGAGTTAGATCAGGGTTATCTCGCAACGAATCCAGCCTCCGCGGTAATCCGGCTCGACGTAGTTGACGACGACACAGTTAAAGCCATTCTGCAAAATCCCGAAGTGAGCGACGCCGAACCACGGCGAACGATAAGCGGTCAAATCAAGGCTGGACCGGTGCAGTGGCGCAATCTCATTCTTTTCGTTGTCAAAGATTACGGCAACATTCGTGTCAGCAAGCTCGTGCCGGAGAAGGGCGCGTGGCCGCCCGCGACGGGCGAGATCCTGATCGAGCGCGACGCCTTTCAAGTTGCAAAAGCTGGCATCGGCGACACAGTTATCGTGAAGATTCCTAACGGCATCGAGCGGCCGCTCGTGATCAGCGGCAGTGTTCACGACGTCGGGCAGGCGCAAGCGCGCATGGAGAACATCGTTTACGGCTACATCAACCTCGCAACTCTGGCCCAACTCGGCGAAGCGCCTTACCTAAATCAACTCAACGTTCTTGTGGCAAAGAACCGATTTGACGAGGACCACATCAAGCGAGTGGTAGCTGACGTTGAAGAAGTGATCAAAAGCCGCGGCCGTGAAGTGCGACGCGTCGAGATACCCGCACCCGGCAAACATCCTCACTCCGAGTTAATGGGCGTCCTGCTTCTGGCGATGTCGAGCTTCGGGATCTTCGTGCTTGTGTTGAGTGGAATTCTAGTCATCAACCTGCTGACAGCGATGATGGCGTCGCAGGTGCGCCAGATCGGAGTGATGAAAGCGATTGGCGGCACGCGCTGGCAGATCGCGCGAATCTATCTCGGTCAGGCACTGTTTTTGGGAATCGCAGCACTCCTTGTGTCGGCGCCGCTGGGAATGCTGGGGAGCCGCGCATTGTGCCGTTACATGGCGATGTTTTTGAATTTCGACATCAACAGTTTTGCGGTTCCGCTTTGGGTTTACCTGCTCGTGGTTTTGATTGGTCTGGCGGCGCCGTTGATCGCTGCTGCTTATCCGGTTTGGGGTGGCACGAGAGCGCCCGTTCGAGTCGCGCTTTCGGATTTTGGTCTGTCGCAAACAACTTTCGGTGTCAGCGCATTCGATCGCGCGCTGACGCGAATAGGAGGCACGTTTAGTTTAATCGTTCTCGCGATTCGCAACAGTTTTCGACGGCGCGCTCGGCTCGTCTTGACGCTATTGACGCTGGCTGCCGGCGGGCTGTTCTTTCTTTCGGCGCTGAATGTCCGCGCGTCAATGGTCAACACATTGGACCATCTGTTTGGTGCGAGGAAGTTTGACCTGTCAGTATCGCTGGCAAATCCTTATGCGTGGGAAAACGTCGAAACGGCGGTCAAGAATACGCCGGGCATTACTCGCGCTGAAGGCTGGTTCACGACTGAAGCGTCGCTCGCCGGTTCTTCGCAATCCAATCGTTTTAGCGTTGTTGCGTTGCCGCCTGACACGCAACTGTTGGATTTCGAAGTCATCGCCGGGCGAAAACTGGCGACCAGCGACACTGACGCGATCGTCCTCAACAACGCTCTGGCAGGGCGAGATCCGAAGATGCGCGTGGGTGAAACTGTTACTTTGCGCATTGGGACCGAGGACACGACCTGGCACGTCGTGGGAATTGTGAGGGAGGCGTTCTCGCCCGCGGTTGCTTACATGCCACTGAGTTTTATTCAACAGCGTCAGCCGCACATGGTAAACAGCTTGCGATTAGCGCTCGCGAAATCTGATGCTGACGCGATCAGTTCGGTGAAAGCGAGTCTCGATCGAAATCTGGAGCAGCAAGGTGTGCGTGCGCGGAGTGGTAGTAGTAAGGCTGATAGCAGGTTTGCTTTCGACGAGCACATGTTGATGATTTACGTTTTTCTGATCGTGATGTCAGCGATTATTGGCGGTGTTGGCGGGTTGGGATTGATGACGACGATGAGTCTGAATGTTTTTGAGCGGCGGCGCGAGATGGGTGTGATGCGAGCCCTCGGCGCGAGACCGAAAACTGTCTCGTTGGTGGTGGTGGCCGAAGGGATCGTGATTGGTGTTTTGAGTTGGGCGATTGCGGTGCTGCTGGCGTGGCCGGTCAGTAAAGCGATTGGGGATTTTCTCGTGGGAATGCTGTTTCGGGCTGGATTGGATTTTACGTTTGACGTCCGCGGGTTA
>DATFHH010000119.1:0-107558 GCA_035248565.1 Pyrinomonadaceae bacterium | reverse complement strand
GCCAAGATCAATTTGCTCATTGCCATTCTCACGCGCTTTCGTGACGCACTCTCTAAAGAGATCGCGTTAATCGAAAAAGCCAAATAGATACCTGGAAAACAATCGCGGGCCAACTTGCGGCTGAGCCACTCAGATTCAAGTGCTGGCTCGAAGCGAGTTGGCCCCGCGAGATCAAGACTCCCTCGAGTCAACTCCTCTGCGCGAGAAGAAAAGAGTCAACTAATGCCAACGACTAAACATGAACTGCTCGATTGGTTAATGGATGTGCCAGAAGATGCGGAAATAGGAACTGACGGAGATGAACTAGCTTTGCTAGCAATTCTTGGCACCAACGTTCACTTGTTGGAGATCGGTCGCATTCCCAATGCGGACGAACTCTATGCCGAGGCGATCAATCAGGCGATGATGGAACGACTACGGCGGATTCATGCAGCAGGTGGAGAAACGGAGACAGGCGTAATAATAGTAACCTTTCAAGGTTACATATCAGGTATTCCAGGTCTGTTCTCAACAGACTTCAATACGTCGTTTATATTCAAGAATACAGAACAGGCAGAAAGTTTTATTACGGAGTTTGCAGACGAGCTTCACAATCCGCAGATTCTCGACTGCCCGTAATCCGACCAGCGAATAATTTGCACTGAATTCTTCTTGGCCGGCCGCCCAGTAGACGCTCCAGTCATTCGCACAAATCAACCTCTTTCACCGAAAGCTAGAACCTATGGGACACTCGCGACCCCGTCCGACACATCTTGCAAAGAAGCTCCTGCAAATCCGCCTTAGCTTAGGAGTGTCCCAAGGGAAGATGGTCAAACGACTTGGTGTTCAAGATTTGATCGACCATACGACGATTTCCAAGTACGAACTCGACAAGAACGAACCACCGCTCGTTATCCTGCTCGCCTATGCTCGGCTCATAGAAATTCCCGTCGAACAAATCATCGATGACGAACTCGAACTAACAATTTGATTTCCGCAAGCACTGCTATCGTTTTCCAACCTCTATCAACTCCAAACACCAGTCGACGCACTGCTCACACGGCCGATGTTGCATCCCTCAACAACCCCGGCGGTCTAATGCAATAACTTTCACTACAGGACCTTTATCCATCAAGCAAAGAGTAATACCGGAGCCTTCGCTGCGGAGGCCGTAAAGGGTCTTCGCTTCGCTCCGATTAACTCCGCGAACTACACAACAGTTCGCTCCGCCCTTGACTGCCTTCCTCGCTGCGGCTTAAGAGTCAATAAGAGCTGCTGACGCAGCTCTGAACCAGCGGTTCCAACTGCTATCAAATCGCGTTCTAAGCCGCCGCCATCAACGTCAAAGAATTGTTAGGCATTACCTTTCAGGGCCAATTATCTATTGTTGATAGCGGTAAGAAACGCACGTGCCAGAAACCAAACCACACCTAATTCGGATTTGATCTCAGCCGACGAAAGGACCACAGTTGTAGGACTTTTTTAAGAACGTTGTCGCCTGACTTGGCTTATCCCATCCCAACTTCCCCGGCGAAACCTATGCTTTAATGTGTAACTTCGCGAAAGCTTCAATCGGACCAAACAACGTCTTGATCTTTGTTTCCATTGCCTGATCTGCCTGCTTTATCCTCGACTCGTCGAGTGATGAGATCGTGGGGATTTGCTCAATCACAACGTCCAGAATGCCAGATTTCAAGAACATTGTACGAAACAAGTAAATTTGCGCGACAAGCGAGAAAGTAAACGCAGAAATCTGATACATCGCTTTGACCTTTTTCAATAACTGATCGACCGGAATTCTTTGCTTCGGTTTTTTTGTATCCCACAATTCCACTGCATCTTCGCTTGGCAAGTACACACGTCGGTTGTGGCTTACCGAATTACGCATCCAAGCTGCGTCCACGTCCACCAGTCCAGGATAATCACAAAGTCGGTTGTTAGTTTCCGAAACTAAGTTACCGAAGGAAGGCATTTTCTTGACTGGTGGCCAGGCTCCGTCTTTTAGGTAAGAAAGGACCCAGATCCGATTGACATATAACTTGTAAAGAGGTTCTGCCACATCCTTTAGTGCTCGCAGCACAGCAGTGGCGCGGATCTCACCGAAGCTTCGCTCGGCCTCTGCGATAAGATCAGCTGGTGCAAATTGCAGTTCCAACATAACGTTTGGGTCGGCATGATCCTTTAACAAATACCAAGGCATGTAAGGCACTCTTGCATGAGCCTCATCCACTAAGCGCAAGAGCAGCGAATAGCGGTTGTCAGTCTTTGCCTGGTCCTTCGCCGTGCGAACAGCGCTTCGAAGGAATTGCACGAACTGATGTTTGAAGACTGAAGTCCCAACCAACCGCATCATGTCTTGAAAGACGCTCATGTCCTGAAGGTTGAGTTGATTTGCAACTGTCGTGAAACCATTTTGCACTTCCGCCTTGAGCGTTGCAGGTTTGCGGACGTCGAAGTGTTCAATCTTGCGGGCCAATTGTTTTAATCTATGTGGGAGTTGAGGCATTACACGCTTCATCATCTGATCGATTTGCTTGTCCAGTTTGGCTTTCTCTTTCTTCCGCACAGTTGTCTCATGCCTATTATTTTCTTTTTTCATTTTGAACCTTCAAGAAGAAGTGTGGTCTACCAAGGTTTCAAAGTGAACAATGTCGCTAATGGTTTGATGTCGCCGGCGCGTTCAGATCGTCTGGCGGAACGAATCACCGTGGCCTCGCCTCATCTTACTGTAAGTGTCCCGAGTTCAGGATCGATGAGTAGAGATTTCCGGTATCGACCATAGTGAGCAAAGTCGGTTGAATTCCTACCCGCCAGCCAAGTCGCTAACGTGTTAATGTTGTGTAGAGATTGGCATTCCTCACTCACCGCAAAATGCCGAGCAGATTAATTGTCTTTGATAAATTGTTTGAGCTGGTGCATGAAATCCCGATTGTCACTTTTGAGATAAAGGTTTCGAACTGGAACGTTACCAGGATCTTCTCTGCTTATTCCCGTCTCACGCCGCACAGGGTAGGAATAACGGCCTAGCCCATCACTCACTGCGACTGCCTCAGATGCCTGTGATACTACAACAATCAAGCAATTCTTCTCTTTTCCCTTCTCTCCAATCGCAACTTGCCGGAATGCCACAATCTCACGGTCATATTTGAAGTGCTGTGCGATTACATCTCGCGCAAACTTCAGCCGGTTTTCGAGTTCATGGTCCTGACCAATACCAACAATCTCTCTTTTGTCATTCACACCCACGATGAGAACTCCGCCCGAGACGTTGGCAAAACTAGCAACATCCTCCGCGAAAGTAACCTTTGCCGCACGTCTTTCGGGATCATTCTTCACGTGCCATATCGTTAGTGTTTCTTTGAAATCCCACAACTGCGGTTCGCTTGTCTTGACGCCGCGCGCTTTCGTTATGAATTCTCGCCAGAACTTGTCGCTTTGAAAGAGGTCGCGCTGTTCCTTGAATTTCCCAATATCGACGACAATGTTTCTTAGCGAGGCCCTGATCTCAGTGAAATACGTCTCGCAGTTCTCATAAACTTCATATCCAGTTCTTCTGAGTACGTAGTTTTCTGGCACAACGAACTCTGCATTCCCCGACATCTCCCCCGGCTGCACGCTTTCATAAATCTCCAATCCAATCTCGTTGTAGACATTGTCATAAACTAAGTGTCGGCCTTGTCGAACGCCCAGAACGATCTCAGTGAGGATCTGTAGTTTGCCGATATCGGACCGAGCGTTCTCTTCGCCCTCAACATCGATCCGGCGGTCACTCATCAATGTAGAACCCCACACACGATACGTAAACAGTATGCGGGGAGCCATCACATCCCGTTTCGTAGCCAACCCACGTAGCCATGCAAAGAATCAATCTCGGCGCGGTGTTGTTCTGCAAAGTCTCTCAGAGTCAAGAGCAATCCCCTATATGAATCTGGCTCTCTGCCCTTCAGCTTAGCGGATGCATTTTTCAAAGTATGCGCAGCTTTCAGAGTCGGTTCCGTGTTAGCGAGCAATTCATCAACGTCTGTTTCCTTTTCAAATACCCACCAGTGAATCTCATCCATGCCAACTTCTTTACCGAAATCCGTATCTTCATACGTAGAACCAATCGTCGCCTCTATCACCTTCCACCGTTTGCTATCCATGATGCTCGCAGACTTCAGCAGAGCCCAGTGCAATTCACCCAGCTTGAGCGTGGCGTCAGAAAAAAGGACGTCATGTACTTTGTTATCAGGCTTCATTCCCAGAAAAGTCGTGCGGCTGAAGAAAGAAGGAGCACCACATTATACGTGGGGTGGTCTCCTGAGCTGATCGATTCTCTTAGCTTACCTTTAACATCACTTGATTTGATTTGATCTTACGAATGCTTTCAACCGCGAGCGCGCCAAGGTGTGTAGAATCGATTAACGGTTGGAGGAGTTCGCAGGTGCGAGAATCTCCAATTTCCCCGAGTGCTGTTACCACGAACCGCGCCAGTTCTGGCATTCCATACGAATTGTATCTAATGAAGGCGCTGGACAACCCGTCGAGATTCGATAGGGCGCGCTCGAGAATTTTACGAATAGGTTCACGAAAAGTAGGAAATAGAGCGTTAGTGAGACCATCTTCAGGCGACACGCGACGATCGCTGCGTTGCAGATGCATCAACGGATCAACGGCTTCGAATACCAAATCACCGCTAAGTTTATCCCACAATGGCTGGCAGATTGCGCCAATCTCGTTTCCTGTCAAATCAGGTTTGTTCATCCAAAAAATAATTTCTCCATACAGCTGCCATGCACGGAGATGATTTGATTCTTGCTGTTTGAGTTGAGGCGGAGCACTCGTGAATCTCGCACAACCTTTCATCGCCAGTTCGAAGCATCGCACTGTTACTTGCACAAAAGCAGTGTCTATATCAATCTCCGAAGCCCAGCGCTGGAATGCCGCGGCTGTTTTCGGGTCGTTAAACTTAAAAAGCCTTCCAAGTATGAAATCAGCAGAAAAGCTGTAAGCCGGTGCTCCTAATGCAGCCATGGTGTACAGCTGAATTTTCTGATCGCGAGACAACTCATCAATCGCCTCATCGTACACACCACCGAACATCTCTTCGAAGATGTTAGAGACCGCCCCGTGTGCCCGTTCTTGCGATTCCACGTCATCCGGAGTCGATAAGATCGCGGCGATCTCGGCACGTGCGGTGTCCAGGTCAGTGATAGGCTCAACCAACCCAAACTCTAAGAGAAGCTCCATAACCGAGGAGTTCAGAATTATATTGTCCGAGATTAATGACGGCAGAATTTCTTTGATCTGTTCCCGATAATGGTCAGCTATTGAGTAGCCAAGATCCTCAATGAGATGAATCGCCTCAAGCTGTAAGTGGTAAATTCCTGTTTCCCAACACTGCTTCAGCAACTGTGGCAGTGCTGGTTGAACAGCGTCAGCGTCTCTGTACATCGGAAGCAAAATACACAGCAGATACAATGTACCCAGGCATTGACGGTCAAGATTTTTAAGTAGTTCGAGAAGCGCAGTTGGTATGGGGAGAGAAGCGGATCTCCAAGTGTTGAAGCGGGCGGTGTTCAAGATTATAGATGTAGCGACTAGCGGACGGCGGTCCACATATTGATCGATGTAGAATGTCTGAAAAAGCAAACCATCGATATCAATTCGGCCCGCGCGCTCATCATTCGCGTTGCTGACAACGCTATGCTTTATCGTCTCCAGCCGTTCGACGAGACTCACGAACTCCGAAACGAAGCGGCCTTCACACAACTCCAACCCAATCGCACTCATTAGAGCGGTCTCGTATGCGGACCAATCGCATCCGTTCGCGATCCGCAGAACGGGCCAACTCCTAGATGATTGTTCGTTAGGGAACTTCAGATCGAGCTGAAGGACGTTTAGTTCGTTGTTTATCTTCTGAAACATCCGAGCAGCCTCAGATTCCGCAACCTGTTGGACCGCATTGCCCATGTTCCCTTTCAAAGCGTCGCGGATCACCCGAGCATCAGCCAGAGCTTCGAGACAATCACGAATGACCGACGGCGACGTTTGGAAGCTAATGACGAACTCCGCCAAATTTCGATTTCGGGGTCGTGCGAGTTCAGGCGCCAGAAGGCTGGGATTTGAGAGCTTACGTTCGAAGGTTAATGACGAGAAGAACTGTCCTATAAGTTCATGCCGAAAAGTCCAAAAATTTTGGCTTAAATCGAGTAGGCCCGTGCCAATCATTTCATCGATCAGTCGAAGCGAAACGCGCTCCTCTGCTATGACTCGTTCAGCAATGGCAACAGCCTTCCACGTAGGTAAGCTCGTTACAAACTGATCAGCCATCTCGTACGCAATTTCAGAAAGAATCTTTCGTGCTATCGAAGTTTTCGAGACCGCATGTAGTTGCTTCCTCACATAAGCGTCGAATAATTCGAAACGGGTTGTGATCGGTCCCAGTTCTGTAATGCACTCGGCAGCTATGCTGATTTCGTATGCAGTCGCAAACGCCTCGATGAGCAACTTCGCCCGTTCCTCATAGATCGGATCTTTGGAATATGCGCGAAAAATACTCTGCTTTTCGTCCGCTGTCAGATTTTCCATAGCGAACTCTTCGCCGGCTATTTTTTTCGGCAATGTTATGCTCGTTTGAGCCGTGAAAAGGATCGGGCTAGGTCTTCGCAGATAAAATGCTTGAAGTACTTCTAGCAAGGACGACTGCAATTTTTCCGGGCATTCGTTGTACCCATCAACAACAAGAACCACTGGCGTGTTGGATTGTGTTGCAGCAGTTAACAGATCGGTCGCAATTGCAGGATGTAAATGAGCGACACTTCTGTTCAACAGCGAGGAGAGTTTCCCGTCGAACGTTTGAGCCTTTAGAAGAATGGGTAGGCATCCGCGCTCTAGCGCATCGAGCATCATGTGCTTTGCTAGATGGCTTTTCCCAGTCCCGGAGCCTCCGATTAGTGAACCATGTCGCCCCGTCGATAAATAGGTGAGGAGTTCATCAGTCTTAATCTGCTTTGCTCCTGTCTTGACCGATGTGGGGACAAGTACCGGTAGATTACTACCGTAAAATTCCTTGAAACGTTCTTTATATTCATCGATCGTTTTCTTCGCCGCAGCAGCCGACGGTAACGACTCCTGATCGATATCGGTTTGCTTAGTCAGGCCGAGATGCATTGCAAATCCCAACCAGTCCGCCCGACTCCAGCCGGGATTTCTCACCTGTGTCACGAGGAACTCAACGAACGCCGGATAACCTTTTGTCCAGACTTTATAGTCACTCGGCACCTGCGAACCAGGTAGAAGTTCAGGGTAAACGCAAATGACGGATTCGATCAGCTTCCAGAATTTTTCACCGTACGGCGGCCTTGGAACAGACGACTTTTTCGCGTACTCGTCCATAGAGTCGCTAACATCGTACTTTCCATCGAGAGCTTGGATGTAAGGGTTCTCTCTTTCAATTGTTAACTCCTCGCCATCTGGCATTGTTAACTTCCATAAACCGTTTCGCCTTCCGATGACTGGCGCAGTGTAATTCTTGAGTTCCACGTGAGAGGTACACTTCGACGTTACAACAAGAAAGTCTATGCGTCGTTTGCCAACAAAGAAGTTCGCGAGGATCAGCGCAGACTCGCCTCGTTCGACGAGGTCGCCGGAAAGGTGTTGAAGAAACTGCTTCTCCGACTCAATGGTAAGCGGAGAACCCAAGTAGATTTCGATAGTAGTTTTCATATCCTCTGCCACGATTCGTGGCCCTAATAGCCTTATCGCTACTACCGAATGAGTCGAGATTAGTGAGAAAAAAGTTCTGTGTCAATCAGTTGCAAAGACCTTTCAAGAATTACACGGCAAGGGAAGTAAGAAAACCGAATCGATTGCCGACCGTACCTAGCCAAATAGATGTGGATACTCCTTCTTCAACAAGTATCTCGCAATGCATTTACAAAGCGGCAACCATTTCGACACTTCATTGATCAGCAATCCATCATCGATGTTGATTGTTTCCTGAGTTTCGTCTCGCATTACCGCATGAGCAATTCGATTTCGAATCATATCCAAAATGCCGCTGTCTCTTATTACATCATTAACTTTCTTGCCGAGTACCTCAGGTGGGAAAACTTGAAGCAACGCTAGGTCACTCCAGTTCTGAAGCGCAATGACTGAGTTAAGCCAAGCAGCTTGCTCTTCTTTGGTCGTCGGAAGCTTCTCTCGTGGTCTTGAAGGCGGCTTTTCACCTTTCGCCAATGCGGCTTGATTCTCCTGCGTTGTGCGCTCTTCTCTAATTCGTCTTATTCCCTCGATGATTTTGAAAAACGAAAGATATTGATAATTCGGGCTATTGCTGTTAAGTGCTTCCCGATACAGGCTTGCAAACCTACTTAAGTCTTTGTCTGCCTCGAAAGCCGCAGAGGTAGCAAGCGATTTCCCGAGGAACGGCAACGTAGCACTGGACATCAAGTTTTGCGTTGAATGTTCAATGGTAGTGAATTTGTAAATGTGAAGCGGAATGTCGGCAACAAGTGATAGTCTACTCAACGCGGTGGACAGTGCGTTATATGCTTTCAAATTGGCGTCGCCAAAACTCAGTGCCTCAATTTCCTCAACTTCAATCTTCCCGAGAAATCCTTTGTCATTCGGATATCCTCGAAGCGTTATGTTTCCATCGGCCAAAGGTGCCTCGACTTCGACGAAATCGTTTGCCTTACCGATGAGAAAATGCGAGTCGCCTCTTATCTGGTCATCATCAAATGAAATGTGATTCTCTGCGAGTGGCGAGTATCCTGGTCGACTCAAGATAAACCTAACTTTGTACTTGCCCGGAGAGCCTGAGGGCGGCGCTGCATTTCGCGGGTCGTCGGGATTCTTACTATTTAAACGAGTTATGGTCATAAAGAATGGTATGCCTGATAGTCCCCACGTGCCGACCAACTGCGGGTAATCACCCTGCCGTATCCGCTCCTCCGGTTTACCTGAAGTAACTTGCGCTGGTAAGCCGTGACACTTCTTATATTTCTTTCCACTGCCACAGGGACAAGGCTCATTGCGTCCCACTTTTTGCATAATCATATTCCGTCACTCGCTACTGTGGTGCCATTGCGATCCAGTCTTTAATATGGGTCTCTTGTTCGCGGCCGATCGTTCAATATGAGTTCTCTCCAGATTACTGCCAGAAAGGATCACCGACAGCGGAACTCAAGAAATGAGAGCATATTTTTCCTTCTAAATAGTGAAGTCTATTGCTCAGAGCAACGGTTTGAGTATTACCGTCATACTCCAGATAAAGACTTGGCTTCATTTCGTGCCGCCACGGAGTTACTAACTGAACAAACGTGCCTACAGCTGCTGATGCTAAGATCCCATTTGGCCAGATCACTTGAGGTCGACCTCCTGCAGCTCCATAACGCCCGGCCTCTTGCGCCAGAAGTTCCTCAGTCAAAAAACCTAAGCACCACATACACATTTCACCAGGCATCGACAGAATGACCTGACCAGAGATCATGTAACCACCTGGTACTTCTGTAACGTCCATTCCAATGTCGATAAACGGAAGGATAAATCGCCGGCATATCCTTTCAATCTCTTCGCGAGCGCTGAAAGTATCAACACAGCCGAACACGACGTCACAACCCGCGACAGAGTTGCCTTCGGTCTGCCATTCTCTCGAAATGGTAATCACTTGTGCTTTTGGGTTGATGCGTTTAATGAGTCTTCGTGCAACACTCGTCTTTGGTGTTGCCTTAGTTACGTCCTTCTTCGTCGCCCCTACAAGTCGATTTAGATTGGATGCTTCCACATTATCAGGGTCAATTAAGAGAAAGTGCCCAACCCCCAGATGCGCGAGTTGTTGCGCAATGTGTGAACCACCGCCACCAAGTCCGATAACACCTACACGGCACTGCGACAAAACCTCATCGCTGTTTGATCCAAGGAAACTTTGCCGCGATAACCAGTCATTCATAAGCTAGGCTCTAATAAATGTCGTAGGAAATCCTATGATACTGAAGCTTGAAATTGGAAACGGTGTCCGTCTCTTCGACATCCAACAAAGTCCCGCCATAGAATCGCGACTGAGCACTACTGCACCGTGCGGCAAAGTCGGCCGTACGTTCCAAAAGTCAGGAACAAATGCACTGTTTTCCCTTAAGTCAATTTTCGAGAACGATGGTTGTCCATAATGATCGTGCATATGGACATGAAACATCGCGACCGGATTCCTATAAGCGAACTGAAGAGCTTTTCTAATAGCGCTAGGTCCCATCATCGCGCCTACGCTAACGTCTTTTAAGTAGTCATCATCTTCTACTTCCAGGTAGTCGTAGGGAAATACACGAATCGTGTGACGCTTTGTCTCGGCTACTTTACAAACCAGAAAACCAACACGTTCAAAAGCAAATGGATGTGGGCGCGCCAAATCCATGCGAACATGCTTCAGCAGCCCAATGGTCGTTCTCATCTCGATCTTCATCGGAGCGCCTTGAGGTGTCCCAATAGAATCTGAACTGGTCTCAGCTCCGCTGATACATCTTTCCACGACCACGTGTACCAAGTCTTTCCCAGTATCTGATGAGAGGACCAGTTGCTGCCTTTCCCTTGCACTTGTGACGACAAAAACAGCCGTGTCGAGTACCCGGAATGTTGCTGAAGGCAAAGCAAAGCATCAACGACTCCTAAGGTGCCAGGAAGCTTTAGCTTCGGCAGATAAATGTAAGAGAAGGCGGCCTCGGTCATTTCTTGCGCCCCGGCACAAACGACATGCAATTCACTCATCGCATCTTCCGAAACCACCTACGAAGAACCTCCTTTTGGAACGTGGCTAACGAAGATTTCGCCACCCTTGATTGTGATTCGGTCTTTGTCGGGTAGCGGTTTGAAATCGCCGTCGATTACCTGGTCAAGTTCACGCGTCGCATCAACTCCAACCTCTTCCTTGAATTCGGATACGATCCAACTTCCGCGATGAACGACCTTTGGTTTCGTATCGACAGTCACCGTCACGTCGGGACCTGGTTGTGGATGCTCTTTTTCGTTATGTTCTTGCGTTTCTTTCATTAGCTATAGGGCCTCCATGGTTTTGGCTCATTTGAGAGCGAGCCAGCTGAGAACTAAAACGATGGCAACCAGGAACGGCTGCCCTCACTATAGAAAGCGACTGAGGTTGGCAAAAGATGCGAAAATCTTTTTGAAAAAATCTTCGACAATTTCTCATTGGATAATCGCTCTAATAATAGGTAACCCGGCAAATTGCGCACGAAAGCGACAACTCCCCTTGACTGGGAATCCTTACTGAAAAGGCTAACGGCAGTCGCTCTTGGTTTATTTGGCGACAGGCAATGTCGTGACGACGAAGCCGTTTTGCCAGGCACAGGTGTCTCCGCGAAAGACTTGGTTTACGGGGCCGTTGTCGAATTCCTCAAAAAGCAAGCTACTTATCAAATTAGATCTGATGAGGATCGCTTTCGGTTGATCGTCACTATCTTGAAGCGGGACTTCTGGGATCTTGTCAAACGCGGGCGCGAGCACAGCCGAACCGTTATCCTTGACAACGAACACGATGGCGGGTTATCTGCGAAACTCGCCAATGAAGAGGACCCCGGGAATGTTTTCGGAAGGGTGGAAGCGCAGTCAGAGGCGAAGCGATTTTATCACTTAGCGGAAGGTGAGAAAGAACTTATCGATTTAATTGACGCTGCTGCGGAGTTCGGTCATCTAAAAAAGGAGGACCTCGCCTCGCTGATAGGAGTAAGTGCTCATGAGTTGACGAATATGCAGAAGAAATTAAAGTACCGGCGTGCACGTCCTCATCGACACCCAGCCAACAGAGTATCGAAAGGAGGTAGCGATGTCGAAAGACAAAAAGAGATCTAAACCTCCACAATCCAGCCAAGAGAGCTTTGACGAAATCGTCTTTGGCCCCGAAGATGAAATGGACATCGAAACAGCTGACAAGATACTTGCAAGCCACAATATCTCAGGCGCTGAGCTGATTGAAGAGTTCAAGTTGCGATTGCAAGCGGAACTTCGAAGCCACTATGAAAAAACTAATGAAGTATCTAAACCATTAGAGTCCGCTTTGAAGGAGATTCGACAACAGCAACGTGCATCTGAACCTAAACCTATTCAAGCACATTCGTGGATTGGTGACTTATTGTCAGGCCATGCTATAGCAAGTGGTGAATCGAAGTTACTTTATTCCTGGCACAAGCAAAAAGACGGACTCGTCTCGGATAACGATAAAAGGATACTTGACGACTTAGAAAGAGAACTACGAGAGAGTGAGTAGCTTAGACAGAAATCGACTTGCAAGCACGCCCTCGGCCTTTGCAAGAGAACTTTTGGCACGGTTGAAGCTCAGAACTGCTGGAGATATGAGTCTTCTGACCGACCCATTAGGTCTAACGGTAAAGGAGGTAGATTCGGATGGTTTTGAGGGAGTCTTAGTTCGCCGTGCCGATACGCTGAAGGGAATAATCGCAATCAATAAGCAAATTCGCGAGGAAGGTCGAAAGAGGTTTGCAGTTTGTCATGAGATCGGACATTTCATCTTGCCCGGGCATGGTACTGAAAGATGCATCTGTAAGCCCGATGATATTGAATCATGGCGGAAAGGCACGCCGGAACATGAAATTGAAGCCAACGAATTTGCCTCTGAACTTCTCCTTCCCTATAAAGAAATACAGCCGCTCGTTAAAAGTAAAGATTTGACTATAAGCCTTGCAAAGACGCTTAGCCGAGAGTTTCGCACATCACTTACTGCGACATGCCTCAAGTGCGTTGAGGTTTCGGATGAGAAGTGCGCAATCGTTGTTAGTGTCGCGGGAGCGATAAGATGGTTTCGGCGCAATGATAACTTCCGCTATTTCATTCGTGTTAATCAGCAGCTGAGTAAACATTCGTATGCTGCTCAATTGTTTTCGGCAAGGTCCATTGAGGAACCTTTCGGTGCAGTTCCTGCAGAAGCTTGGCTGGACGATGATGATTTGCCAGGGAATGCGAGGATTTGGGAAGACTCAATCTTTCTACCATTCTACAACACTACGCTAACGATATTGACAATACACAGATCTCTGTCCCGAGATGCGTGAGGTTACAGTAATAGGTACTTTTACTTCTCGAATTCTCGCTCCGCTTGCGTTTGCTGTCGATGCCAGTTACTCCACTGTTCACGTTCACTGTCGAAAATATCGCGATCGACCGTTCGAGAGCGTAGTTCTTCCACTTGATTCTCACGATTCGGAGCCAGAATCAATCGCCAGGCATGTTCGACTGTGAAACGCCGAATCAATTCGGTCTCCGCTCGTGTCATTCTTTCTCCTCGCTGGCGTGCTCGTCCCGGTCCGATATGAGTAAACAGTAAGTGTTCCGAATCAAGCGGTAAAAAAATTTCGGTTCCGATACTGCCCCAGCCGCCTTTGAAATTGTAGTCTTCCAGGCTGTTGAAATTCAGTCGTACAACTGGGTTGTCACTCGTGAACCAAGTCAATCCCTTCGCAGGAGCCAGAATGGTCCAATGATGCTGCAATAAAACTCGTACGTTCTTCGTCAAATGACGCTGGATCGTCCAATGCCAAAGACGACGACCGCGAAGTATTTCGGCGCGAACCTGTCCTCCACCGGAAGGATCACGCTCCACTGCGATTTTTAGGGGAAGACCCTCACGTTCCTCCGCAGGTAGCGAATTCCGTTTGGCTGGCTTTTCAATTTTCGCTGATTCCTCCCTCTCTCTTATTACAGTTTCGATCGTGGTTTGCATCAACTCCGGAAACTGTTCATCAGCACGTTTTGCTTGTTCCCAGTAATAGGCTGGAGTACGAACATCCTGAGCGGCGACGAATCTAATCAACCGCTTCCAGTCATCATAGGTCATTCGCGCACCTGCTCTGGCTTTTCTTAATGGCTCTTCAGCTGGCTTCTCAAATTCTCGGTCAAGCCAGATCTCGATATCGTCGTTCTCAGCGCCGGAAATCGTTTGTGTGTAAAGGTATGCGTGGTAGGCGAGTGCGGTTGGTGTATATCGACGCCACAGCGGAAACTTTTCGTGAGGTACTAATAATCGATAGGTTGCAATCTTTCCGTCAGCGCCGGTCCAACCTTTCAAGTAGACGCAAGGAACAAAATGGTTGTCACGGTGAAATTGTTTGCTGGTCATGACTAAGAGGTAGTGCTGCCACTTCGACCCATTCGCTTGAGGACGAGCAGGGCCGAGATATGAGCCGCATAACGCAGCGACATCATCCAAAACAACTTCGATTCATCTCTGAGTTGAGACGACTTTCGAGATCCATCAGAAACCACGAGGAAGGGTGTATATATTTGGAGCAAAGCTTAAACGTGTAGGCGTCCAGTGCACTTCGTCCTGTGGCGCTGATCCGTTTTCCCTTCTCTGCCAGAAGTTCAGTCAGCCCTGCGGGACTCTCATCAAACATCTCACCGGCTTCAGCTTCAAACGCGGAGACGGCTTTCTTCACCAATTCCGCTAGGTCAATCCGTTGCTCCTCCAAGAAACGCTTTGCGTTTTCTTCTGTTTCAAGAACGTATTCAACCCAAAACACGAGTTCTAACAAGTCGCGCGTGACAAGCGCGAGCAAATCGACTGGACCATCCGCCCAATCGTGAAGCCTCTGGAGTTGCAGACCCAAGTACGAACGCACTCGATCATAGGCCAACTTATTTGCTGTTGCGTCTTCTCCTGCCACCGAAGTAGTACGCAGCAGTTGCTGATACGCGCACGTGTTCGTCTTTACTCTCTCAAGCGTGTATTTGTCTAACTCAGCCGCTGACATATTGTTTGCGAGGCGAAGCCGCCAAGCGCAGATATTCAAACACGCCACGTACATTCCAGTGATCTGCCGGATCAACTTTCATTATCAACTCGTTTGCGCGACGTTCGAGTTTCTGCACGGTGCGCCAATCAGACTTAGTGTGCGCAAGCTCCGCAATGGAGGCCACGCGCAGTAATTTGACGACAGGACAAATCTTCACATCGAGACTCCGCAGAATTTGTTGTGCGATATTAATCAGACGTGGGCGCTTGCTGTGAATACCCAAAGTGTTCAACGCGCAAGCGGTGCCTGCGGTCTCCTGAATTCCTTCGACTGTCTCTCGGTCAAGCCATACCAGAAGATTCGTGAGAAGACTTTCCGCCGTATCGAAGTCACGGATGGCTACGGCGTGTTTGGCGGCCAGTCGTGCACTCGTCGCGTACCACGATTGCCAGCCAGCGCGAACACCGTAATAAACGGTTCGTTGTGCGTGAGACAGTATTCTTTGCGCCTGTCCATGAGCAGTTTGACTGCTGCGAACGCCACGTTTGGCCGCGGCTTCGAGACGAAAACTCTTCATCCATTCAGTCATGATCAAGCCCCATAACAATCCGGTGCGTTTGCTGACGCGCTCAGTCTTGCTAATAGCGCGATCAAGGCGTTGCAGATCTGCTTGTTGCTCACCAAATCGAAATTCGAAATGATGCAGCAGGAGCAACAGTTGATCAGCATCAGCGCTCTTGCCGGCAGAATCTTCCAGGATCTTCATTGCCAAGTCGGGCTGGCCGCGCTTAAACGCGATGTCGGCTCGATATTCTGCGGTGCCTCGACTAAAGCGAACCTTACTCTCTACAAACAGGACCTTCTTGCCTCTTCTGATAGGCCGTGCCTCAACATCTGTCGCATAGGCTTCGCCGAACATGCCGTCATCTATCATTCCGAGAATCACGCGTCGCTGTAACGCACCGAGCGGATTCTCCGCTAGGGTTCGGCGCAACAGTTTCAGGTTGCGTGTGCCAGTCGACAGCCCATCCAGCGGTGCCGTCGTTCTCACTTTCGGAAGTTTAACTGTGGCTCGCAAGAAACTCTCAACGCTACTCGCCTTTACCAGGTAGACGTCACAAGACGAGCCGCACTGCGTCGCAAGACGCTGCAGCGTATTCGCTGCGAAGTCGACGGTTCGTTTAGCAGGAAAAGGAGTTTGAGTCGTCGCATTGCGAATACGTCGCATGCGCACACCGCGTACATTGGGTTGATAGCTTAGCCAGATGACTGTTTTTGCTTTTGTTTCATTCTCGATGAGCGGGACAACGTCGAAACTATCGGAAGCAGAATAACCAATGACGATCAAGTGTTTGCCAGTTGTGATGGCGCGGAACCAGTCGCGGAACTCTGGGAACCGCTCAAATCCGAGACCAAGCTTACCAATTTGAGTCAGCGTGGCATGGGGCGTGACGTTACGCCCGCGTCTCCAGGGAAAGCTCCCATGAAGTTTGATGAGCCGATCGCTAGTGTTTGGCACCCGACGATTTGAAGAAAGCACAAAGGTCGGTAGCGTTTTGTCTCCAGCTGCTTGCTCAATACGAGTATCAAAATTGGTGGTAAGAATCATGGCACCTTTTAACGCCATTCTCATCAGTAACTGATGGTTGATGTTTGGTTGGCCATATGCCTGTGTGGACTCGAGGTAGTAAAAGATATTTGGATCAATGGCGGCTATCGCCTGCACTAGGCCTTCAAATCGTAGAAAGTGGTAAGGGTTGAAATGATTGCCGGGGGTCATCCTCCGAGTAAGTTCCAACCGCCTGCGTTGGTTGGGTGCAATCCATTTCAATAAAGCATCAGACAATCCCCACGCCGCCGGAATGCCAGAGGGTTCTTCGACGCTAATGCCGGCTCCTGCAAGCACTATGGTCTCAGAGGGGACGCATTGAATGATCGATGGCACCTTGGATTGACCTAATCGTTCTCAATGTCTCCAACGTGGCAGCAGATTTCAAATGCACCAGCCGATAGACAAGTGACGACAGTTCGTGGTGACCGAGAATTCAGCGGTCGGCGGTTTGTTATGTAAAAGGCGCGCATTGAGATTGACATCTGTATCAGTTGGGGCTACTTTCCCGTTGTTCCTTGCAGCCTTTCCGTCCTCGAACATAGGCGGGCTAAAACGTTTCGGTCAACATAAAAATATAAGACCTCCTATGCCAAATACATTAAGAGAAGAAGCAGCAGAGTAGCAGCGAGTCCGTGAGCCGAGCCCAAGGCTCAGTTCCTACAAAGTGCAATGCTGGCCGAGGCCACAATTCAAGTAGGATAAGAAATGCTTCGATTGTTAGTTCTGTGCTTGTTTCTCGTCCCGGTGAGCGTGCTCGCTCAAACCCAGGCTCCTCTCGAACTTCGGACGCCCGATGGCCGGACCGTCATATTGAAAGCTGATGGTACTTGGGAATATAAGAAAGATTCGTTGCCGACACCTACATCGCGACCTATCAATTCGAAGCCCTCAACGGGCACGCTTTCTCCGAACTATTCGGGCCACGATCCCAAAACCCTTCTAGTTCAACTGATCGATTTAAGAAAGCGACTCGTGAAGAGTGAATTTGAAACAACGGCTGATTATGTAAAGAGAGCGACTGAAGAAAAGAAGAAGTCTATTCTCAATGATCTAACAATTCAAAGTACATTTTATTTGGTGGCGTCCGGAGTACTTGCCGAATACGACGCAGACTCGCAGACAATGCGATTCTTTTTGCCGGTTGAGAAAAATACTCTGGCCGAAACATACCGTCGTTTATACAGAGATGAGAACAAGAGTGATATTCGCGATCTCTCGAGAATCAATCTTTACAGCATTTCTTTAGGTGGCGATGAAGCCCCGACGGTGTTTTTTGATGACGTCGGACAGCTGCCATTATCTAAGAAGGACTACCGGCAAGGATTCTCGGCATCAGTCAATGTCGCTGTTGAAGAGGCAAGGCGACTCAAAAACACGACTAAAGCAGTTCTCAGCGTTCGGTTTGAAGAGCCATACGCAGTAGAGCGTTATGGATCGGATGCTCAATTCCAAACTCGATTAATTGACGTCCACTTTTTTGACCAGCAAACAGGGAAAACTCTAGCCAAGCTGGGCACGTCTGCTTCCCCAGTTCTTACGCCGGCGCCCGTACCTGAGAAGTCGACGCTATTAAAAAGAGCTGTCGAACTGTATAACCTGGGTCGTGATCAGGAAGCGCTCTCTGAACTTCACCGCTTAGTGATGGAAGAGCCTACAAACGCAGAAGGGTATCTGCTTCAGGCGCGAATCAATTGGAGAAACAGGGATAACGACGCGGTGATCGCCGCCGCGAAGACCGCTTTGTTTTGGGATCCTCAACTCATCGAAGCGCATATCTTGCTGGCAAAAGTATTCCTGGCAAACGGCGACCGCGCTCAGGCGAACAAATATATAAGCAGCGCTTTGAGTATTGACTCAGCGAATCAAGAGGCCATAACCCTGCGTCGCCAAATTCCGAATTAGTCACTCTTGGCATTTGCAGAATACTTCAAACAAGCGATCCAAACTGACATGTTTCCCCTGCATCTTCTATTGAGACTTTCCCTCGTTTTGCTTCTCGTGTTGTCCCAGTGTTTGGTTGAGGCTGGACCTGCATTCGGCCAAACAACTTCAGGTCGAAGTAAAGCCAAGCGCAATTCCAAATCCACTGACGTCCTGCCCGAGGCTCCGTCAATTGTGGCAGATGCATCTGTCTGGCAGTTGCCACCAAAATATGTTGGGGACAATGCGGGCTCCATCTATCAAAGGCTCGCAGCTCTAGGTCCAAGATTAAGGAAGAGCCAATTCGAGACCACGCATGAGTTTCAAACACGCATACAGCTCTTGCTCGAGGGAATTAAGATTGGACCTAATAGAACTGCCAATGATCGCCTGTCATTTGTCCATCCGTACGGAGATGAAACTTACGATGCTGACACGCAGGTATTTACCTTGAAGCCAGACACGAATTTCGAGGCTGCCGTCGGCTACGACGTACCAGAAGTCCAAGGTGATGTACGGTCCATCCGCGGATACAAATCGATCGATCTCACAAGAACTGGACGAACTGTCAGTTCAAGAATTGGAAGAACAGCTCTGGGAGTGCGGAAGCGCATCACGGTTCGCGCGTATTCGGCCTTACGATTGGTCATGTCGGACGCAACCACGGAGGGCTGGTCATACGGATTGCGATTTCGGGTGACACCTTCGATGGCGCGCCAGGCAAGTGGAAGAGTGTGGCTGGCAGTTACCGGCCGTTTGGCCTACCCATATGTTATATATGAGTCAGACGTCGACAACGCCACTCTTGACGATCCTGAAGAAGCCCACACTTTTCATTACTATTTATTCTTCGTTCCTGAGTCAGTCGTTCTTTATAACATTTCAACGGGCCAGATTTATGGCTCGTGGAATTTAACGGAGTCTGGATCAACCGCTGATCGGATCGCGACTCCTATCGTTCCGCCAATCTCTGAAAATCCAGCCGAATCAATTAACAAGACACTCGCAACTAAGCCTCGCATTTTGTCTAAACCAGAACCGCAATACACAGAAGAGGCCCGCCAGAATCAAATTACCGGCACTGTGGTGTTATCCGTAGTATTCGCCGAAACGGGTCAGGTCACTGACATACAAGTTGTTAAGGGATTGCCTCACGGACTTTCGGAGCGCGCGATCGAAGCAGCCAAATTGATCAAATTTGTTCCTGCTGAATCAAACGGCAAGAAAGTGCCCTTCAAAATACTTCTTGAGTACAACTTCAACCTTTATTGATCGCATTCGCTGCCGATTCAAGTGAAAACACGATGTATGTTAAGTGAGGGTGCTTAAACCAGATTCTGATCGAGAGGCTTTGCTTTTCAGCGAAGATCGCAAAGCCCTGATTAGATCACCCGAATAAAAGGGCTTAGTCACATATCCTTGCGCGCCCGCCGAAACTGCCGCCTCTCTATCGGCTTGAGTCACTGCGCCGGAGCAGATCAATATCGGAGTGCTTTGATCGAAGGCGCGAATCCGGCGGCAGAGTTCGATGCCCGTCAAATCCGGCATCCAGTAATCCAATAAAAGAGCGTCAAAACGTTCACTCGCTGCAAGTTGCAAGGCGCTTCTGGTGGTATCGGCAGTAGAGACACGAAAGCCGGCCCCTTGCAATACCGCTTGGACCAGTTCGCAGATGTCGGGATTGTCATCCACAAGAAGTATGTGTGGCTCGATTGGCATGAGGCGTTAACTCACTGTAGTCGTTAATTTACTGCCGCATCGACTCTTTCCGGCAAAATTGCGGCGCGAAAGCTCAGAAGCGCCGTCTTGCCATCGGCGACCTGCCTCAAGAGCTGCTGCACCTCGACGTCTGTGGTTTGGGCGAAGTGCCGGTAAAAAGTGCCGACTGCATTGAAAGGCTCCGGCATCATTGCGCAAACAATGACTGTGTCAACCTCCTGCGTAAAAGATTTGCAGACTTCACGCTCGCCCACAGGAACTGCGATCACTATCTTCCGGGGATTCTTTTTGCGCAGAGCCCTTACCGCTGCCCGCATCGTCGAACCGGTGGCCATGCCGTCATCCACAATGATGACGGTCTTCCCGGTCACGTCCAGCGAGTTGCGCGCGCCACGGTACAGTCGCTCCTGTCGTTCAAGTTCAGTGAACTCTCTAGCTGTCACTTCATCAACGACCTCAAGTGGAATGTCGAGTTGGGAGACAAGGGCCTCGTTAAGAACACGGATTCCACCGCTCGCAATCGCGCAAATCGCATACTCTTTAAAGCCTGGCACGCCCAGCTTTCGCACCACGAAGATGTCCAAAGGTGCATTCAGCGCTTTTGCGACTTCATAAGCGACGGGCACACCGCCGCGAGGCAGCGCCAATACGACAACGTCATCGCGGTTGCGATATTTTGTAAGTCTCTTGGCGAGAAACTGTCCTGCGTCTTTTCTGTCCTTAAAGATATTGGTGACAAAAATATTAGTGACCATTGTCGTACTCCAAGTTCAACTAACGGCATGCTCATGACTGGCTTGACGCAGAACCCAATGAAAGAAGAACAGAAATACAGGAGAGGCAAAGACTATGAATGCCCAACCCCCAACGTGGTATTGAAGGAGATAGCCATAGACGAAATAGAAAGCCAGCAGACTCCCCACTGTGATCGAAACACCTAACCCTTCTTTCCACCACGCGATTGCGAGCCCGACGATTATGCCGATGGGAAAGAAAACCAGCCCGGACCACTCTCGGGGTGCAATCTCGGATGGGTGAAGAGCTTCGGCCTGAAATAGCAAGACCAATAGGGTTATGCTCATTACACTTCCTACTCGTGCTAAGAACTCGACCAAGGCCATCGGGAAACCCAAATCAATTCTGTTGCTGTACATAACGCCTCCCTCGTGGCGGTGGACCGTACGAACGTCCGAAGACCGCTACACACCACTGTTGAGCAAGAGATATACCTGAGAAAAAGGGCGAGAATTGATGATATGCGACGTCCTCGCTGCGGAAAGTTCCGCAGCGTTGCGCGGAATTAACTATTCAGGTGTTGTCTGTTCGCTATACCAAGTGGAAGATAAAATTAGGAACAAAGTTACGAATATCCAGCCGGCGAAACCTCAGCTTAATCACTTTGCTCTGGAATGACATTCCACACACTGAAACATTGAAATATCGCCGAGATTAATCGGGTGTTTGAAGGGTTCGTTTGCCTTATGGCAGGTTTCGCATTTCCGATCTGCGAGTCCGCCGAGATCAACCGGATGCTGGATCGGGACCGTCTGCAGAACTGCCGACGGTTGCGCTGAGTCTGATAGAACTGTATGGCAGATATTACAGTCGTTGCGAATCACTTTACCTGTCTTACTCACATGTTCGCCATCGTGACACCGAAAACAACCTGACGAATAGAGATGCCCGATATTGTTTGGGTGAGTGGCCCAATTGGTTTTCATTTCAGGGAAAAAGTAGGTCCTGAAGATGCGCTGTGTTTCGCCGATCGCTGATTTGATGGTGTCCGTTTTTTGCGCGTACAACTGGCTGTAGTTAGTCCGATAAAATCCGTCGAGACCAGATGCAATTGTGTTGAGCGCCTCTTGTTCCGTCGTGTAAGGCCTATTCAATACTTCCACAGCTTGCCTTTTCAGGTAAGGCAACGCCGGATCGAGTCGTCCGGAGGAAAACGACTGGTCCAAAGCGACGTCAGGCGATAAGTACGCGTGCGCCGGACGATTATGGCAATCGATACAATCCATGCGTCGTTTTTCGGCCGTGGCAATCTGCTCTGCGCTGAGTGGCCGGGCGCGATCGACGTATTCAGTGACATTACCGTTTCGATCCTTCACTCGAATCCACGGAATAACTTGTCGTTGCTGATCGGTGACTATGAACGTGACTTCATTCGCGAGATTCATATGCCAATGAATTCCTGCAACTGGACCACTCGACGGATCGCCACCGCCGACATTTATTAACATCCGTGTTTGGCGGAGTGAGTTTTGCTCATCGTAGGCGTAATGATTGAACGTCTTGAGCTGAGCGCCATAAAACTTCGAAGGCCAGTGACATTGTTCGCACGTTTGATTGGCAGGTCGCATGTTATGAACTGGCGTTTCAATCGGCCGTGAATAGTTGCCGGCTAGCAAAGCAAAGAGCTGACGCGCACCAGACAGCTTCGAACGAGCATACGACTCAGCACCATGGCCCACGTGACAATCAACACAACGGATTTTAGCGTGTGATGTTGCGTGGAAAGCTACAAACTCCGGCTTCATAACCGTGTGGCATGCCTGGCCGCAAAACTCGACCGACTCTGTGTATTCATAAGCCCGATAACTTCCGAAAGCGCTCGCGCAAACAAATATGAACGAGAGAGTCAGGATTACGATCGCGAAGCGGCGTTGCCGTGGCTCGTTCAGATCAATTTTCGGATAAGGCGGTATGGCAGAATCCGGGGATCGCCTTCGTCTTCGCCTCTCAATCAACATTCCAATGAGAATCACAAGCAGACCAAACACCAGGAACGCAGGCAGGACGACGTATGTGATGATGCCGAGGTAGGGATTATTCGACGACTGCGTCAGCTCAATGAGAAACAACAACAGAATACTTACGACCGCGGCGATTACGATCAGAGCGCCGGCGAAGCTTATGTAGTTTCTAAAGAGTGTTGGGGATCTTTTTTTGGACTTTTGTTGTTCGCTCATCGGAGTCTCAATGAGTTTGATTAAACACGCGCGCCTCCCATGCCGTCGGTTGCCCAACAAGCATGGGAGTGGCGGGGGAACGCTTTGTCTTACCAGCTAACTACTGAGCGGATCTTACTTGCTTCATGTACTCCAACAGTGCCTTTGCCTGTTCAGCAGTGACGCCCTTCTCGCCGTACGCCGGCATGTTGGGAGGCTTCTCGGGTTTCTTACCCTTCAGTATCGCATCGATGTATTGCTCGTCGGTTAGGGCTGTATCAAACTTCTTTTCGGCCTTCGGCCCGTGGCAGGCCACACATTTCGCCTTGTAGTACGCTGCCGGATCTGAGGGTTGGACCTCACCCTGCGCCTGGCCGATTGCAAAGAGCGCCAACATCAACAGCAAGAGCGATGCGATTCCGATTGGTATTGTTCTTACTCGTTTCATAAGGCCTCCCGTATCGTGTAAGTGCAACCTTCATGCCGAGTAAAAACGCGCGAAAAATGCCCTTAATACCTGATTGCCGAGCGAGCTTTTGCACAGCGGCTGCGAAACTTTCCTCATCTCAAAAATGCCAGGCGGAGCCCTTGTGACAACGCTTGCACGCAGAAAAATCGTCACCGCCAAATGCACGTTGACCGTTGTGACAGGTAGCGCAACTGGAAGCAGTACCAGGTGCGTGATGATTCAGAGGTAAGGGTGCTGATACTTGCCGTCCGCGAGACAAACCTCCCCTGACCTGATGACATGCAGCACACGCCAACTTCTCAGAGGCATCGTGCTTGGCATGACTGAAGCCAACTCGAAAAGCTGGCGCTTGCTCAGAAGTGCGAACTAAACGTCCGAGCTGATGACAGGTACTGCACGATGAAATGTTGCGACCGTTTGCTTGTGCGTTAGGCGTATGACAGCCAAAACACGTGACGTGGGCATTCAGCCGCGATGGAATCGAGAGCCCGACACCGCTGCGGTTACTACGATGGCAAGTGGCACAAGCAGCGCCAGCGTGTTTGGCATGATCGAACCTGGCGTCGAAACTGCGCAGAGGCGGAAAGGCTTTGACTTTCCCGTTCTGAACGTCCGTGTGACAGATCGTGCAAATCGCACTTCCCGGGTTTGAGAATTGTTGGGCGTGACAGCCTGTGCAAGGCGCGTGGTCCGCTTTGCCCGGTAACGTCGGTTGCGGTGTATTGTTTTCGCGCCGATGACAAAGCAAGCACGGAAGCCGCGCGTGGTTACGATCGTCGTGCTTGAATTGCGAGTAGTCAGTCGATGATTGCAGCGCGGCATGAGCGAAGACTGTTCGATAACTTGCAAGAACAGACGGTTTCGGAATGGCGTTGACGTGACTGGCGGGCACCGGCCTGCTGCCGAACGCGATGTGGCACTTCGTGCAAACAAAGGTCGCGCTCTTGTTTCTCTGATCTATCTCGTAGTTGAGAATTCCACCTTCGTCGAGCGACGCGGTAACGTGACAACCTTCGGCGCCACCACATGACTTCACCGGGACTTTACGCGTCTCGTCGCTCGTCGTGTTCATCACCGTCACGTTGTGACATTGCGCGCACTTCAAATCCGGATGAATTTCATGTCGAAACGCGCCAGCCGAGATTCGATTGCGCCAGGCCGTCAATGTCCACCAATCCGTAACGCCGATAGTAGTAGCCAGCTTTTCATCAAAATCTGCCGTCAGCTTTTCAGAAGTTCGCTGCTTGTGACACACATCGCAATTCTGCGGCAGAGGCGCGAGCTCGCTTTCTTGGTTGTGACAAGTAAAGCAACTAGCGTGAGTGAGCGGGCGCGCCTTGAAACTCCCCTTCTTCAACCAGAACGCATCGCCGATATTTTTGGGCGGCTTCGTAACGAATTCATCATCTGATTTACCCTGCGGTTGATAGGTCTGATGACAATCGGCGCAATCGTTATCGGCGTGTTTGTCGTGCGGAAAGAAGACGCGAAACTCTGAAACAAAATTGACGGCCTTTGTTGTCGAGAGAAACGCCTCACCAAGACTCGGAAACGCGTAGCGCGAAGTGTCAACCGGCGTGGCTTTCACGTGACAATTGGAACAGATCTTGGGAACTGGACGCTCGCGCGCAAAGAATTGCTGGCGGTGGCAATTAAGGCAAGATGCATGTTCGGGAAACTCGGCCACATCAGGAAACGCGGCGTCGCCTTTGCGCATGTCCTTCCAGTTTTTAGTCGGAAACTTGTGACACGAGTCGCACGCAAGTTTTTGTTTGGTAACGTGAGTGGAATGCGAAAAACTCGAGTAATCACTCGCCGGCAGTCGTCGAGAAGACTGCGTGCGCCGCTGCGCTTCAGCCGGAGTGGGGGATAAAACCAAAGCAATTATCAGAAGTATTACTACGCGTAGCACACGCTATTCTCTGCGACCAAAATAGAGACGTAAGGACGTATAAGGCAGATGCGCATGATAATTCTGCGGTCGTGGACCCACAATCACGCTTTCGTTGTAGTTGTAATACTGATACCCGACATTCCAATCAAGCCGCTGGTGCAACTTAATCGCCAGGCGCGCCTCAGGTGATTGAAAGCTCATCGGATACGAAGCGATCAACGTCCCCGGGGTTCCGGTCGGATCGGCCACTCGATTTCCCTGACCGTTGTCCTTGTTGATTCGATAAGCAGTGAACAGCGTAACCCGCGGAGCGACGCGGGCCACCGACTCGATGAAGAAGAAGTTATTCCTGACAAAGTAGAGACTGTTACCGAGTGGATGCTGAACGTTATTGAAGAAGTAGTCGAGTTTCGCGTTGCTGTTGATCCAGTGGTAGTTGTAGCCGGTGCTAATCGAGAAGCGTGAGGTTGTGGTCCAGTCGAGTGAAGAAGAAAAGATTCTCGACTTCACACTCACGCCAAAGTCTTCCAGCGAAACTCCTGCAATCTCGGAAGGATTCGAGTTGTTTTTGGTAATCAACGCCAGGTTGAAAGCGATTCGCGACGTTGGCTTATACCGGCTCTTGGCGCGAATGTTTGTGTAGTTGTAATTGCCGATACGGGTGAAAACATTGTCAGCCGTACCGTGCTCAGCGTCGAAGTAGATGGTCCAGTCGTGGGCAGGCCGCGCCTTAAAGCCCCCGAGCACGGCGTGCGTGTTGTTCTCTTCTGTTTCTGAAACGGGCGTCAGCGGCGTGGGCGCGTTAGAGTTGAGTGCGAAGCCGCTGATGGACTCTTCGATTCGTCGTCTTCCGTATCGATAACCGAGATGGATCGAGTAGTCCTTGTTGAACTGGTAGTCGCCTTCGATGGTGTTCTGGATTTTTCGGTACTCGGTTCGTGTGTTTACGTCACGATTGCTGAAACTGATGGTGTCGGTCCTGGAGCCGCGCGTGAGCGAAAAGAAATCGGCGAACAGCGCCGCCCCGTTGATCTCGAAGGTTTCAACTCTGAACGTATTCGACAGCCGCAACTTGTCGGTCGCGAGCCAGGTGAGCCCGACATCTCCGAGCCAATTCGGCCGTTCTGTGTCGCCGTTCAGGTTGTACTGGCCGAGGTTGAGAATGTTTGGCGTCGCACCGGGCGGACTGGGTGGAAAGCCGGTGATGCGCGGGTTCCAGTTTCGACCGGTGAAGCTTTCAAGAGAGACGAAGTTCTGCGTGGCCTTGCTGTAGATAATGCGACCGGTGATGTCGAGTTTTTTGGCAACAAGCGTCTGTAAACTAAAACGAGTGTAATTAACGCTACCGCGCGCAGGCTCATTGCGATCGAAACTGGTCAAACTCGCGACCGCCGGGTTGAGATTGATTCCCGGAGTTACTCCCAGATCGATCACGCTGTCATCACGAAAGCGACGAAATCCCTGAAGGAATGAAAAGTTCAGTGGACCTAGCTTCCCGTCAGCACCGACACGGAAATCGTTGGCGCGCGACCTGAGTTCTGACAGGAGCATGAACTCATTTCCGCCAACGTGATAGTTCGTGAAGGCTGGTCCACTGTAACGTTCTGGCGAGTAACCAACATTGAAGCGAATCCATCGGTTCTTTGGGAGCAGGGTGAGATCAAAGTCTCCCAGCTTTACTCGCGTGTTGTACCCATGCTCTCCGGTCGTCAATTTAGGCGGAACACTGAACGTTGCGGGGCTGAATACCCAATTTGGGTTCGCAAAATCGTTGAGAAATCGGAAGTATTTGAAGCGCCGATAAGTTGCATCGAAGCGATACCACTTGGGTTGTTCGACACTCACCCGAAGATTGCCCTGCGGATCGGCGCCCCAGCCTGTGGACGTCGCGAGCAAAGAATCAAATAGGCCGCCTTTGCCGTCTGTTGATCTGAGCAGGAATGAACTGTCAAAAACTCTTGGACCAGCCTTATAGTTCAGATCACTTTGATACTTGTTGAGATCGCCGTCGACTCTAAGCCCACGATATCCAAACTCGAGACTCGAAATAACCGTGAAGTCACCGGCCTTTTCACCGGTTTCAGCCGGCGTCTCGCTGTAATCGGATTTGTTTGGCGAAGGCGATGGTGACGGCTGCTGCGCCCGAGCGATCGCCAGGGTCGTGAACAGGACCAGCACCAGTCCGAATATGTGCAGCAGATTCTTCTTTGGGTCCGTGCTCATGGCGCAATCCTCACTCAACGGAAAAAGACGGGACTCGTTCGCGAGCCGTGAATCTTGATATGACAGTTCGTGCAATTCGCGTATTGCGCGTTCAAGTTGTGCTGTGGACCGGCAGGCTCGTCCGCGCCCACGCCGTGAGCCGTGCTATGGCAAGTCAAACAGAGTTGCGCAACTCGACTCGTAATCAACAGCCGCGGGTTAGAAGAACCGTGCGGCGTGTGACACGCGATGCACCCATCGGTCTTTACCGGCGCATGTTCGTAAACAAACGGTCCCTGCTTATCTGCGTGACACTTGATGCAAGCGGCGTCGGCGCCGGTCGCAAGTCTTGTTTGCTTGAGTTCGAAACCGCCATGGGGGTTGTGGCAGTCGCTACACTTCATCGCGCCTTCCAGCACCTTGTGATGGAACGGCAAGTTGAACTGATGCTTCGTCTCACCATGACAACTTAGACAGAGCTGTGGCTCGCTGTTCTTCAGTAATTTCAGATCGGAGAAGCCCGGCTTCTGCGCGTTTGCCTTTGAGACGAACACATTCGACGCCGCTAGTTGACGTCCGCTTGGTTGAGAGTGGGTTGAGTGACAATCAGTGCAACCAATGTCGTTGCGCCAGTGCTCACCACGGCGGAAGTTGTTGTGTTCCTCCCTGCCGGAATGACAGCCCAGGCAGGTCTCGGAGATCTCTTTCGATGACTTGTTCTTGAAAGAGATGATCTTCTTCGGGTCGCCTTCTTCCGAATGTGCTTTACCTGGACCATGACAGGACTCGCAGCCAGTCACCTTCTCCTTCCAACTGGCGAGTGTCGTGAGCTGAGCGTGAGAAGTATGCGAGAAAGCTTTGAACTGATCCTCGTGGCAATCTTTGCAGGCATCGCTACCTACATAATCTTCAGGCTTGTAGTTCGCAACTTTGCTTTGAGCCTGTTGAGCAGAGTGCGACGAGCCATTCGAAGTTAGCCAAGCGATAGCCGCTACCGCGCAGCTACAAAGCAGCAGTAATTTGATGAGTTTGTACAAGCTAGGGTCCTCCCTGAATTGCCTTGTGTAAAGACTGACCCTGAGTTCGAATGCGGTGAAGTATTCTAGGTTTTCTTTGGTTGTTTTGATGTGACGCCCGTCACGTTGAGTGCTCGAATTCTGAACTCATCAAAGAAAACCGTCAAGGTTTTTCAATTAACGCGAAGCTTCTCCAAAGCACGCCGGTCGCAAACCAGGATGCTATCTGAGGTGATGCGAATTACCTGCTGTCGCGCAAGTTTCCCCAGCAGGCGTGTCACTGTCTCGCGCGACGAACAAATCATTTGAGCAATTTCTTCGTACGTAAAAACCCGATCGATTCGCACTGTTTGCGACGTGTCATTACTCCACTCCAGCAAGAGCCTGACCAATCGGCCGCATACTGTTTGTGGCAAGAGTAATAACTTCGCACGATCCGTGAGTTCAGTTAGCTCTCGGCTCAGGATGTTCAAGATCGCCTGAGCTCCTGCGTGGCTCTGCTGAATTAGCCCAATCAATTCCCCGCGAGGGATGAAATCTGTGCGACACTGTTCGAGAGTCTTTACTGTCGTCTCGTAAGAACAATTTCGCAGCACCGAATTCAGTCCTACTACATCGCCCGACGTGGCAATACGTAGCGTCACGACGCGTCCTTCACTAGATGTGATCGAAACGGCAGCTCGGCCCGTTCGCAATATGTAGACTCCTCGGGCTTGCTCTCCTTCGGCAAACAAAACCTGCCCGCGACTGTGGAGTGAATTCAGATTTCCGATATGCGATGAGCGAATCGCCTGCAAAAGCGAAGGGAGATCAGACTGCTGATGCTCTGCCGTTACCCGTAATGGGTTCTCAATTTCTCTTTGTTGCGCGCTCGGCATCGATCGGCTCCAACTAAAAGATCAGTCGCCTTTTAAGCGCAACGCTTATGCCAAGCCAAAAATGTTCAAAACAGGCTGTATTTTGTTTTTTCGGGAGAGTTTGAGTGGAATTTTGCGCACGTCACGTTTGTTCTGCGCGAGAATCCTCACCCAGTTCTAAGCGCTATGCACGAAGGCAGGCTGCGTGATCCTTCCGTATTATTTGAGAGATGCTGATGGAAGAGCTTGGCTGTGGCTTCGAGGAAATCGAAAGAAGTGACAATTCCAACTAACTGACCGGTCTCCACGACTGGCAGACAGCCGATACGATTTGTGCGCATGAGCTCGATCGCCTCCAACGATGATGTCGAAGGCGAAACCGTGACGGGGTTTTCCACCATGATCTGCCGGACAGTAATGAGATCGCTCGTCGTGGAGCGGTTTCCTTTGCTGATCATGTGAAGTAATCCGCGGTGAGTGATCAAACCCACTAACCGGCCTTCTTGGTCTTCAACAGGCACGTGCCTGATGTGTCTCCAGTCCATCACACTGGCTGCCAGATCTATCAGGTCGTCCGGCTTGACGGTGAAAAGATCTGTCGACATGAACTGACCGACTGTACGATAGCCGTGTTCCCATTCTTCAGCCTCCGCATCTTCGATGAGCGGCCAACGGTGGATCGGGTTATTTTGCTTCTGGTTTGTTAGCATCGTGGCGGTCAATCTTCTCCGGCCCGCATCTTTTGCAGCAGAATTCCCGTTGATGGAAAGCGACTTCATTATCCAGCGCGCACCGGTTTGCCCGCGTCGCGTCCGTTCTTCAATGATGCTGAGATATCTGTCAACGTCCTCACTTGCTACATTCGCACGACTCAAACCCTGACGCGCAAGCGGAAGCAGTTGGTCCAGGATTAGCGAACTTGCGCTAAGGCTTTGTCCGTGAATCCATTGGAATTGAGCATCAAGCCCATGCCTCGCGGCGCGGAAAAAGTTCATCTTGGCATCGTCAAATACCATTCGCTTCGAAATCTCGCCGTACGTCTGTGGAAGCGCCACCATCAAGCCCGTAAAGAACGCTGCATTTGCAATTTCATCGACAATCGTTGGACCAGAAGGAAGCGCGCGATTCTCGATCCGCAGATGTGCGACACCTTCAGTCACACCATAGCAGGCCCGATTCCAGCGCCAAACAGTGCCGTTATGCATCCGCAAGGCTGAGAGCAAAGGCGTTTCACCACGTGCCAGTACCTCAAATGGATTGTCCTCCGGCTCAGAAATCATGATTGGACGGAAACGAACAATCTGATCCTGAAAGAGTTCGACGACATTCTCAAGCCAACGATCACCGAAGCTGACGCGCGTTGGTTGGTTGCGTGCCAGTTGCGGGCGGGAGCGCTCGTCTGTTGAATGCTGAAATAGCGCAACCCGAGTTTCCTGCCACAAGCGTTGCCCAAACAGCAGCGGCGAATTGACAGCAACTGCCAGCACTGGTGCGGTTATCGCCTGGGCGACGTTGTAATGATTCGCGAACTCTTTAGCATTGCTCTGGAAATGGACCTGGAAACTGGTGTTGCACGATTCCATCATGATGTTGTCGTGCGTCAGGTGCAGTTCGTCCAATCCTTTGATGTGAATTGAAAGCGGTCCGCCACGCAGCCGGATTACGCCTCGATCTAACTCGTGATAACGCGCGACAGGCGTGAGATTGTCCAGAGTCAAATCTGATTTTTGTAGCGTCGGTAAGATGCCAGCGAGAAGAACATCGGCGCCGTGAGTTGCAGCGCCATTTCGGACCAGCTCGATCAATTCGACGAGCTCTTGTTCTATGCGACCGAAGCAGTTGTTCTCGAGCCTGAGCGGACTGAGGTTAGCTTCCAGATTGAATTGGGCGATCTCGGTTGTTAATCGTGCGTCGTGGGTCTGCTTGAGAACTTCCAATGAAACAGGAGCAGGCCGCAGATAACGGTCGATCAGGAACATTTCCTGTTCTGCTCCGATCCTCGTGATGCCGCTCTCGATACAACCGTTCTCAAGCATCCATGCGAGTGCGGAAAGATCTTCCAGCAGTGCCTTCATGAAGGCCTGCGACTTCTGCTCATCAACGTATCGTTCGACGCTGTGTTCTCCCATGATGTCAGGCGATCAATTCTTCCGCTCTGCGGTTTAATTTTTCGGTCTCACGACTTCGACGGAACAGTGCGCCCGTGCCGAAACCGCGGAGGAAACGCTGCCCAGCAGCAAGCGGTCGATTCCCCTTGTGCCCCTTGCGCCGACAAAGATGCAATCTGCGCCCCACGTGTCAGCTTCTTTAAGAATTTCGCCTGGTGGATTACCACGTCTAATCAAGACCTCAGCATGTAATCCCGCACCGCGAATTCTCTGCGCCGCCGGTTCAAAGATCTCACGCACCTGGTTCCAGTTGCTTTCGTCCGCGACTTCGATCCATTTCATGGCTGACGGCTCCGAAGGATTGGAAGTGAGCGGCATTACTGTATCTACCACGGCCAACAGACCAACTTCCGTTCCCTTGGGCCAGTGACGATTGCAAACTGCCTCAATGGCTGCATTTGAATCAGCCGAATTGTCTACGCCGATCAGCAGCCGAATTGGCTTGTCAGGATTGTTGTCTGAAGGACGCGCGATACGGACGGAGCAGCGCGCCTCGTAAAGAACTCGTTGAGATATGCTGCCGAGTATCAGCCGGCCACCAAAAACAGAATGACCACGAGCGCCCATAACGATGAGATCGGGTTTCCAATGATCGGCTTTTCTGATGAGCGCCCAGGCTGGGGAATCCGCTTCGGCGCCGGAGCTGACATGCCAAGTTGGAAAGATCGCTCTGACTTGATCACTCACATGCTCTGCCAGATCCGTCGCCTGCTCGAGCTTGTGTTCCGCACGCTCGTGCGCGCGCTTAACCGCCTGCGGAATGTACATCGGCACGGTGTTCTCAACTTCTTTATCGATCGGCATTGGGACAAAGACGTCTGCCACTGTCATGACAAACGCCTCAGCCTCGCGACCTAATCCAGCGCGCTGCAAATCTTCGAGCGCTGCATCAGCACATTCGGAACCGTCGTAGCCAATAAGTATCTTCATGGTTTTATCCACCCACAGCATCAAGGTCGGATCGCAACTTTCATTACGCCGTCAAGTCGCTCGCCAAACAGGTCGTAAGCTTCACCTATGTTATCGAGAGCGAAAGTGTGCGTAAGTAACGGCGTGAGATCCACGCGACCATGACGAACAACTTCCATCAATCGCCGCATGCGCTCCTTGCCGCCAGGACATAACGTAGTAACGATCCGATGATCGCCGATACCGGCTGCGAATGCCTCGTACGGGATCTGGAGCTTGCCAGAGTACACACCAAGACTCGATAGCGTGCCCGCCGGACGCAAACTGCGCAATGCGCTTTCGAAGGTCTGTTGAGTGCCGAGCGCTTCAATTGCCACATCGGCGCCGCCTCCAGTCAAACGTTTCACTTCGGTCACAACATCAACATCGCGATAATCGAGCGTGATGTCAGCACCCATTCGTTTCGACATTGCAAGGCGATGCTCATCGCCATCGACGCCGATGATCAGCGAGGCTCCCATTAGCTTCGCGCCGGCCGTCGCGCACAACCCGATTGGCCCCTGCGCAAACACCACGACTGTATCGCCGATCTTTATCTGGGCGGATTCAGCACCACTGAAACCAGTTGACGCAATGTCCGCAAGTAGGACCACCTGTTCGTCGGTGAGCTCATCAGGAATCTTTGCCAGGTTCGCCTGCGCGTATGGAACTTTCAGATACTCAGCCTGAGGGCCGTTGATCGTGTTTCCGAATCGCCAGCCTCCGAGTGCCTCGTAGCCTTCGCCGTGACCACATTGTGATGAATGACCTGATAAGCAGCCCCGGCATTGACCGCACGGCGTGATGGCCCCAACAAGCACGCGATCTCCCACGTTGTATCCCGAAACACCCTCGCCGAGTTCTTCGATCACTCCAACCGGCTCATGTCCAATTATCAAGCCGGGCGCGATCGGGTATTCGCCTCTCACGATGTGCAGATCGGTTCCACAAATCGTCGTCAGCGTCACGCGAATAATTGCCTCACCTGCTCCAGCGCGTGGTTTGTCTACATCCTCGATTCCTATTCTGTTCTTGCCTCGGAAAACATTTGCTTTCATTTCAACTCCCTTACTGCACTTACTATGCGATTGATTCAATGTAATGCCACAAAGATACTTTCGGCTGATTCCGCCGTTGCATTGTGTTTCACCTCAAATGATTTGATCGGCGAGGTGAGCATGACTCTTTCGTTCACCCACATTTCCAAACGGCCGCCGATAGAGATTGCTCCTCCGTCGAAAGCCGATCCTGAAAGTGCTGAACCCTTAATAAGAGCTTCGCTCGGTTCGAGAAGATAACTACCGCCCTCGACTAGCGCGCGTCCGGTCTTCGGCTCGAGCAGCAAGATGCGATATTCACTGTTATGGGTTCGCAATAAGATCGTATCGTAGGAGTCTAAGCTCTCCAGCAGCAGGACATCGATGGTTGCACTCGTTTCACTGTTCGAAATATCCGAGTCCGGTTTGCTTCCTGAACAATCGAGACACAGCGACGTTGCCGGATCGATATCCAACTTCATCTCATTTATCGGTTGACTACACTGAGAACACATACCGTAAGATCCTGACATCAAGCGATCGAGAGCATCATCAACCTTCCGCAGGCGCGCTTGAAGCAACTCACGGGTGACATCGAAATTGGGTCCCGAGATTCCGACCAGCGTCTCGCAAATCTCTTCACGCTCACCATGCAGTCGGTTCCAAACAGCTCCGCCCTTTCCTCCGATCGGTATTTCCACCAATTGAATTGTGTGATTGTCGCTCATGATTACTACCTCCCCAATCCAAACTAAGAATGCGAATGCTCCCAATACTTCTGCTGAATACGCTTGGCCCAGCTCCAGAAATGACCTTGTTTGACAGTTCCTGGTTCGTCCGTCCAGACGTCCTTGTGCAAATAAATGCTGTCGCCGCCGGGCACCTCAATGACGAGCCGCATCTCATGCGAGTAATGTGCAACCGCTTCGCGGCCTTCGATCTCGGCGAGTAGGTTCGCCGCCGCAACCTCGCCCTGACGGACTGCCATGTGGCCCATCTTTGGTCCATCGAAGTTTACGCAGTCGCCCACGGCATATATTCCCTCGTGGTCAATCACGCGCATCGTTCGATCAACCAGGATGTATCCCAAACTGTCAGTGCTTCCCATGTACGATGCTGCTGATGAGCCTGTAAATGGCGGCACCAGCATGAGCAGGTCGAAATTGACTGTGTCTCCCTGCTTTGTGAAAACCGAATTCCGCGTAACCGTCGAAATCGGAAAGTTATGCAGTAGCTCTATCTGATGTGCGGCAAGAGCTTTATTGAGAACAGCAGCCGCATCTACTCCCACCGCAGAATCTGGTCCATCGGGAGTGACAACTGTGATTTTGACGCGCTCGCGTTCGCCGCGCTCCTCGAACTGTCGGGCCAACGCAAAGGCTGTTTCATAGACCGGAACCGGCAGCCGTGCTCCTTCACACTGGCCAATGACTGCGTGGCCCTCGTGAAAGTTTGAAACGGCGTCGCCAAACTTGAGTGCTTTATCGACGTTGAGTAGATGATGAGCGTGCTCGAAAAAGCCAGTGATTCTTTCGGTGGCGAGTCGCCGGCCGAGCGCAAATATCAGATAGTCGTAAGGAAGTTTTCCCTGAACTTCACCGTGAGCGATAGTCACTTGTTTTTGGAGCGGATCAATGTGTGCAACTTCGGCTTCGATGAAGTTCACCCGTCGGTTCAACATGGCATGTCGCAGGTCAAATGAAACGTCGTCTTTCTCACATTTGCCGAAAGCCAGCCTCACCAGCCCTGGGTAGAAAACAAAATTCCGACTGCGTGATACGAGCGTAAGCTGATGTTCATCGCTAAGCCGCTCCGCAAGACGCTGGGCCGCTACGACACCACCAAAACCACCTCCTAGGATAAGAACCTTTGCCATCTCTACCGCCCCTTCGATTTTTCTGAGAATTGATCTTTGGAGGTTTCCTGAGCCGCTGCACATCGAACTACTTCAACCGAGCATTTCGCGTGAGATACAACTGCCTGTGAAACAGAACCCAGCAACAAGCGTTTCCACGCACTGTAGCCATGCGAACCCAACACGATGAGATCCGCGCCCCAACTTTCCGCTTCCTCCAGGATGACTGGTCGCGGCGAGCCCGGCGCCAATACCGCGTCAGCCAGGAGCGCCTTATTGGATTTGAGTTTTTGAATGGCACGATTGACGATGTTTTCACCTTGCTTACGAAGCGCCGCATCCATCTCTTCAAAGTAGTTAGCTGGTAGCGCCCAGCCCTCGGGTGTTGGCGGCATCGGTGTCTCCCACGCCGTAAGCACCTTGACCAAAGTCCCTTCGGGCCAGGGCCGGCGAGCTACTTCCTCAACTGCAGCATCGCTGCAAGTCGACCCATCGATTGCCAACAGTATTTTCATGACAAACCTCCCGCAGAGGCCCTGTGCACAGCCTGTACCACTAAAAAATTGACAGGTTTTAAGTCGAAAAATGCAGAGGTTGCGAGGTATTTCGCAGCGTAGTTGAAATTTCGCGCAGCCTGGGTTCCTTAGAGCCTCTGAACTAAACAACATAACGACGGCATACACGTTGCTCGAAGAAATAGTCATGAACTCTCAAATACCGGCAATCGAATTTCGCCACGTTGTTCTGAGCTTCGGTGAGAACATCGCACTTAATGACGTCAGCTTCGCTCTTAATAAGGGCGAGATGATTCTCATGACCGGCGTCTCCGGTTCGGGCAAGTCTGTCTTACTACGGTTGGCAATGGGTTTACTGAGACCAGACTCCGGTCAGATCCTTATCGAAGGCAAAGAAATTCAGGCGCTCGATGAATCAGAACTCATAACGCTGCGTGGTGGACTGATGGGAATGGTCTTTCAGGAAGACTCGCTTTTCACTGGACTACCGGTTTACGAGAACGCAGCCTACCGGCTTGAAGAGCATGGCTGGACTGAGGACGAGATCGAGAGAGCGGTCGTGGAGGTGTTGCGGTTTGTCGGACTCGAAGGGGAAGAAAGCAAGTTTCCGGAAGAGCTCTCGGGCGGGATGAAGCGCCGGCTTGAGATCGCCCGTGCACTCATCGGCTGGCCGCGAATCATGCTCTTTGACGAACCAACAATGAGTCTCGATCCACTGGCCGCACTCAAAGTCCTGGACCTTGTGATTCGTGCGCGCGATATCAATCAGATCTCATCGTTGTACGTCACAAAGAAGATCCATGAGATCCATTATCTGGCAACCTATCGCGGTGAGACTCTCCCGAACAGCGAGATCAGAATTGTCGAAGCCCCTGCAACAAATCTACCCCAAACGAGAGTGATTGTTCTTGAGGAGGGTAGGATTGCTTTCGACGGATCAGCGGCAGACTTTGCGAAAAGCGAACTCAAAGCGATCCAGGATTTATTGACACTGGATCGCCATGACCACTCCCACGAGCCATATTTCGCTGACCCTTGGGACAAAAGACGACACCCTGCAGAAACGATTCTCTAGCAGCCGAACATCAATCTCTCAGAACCTGCGCTAAACTCTTCAGCAGTTTTTCGGCAGTGTACGGCTTATTGAGAAACACTGATACCCCTTCCAGCGTGCCCTCGCCGGCACGCTGACCAGCCCCTAAGCCACTCGCTGCGATTATCCTGACATTGGGATTCATTCGCTGTAATACGCGGATGGTTGCTGGACCATCCATAAACGGCATAACCATGTCTGTGAGCACCGCTGCAATTTCGTTCTTCCTGTCGGCATAAATTGCGAGCGCTTCTGTGCCATCGTTTGCCGTCAAGACCTTATATCCAAATGTTTCCAGCGTGCCGCGCGTGATTTCGCGAATGGATTCCTCATCATCGACTACCAGAATTAATTCTCCGTGGCCGAGTGGAAGGTCGGTGGTGAGTGTCCCTGCTTCAGCGGCTTCTGCTGTGTCAATCGCCGGAAGGTAAACAGAAAATTGACTGCCGCGATGTAGCTCGCTGTAAACATTAATGAAGCCACCATGACTCTTGACAATGCTCAAGGCGGTAGAAAGGCCCAGACCAGTACCCTTTGTCATTTCTTTGGTGGTGAAGAATGGTTCGAAGATCCGGCTTTGGATTTCAGACGACATTCCCGGCCCAGTGTCGGACACAGTGATGGTTACAAAACGTCCTGCTTTTGCTTCGATGTGCATACGCGCGTAGTTGTCGTCGACGACAGCATTCTCGGCCTTGATAGAGATTGAGCCGCCTTCCGGCATAGCATCGCGAGCATTAACGCAGAGGTTCATCAGCACCTGGTGCATCTGCGTTGCATCTGCTGAAATGATCCAAAGGTCCTCTGGGATCTTGAAGTTAATCTCGATTGATTTTGGTAGCGTTTCGCGCAGGATCTTGACGATCTCCTTGATAAGGTGCTTTGGCTGCAAAGCCACGCGCTCACCTTCGACTCCCCTGGCAAACGACAAAACCTGGCGCACCATATATCCGCCGCGTTCGGCATTCGACCGCAAGACTTCCAACCACTTTTTGCTGCTTTCGTCAGTGGTCTTTAGTTGCAGCATGTCGATCGCCATTAAGATTGGGGAAAGAACGTTGTTTAAGTCATGCGCGATTCCGCCGGCGAGCGTGCCGATTGACTCCATTCTTTGAGCACGAAGAAACTGTGATTCCATGCGTTTCTTCTCAGTAATGTCTGTATTGATAACGAGAATCGATTTGGGCTGTCCTTGTTCGTCGCGAACAAGAGTCCAGCGGCTCTCGACGATTATTTCAGCCCCATCGCGGCGCGTCTGCCGTATCTCACCTTTCCACTCTCCGTTTTGGATTATGGCCTGGCGCGCAGCTTCAAATTGTGCCGATCGGTCTTTGAAAAGCACATCTGCCGCATTCTTGCCTTCTACTTCTTCGGCCGTCCAGCCGTAGATCTTTTCGGCCCCCTTGTTCCAAAACAAAATATTCTGGTCGAGATCTCGCACCAGGATGGCGTCCTGTGCCTGGTCCAACAGTTCCGCCTGTTCGCGAATCTGCTCTTCGGCGCGTTTTCGCTCGGTTATGTCACTACGAATCGCGACGTATTGGTAGGGTTTTCCCGCGGCGTTAAGAAAGGGGACTATCGTGGTATCAACCCAATAATAACTTCCATCCTTGGCACGGTTCTTTATCTCACCACGCCAGACTTTGCCGCTCGCTATAGTGGTCCAAAGGTTTCTAATGAACTCTTTCGGATGATAGGTAGAGTTGATGATCCGGTGGTCCTGGCCGAGTAATTCTTCGCGAGAGTATTTGGAGATCTCACAGAATTTTTCGTTGACGTAGTTGATAATTCCGCGCTGATCGGTAATCGCGACAATCGCCGACTCGTCAAGGGCAAACTTGATGTCGGCTAGCTCCTTCTGCGAGCGTTCTAGGGCCTCGGCCGGATCTACATTACTATTCAGCGATCTTTCATCAATGGCTGTCATTGGGGTTTAGAGATCAAGCCTCTGAGTCAGAGGCTACTTGAACTTCCTCGAGTTTCTTTAGCCGATATCTTAGCTGATCCCGAGAAATACCAAGGAGCTCGGCTGCCCGCGTTTGATTCCCACCGCTGCGCTCAATGGCCTGCCGGACGAAGGAGAGCTCTGCTTCGTCAAGCGATATTCCCTCGGCTGGAAGTACAAACTGAGCCGGCAAGTCAGCCCCGGTTATTAAAGATGACGGACGAGGTGACATCAATAATCCGCCCGGCAAGTACTCAGTAGTGATCTCATCGTTGTCTTCCAGAATGAGAGCACGTTCGATCACATTACGCAGCTCGCGCACATTTCCCGGCCAGTTATACTTTCTGATTACATCTCTTGCTTCCGGCGACAATCCGGAAATCTTTCTGTTTCGTTTAAGGCGACTGCCGATCATTTCGATGTAATGCTGCGCCAGCAACAAAACATCGTCGCCTCTTTCACGAAGTGGGGGAATGTCGATCTGGATCACGGACAAACGATAATAGAGGTCGAGCCGGAAACGACCCGCTTCACTTTCTGTTTTTAGATCCCGATTGGAGGCGGCGAGCACCCGCACGTCGAGCGGAATGTCTTTCAGACCACCAACGCGACGGAAAGCTCCTTCTTCCAGCACACGGAGGAGTTTTGCCTGAAGCGAAAGTTCCAGTTCGCCGATTTCATCCAGCAACAACGTTCCGCCCTCGGCTTGCTCAAACAATCCTTCCTTGCGCGCTTTCGCATCTGTAAAGGCACCTTTTTCATAACCAAAAAGTTCCGACTCAATGAGCGTTGCCGGAAGTGCCGCACAATTCACTGCCACAAACGGTTGTTCTGCTCGTTGCGAGCCATAGTGAATAGCTTTTGCAACGAGGTCTTTGCCGGTTCCTGATTCGCCTTGCAACAACACCGACGCTACATCGCTTTCAGCGACCTTGGCTGCAAGGCTAAGCATCTTTTTCATCGCCGCAGATTCACCGACGATCTGCCGGAAATTAAATTCCCTCTCCCGATCCTTTCTTACTTGCTCGACTTCGCGTCTTAGCTGACTGGCTTCAATTGCGTTGCGAATCGTGACGCGGAGTTCTTCGAGGTTGATCGGCTTGCCTATGAAGTCGTAGGCACCACCGCGGAGAGCGGAAATGGTGTTGTCTATATGCACGTTGCCGGTGATCATGATCACGATTGCATCGCGATGTTCATTCTTAATCTCACGAAGCACATCGAGTCCGGAACCATCAGGCAGGTCAATATCGAGCAAAACTGCGGCAGGTAAATGAGCGTTGAAAAGTTTGGTCGCTTCAGCAACCATTCCTGCTTCGATCGGGGTAAAGCCCCAACTCTGCAGCGCTTCCTTCAGCGTCCAGCGGATGGCCTGGTCGTCGTCGACGACTAGTATTTCTTTAGTCGAGTTCCTGGGGGACATTCTTCACTCTCTGCCTAACAGCTAAATCGGGGTCAGATGTGATTATAAGAGTTTGCCGAGCGTTGAAAAAGGAAAGTTGTAGAGTTTGTGGCACTTAGGTTCGATTTGGGTCAGATGTGAGAAGCCGCATTGCAGACTCAGAAGACTCGAAACGAACACTATTTGAGATGAAAACTGCTTGCTATTGAATCCATGTCTTCACTGATAGCCGGAAGTCTGTCGCGCACGACCGTGAAGTGTAGCGCATAAAATGCGCGTTGATCGATTTGAACATAATAGATGCGCCCATACATGGCCCTGCCACCACTAACATATTCGTATGAGAAAACGGTCGCGGGGAGTCGTCCATTGAATTGCACACCATCGCATTCACTGCAAACCACGTATCCTGGCAGACGTTGAAGCTCCCACTTTTCTTGCTGACGAAATAATTCGGAAGCTGTAGTTGGTTGATCGACGAGTATCTTTCTTAACCGCAAGTAACCATTCGAAGCATCATTCCCATTTATGAATTCTGGATGCTCGTGAACATCAAGCCGGGAGACCACCTGCCATGTCGGTGAAGGAAGCTCCAACACGTATTCGATAGTGTCTCTAGTGAATTGACGTGTCTGGCCAAGCGCCACGACACTGACCAGTAACAGCAGTAAAGCCGATTTTGTGTTTAAGATTCTCATTGGGCCACCCTACTTCCCGCTCGATAAGGTTACAGTCTGGAGCTCTTTCCGCTGATGCGAACCGTTATAGATCACTACTTCGATACCTATAGGTAGCAGTGAGCTCAGTTCCTTCGCTGCAAACATCGGCACGCGAATGCAACCGTGGCTGGCGGGACGTGTAGGAATCGAAAAGCTGCCGTGAATTGCGATGCCATTAAAGATGTAATTTGGATAGTACATCAGCCCGAGAGAGCTCAGGCGCCAGCCCTTGATCTTCCGCAATACTTTGAAAGTACCGGTTGGTGTGCGCGCACGATGGATTTGACCGTGGTCCATGTAAAGCTCTCCGTTACCCGTGGAGACAGGCAGGACTCGCATTACTTCTCCGCTCTCGTCCACGACAAACAGTACCTGCCGTTTCAAATCGATTTCCACGTGAGGGTACCGTGTGTACCGCGGCTGTGGTCGCGTCGCAGCGCGCAAAGCATTCAACTCGTCCAGAGTAAGTTTCCCGGTTCGTGCACGCCTCTCAACCTTTTGGAACGCTATCAAGGCGTGTCGCGAATCAGAATCAAATTTGCCGTCAACTGGTCCTGCCCAATAACCCAAACTCCATAATCGCTGTTCCGCCTCAAGTTTCTCCTGCGTACTCAGTTCTTGTGCAGCCGCTCTTGGTCTGTGAGCATTTGCACGGCTTGAACCGTAGTCAGCGATCCCGAATATAAAGATGGTGATCGCAACTGGAAGAATCAGGCCTGTCCGGATGTTTGGTGTCGTCTTGTTGCGGAGCACGGGTAAATGCCCTCCTGCAGTAAACCAATTGCAATGGATATGCCCGCTATCTCAGCTCCGAAAATCGGCGACCAAGGAGTTGCTGCCGCGACAATTCAGCGTGGTTTCACTCAATGACTGCGCAGGTTTGCGCAGCAACAGACGAACGTGGATCGCGCTGCATGTCGCGTTGCGCGATCAGTTGCGTGGGAACATTTATTGCCAAATGAAAATACGATTAAGAAGCATTGGAGGAATTATGTTCATTCATGAAATGTCCAGAGCTGAATGTTATGATGCGTTGGCGCGCACGAAATTCGGCCGACTGGCTTGCGCACGTAATAATCAACCCTACGTGTTACCGCTCAACTTGGTTTTTGACGGGAACAGCTATCTATATGGGTTTGCGACCCTCGGGCAAAAAGTAGCGTGGATGCGTTCAAACCCATCGGTATGTTTCGAAATTGATGAAGTCAAAAACCACAACCACTGGTCAAGCGTTATTGTTTTCGGTCGCTATGAGGAACTTCCTGACAAACCGGAATTTGCAACCGCGCGCGCACACGCACAAGAGTGTCTTCAGAAGCGAGTAATGTGGTGGGAGCCCGCATACATTTCACAGGAACACAGGGATAAACCTCATTCTGTGACACCTATTTTCTTCCGCATAAAAATTGAGAACGTGACTGGCCATCGCGCAAATTCCGATGACAGCGAAACCAATAATGCAACGCCGGCTATGCGTATGCGGCGTACCGAGACTCACCGTAATAATGAATGGACACGGATTCTGAAAGCAGCTCTCGTCTACTTTCTTATTGTCTTCGGCGTAGGTTTCTTACTTGGTCCAATTCGAATTCTGCTTGTAGTTCCGCGTTTGGGTGAGCGAATGGCGGAGCTGTTGGAAGCGCCGGTGATGCTACTCGTCATTATCCTTGCCGCGAACTGGATCGTCCGCAGATTTCAACTCCCGGTTCGGTTAGTTTACCGGCTCGGAGCAGGCGTGATCGCATTTATTCTCGGTGTTGTATTCGAGTTCGGTCTTGTTTTGACGCTTAGAGGTCTTACGTTGAGGGAATATTTTGAGTCGCGCGATCCTATAGCCGCAGGTGCTTATTACTTAACATTGGTGCTGTTTGCTTTGATGCCCCTGCTAGTCGGACGACCTATGCGCATCAAGTAGATCTTCAAAACGCCACAGAGAATCGTTTTCACAGGGGTTTGGTTGCAAAATGTTCCAAGCCAGATACGCTCCTATCAACACATTGATAGGGCGCGCCCGAATAAATTACAAACCATAATACCGGCCCTCGTTTCCCAAATAGATCCCGGCCAGTACGGCAAATGGCCGTATATCTCCGTCGGCATTCTACTCTTCCAATTGAAGAGGTTCTTTATGGTCGCTTGCCCAAGGCAGGTGAAATCGCAAAACGGATTCAAGGTCAGTTTAAAGCTCTACGTGAACACCTCAATCAGAACGCATCTCATTTTGGGTTAACACGAGGACGCGAGCTGCCTTCTTCAAGCCGCGACATGAGTCGTCTTTACATGCCTGCGCTATCGACTCAGCATTCAGATTCGGCGAGTTCAACGCAATCGTTGTGCTTCAGATACAGATAACCAAGCCTTTGAAATCACCCCGCGTTGTGGGCCTAGTGTGACTTCTGAGCGGCAGCAATGATTACTTCGGCATTGCTATGAATCAGAGTGTCCAGCCTTGCCTCTTCAATACCAGCAACACGTCCCAACAATCTTCTGGCGAAAGAAGCATGACCGGCAAACTGCCAGCGTGCCATCTCAACCAATGCGTCCATCGCTTCTTTGCGAAGCTGCTTCAAGAGTTTGGGATCGCGCGACTCGGTTAGATTTATCAGTAACCAGCCTCCCTTGTTACGGTCAACCCATTTGTCGGATTTAAGAAGAGCGATGAACGGCTTTGGAAGTATCATTCTTGCACGCTGTTGAGAAGAGCTGGCAATTACGCCGAGCGCTCTGACTGCATTGTTGCGAACACCCTCATCAGGATCGCGCGCGGCGTCTGTAAGATCAGCAATCTGGCGCGCGGAGACGTTCACATATCCGAGAAATTGAGCGGCAATCGCCCGGTGTTCAGCATCAGAAGATGACGAAAGGACGGTGCGAAGCAGGGCTTCATTGGCTAACGCAAATTCACGGATCTGTAGCTCTTTTGCGCGAAGCTCTGGATCGGCAGAGAGCGCGTAGCCATTGGAGTGATCTTGTTGGGTACGCCCGACAAGAACTGCCTTACTCAACGCCTCCTCAGTTTCCTGATTGAGCTTCAATGCAGCCGCTGGCAGTCGGTATTCGCCCCTCGGAGCCGGTTTGTGTTGAAGCGCGACACTTGAGGTTCCGGCCACGCCAATGTAAATCATAGAATTACCATTTTCGTCGCAGCACACGCGCGCCACGTCGGTGGGAGGCTTACCTGTTTGCGATCGAATCGCTTCATCAATCCTTGATAGACAGGTGGTCCAGTCGGCTTGCTTAATAGATTCGCCCGGTTGGATCGGCAGGACGGACCGCAGTTTCACCACGTCAATGTGTCCATAGCCAAAGAAATCAATATGAGCGATTGTCCTTTGCTGGTCAGGTCTCGAAGCAACAACGGAGGAACGTGGTTGTAGCCACACAAGGCAAGTAAGGAGGCAGAGCGTAGGGACCGTGAACAGTATCTTCCGCTTCATCTCTTAGACCCTCTACTTGAACACTACTCACTGTACTTGAAGATCTCGAGTAGCCCTCGTCTCTCGCATTCGCACAGCCACTACGATGCCCGATCCAAAGGTTAGCGTGCCCACAGCAACCACGGCCCAAACTAAGCCGAATGCATCCGCGACAATTCCGGACAGCAACGCCCCAACCGCGTAACCGAGATCGCGCCACAATCGATATACACCAACTGCTGAGGCCCGCCAACTAGGATGGACTACGTCTCCAATCGCTGCGAGCAATGTTGGATAGACGAGCGCCGTCCCCAACCCGAGAAGCATGGAACCGATGGTCCATAGCCAGAAGCGGGAGTCACGATCCGCTGTGAGATTAGGCGCACAGGCGATCAACCATATGCCACCAGCTTGAACCCACATTCCGATGGCAATGATCCATTTGCGCCCCCACTTGTCAGACAGGGCTCCGGTAACAATCTGTGACACCGCCCAAATCGCAGGATAGCTTGCCGCGAGTAGACCGATGCTGCTTACACCTAGACCGTAAGAAGCGAAAAGGAGTGGGAAAAGGCCCCAAGCCATTCCGTCGTTCAGGTTGTTGATGAGGCCCGCCTGACTCACCGAGAAGAGCGTTGGGTTGCGAAAACTTGTCTCAGTAAACACTTGACCAAACGTAATGCTGTTATTTTTGGTATCGGTTTGGTGCGCACGTGCCTCCAACGCCGCGTGCTCAGTGGTGTCTTGAACTAAGGTGACCGAAAGAACGAGACCGGCTATGGCGAATGCAATGCCCAGGTAGAACGGCACCGGGCGTAGTCCAAATGTGCTGGCCAGGTAGCCAGAAGCTAATGCAGCGACTGCAAGCGCGCCGTAGCCCGCAAATTCGTTAAGCCCCATTGCAAATCCCCGCCGCTTCGGTCCCACGAGATCGATTTTCATGATAACGGTCGTGGACCAGCATAAGCCCTGATTGATCCCAAGCAGTACGTTGGCGGCGGTGACCCATCCCCAGGATGGCGCCCACATGAGAATAAATGGAACCGGCAAGCCAAAGAGCCAGCCCATAATGAGCAGCCTCTTGCGACCAATCCGATCGGAATACCTGCCGGCAAATAGATTTGAGATCGCCTTGATAAGACCAAAGCTGACGATGAACGAAAGGATCGCGCTCTTTGAAGCTAGGCCGAATTCCCGCTCGGCGATAAGCGGTAAGATCGTGCGCTCTATTCCAACCATTCCTCCGACGAACGCGTTGATAAGTACAAGCAAACTGAACTGCCGGATGTTAACGCCAAGCCCCAGCTCGATTGGAGGGTGAGTGTCGATCTGCGAAGCCATACGCTGACGAAGTTAAGCACGCCCCTGATTGATTCGAAGTATGGTTTCAACTTCCGGCGGTTTAGGCGGTATAGCGCTTGTGATCTTTTCGATAAATGCAGACCGGTTCAGCTTCAAACTCGGATTCCATCGCTTCTCGAATGCGAGCGTTGACATTGGTTTTCCGCTCATGCCTGCCCCGCAAACCGAACCAGAGAAGTGCGCGGGGTAGAGTTCCAGAGTTTCAGGCAGCGTTAGAATTTTATCTTTCAGGCTGTCGTACAGTTGGCCCGCACTTTCATGCATCTGTCCGGGAAGATCGGGACGTCCTACGGCTCCAACGAAGAGCGTGTCTCCGGTAAGTAAGAACCACGGCTCCGGCCCTCTCGTCTTATCCGTGACAAGCAGACAGATACTTTCGGCCGTGTGTCCCGGAGTGTGAAGAATTTTTACCGTGACGTTTCCAAGATCGAGTTCTTGTCCGTCAGTCACTGAAGCGAAGTCGAAATCAACCTTCGCGGAGCTATGCAGACAATATTGAGCGCCGGCTACTTTCGAGAGATTTCGACCACCTGAAACGTGATCAGCCTGGATGTGAGTGTCAATTACGTATTTGATCTCCATCCGCTTCGCGCTTGCGAAAGCAAGATAAGATTCAATGTCATGCGCTTGCGGGTCCACGACCGCGGCCCGTGCTTTTCCCGCTCAACCAAAGACGTAAGCGGCACAGCCAGTGTCGTGATAAAGAAACTGTTTGAAGATCATCGTCGTCTATTCGCCTTTCTTTCGCGGATCGTCAGACGGATTGACATAGTTGATCTCCCATGGTCCTTCACCATGAAGTTGAATCACGGTCGCTTCCGATGCCCACGCGAAATGTTTCATGTGAGGTGGAAGAAAACCGAAGGTTCCCGCAGGCATGGCATTGCCTTTTGAATCATCAAACTTTTCTCCCATACCGAGATTGAACTTGCCTGATATAACCGTGACGTGTTCAACCTTCCCATGCCAGTGCGGTGGAATTTTGTAACCGGCAGGCATCGACAATCGCATCGTATATAAACCGGGATTGAAGGGATTACCCTCCAGCACGGCCAGCTTTGCTCCAGGTGGTAGCGCATTGGGCGCATCCATCCACTTGATATCTCCCGGTGTGAAGAGTCCGTGATCGGTCATCTTGGTGGCCTCTTGACTAAGCGCGACTGCAACGGCGGCAATGATTAAAACTGTTCCGACAATAATTCGCTTCATGGCTCAAATTCCTTTCTCGTTGGTGGTTAATTAGAATTGTTAGGTTTTCTTCCGCTTACGATAATCGCCTCGGCCGGCAAGCTCATTCCGTTATTGGAAAAGAACTGACAGGCGTCGTCTTGCACCTCCTGCGCAAGCCGGAGAGATTGTGCCTCTGTTAAGCTCCTCAATTTGTCTCGTAGGAGTTCTGATACCTCAGAACGCATGGTCCAAAACTCTTCAAAGGAAATTGCCGCCTCCATCTGAAATTTCAACACGCGCTCCGAGACGTCAGTTATACCGGCCTCTTTTAGAATGGCAGCGAGCTTGCCTACCTCAGCAAAACGGAAAGCATCTGGAGCGTCAGGATCAGTGGCGAGGAGTTCTACATAACGAGACAATACTCTTGTCACGACGTATGAGTAGGGGTTCACTTCGCTTTTGTGCCAGACTGCAAATGTCAGCGTGCCGCCTGGTTTTGTAACGCGTAGCATCTCTTTTAACGCATCCAGTGGCTCAGGAAAGAACATAGCACCGAGCCTACTTACCACAGCGTCAAACGAGTCGTTTGGGAAAGGTAAAGAGTCGGCAACACATTGACGAAACGCTATGTTTTCAATTCCCCGTTCATGGGCTTCGGTTTGCGCTGCGTTTACCATCTCTTCAACTGCATCAGTACACATGACTGAGCCTGTTGGTCCGACGACTCCCGCGATCGTGAGCGATGGCTCTCCTGCACCACCCGCAACGTCCAAAACCAGATGCCCTGTTTTGAGTCCAGCATCTTCAATAAGAGCACGAGTCAATGGCGCAAACATTAAGTGAATGGTAGCGCTATGTTTGTTCCAGTATTTTGCAGATTCCTGCCACCCATGCAGCGTATCGGTAGCTTCAAGTTGAGCCATCATAAGCCCGGTCCTCCCTGATGAATCCGCCCATACTAAGTCTCAGTCGAGCATTAGGGAAATGAATTGTTTCGATAGTTACGATAGTGATTTACAATGGCTGGCTGTATGGAAGTAAGGAGCCTGGAAGTCTTTTTGAGCGTAGCGAAGCATTTGAACTTCACTCGCGCTGGTGAGGAAGTAAATCTTAGCCAACCGAGCGTCTCAGTTCGCATTCGGCAGCTCGAAACCGAACTCGGCGTAAAGTTATTCGAGCAACTCGGTAAGCGAGTGGCGTTAACTGAAGCCGGCTCACTTCTCATTCCTCATGCGCACCGCGTGATCGGTGCTATTGAGGACGCGACCCATGCTATTGACGAGTTACAGGGATTAGAACGTGGCTCGCTTCGAATCGGTGCGAGTACTACTCCGGGTATGTACCTGATTCCGAAAACAATCGCCAAGTTCAAAGCTCGTTATCCTAATATTGAAATACAACTCGGAATCCGAGACACAAGGCAAGTTGAGGATGGGGTGGCCCGGAACGAATTCGACTTCGGATTTGTTGGCGGTCATCTTGCTGGCGATGAAGTAGATGCGCAACCGTGGTTAACGGACCAATTGGTGTTGGTTGTTGCTCCTGCTCACGCGCTAACACGAAAGAAGACAGTCAAGCTGCAAGATCTTAGAAAAGAGAAATTTATTCTGCGCGAACCTGGCTCAGCCACGCGCGCAACGATTACAAGCCACTTACAGCGATCGAATCTGACGGTGGAGCCAATCATGGAGATGGAGAATCCTGAATCCGTCAAGAAAGCAGTTCAGAGTGGATTAGGGATCGCCTTCATTTCATTGTTTGCAGTGGAAACGGAGTTGAAGGCCAAGAGTCTCGTCGCAGTGGTTGTGAGAGGTGTTGATATTCGTCGCGAGTTGAAGATCGTCCATCGAAAAGACAAACACCTCAGTCGGGCCGCACGAACGTTTATTGAAATGGCACGCGGCTGAACCGTGACTCTGGTGCCGCGTTGAGTTGGTTTTAAATCGTAGTGTTCGCGCTGCGCGGCGCGTACATGATGATAACTACGCCAACAATACAAAGCGCAGCACCGAGGACATCCCAGCGGTCAGGGCGTTGTCCGTCGATCCACCAACCCCAAAGCATTGCCATCAGTACGAAAACTCCGCCATACGCCGCATAGACGCGTCCAAAATGAGCGGGCTGGAGCGTGGGAATTATTCCGTACCCGACAAGAACGAACGCGCCGAGCGCGCCCACCCACCAGGCCCATTTCTCACGCAGCCATAACCACATGAGGTAACCGCCGCCAATTTCCATCAATCCAGCAAGGACAAAGAGAAGTGCTGACCGTACGATCACGTCATCTCCAATCAATTGCATTCCCGAGCAAGCCGCTAATCTCCTCGCGAATGAAAGCTTTGACGCCTTCACGGCCTCTGAGACGCAGCCAAACTGGTCCGCCTTCAGGCTTAATTTCGAGCGCAAAGTGAAGAAACGGACAACACAGTTTCTCTAGTGAGATGAACTCAGCGGCCATCGCTATTGCGGACGAATCATCAGCAAGATGAAACTCATAACCATCCGCGAGCTCTCGGATCTCTTCCAGGCGGGAGAAAAGCTCCCGACTCGTCGCCATGTGCGTCGCTCTCTGATCGGGCGATAGAACACTCATATCACAAGCGATTGGCGACTGCGATTCAGCTTGGTCCTTCATGTCTTAACGTATTTTGAAGTCAAACGATCTTTGGAACAACTTCACCGACTTATCTAGATCCATCGCCGCACACGAATGCGGTACTTCTCATAAGCTTTTGGATGCATTCTTGACAAGTGCTCCTCTTCCAAGCGCACCTGAGTTTCCAATCAACGTTGCTGTTTCAAACCCCCAACAGCCCTGTTCACTTCGCCGAGACAACACATACCGGATGGATTGCGGCTTTCACACGCGCACAAACTTTCACTGATCAAGTGGCTGATCTTACCGGGGATCGTCGTACTGCCGCTTTGGGCTATCTCATCTCGCATATGTCTTTCATCAAAGCCAAAGCAGTAACAGACCGGAATAGGATCGTCTTTGACCTTGAGACCGACTCGGATGCGCAAGTCTGCAACTGTGAATTGATAATTCCCGTCATTTTGAAAATAGACGACGTTGCAGTCCCGCGATGCGCAGAAGGTATACCGACCGATCATCGCCTCTTCCAAGAATTCAGGCTTCACCATAAGCAAAACGGTCTTTCGTGAAACTGGTTTGCCTTTACGACCGCACGTTCGGCAATGATGGTTCTCGCGCAAGGCTTCCTCAACGATTTCAGTTGGCTGTAGATGTGCCCTTTCGCTTGCACTACCTGTCGCGCAACAATTCATATTTATTACTCTCGTGCAAAGCTCCGCTACTGTGCATTTTCTGCTAACAATTTTTTGACCGCTTCTCTCGTATCATCGATTGCATGAATCACCGGAGCATTTGAAAACGTTGGCTCAGGCGGTGATTGTTCCCATAGCTTGCCGCGCGGATAGACAGCAACGTAATCCCAAACTACTCCATCAGTTTCGCCAATCGATTTGGATACAAGATGCTCCTTGTCCCAGTACTGTGATGCCCTTATATCCGAGATACGCTGAAGCGTCATCGTGGAAGGAGCAGCTAAATCGCTTGGCAACACCGGTTCCCAAATCACGAAGACTCGGATTTTACCCTGGCGATCCTCGTCAATAAGTTTTTGAAATGCAGAGGCCCCCTGCAAACATACGGTTCAAGTAGGTGAGAGCATCACCATGACACGTACCGAATCGGCAGATTCATTGAAAGACTTTTTTAATGAATCGAAGTTTGATGGGTTTAGATGCACCAAGGGCTGTTGGCCGGCTGGAACACTGCCGCCAACATACAGATAAAGAACAGCGAACAGTACAAGGGCTAAGGCAGCCACGAGAGCGATGTAAATGATTCTTCTAGCTTTCATCTTCAACCTGCTAAGACATTGGCAACTAAGTTCGCGATGACCTGCGGAAATAGGAAGAATGTCAACACCATAATCAATGAAAACCATAAAACGATCGTGCTTAACATATTCGGTTTACAGTGACACTTTTTGGCCCGCCATCTTTGATAGAACGCAAAACCAATCGATAGCAGTGATAACGCGAGCAGGTAAGGACGAGCTGCTACAAAAAACGCCGAACTCCCTGCGGCGCCAGCCGCAAAGATGAACGGAAACATTGGCAAGCAACAACTGGACGCGAGCACAACACTGCCGAGCGCGGCCAGACTGGCAACAATGGTCCGCCACGATCCTGAGCGCTGCGCACTAACTCGATCGCTATTCATCGGCTGTTTTGCTTCTAACCTGCGAACTCACTCGCCGATCCTTGCCGACTGCGACAACGGGACAACAGGCCGCGTCACCATGCGCTTCTAGTTCGCGTTCACATTCCAACAGATGCCGTGCAAGCATTCGGCGAAAATTCCGCATCGCTTTCATCTTGTCATCCAAATGCTCAATCTTCTTATTCAACAAGTCCCGTACTCGACGACACTCTTCCGCTCCACCGGTTGCCAGAAGTCCTTGGATCTCATCCAGCGTCAGGCCTAGCTCCTGTGCCTGCTTGATGAATTGCACTCGCTCTATTGCTTCAGGACCAAAGAGCCGAAAGTTTCCGGACGTGCGCCTGGCCCGAGGCAAGAGCTTCAATCGTTCGTAATAACGAACAGCATCGACGCTTACACCTGAGCTCGTCGCTACCTCACCGATCCTAAATTCCGTCTGCTCCACAGACCGGTCCTCACCTGTAAATATAGACCCTTGAGTTAGCTCCAGAGTCAAGTCGTTCGATGGATGGTTGGGAAAGCGAATTAAATTAACCTGAAAACTAGATACCAGACTTTAGAAACCAAAGTGGTTTGTGTGACCCGGTATCTCGCCGGTGATTACGCTACACTGAGATCCTGCTTTCTGACGTTCTCGATGATTCGTAACAGGTGTTCGCTGTACCACGGTCGAAGGCGCGCCGAAAGAATGGCTCCTTAACATCCGCGCGAACAGAGAAATGAAATGTCACCTAAGAACAAACAGATCGTTGAAAAGTTAAATGCGACGTTTGCCAAAGGTAGCGTTGAAGAATTCCTGTCGTTCTGCGCTGATGACGTGAAGTGGACGATGGTGGGCAACAAGCCTATACAGGGAAAGAAGACCATTTGCGAATGGATGGCATCCATGAAAATGCAGCCGCTAAATTTTACGGTGAAAACTCTTGCGCCAGTTGATGAGATTCATGATCGGCACACTTTCGCCACCCTGTGGCGATCGACACCAAGTATGTCCACATTCAACCAGGGACTACGTTCGCGAGCGCCTTCACGCTCTCGCCTGAGTGTCTGAAGCAACGCTTCCAACTTCACTGGACAACAACGCAGCAGCGCGCAGCCTTCGCACGCAGTGTGATTTCGACAGGTTGAGTCGCTTGTAGACATGGCGAAAGAGGCCTTAGCAAAACCGTTTCTCTCTACCTGGCCGGGGAACCGATCCTGTAAAGAAACCGACTCTTCGGCCAGGTTGAGAAATGCCCCTACGCGGCGGCTTTGACGGATTTCTCGGCTGTTGGTTCTTTGATTTCAACTTTCCGAGTTGCCGCTGCGACTTCAGGCGCCGGGATTGTTATCTCGAGTACGCCGTTAGCAAATGTCGCTGCCGCGTTCTCGGTCTTGGCGCCCTCGGGAAGAGGAATCTGCCGATAAAAGCTACCGTAGCTTCGCTCGCTGCGATAAAAACCTTCACGCTTCTCCTCTTTCTCTTCTTTGCGCTCACCTGAGATCGTCAGCAGGTCATCTGTGATTTCAACCTTCACATCGTCCTTTGTGAGACCAGGAAGATCGGCACGTACCGTCAATTGTCCGTTGTTCCGGAGCACTTCGATCTCAGGCACCCACTCGCCTTTGTCAAACTCCATCTGGAACGGGGCAAAGTCCGTCCTGAAGAAACTCGGGAAGGTAAATCCTCCAAAATCTTCAAACAGCCGTTCCATGTCATTCGTGAAGCGGCGCATCATCTGAAACGGATTCACCATCTCAGGAGTCTTTACCGCCACCTCCATGTTTCCTTTCTTGGTGTCTTCTTTCATTGTCTTTTCCTTTCACATTTGAGTGCGGATTAAATTTAGAAATAGGGATCGATACGAAGGTGATCCTTTATCTGCGTCACGCCCGGAGCGTGGCTGATCGAACCGAGCACCGCTCGTCGCTCCTGCCAGGAGTGAACTCGTCCCCGGAGATCGACAGCTCCATCGTGAACTTCGATCCGCAAACGTTCAGTTTCGCGGTCAGCGCGAGTCTCCAAAGCATCTTCAATCTCCTCACGCAACTGCTCTTCATTGACCGCTTGTTTGTGAATCGTGATCTTGTTGATTACACCGACCACGCCCGTAAGCCGTCTGATCACTCTTTCTGCATCGGTGCGCTCGCGCCAGTAATTCACTTCGCCCTCGAGCGTTACCCAGCCGTCCGATACGGTTGATTGAATCTGCTCATCCGGGACCAATGCGTCCCATTCGAGCGCGCTGCGAACGGCACGTGCGAGTTCGGTGTCACTCCGCACAAAGCTATCGATCGGATTAACTTCGATGTCATTTGCTACATCAAGCACACCCACAACGCGATGAGCGGCTTCCTGTGCCGCGATTTTCTGCGCATAACTGGTTACGGAACCAGTTAGCGTGGCCACCGCATCATTAACCTCAACGTGGATGCTTGCCCAGGAAAGACGCGAATCCCATTTCAACTCGCGCAATACTCTTTGCTTCAGATCTCTATCACTTCTTAGTTCCAACATGACGAACCTCCCATAGCCTCTCCAGGCTCTGCCTTGTTCAAATCACGACCGAATTACTAATGCGCTACGCGGAAACACTCGAACTTGCTGCTGCTGGAACGGGGTGCTGGCAGATCGCCTGATAAGTCTTCACAACATCGCCGTAGTCGATCGAACCTCGTGCTGCTGCATCCGGCGCTTTGGCGTGAAGCACGATATCGTTCATAGATAGAATGCCCTCCAACTCGCCTTCCGGATTGATAACCGGCAGCCTTCGAATCTGGTGTTGCTGCATTAGCTGCAATGCCTGTTCGATGTTGTCTTCTGGCTTGATGCCATAAACTTGTCCCGTCATCACTTCCTCAACGGAAATAGCTGACGGATTTGTGTCTCTCATCGCGGACCCCATGCAGATGTCCCGATCAGTAATCAGACCGACAACCTTCCGACCGTCTTTAATGATAGGTAGCACTCCACAGTCGTTTTCCCACATCAACTTGGCTGCATCAGCCAAACTCTCAGTAAGCCAAATAGCCTTCGCATTTGGCGTCATTACATCTTTTACTTTCATCAATCAGTCTCCTTTGCGAGTGCCCCCCGCTTTCGCAAACAACTCACACCTGAGCAATGAACATGCCGTTCACTCGTTCGAACAATTTCACCCGGAAGTAGTCGTCATGCGAAAGTTCATGCGGAAAGTTCCGCAAACAGTGCGTGGAAACTCGCGGCCAAGATGTGTACGCTTCGTTCATTGCGCTGTTTATCATCGTTCCTTTTTAGTTTCTCAGGAGGCACGAACCTTGCCCTTCTTCACAAATCGACGGAGTTCCAGAACGTCATGGGAACAAACGAACAACTCATCTACACTTGAACTTTGCAGAGATCGGCCTAAAAAGATATCGGCGGTGTAGGCGGGAGGAACGCCTCGCTTGATGATGAAAGCTTGGATCTTAAAAACTTCGGCAAGTGTTGATACACGCCCGCTTGTGTTGGGCGATGTGCCGACGCCTGACGCGCGCGAAGATGAACTGCTCGTGCGCGTGTCAGCCTGCGGTATTTGTCGAACGGACCTGCACGTCGTCGAGGGTGAACTGCCAGTGCGGCTCTCGCCGGTGATTCCCGGTCACCAGATCGTCGGATGTGTGGCTGCGGTGGGATCGCAGGTTGCAGACTTTGCTATCAACGATCGCGTCGGTATAGCGTGGCTCAATCGCACGTGTGGTAAATGCAAGTATTGTGTTTCCGGTCGCGAAAACCTTTGTGACCAGGCGTTGTTCACAGGTTGGAGTGTGAATGGCGGATATGCTGAATACGCGATTGCACCAGCCTCTTTTACATACCGGATACCTGACAATTTCGAAGACATTCAAGCAGCGCCACTGCTTTGCGCCGGGATAATTGGCTATCGCTGTCTGCGCTTGACCGGACTGAACGGAAACGACTGGCGTGGAGCACGGCTAGGCATATATGGCTTTGGCGCAGCCGGCCATATCTGTATTCAACTGGCCCGATATCGCGGTGCAGAAGTTTACGTGTGTACGCGCGACCGCGGGCGTCATCAGGCGCTGGCCCATGAGTTAGGCGCAACGTGGGTTGGAGATGCGGCTGAAGATCCACCAGTCAAGCTCGACACTGCAATCATCTTCGCACCAGCCGGCGAACTCGTACCGATCGCGTTGAAGGCGCTCGCTAAGGGCGGCACGCTTGTGCTCGGCGGCATTCACATGAGTCCAATTCCATCATTTGCTTACTCGTTGATATATGGCGAGCGGATGGTGAGAAGTGTCGCAAACAACACCCGTGAAGACGGTCGCGAGTTTCTGGTTGAAGCAGCGCGCGTTCCCGTGCGTACCCACGTGCAACCGTTTCCTTTCGAGCAGGTTAACGAAGCATTGATTGCATTGAAGCACGATGCGATTCGCGGTGCCGGTGTGATCGTAAGGACGGAGTGATGTGCGCTGCGACAATTCCTGCTAAATCCCCTATCACTTCAGCGCCGTCTGCTCCGGACAAGACACAATGGCACGCGCTCGAAGCACACGATGTCTCGCTTTCACTCGAGGTCGATCCAAAAGTCGGACTCACGCCGGCAGAAGTAAACCAGCGACAGCAGCGCTACGGTCTCAATGCGCTTCAGCAGATTCAATCTCGTCCCGCCTGGCGTGTACTTATCGATCAGTTCGCGAGCATCGTGATTGCTCTTCTCGCAATCGCGGCCGTTATCTCCTGGGCAACAGGCGACAGCGCTGAAGCGATTGCGATTCTGATTGTTCTCGTTCTCAACGCAGCCGTCGGTTTTGCCACTGAGTGGCAGGCAGGTCGTGCGCTCGATGCCCTGCGGCGTCAATCGCGCACGCTCACACGAGTGAGACGCAACGGCTTTGAATCAACCGTGGACGCGGAAGAGCTTGTTCCGGGCGACATCGTGATTCTGAACGCAGGCGATCGGGTTCCTGCTGATGCGCGACTCCTTGAAGCTGTACGCCTCGAAGCAGAGGAATCGGCACTTACCGGCGAAAGCACGACTGTAGAGAAAAACATCCGCGCTGTTTCAGTACAAATGCCTCTGGCAGAGCGTCGGTCGATGCTTTATCTCGGGACCGCCATCGCCGCCGGTCGAGCAGTGGCGATCGTAGTGAACACCGGCACTGCCACTCAGCTCGGCAAGATTGGGCGGCTCGTTGCAACTTCGACGAAGGAGCGCTCTCCGCTTGAAATACAACTCGCACAATTAGGACGAACGTTGGTCTACCTCGTTCTGATCATTGCGGCCATCGTAATGGTCACAGGATGGCTGCGCGGGGATGGTCTGTGGTTAATGGTCGAAGTTGGTATCAGTCTCGCCGTCGCAGCAGTACCTGAAGGACTTCCGGCGGTAACAACATTGATTCTTGCGCTCGGTGTGTTGCGCATGGCCCAACAGCACGCGATCATGCGCCGGCTCCCTGCGGTGGAAACACTTGGAAGCACTACAGTCATCTGTGCGGACAAGACCGGAACACTCACCGAGAACCGGATGACCGTACGTGAATACTATTTGTCAGATGGGCGGCGCATTGAAATCGGAGAGCATGAGAAGTCGCTTGAAAATGATCCGTTGTTACAGCAGGCAGTTCGAATTGGCGTGCTCTGCAATGAAGCATCGTTCCGCGCGGAGGCAACGGATGAAAGCCGCACCATAGGAGATCCGACAGAAACAGCGCTGCTCGTTGTCGCAGATGCACTTGTTCTCGATGTTTCACACGAGCGTGCCGTTCATCCAAAGATTGCAGAACAGCCTTTCCACGCCTCGACCAAGCGGATGACCACCCTACATCGCAAGACTGATGGTCAGCACTTTGCCGCTCTGAAAGGCGCGCCGGCTGTTGTCCTCGATGCTTGCTCGAGTTATCGCGATGCTGCTGGTACTACGGCGCCGCTTAACGATGACGCCCTTGCAAGATTCACCGCCGCTAATGAGCAAATGGCAAACCGCGCCTTGCGCGTGCTGGCGCTTGCGATAAAACATTTCGAAACGGACGCTGAACACGCCTCCGAAGAAGCGCTGGAGAATGGATACACCTTCGTTGGACTGGTAGGAATGATCGATCCTCCGCGTCCAGGTGTTGCCGGAGCCATCCAACGCGCAAAGACGGCAGGCATTCGTACAGTGATGCTGACCGGTGACCAGTTAAAGACAGGCATCGCGATCGCACGAGAGCTTGGCCTGGGCCAAGAGGAACCCGTGGCTCTTCACGCACGCGACCTAATCGACACTGAACCCGCGAGACTGGCGGATCTGGCTCGCAAAACTGATGTTTTTGCCCGTGTCTCGCCGGAAGAGAAATTGCGGATCGTGGAAGCATTGCAACAGGCGGGCGAAGTCGTCGCAGTCACCGGCGACGGCGTCAACGATGCGCCAGCTTTAAAACGAGCGAATATCGGCATCGCCATGGGCCAACGCGGAACTGAAGTGGCCAAAGAAGCGGCTGATGTCGTATTGGCCGACGATAACTTCGAGACTATCCTGAGAGCTGTTGAAGGTGGCCGCACGATCTATTCAAATATCACCAAGTTTGTGCACATGATGTTTTCTCACAATCTTGGTGAGGTGCTGGTGATCTTCACTGCCATCGCGGCCGGCTGGCCCTTGCCTTTGTTGCCACTACAAATCCTGTGGATGAATCTGGTTACGGATGTATTCCCCGCGCTGGCGTTGGCGGTGGAACCTCCGTCGAAGGACATCATGAGCCAACCACCACGCAGCTCGCACACAACTCTCCTGTCAAAACCATTTCTTGTTTTGATTGGCTGGCAGGCTGTAATGCTCGCGATGATCGTACTCAGCGCTTACATGTGGGCGCTTGAGGTTTATGGACCAGGTCCTCATTCGCGCACAATTGCACTCTTTGCTCTCGTCGCGGTCCAACTCGGTCACACGTTTAATTGTCGGTCTCGCACACGGTCAGCATTCGACGGAATCTTCAGAAATCCTTTCCTTTGGATCGCGGCATTTATTGTCGTGTTGTTGCAGCTCTTTGCCATCTACTTATCTCCGCTTGCAACAATCCTCGGAACGGTTAAACCGTTCGCAACTGATTGGATTGTGATCGGTAGTTGCGGCTTATTGCCGATTGTCATTGTTGAAATGACGAAGTTTGTATTCCGCCACCGACGAGAAGCGCTTTCGGTTTACCGCTGAAAGGAGCACTTCAGGTGAAGAGTCAAATCAATCAAGCTCGCTGGTTGGCTGTTCTCGCCGCAACCGGAATCGGTCTTTACCTGTGCTGGCTGATGCTGAAGCCCTTCATCGGAGTCTTGGAATGGGCAATAGTTCTGGTAATTGTCTTTCATCCTGTCCATCGCCGGTTGAGAAGCAAGATCAAATATCGCGGTTTGAGTGCTTTACTATCTTGCTTACTCGTAATTCTTATCGTTGTTCTCCCTCTTACCTTGCTGACGATAGCTGTTGCGCAAGAATTGGCAAACGTCGCCCCCAATTTGCCGACGAAGATCTCGCAATTCATGAATACGCAAACACCGCTATTCGGAAAAATCTCCGAGTGGCTTCAGTCCCGTTTTGGGATCGATACATTGCGCTCGGAAGAGTTTCTTGTCGAACAGCTAAAACGTTCCAGCGAATTCTTGCTGGGGTTCTCCTGGAACCTGGTCGGCAATGTTCTGGGCGGCATTGTGAAAGCATTCTTTGTCGTTTTCACCATGTACTATCTCTTCAGGGATGGCGAACAAATTGTGAAGAGGTTGCCTGCGGCACTGCCCGTGAGTCCTCCGCAAGGCGAGGCAATAATTGCGCGAACTCAGGAAGTGGTCAGCGCAAGTGTGTACGGCGTAGTGACCATCGCCTCACTTCAAGGACTGCTTGGTGGGTTTGCGTTCTGGCTGTTAGGTGTGCCTTCGCCAGTCTTGTGGGCAGTGCTGATGACGTTCGTATGCATGATTCCGATTGCGGGATCATTTCTCGTTTGGCTACCACTTTCGATTTACCTGCTTGCAACCGGACATTGGATCAAAGCAGTGCTGCTGATCGTTTGGGGCGCATTGGTCGTCAGCACCATTGACAATTTCTTGCGGCCGAGATTGATTAAGAAGCAAACCAAACTGCACGAGCTTTTTGTCTTCTTCTCCGTCCTTGGCGGGATCAGTGTTTTTGGACTGCTGGGGCTTGTACTCGGCCCTGTCGTGCTTGCCATAACGCTCGGACTGTTGCAAACCTTCCGTCCTCAAATCACCGAACCAGCCGTGGCTGACTGAGGAAAACTTCGCACTCACAGGAGCCGTTTTCCGCACTCTCCCACCAAACAGGTGCGAACTGACCGTATTTTGCCGGGCACAGACTTTGCCGTTTAGAACAGCGGGGTGAGCAAATGATCAAAGTCGAACGCATTCTTTGTCCCACAGACCTTTCAACCGAATCAGACGAAGCGTTGCGCTATGCCGTCGCCTTGGCGCGCATCTATGAAGCAAAGCTCTTCCTGCTGCATTGCAGCGAACAGGATTCTTTTATTGAGGAAAAAGACGAAGAGAAGTTGAAAACACAAATGAATCGATTGTTCGTCGAATCGCTTGTGCCTCATCTCGGTTTTGCCACTATGGATCAGCTCGATTGGCACGGACTGTTCCGACCCAACGTTCACCACATTGGCAACACAATCCTCCGAGAGGCTGTGGCGCAGAAAATTGATCTGATCGTAATGCGTTCACGCCGAAGGCCACGCGCTGCGATCCTGCTTGGCTCGACCGCTGAGACAGTTTGCCGAAACGCGCCTTGTCCGGTGCTTGTGACACATCCGCTCGAACGCGAGTGGGTGAGTATGTCGACTGGTGAAATCGATTTGAATCGGATTCTTATAGCTCATGACTTCTCGCGAGACTCAGAGACCGCCATGAATTTCGGCCTCTCTCTGGCGCAGGAATACCAGGCCGAACTGCATTTGATGCATGTGCTCGATACTAATGGACACGAAGAACCCGAGCTTGCCTGGTCATCGTCCAGCACTGGAAATGCCTACACATTCACCGCTCGGAAGCTGCAAGAAACATTACCGAAGGAAGTTCATCTGTGGTGCAAATTTGTCAACGTGGTGCGCTGCGGCAAAGTTCATGAAGAGATTTTGAACTACGCCAGAGAGAATGAGATCGATTTGATTTGCATCGGCGTCAGTGGCAGCGATTGGACTATCGAGAAATTGCTGGGCTCAAACGTCGACCGCGTGCTTCGTGAGGCGCCCTGCCCGGTTCTCGTAGCCGGTTACAGGGATCATCGTTACTTGAATGTACAAAACTGACTTGGAGGGATTATGTCAACAGTTCGCTCTTATATAGATCAGAATCAGCAAAGTCCGCCCGCTGCCGCCTCAATCATGACCGACGACAAACAGCACGAGGTGCGTTGCGGCATGTGCGCCAAGGAGCTTTACGTGGACGACGAAGGCTATCGTCTTTACATGGAGGCCATAAACTCGGGTTTAGACAATCCATTTCGCTGCGAAGTCTGCAACGAGGAGTACGATGATCTCGCGTATGAAGGATAACTACAAACTCCGCTAAGCCCCTTTTTTCTGTTTCTTTGACAAAACAGCATAGAGTTTTGATCCTTCTTCGGTCACTGAAGGTAAGGCGTTGAAGCTTTCGACAAAAGGAGCGTGAGACTCTCTCAGAGAAAGAATAAGATTTGGATTCAGTTTCCAAGCTTCAACCATATCTGCTACCACGTCGCCGAACCGAGACATCCCGTAACTGATCTTTGCGCGAATCGCGAATAGCATTGATCGGTCACTTGTTTGAGGCGCCAAACTAAGCGCCCGACTTGCAATTTCGATAGCCTCGTCGGATCTACCTACTTCGGCGAGCACGAGTGCCTTGTTAGCTAACGTGTCGTAAGCGTCAGGACTAAGTGTGAGAACACGATCATAAATCTCAAGCGCTTCATCAAATCGACCGAGTCGATATAGGGCGAGTCCTTTTGAGTGGAGAGTTCCTACTTCGTCTGGCTCGATCTTCAGTGCGGCATCGAAACTTGGCAACGCATCTTTCACCCGTCCCAACGTGCTCAACGAAATGCCGCGATTCGTTAAAGCCATTCTATTGAGTGGATCTACTTCGATCGCCTTTTCGTAACTTTCAAGCGCCTCTTCACGACGACCAAGATTATCAAGAGTGGCCCCGCGATTGTTCCACCCGATCGCGTGGTCACTATGGTGCTGCAATCCACGATCGAAGTCTGCTAACGCCTCTTCGTACCGACCAAGCGAACGAAGCACGGATCCGCGATTAATCAAGAGCTCATCCTTACTCGGGTCGCGTGACAATACAGTTGTGTAGTCAGCAAGCGCCTCGTCGTTTCGACCGGTTATCTCGAACACCCTTCCGCGATACACTAGCGGGTCTAATTCGGCTGGCCGAGCCCGCAACGCGTCACTAAAGCTGCTTATGGCGTCGTCATATGATTCGAGACGAAACTGGCTTAATCCGCGACAATAGAGCGATTCGTAATGCCCCGGCGCTATGCTCAACACTGCCTCATAGCCTTTTATACTTTCTTTAAATCGACCGAGCATTCCGAGAATGCCGCTTCTGTAATAAAGCGCTTCTACGTTCTCCGGCTCTAAACTCAAGACCTGATCATAGGATGTCAGCGCATCTTCATATCGCGCCAGCGCCCTCAACGATTCCGCTTTTAGGAGTAAAGTCGAAAGTTGCGCAGGGACCAATGCCAACGCGCTTTCAAAACTGTTCACCGCATCGGAATGTCGTCCCAGATCTTGAAGAACAATGCCTAAATCGTGATGTGCGTCAGCCGAGTCCGGTTTGAATTGCAGCGCTTTGAGTACCCTTCTTCGTGCTCGATCAGCCAGGCGCAGCGCTTGGTCGCGCGACAAACCGGCCGTTGCATCCAAAAGCGTGCCCGCATAAATCAGATTGGCCGTATGAAGCAAGTCTGAGAGTTCCAGTCTTGGCTGTTTCCGAAAATGTTTTTCGAACTGACACACGCGTTCGTATTCGCCAGCCCGCAACAAGCCGGACACATCGACTGCTTTCCCCTTTGCTCCCTCGTATACGATCACTGGAACGAGATTCCCAGGATACGTGTCAGATAACGGCTCAAAAACGGCGCGGAGATCCGTCCCTTCGATTTCAGTGATTTGCAGATCATCTGCCGATTGTTCTGGCTCACTCGGATCTTCCAAGCGTTTTCTTAGAAGCTGAACAACGCGAGCGCTCATGGGATAATAGAATCGATTCATGTACTGAATGCGTGGAAGTCTCGTTCGGATCGTCACGCGAACACCGGTTAAGGCTTGAATCGCATTCAACAGCTCAGCTTCGCTGTCAAACGCTTCCAGCGTGTGCACAGTTGTTTGATCGACACTAACGTTGAAGGTTGTATTGAGCTGCCGTTTTTCTATCTTGCCATCGCTTGCGCGAATTAGCGTGTGATAGGTGCTCTCTCCAGGAATCTTGAGGACGAATCCTGTTACCTGCACTACCGCGTTAATTCCTAGAATGGGCTCTTCCTTGCCATTTACGATCTGCCTCCATCCTTCAGGTACGATCAGATCGATGTCATGGCGTCCGGCTTCTGCTGGAATCAGTCCAGCCTCCCACTGATTCCATATCAAATCGGCAACGGTGCCGCAAAAATTTCTGTTGGCGTCAAAAAATATGAGTAGCTCACCGCCATTTTCGATCCGTTCTAAGTTGTTCGTAACTGTTATTCCCTGTACTTGAGCTAAGTAGAAAATTCTTAGCTGGGAGGCTTTCGCCACAATCGAGGCCAGCCCATCTTCAGTAAGGCCGGTTAACGTCAACAACTGAATATTCACTGGCCGGGCACGATCTACGGCACCCGCTGTGTAACCCGTTGGAGAAATGTAAATACCATGTTCGTGTGGGATGCCAACGTCCGCGAGCTTGCCGATAAACTCGTCGATCTTTCCTACGCCAACTTTCTTCCCCAAGTTTTTGCACTCGATCGCGCGTTGACGTGGACGCGTAACTACTTTGCCTTCGAGCAGAACATCGATCTCGCGTTTCTTCTTGGGATCGCGGTTGATTGGTGGCAGCTTCGCGTTAGGAGTAACCTTATGAAACGGTGACCCATACATTCGAGCGGCAATCTGTTCCAGCAACCCACCTTTTTCAGTGCTCTCCTTTCCTTTTCGCGCGCGTTTACTCTTTCGTTGTTTTTGCTTTTTCCTTCTCTTCTTGGTCACTGGCATGGGATTGTTAATCTTCCTGTGTTACTGAGATTCTTTTCTTGAAGCGGCAATGATGCGAAACTCCGAGATCGTTCTTACTGGACGTAAGGAAGCACAGCGCAGCGGTAACAGCCCCTGCCAGCGTTGGGGAAAATGTCGTCATCGAAGTCTCGTCCCGCATTTCTCAAGGCTTCCTTGATCAGTTTGTTCGCCTTGCTTTTTGCCTGTCGCGCCGTGGTATCGCCATCAAGACGGCCCGGCGATAGATCGTTGCTGAGTTCACCGCTCGAGACTAAGGTGGGCGTGCGCGCGAGTTGTTCGATAAACCGGAATGCTTGTGAGTCCGACGATAGGCCGTCGATCTCCACACCATCGAACCAGATCTTCTTGAACTGGCTGTCGACTACAAGCCGCGCACCTTCCGGCGCGACATATACTGCAGGTACAACCTGCGCAAGACCGCATGCATTAATTGCAGCCGGTAATACCTGTGCGCGTGTGGGGAGCGCTGTGTCCAAGACGACGTGCGGAATTTCCAGACTCTTGGCAGTAGGCGAGGGGAGCAATAAAACAGAGGGTATGCCATTTGCCAAGGCACGGACGCGTGCGCCGGCGCCGACTGATGGCTCTCGTAAGGCATAGCTCGTGTGGAGGCGATGATCACCAAGCTGAATCATTCCCAGATCAAGCAATTCCTGCCCATCCCAAGTGGTGCCTCCAGAAGTGATTCCGAGTTTCGACCGAAGATAGAGTCGAAGCTGTTCGGGACGTAATTCGAACCCGTCGAGATCTGTGGCCGTTACGGAGCGAGAGGGAATCTCGGGCATCTGACTCGTTGCATAAAACTGACCGTCAGATAACTCATGTGGTTCAAACACGCGACCCGCCCCCGGATGGTCGGGATGCGCGACTGAGTCCAGCTGGATCGCAACAAGGGTGCCGTTTTGGACCATCGCGTCCATGTCAGGCCCGAACAAAGCGCGCCATAGATGAGTTGGCTGACGCCACGGATACAGCGACCAAAGGTCGGTCGTCCGAGCGCTCGGGGCCGAGTTGCGAATGCCGATTGCGTCGAGCACTCTTTCAATAAGCCGCTCGTGCGACTTTTGACTGATTTCGATGCGGCTCGGGACACGAATGTTAACTGTTACCGGTCGGGTACTCTTTCCGATGACCTGCACTTTGAGCTTTGCCTGCAGGATCGCGCCTTCCGAAAGCGGAAGGCGAAGTTCCTCCATCGTCCGGAAGCAATCATTCGATCGAACATGCAATAAGTTCCGGTCGCCGCGCTCCCAAAGGCATTCTGTCATCCAGATTCTTCCAACACTCAAGATATTATGATCGTTGAGCGCTTCCCGGCCTTTCTCCTGAAGCACCTGCAGATTGCACACCGGGGCGCCTTCGAAAAATGTTTCGTCCTCAAACAAGACCCTTCCCAAGGCGCGACGGTAGAACTCGATCATAGTGGAGGCGCGAGCGGCGATGCGAAGGCGACTAATCGATGCTTCATAGCGAAGGACGTCGCCATGGACCGGCCGAAATTCAATTGTGGCTCGTGCCTCATGGCCCCGAACCACCGCAAGTGGTTTTCTCACGTGGTGGCTGCGAAGAATGGTGAACACATATGCCCCGTCATCCTCAAATGCGCGCACCTCGACATGCTCACCAAAATCTGAATCTCGGCAATATTGCAGGACCAGTTCTTTGAGCATCTGTGCTTTCGCACTCAGATTCACAACGGACCGCGGTTCTCTTCCCATGAACTCGTTGTAGCGGCGCTGATCGCCTCCTTCCTGAAGTTGCGTCTGCGCGCGTGCGAAGACATCTGCCAACGACGCGTTGTTTTGCTGGGCTATAAACAGCCGGAGGGCGAATTCACGCTCGCCGGTATTTGGGGGTAGTGTGTCGAGCGGCACTCGGCGATCATTCATTGCTGTGACGATGGCGTCACGTCCGGCCTCCGTCCCGAGATCATGAAGAGTTTCCAGCGCCTGAAGTAGATGATCGCTGGGATCATCCTTCTGGAAGGCCTGCAACACATTTTCATGAGTGAAGGACGCGCGCCTGTCCATCAGGGAGTCCGGCCATCCGACGAAATCAAAGACGTCTTTCCAGGTATCGAGCGAGACTTCCTCGATGACGGCGGCGTCAAGATAAGCGAGGGGCAATGCCATGGTTTCAGTCTATCAGTACATACCAACGGAGATCGGTGCCGGGTCGCCGTGGTTAAGGTTAATTGTGTCCTTTGTAGCATATTCAGGCAAACAGATCCCACATCCTGTACCTTCGGGCAGACGGTTTCTGCGAACGGTCCCGTTGGCGAAGTCGAAGGACAGTCGCATGGGCAGATCGGCTGTTCCGGCAAACCCGGTGACTAACCTCAACAGTTCGACTACCGCACTTCCAGCAACGGTTGTGTTGAATGAAATCACGCTGGGTTGTGGCACATCCGCTCCGTCAATGTAGCCGTCTTTTATTTGTCTGGCGCGTTCCGTCGCGGGCAGCGACTCAATCCTTATCCGGTCCGGATCGATATGTCCCCAGCAGGCGAGGCACGGGCGGCCCGGACCGGAAATGACTACACGTCCCGCACCGGCGACAACGCAACCATCTCTATCCACACGAAAAGCGCTGCCCATGTCGATGAGCGGAATCGCCGCTTCATAAGAAAGGCGGTTGAGGAGGGCGCGCGGGAGATGGCGGTCGACGCACGAGAGGGCGATGTCGCATTCTTCGAGGTCTCCTATTGACACCTCCTTACCCAGATGACCCACAAGACAACTCACCTGCGTGCCGAGACCCAGTTGCTCCGCGTAGCGGGCTGCGACATCAACCTTGAAAGTACGACCTGCGTCGTGAGTCGTTGCGCCGATGATACGGCTAACATTGGAGTCCTCGACGCGATCTGCATCAACCACGGTGATTTTCCCGACCCCGAGATGCGCGAGTTGCGCGAAGCACACTGACCCGGTTCCGCCTAAGCCGATTACAACGATGTGCAGATGCCGCAGGATGTCCTGTCCTGCCTTCCCGAGGGCCAGTCGCTGCCGGTCGAACCACGGAGGAACTTCACCCGTGGCGGCTGATGGATGAACTCGTAGGAGGGAGCCAACAATCCGCGTTTCCAGTTCGGATTTTCTTCCGTCTTCTGACCAGACGCGGCCGGCAGGCTGAGCCGTTTCTCCAGCGATGACGATCGAGCCGTGAGGGCCTGGCATCTGATTGAACAAGGACGGCATCAGCCGCGCGTCACCATGATCGTCGGCGGCAGAAAACCATGGTCGATCCGTGTGCGGGTGTGTGTGAACCGTGATAACGGACAAACCAGCGTCGCGCGCGGGATGAATGACGCGGTTGAGCGCGACGGGGTCAAGCCGAAGTTGATCGGCGCGCCGGATGGTGTAGCCCGCCTCAGGCATGACTATTAGGTGTCGCGCGAAGAGCACGTCGCCGCCACGGAGACGCTCGGCCAGGATAACTCCAGCGGTCTCCACGTCGGTTCGCTCAATTAGCGCGTTGATAAATGGGGTCCACCGTGATTCAAGTACCCGTAGTTTCATGGTCGCTCTCCATCAATCCATCTGTAAGAATCGGCTGTGAATGCATCTCAAAAAGTCGCGCAGATCGCTGACACCCGGTTTCCATGCACCGGCCGCCAGATGCCAGGAAAATCGCTGCCAGGTTTTTCCCAGCAATCGTTCTTCGGACGTGGCGCGGGGAAGACTTCCGCTGGCTGTATGAACCGCCGGATAGACCCAGAACATATCCGGCGCAGCGTCAGGAAACCCCGGCGGCAGTTTGATAAGGAGTTCAACCAGTGCTGGCTGAAACTGACCGGGTAGTGCGTACTCGGAGATTACGAGAAAGCACCACCCTTCCGGCTGGTTGTGCAGGGTGGCCCGAGCGGGCTCAAGGCCCGCTTCGGTCAGGATCGCCGATTGAAGACCGTAGTCGGCAGGAGGCTGGCTGTGAAGATGATCGCCGTCTTTAAGCATGATCTTCTTGTCGTTCGGAATCACTTCGTCTTCGTGGGGGCGCTGGAGAAACAGCACATCGTTGAGGGGAATCCCAGCGAGTTGTTTTAGGCTTGCGCCCGTTTGAACGGGGTCTTCAAGTTCATACTTCTTCTTGTTGATGAAAATGTGGATCAGATGTTTTGGTGTCATAAATCCTCCCTTGTCGCCTTGGGCGACGGTTGTTTTGTTTCCGGTGGCTCATCGCCACTGCATTCTGAATATAGGTGTTCGTCGCTGAGGAGTCTGTTACGCCGTTGTTCAAACACTGTGTGAGTGCGGGCAACAAACGCTTAACCGTACCGGATCGGAAAGAACTGTCGACGGGCTGACTGGGAGCGGTTGGCGCAGGGAGTCAATTTTGGAGGAGAAGGATAACGTTGCTGACGTGCTCACCCGATACCAGGTCGCTTTCATTGTCGGGAGCATCCGCTTTCTATGGAAGACTTCCGCGTTGAAAGATTGTAAGAGTCAGCGACGAGCACCAACCAACGGGCGTGGCGCAACGGCAGTCACGCGAATACGAGCGTCGAGAATAGTTGCGCCGCTCTCGTGGACCACGAAAGGATTGCAATCCAGCTCGGCTATTTGCGGGATATCTTGGACCATTGCGCTAACGCGCAGCAAACCATCTTCGAGCGCTGCAACATCGCACGCAACGCTCCCGCGAAAGCCCGTCAGTAATGGATAGGTCTTAAGTTCCCGGATCATCTCCGTGGCATCCTCGTTTGAAAGAGGAGTGAGACGGATTGAAACGTCTTTCAGTAGCTCCACCTGGACACCGCCGGCGCCGCAGGCTACAACCGGGCCAAACTGCGGATCGTGCACGACGCCAACCAACATTTCGATGCCTGGCTGGGCCATTTGTTGGACCACAAAGCCTGACGGCGAAAGTCCCCGAGACTTCAATCGTTCACTCATTTCAAGTGCAGCCTTTCGAACTGCTTCCGCACCACTTAAATGAAGTCTCACTGCGCCTGCTTCAGTTTTGTGCACCAGGCCCGGAGCTATAACTTTCAGAGCGATCTCGCCACCCATTTCCTCTGCGGTGGAGGCAGCGTCGTCAGCACTCGTGACCACTCGTTGAGCAATCAATGGCAAGCAGTAACAGGAACAGATCTTCGCCACCTCGTCCGGCATTAACCATCCCTCGCCGCGGCCAAGAGCTGACGCGACCACGGCCGCCGCCTCATCCGCACGAATATCGGCAAACTTCGCTGGAAAGGTCTCGGGTCGTTCGCGCCATTCGCGATAACGCGCAGCCCGTGCTAAAGCGATCGCCGCAGTCTCGGGAAATGAATAAGAAGGTATGTTGAGTTTCGTCGTTCGCAATTCCTGCGGAGGCTGCTGAGCGGAAAGAAAGACACTCAGCACCGGTTTGCTCTTGTCGATACGCTCTACCGCTTCGACAATGGATTTGGCAACGTCGTCCGCACGAGTCACAAGTGGCGGCGTAAAAATCACAATCAAAGAATCAATGTTTTCATCCCTGCCAACAATCTCAATCACTTGCCGGTAATGCTCTGCCGGCGCAGACGCAATCATATCCACAGGATTGCCGACGCTTGCGCCTGCTGGAAGAAACGCCCGCAGTCGAGACTGACTAGTATCAGATAGAACCGGAATCTCGAGCCCACGAGCTTCGCAAGCATCGGCGCACAGAATCGCAGGGCCACCGGCGTTGGTAATAATTCCTACTCGATTTCCTTTTGGCAACGGTTGGTTTGCCAGCAACGACGCGACATCGAACAACTCCGCTAACGTATCCGTACGAACGACGCCGGCTTGTCGAAACAGAGCATCAACCGTGACGTCAGAAGCAGCGAGCAGCGCGCCCGTATGCGATGAAGTGGCACGCGCACCCGCGGTTGAGCGTCCACTCTTCACCACTGCAATTGGCTTCTTGCGTCCAACGCGGCGCGCGATCTCTGAAAACTTCTTCGGATTTCCGAACGATTCGAGGTAAAGCAGAATCACGTCAGTGTCGTCATCTGCTTCCCAGTAGCGCAACAGATCGTTTCCGGAAATGTCTGCCTTATTGCCAACAGAGACAAAGGTTGAGATGCCGAGGCCGAGTGAATTCGCAAACTCCATGATCGCAAGACCAAGCGCACCGCTCTGTGATGAGAAACCTACGCGTCCACGTGGCGGAACTCCGGGAGCAAAGGTGGCGTCGAGTAATACTGCTGGATTCGTATTGACGATGCCCATGCAGTTTGGACCAATCAGTCTCATGCCTGCACTACGACAAACGCCAAGCAATTCAGCCTGTCGTCGCTTCCCGTCTTCGCCCGTCTCTGAGAAACCGGCTGAGATCACAACCAGGGCCTTTACGCCCTTTCGCGCACACTCACTTGCAACCTCAACCACTTTCACGCCAGGAACAACGATCACAGCAAGATCCACTGGACCAGGAACATCCTCGATTGATGGGTAGGCTTTGACATCCTCTATGAAGGTTGCGGCTGGATTGACGGGATAGATCGGTCCGTTGAATCCGAAGCTCAATAAATTATGAAAAATCTCTCCGCCGATGGTGACACGTTGACGTGAAGCGCCGATCACGGCAACAGCGCGTGGCTCAAAGAAAAGCTTCAACGCATTTACGGCTGCGTTTGATTCCCTCCGTTCAAACTGCTTGCGTGCTTCGTCGCTGAAAGAGGTTGGAAAGACTACGTGAAGCTGTCCGGCGCTCGCATTTACTTCAATCGGAAACCCTGATTCCCTGAACACATGCAGCATCGCATGGTTCGCCGCCACCACATCGGCTTCAAAGACTTTGATCCCGTTTGCCGCAGCAACATCCGCAAGTTGGCACAGCAAAATGGTGCCGAGTCCGCGCCCCTGAAAGTCGTTTGCGATAGTGAAGGCGACCTCGGCGCGCTGCTCGTTTATGGCAACATAAAACGCATGGCCCACAACGCGCTGCTCGTCACCACTGCATGCAATCAGTCCGAAAGCCTGGTCCAGGTTCGCTTCTCGATGAGCTTCGGCAGCCAGGCCAACGCTATTCTGCAAACAGTAGAATCGCAGCCAGCGGGAATCTTCCGATAGCGAGTTCAATAATGCGCAGAGGCCGGCTTCATCCGCCGACGTCATGACGCGAATATGAACCGTTGAGCCGTCACGCAACACCACGTCGCCGTCACGGCGCTCAGCCAGGCTCTTTTGACTGGTAATTTGATCGTGCTGCATTGGCGAGAGAGTCTATCTGATGTTTTTATCCCTCTGAAACTCCCGTCAGGCGTTCGATCTTGATTCGAAAGACGATTACCTCTGGCGCCGAACCATCGACGGCAATGGCTGACTCAACGGGGGTTAACATGGGAAACCTCCGAAGCAACGTGTTGAGAATATCTGCGCGCTCGTTGGGCTTGGTGATCTCTTCATACTTGCCAAAAGCGATTGCACTGCGCCAACGCAAGTCGCTCTCAATTTCGTCAACCTGAACACACGCGTTGGGATTCTCACGCAGTCCGGCAATCTTCAGTCCCGCCAGAGAGTGGCTATACAAGTAATCGTCTTCCAAATGGCAATTGATCGGGACCACATATGGTTCACCATTCACAATGCAACCGAGCCGCGCAACACGCGCGGTACTCAGAAGCCGCCGCGCCTCTTCATTGTTCAGCGTTCTCATCATGGGTATAGCCTCCGAAATCAAAAAAATCTACTTAGCCGGCTTGGCACTTTTGCGAACAACTTCAACCGAGCAATGCGCACGTGCTGCAACTGCCGCGGAGATACTCCCGAGCACAAACCTTTCAAAGCGATTGCTGAAACCGGCAGAACCAACAAAGATACAGTCGGCGTTCCACTCCTCTGCTGCCTTGCAGAGTTCCTGCTTCGGATCACCTTCCCTGAGTACGCACGTAACTTTAATTCCTGCCCCGCGCAATATGTCGAGAGACTGTTTGGAGATCTTTTCAAGCCACGCCCGCTCCTCTTGTCGATCTTCCTCAAGCATCTTGCCAAGCGGTGGAATCACTTTTCCTAAGAACTCAGGCGCTAACGGATCGTCAACTGTGATCACTTTTATTTCACTTTGCGGCGGCCACTGACGCGCAGCAACGGCTCTCAAAGCCTCGTCACTTGCTGGTGAGCCGTCCGTGCCCACAATGACGCGCACTGGCGAATTTGGTTCTTCAACGCGACCGCGAGCGATTCTCACAGAGCACCGAGCCTCTGTCAGTACGCGCTGAGAAACACTGCCCAGGACGAAGCGGCCGAGAGCGGTGCGGCCGTGTGAGCCAACGACAGTCAGATCCGGTTTCCATTCGTCAGCCTTCGCAACCAGTTCCCAGGCTGGTGAACCACACGATGAACCAGCACTAATCTTCCAGTTTGGGAATCTGGCCTGCACTCGATCGCGAGCGCGTTCAGCTAGAGCCAGTGCCTCCTGCGCTGCCGCACAGTACTTTGCAAAATCCCGCTGTAATTCGGCGGGCGAGTTGGCATTTCGCGCCTCTTCGATGATTTCATAACTGGAAGGTGGTGGTGGCGGAAGCCACACTTCAGCGACTGACAAGATATGAGCTTCACCCGTCGGTGGTAATGCGGCTTGGGTGAGATCATCGAGGGCAGCATCTGCGCACTCGGAACCGTCGTAACCAATAAGAATTTTCATCGTAGTTCACCTCGCTCCTGCATAGGCCCAAGCGGTGAACTCGCAAGCCTCATACCCGGCCAAATTCGGTGGAAGTCGAAGCAAATGTCATCGAACTTGTGGACTTTTCCTCATCGGATGCGAAAGCTTACTCACACTCAGGCTTAGGAAACTCATAGTGTTTACGAATACTCGCTGATCTGCGTGGCATGTTCCTTGCGCAGTTCAGGATGGAAGAGGAGGTAATTACTATGGCATCCGATGACCGCGATATTCTCGAGCTCCTCAAAGCTGAGTTGGACTTCATCGAAAAGGGCGGTTACGGACGTTCAGTTCGCACGCCGTGGCAAAGCAAATCGATCTTTCAGGATTCACTGACCTGTCTTAACTATGGCGATCCGAAGCGCACTCATCCTTGCAACGAATGTCACCTGCTCGAATTTGTGAGCCCGGAGAATAAGGCTCAAGAAGTGCCTTGTCACTTCATTCCTTTGAATAGCGATGGTGAGACCATCCAGGATTTGGAGTTGGAGGATAATCAAACAAAGCTCGAGCGCGACGTAGCCGGGTGGCTACGTGAGAGGATTAGACAGATCGAGCAGGAGCGAGCCTAACACGGCCGGCTTTCTTTAAACTCAAACTTCTCTACGGCAGAGTGAATTTGGCCACTTCAGAAACAAGTCCATCGGGCCTTACACAAGTTGAGGCAAAACAGCGGTTGGCGCAATTCGGCCCCAACGAGCCTGCGCCCGTAAGACGGACTTTGCCTCTCTTCCAACTGCTAATCCTCCTGGCAAATCCGCTCGCAATTATTTTGCTTGTGGCCAGTGGCATATCTGCTGCGCTTGGTGAGGTCATCAACGCCTCAATCATCGTCACGATGGTCCTGTTCAGCGTCGCGCTGAATTTCATTCAAACATATCGCTCACAGAAAGCAGTCGACAGTATTCGCAAAGAAGTTGCGCCCACTGCAAGCGTGCTCCGAGATAGCAAATGGATCGAGATTCCTCGGCGCGAGATAGTTCCCGGCGACGTAATAAAGCTCGCCGCCGGCGACCTGGTTCCAGCCGATGCGGAACTACTGCAAACGCGCGATCTGCACGTCCAGCAGGCGGCGCTTACCGGCGAATCATTGCCAGTCGAAAAAACCGCAAGTTCGGATCACAGCTCCGATTCAGAAAAGGATTTACACAGAGTTTTTCTCGGCACGTCAGTCGTGAGTGGAACGGCGACCGCTCTAGTAACAGCGACCGGCAAGAACACCGTCTTCGGAGATATTGCCACACGTCTCGCAAAGCGAGCTCCGGAAACCGAATTCGAAAGAGGCACAAGACGGTTTGGCTTTTTGATTATGAGGACGACGATATTACTGGTTCTATTCGTCATCCTGATCAGCGTTCTTTTTCATCGGCCCTTTCTTGAATCACTGCTATTCGCCGTGGCTCTTGCTGTTGGCTTAACTCCCGAGTTTCTACCGATGATCACGACGGTCACGCTTGGCCGAGGAGCTGTGCACATGGCTCGTAAAAACGTGATCGTGAAACATCTCGAAGCCATGCAGAACTTCGGCAGCATCGACGTTCTGTGCAGCGACAAGACCGGCACGCTAACGAGTGGAGAGATGTCGTTGGAACAACATCTCGATCCCTTCGGTGCGCCCTGCGAACGAGTGTTTCTGCTCGCGTTCCTCAACAGCCTGCACGAAACCGGTATCACCAATCCGCTCGACGAAGCGATCAAGGAACGTCATCGCAGCGATCCCCTGGACACCGCGGTTCTCAAGCACGACCACCCCGACATTCATGACTATCAGAAAGTGGATGAGATACCGTTTGACTTCGAGCGGCGTCGTGTCTCAATCGTGGTTAAGCATAACGACGAGAGATTACTGATCACGAAGGGCGCACCCGAAAGTGTGCTCTCCACTTGTACTTCTTATGAAGTGGATAATCAGCAACACCCTTTAGACGACTCTCATGCACGTATCGAAAACACTTACCGCGATCTTTGCGCTAAAGGCTACCGCTCACTAGCTGTCGCGTATGCGAAGGTTCCAGCTAAAGACGTGTACACAGCGAGTGATGAAACCGGACTCGTGCTCGCCGGATTCCTGACTTTTTCTGATCCTCCGCTGCCCACAGCTAAATCAACTCTCGACGCGCTGCGACGAGATGGTATTCAGGTGAAAATTCTGACCGGCGACAATGAATTGGTGACACAACATATCTGCTCGCAGGTGGAACTAGACTCCGGCCGCATCGTATTAGGCACGGAACTCGATAAGATTTCCGATCCCGCTCTGGCCCACATCGTCGAGCAGACGTCCGTTTTCGCCCGTGTCTCACCCGCGCAAAAGAACCGGATCATTCTCGCGCTGAAAAATCGAAGTCATGTTGTCGGCTACCTGGGCGACGGAATAAACGATGCACCTTCACTGCACGCAGCAGATGTTGGCATTTCAGTCTCAAGTGCTGTCGATGTTGCGAAAGACGCCGCCGAAATCATTTTGCTTGAACGAGGTTTGGACGTTCTGCACGCCGGCATTATTGAAGGCCGAAAGTCCTTCGGAAACGTGATGAAGTATTTGTTGATGGGAACCAGTTCAAACTTCGGCAACATGTTCAGCATGGCCGCCGCAGTCTTGTTTCTACCGTTCCTGCCAATGCTCCCGACACAGATCCTCTTGAACAATTTTCTTTACGACCTGGCCCAGGTGACCATTCCAACTGACGCGGTTGACGAGACATTCATTCGCAAGCCACAGCGTTGGAACATCAAATTAATCCGCGACTTCATGATCTACATCGGCCCATTGAGCTCGATCTATGACTTTCTAACGTTCTTCGTTTTGCTCAAGGTCTTTCTTGCTTCAGAACAATTCTTTCACACTGGTTGGTTTGTCGAATCGCTGGCGACACAAACATTAGTCATCTTTGTGATTCGTACCGCGCGCAACCCGCTGCGCAGCAGGCCGAGTCTGGCCTTGACCATTACCACGATTGCGATCGTGCTGTTCGGAACGTTGCTTCCATATACGCGACTGGGATCAGTGATCGGCTTTACTCCCCTTCCACTCACCTTCTTACTATTCATCGCCCTTGCAACGGCCACCTACCTCTTGTTGGTTGAAGTAGTTAAGCGAAGATTGATGCAACGCCTGGTGGTCTAATTGCGGCATGCTTCTTGCTCAATCTGATCGCGCGTTGCCTCGTTTCGTCTTAGGAAACTCTTGAAGAGGTGAGGTACTCATGCTCAAAACTATCTACTTCTGTTTGGCAATACTTACCTGTGCTGCAGCAACGCTGGGGCAACAAACTTCAACCAGACAAACGCAACAAGACGACCGCGTTATCGTCGGTACTAACCTCGTAACTCTTAATGTGATCGTCACGGATCATAAGGGCCAATATGTAAGAGGTCTGTCACGAGATCAGTTCACGATTTACGACAACAAGGTCAAACAGCAAATTGCGCATTTTTCAGCAGACGCATCACCTGTTTCAATCGGAATTGTTTGTGAAATTCACGAGACTACTCCTGAACAAACGCGTTCGGTGCTCACTGCGGTAAAGGAATTCACGCGCACCTTGGGAAGCGAAGATGATTTCTTCTTTATGGCGTTCAGCGAGCGCGGAAATTTAACCATAGATTTCATCCCTTCATCAGATCAGGTTCTGGATCACCTGCGATTTGTAAAACCAGGAGGTGCATCTTCTCTCTACGACGCGGTTTTTCTGGCTGCAACGCGACTAAAAAATGCGCGCAATCTAAAGAAGGCGTTACTCCTGATTTCTGACGGCTACGACACCAGCAGTACGCATAGTTACAACCAGATGCGCGATCATCTCAGAACATTCGACGCTCAGATTTACGCCATCGGCATCGCCGATCCAGCATTGGACCAATTCGCAGGTTATCGTCGCTGGTTCTTCGAAGACATTACGCGTCAAGGCGCACTCAGATCGGTTCAAAAAAGCCCCGAGATCGCCAGCGGTAGGGCGGTGCTGGCAGAGATGTCCCGCGCGAGTGGCGGAACAACCTACCTTCCCGAGACAGATAGTGAATCGGAACTGGCGTTTGTCTGCTCACAAATAGCTTCGGAATTGCGCCAACAATATACGCTCGCGTTTTATTCCTCGGCGACATCTAGCAATGGTTGGCGCAAGCTAAAAGTACGGATTGGCGGATCGCAGGCGAGTTCGAATCTTAGGCTCTCATATCGGAAAGGCTACCAACTCACTCCTGACCAATAATCCAGTTTGCGAATTTCTTCCCTGACCGCTCGTGAAACTCACGCGCACGCATCAACCGCACGAGGTTTGAACGGGAGTGGTGTTTTCCAGCGCGAAGGCACCGCTGCTAAGCTCCACCTACTGCGAAATTCTTCGCACCTGTTCAGCCATTCTCCGCAAGAGCGACTCTAAGACGGTAATTAAACAGCGAATTCTGTGTGGGCACGTGCTTTGCTCCTGGATGTGATCCGGACGCGAGTCTTCCTTGGATCAAATCAAATTCTTGAGGAGTGAGACGTAAATGAAGAAACTTTGGATAGTTTTCGTCGCCATCTTTGTATGTTCCTTTGGCGTGCTTGGCTGGGTCGGCACCGAAATATTTCGTCAAGCGCCGCCAATTCCGCGCGAGGTTGCAACTACAGACGGACGCGTCTTGCTCTCCGGTGACGACATTCAAAATGGACAGAACGTCTGGCAGGCGATGGGCGGGATGGAAATGGGTTCGATCTGGTGCCACGGTTCCTACGTCGCGCCCGACTGGACTGCCGACTATCTACACCGCGAATCGCTTTTCATCCTCGCAGATTGGTCACAAAAAGATTTCGCAACACCGTATGACAAAGCTTCTTCTGAGCAGCAGGCTGCGCTGCGTCAACGCCTTCAGGATGTGATGCGCAAAAACAATTACGACGCATCCACCGGTCGCTTAACAGTCGAGCCAATTCGCGCCCAGGCCTTCGAAGCGAATCTCAAACATTATTCGACGCTGTTCACTGACGGTAATAGCAATTACGCAATCCAGAAGAACGCGCAATCCGATCCCGTGAAGCTTCGACAACTGAGCTCTTTCTTTTTCTGGACCGCGTGGGCCTCGGCGGCGAATCGCCCTGACAACACCATTTCTTACACCAGCAATTTTCCGTCTGAGCCTTTGGTAGGAAATGTACCGACGAGTAGCGCCGTCATCTGGACTGGCGTCAGTGTGATCATGTTGCTCGCCGGCATCGGCTGGATGGTTTGGTTCTACGCGCACAAAGGCGAAGGCGAAGTTGTTTCACAGGAGATCCCGAATCGAGATCCACTGATCGGCGCGAAGCTCTCACCATCACAGACAGCGACAGTCAAATATTTCATCGTGGTCACGCTTTTGTTCCTGCTGCAAATCGCGATGGGCATGGTGACCGCGCACTACGGCGTCGAAGGCCAGGGCTTCTATGGCATTCCGCTCGCGCAGTACCTTCCTTACGTTGTTTCGCGCACGTGGCACTTGCAGCTCGGGATTTTCTGGATCGCGACCGCATGGTTGGCCGCCGGTCTCTTTATCGCGCCATTCATTTGCGGCTACGAACCGAAGTATCAGAAGTTGGGTGTCGATGTCCTTTTCGCCGCACTGCTAATTGTCGTGCTGGGCTCGATGGCCGGCCAATGGATGTCCGTCATGCACAAACTTCCCGGCAGCCTCTGGTTCTGGTTTGGACATCAAGGCTATGAGTACGTTGACTTGGGAAGAGTGTGGCAAGCAGCGCTTTTCATTGGTTTGCTCCTGTGGCTGTTTCTGATCGCGCGAACGGCGATTCCGGCGTTGAAGCAAAAAGGCAGCGCGAAGTCGCTCATCATTCTTTATTTTCTTTCGACCACGGGCATCGCACTCTTCTATAGCCCAGGACTTTTTTGGGGAATGCGTTCACACATTTCGGTGGTCGAGTACTGGCGCTGGTGGGTGGTCCATCTTTGGGTGGAAGGCTACTTCGAAGTTTTTGCGACCGTGGTGATCGCGTTCTTGTTTGCGAAGCTCGGCGTGATTCACGCAGAGAGCGCGGCCAGAGCCTCGCTGCTTTCTGGCGCGATCTATCTGACTGGCGGCATTATCGGCACACTCCACCACCTTTACTTTGCAGGCACGCCGACAGTCGCATTGGCGCTCGGGTCTGTTTTCAGTGCTCTCGAGATTGTTCCGCTGCTTCTAGTCGGTTACGAAGCAGTTGCGAACATTCGTCGTGCGAAGGCTAAGCCCTGGCTGGCGCAGTACAAGTGGGTGGTTTATTTCTTCGTTGCAGTTGCATTTTGGAATCTGGTCGGCGCCGGAATTTTCGGGTTCATGATCAATCCGCCCATAGCGCTCTATTACATGCAGGGTCTGAACACGACTGCGGTGCACGCGCACGGCGCGCTGTATGGCGTGTACGGCACGCTTGGTCTCGGCTTGATGCTGTTCTGCTTGCGAGCGATGAAACCGGATGTCATTTGGAAGCATCGACCGATCTGGCTCGCCTTCTGGGCCATCAACATTGGGCTGATGCTGGAAATTCTTTTGAGTTTGCTCCCGGTAGGCTTGTTACAGACTTATCAATCTGTCTCGGTGGGCTACTGGTCGGCGCGGAGTCCCGAATTTCTACAAACTGACCTGATGCAAACCCTACGCTGGATGCGAATGATCGGCGACACAGTGTTCGCAGTCGGCGCGATTTCGTTCGTTTACTTCGCGCTGGATTTGATGTTGCGCCAGCGAGGCGCGCGGGTCACCGTCCGCACAGATGTCGCCGTGGAGACGGTTTAATTGTTATCGATTCCAAAACAAGTACACGATGTAAACGCATGGCTAACAACTAGACGACATACTTGCTCTGATGACGATTCTCGTTCGAAGCGAGCTAACCGTGGCTAATGTATCCATTGCGACGCGGAAAGGAGCTAAGTCGCGAACACGATCTACCTGAGTGCGCTATGTGACTATCAATGTTAAGGCGAGCGCTGCGGCATTAACAATATTCGAAATATTCTCTGGTTCGCCGGCGCATTAAGAGAATTAAGAGAAACAGCACTATCGGAATGCCGATAATTGCTCGGCGTTCCGTACCGGCGATTGTGTTGATAACATCTCCGGCCAGATTAGCGATCAGCATCGCAATCGCAAGCCAATAACCCCATCGTAAACGACGCCACAGGCCGATCGCCGTAAGCAAACAGGCAATACAGACCATCATCATCAATACCACTGACCAACCGCCCATGCGAGCAAAGCCCTCACGAGCGTGTGGATTTAATCTCCAGACGGGTTCAAGGAAGCTGTTTGGCAAGCTCAGCGAAATGACGGCGATCAGACTCGCACCAGTGCCGATCACGAACAGTACAATTAGAATCTTAATCAGAAACGGCCGGGTCTTCATTTCGACTTGTGCAATGGGCTGCCTGGGTTTCCATTTATCATATCCTGCGACTCCAAACTAAGACTCATAAACTTCCTTTGATTGCTGATTTGTCTCAAACATCCTTCGAAGCTTAGGGCTCGAGCATAAGCTTGAGTCTGTTTCGCTAAGCCAAGTAATTACCTCCTTCCGAAAACCTATCTGTCTGCGTTCGGCAATATGCAGAAACCGCAGACGAAAAATGGGGCGGCCTACAGATCACGATCTGAAGGAGGTCGCTATGTCCACATTCGGTTATCGCAAAAGAGTGTTCTTAGCTTCGATTTCGACCGGCCACACGTCCTACATTCTTACTGAGGTCGAATCAAGCCGAGGCGGAGAGTATAAGTGGGGCCATTGTATGTTAACGCTGGCTGACTGTCGGCGTCGTATCCAGCTCGAATTTTTTCTCGGCACTGTTCGCGCCCGGCGTGAGAGCTTGAGGAAGATTGATCTACTGATTAAGCAGTTAGAACAATTTCGAACTGTGCTACGAACCGAGGCCGGTCTAATCGAACAGTACGAAGCGAAGCAAAAGGCCAAGCCTCGAAAATCAAACAAAGCCTCAAAGAAGAAAGCAGTTCCAAATGGACGAACAAACAAGAGAAGCCATGCGGAATAATGTTATCGCGAGCACTCACGCTGAAACGCCTTACGCTACAGTAGAACTAACTCCTAGGGAAATTCGGCCCAGAGATCGAGTCTTCCTGCAACAGTGGGCCGAAAAGCTTGGCGTGTCGATTGACGTCTTATTGAAGCGCATTCTGCTAGCAGCAATCGAAGACCAGCTTTACGCCGAGAAAATTCCTGAGATCTGACATTTCAGACAGCTCACGCGTACCGCCGAGATGGCGCGTGAGCCTCGGGCATCGGGCGCTGATGGCCTCATCACGTTGGTCATCGCATAGTGACCTCACAACATGTGCGCACCGATGCCCCTGCAAGTTACGTTATCGACCCGACAAGGCTGACGGAATTGATAGGGAGCGCTAAGGAGTGGGTGTGCTTAGCAATCTTGGCAGCTTTTCAAAATGATCTCAATGAAGGTCGAAAGTCTAACGGTTGACTTTAGGTTAGGTTGAACCGTTACCGTGCCCACAGCGGCGCTTGTCGGATGCTGGTAGCGTTCAACGCTTCACTTCTGCATCGGTTGTAAATGATTCGCGATGGGCGGCCCGAATTGATCTCGCCACAATAAAGTTTCCCCTGAGAAGAATAGCCAGGCGAGTGCGATAGCACTCGGCTGGCTTTTTTTGCCCCCGCCGCAACTGCGCCTATGGCGCAGTGCGGCGAAAATTTTTGGTGTTGGAAATCCGACCAAAAACCTGACAAAATTCTTTAGTGAACTCCCACCCGAGATCACACTTCTCATCAAATAGTAGGCATTCTAGAGTCCCGTAGCAGTTCCTGTCACAATCGCTCTCATTAATCAAGTTCACTTCAAAACACTACTTGAATACGCACGATCTCCTCATACCGACGGCGCTGCGTTGTGAGTTGTGTCTCTCCTGGATTTTTCCTTCAGCTATCTTGAAAATTGATCCATTAGTAAAGGCCGCCCGAATCCCAATCGAAAGCTGAATGTCTCGCCCAACCGAAAAGCCAAGTGCTCCCAGGTGAGCACTTGGCCCTTCGTTTATACTGCAATTCCTAACTCGTCTCACATCGTTTAGTTTCTCGGACGTCGCAGAAGGAGCATCTGCGACAGTCCTCGAAACAAGAGGACTTCGGCAAAGAGAGCCTCAAATCGGACGGTCATCTGATAACAGAAGATTCTGTTCTCCCAACTACAGCGCCTGGCGGCGCTCCCGAACAGAATCGCTGTTATCAAACGCCCGCTTACTTTTATTTGTTCTCCCCCTTGCGCCCGCTTCGCTCGCGCGCTCGGCGCACCTCGCACCGCTCACTACGCTACGCCCCCGCTGGGGGCTGGCGCTTTGGTTGGTGTCGTCTTGGTGTCCTCTTAGGCTCCAGTAGAAAAGTTTCCAGATAGTTGAATCGAGTGGCCCATCCACGTGTGTAACCAAGCTTTGTGAGAATCGCGCCGCGGCGCTTGGATCTGTCCGCCCGAATTGCGGCTGCAGTATTACGTAGGTCACGCGGGTTAACCATTCCATTCAATACACGCTGTGAAGCTCGTTGTAGCAGATCGAGGATTTGTGTGTCGCATACTGGCCTGTTTTGTGTCAGCTGATAGCGCCCAACGAATAGGTATTCAGAGACACCGATACGTTTTCGCTTCTCGAAATAACGCTCTAACAGAGGACGGAGCCACCACGCTGCCTTTTTCGCATACTTCATTATTGGTCCCTCACGTCTGGGTGACTGTAGCCCCCGACTCGGTTCGCGAACTGGTAGCAGCAAATACTCGAAATCTCTTGCGCGGTCGCATTCGCCTGTTGGATTCTCCGCCGCCGCCACCAACGATGGTATTTTTGCGTTGCGCATCTCTGTCACAGTAAGTAGGTGAAAGAAGATCAAATACAATATCAACGCCTCTTCGGGGTCAGCGTCAGGCGAAGCCATATAACTAAAGAAGCGTTCGACAACTCTATCGTCGTACCGCCTGATAGAAGCTGCGATCTCAACCATCTGCCCACGTTTATTCATCACCGTGAAGCCTCTTCGGATCTTCTCGCTGTTATAAGGAAACGGATTTTCCGCAACTAAATCACGCAGCTGTGCCCAGTTGAAGAACGTACGAAGATTCACTGTGTATTGATTAACTGTGGCACGCGCCAACCTTCTGATTTTTACGTAAGAATTGATCGCCTGGCATTCCTGATTACTACAAATCTCATTTGTCTTAGCGACGTCTAACGAGATTCGTTTCCGGCAAGCGCTGCACTCCAGTTGCCAGAAAAGAGTCTCTTTGTAACTTGCTGCCGTGCTCTCGTTGATGTTGGCGAGTGAGCAGATGTCGCACTTGACGCACCACTCAAGGAACTTGATAACAGTCTCAATAGTTTTGCGTGTGTAGTCACTTGTATTGGCAAGTGGCTGCGCTTCATGCAGGTTTATGTCGAGCTTCGGATTCAACATCCCTTTCGATAGCCACTTATCGAAGGCAGTTACGTACTCACCGAACATCGCCGGCGCTGACCTCAACCACTTTTCCATTAGGCGTTCACGTTGGTACGGCACGAGCTGCTCCGGCAGGAAATGGTGACCCAGCTCTAATAAGCCCGAGCGAATGAAGTGGACCTTGGCTCGTCCTCGTTGCCCGCGTTTCCTGGCTTTCGGCAAAGCTTCGTGAATTGCCTGCCAGGTCAGCATTTCAGGAAGCTCGTGACTCTGGAGATATTCACCGACCGCGCGATACTTAAGTAGATCTCTGACCAGCACGCTCCTTTCGTCGACATTGCAGTTAGCCAATCCTAACTTCGTGGTTAGAGCCAAGAAATAGCGGACGTTCTGCGGAAACGGCGAGTCGTAGCTCTTGATGAACTTATCCAGTCGTTTTGGGGCAAAGCTTTCGTCATTGTGATATCTGCAGAGCTGCAATTTTTTGTTGTAGATGGACCCTCTACATCCGGTGGCCGTGCATCTTCCTTTGCTGGTGCGACGCTTCTCGTAGCACGATTTACAGATCATTTCAGCATTAGGGAGGGAGGTCTTCGTGAGCCCACAAGCGCAACATACTAACTTCCGAAGGCGCAACTTCAGATTTTTTCTATGGATCGCATTGAGGTAACACTTGCCACAATGGCCGGGGTAGCTGATACGAGGATAATCAGCCAGCCCACACTTTTCACAAGCAATCTTTACCTTAGACAGTCTTTTAGAGCACGGCAGACAAAATGGAGAGTCTGGTTGTAGCCTGCGGACTTTTGTTGGACACCCACCGCATTGCACTTTCGGAAGCTTGCGTACACACAGGTCGCATACGTCGAACCACCGTCTGCTTTTTCGCGGCAACTTACACTCTTCACAGATTATAGAACGTCCTCTTTGCATCTTTCTTCACACCTCTGTTGACCCTGATGAAAACTTCCGCGCATCCGGATAGAAGTCGGCATAATCTATTGTTCCGATACCTGGACCAACCCCGCGCTTCTGTACTCGCTGCGCACTTTGTAGAGTTCGCATCCTTTTTTGAGGCTTCTGCGATGCCATCGGTAACACTTCCAGGAACTCGCTCAGCGGAATGTAGAACGCGTTACAGATTGCCTCGATCGTTTCGAGGCGGATCATCTTTGGCGGGCGATTCAGGAGGTCGCATACCGCCTGTACCGATAATTGGTAGCCGATCTCCTGAAGGCTTCGGCTGATTTCCGATGCGCTCTTGACCCCACGCTCTTTCAATAACTCTCGCAACTTCCAATTAGTAGGCATTACTTTGTTCCTCGTTTCTCCATATCTGGATCGATAAAAATGTCGATGAGATCGCCCTGTTCATCCTCAACATCGGCGTCCGTTGCAATAAGGTACGGAGCGGCTGAGCTGGGATACGTGTGGCCCAGTTTTCTGAGAACTTTCCGGTACTCTAGTGGATTTTGTTCGAGCGCAAGTGTTGCGCAGGTGCGTCGCAGGTCGTGAGGGCGCAGGTCTTCAGGTAGGGGCACGCCAGCCTCTCGAGCTAGTTCAACGATTTTTCTGAAATTGTAGATGTATTGGTGGTCCATCAGCGGGTCTCCATCTTTGTCTAGAAAGAGATATTCAGATTCATCACCCCGCCGTGGGAACATTGGTTTGAAGATTTTCTCAAAGACACGCAGCACCTCCATTGCAAACGCCGTGAGCGGAACGGTTCGCACACGCTTACCGCTAAATGCTTTTGCTTTGCCAAAGAGACGCACACGACCCGCCTGCCAATCTATGTCGCAACTTGCTCCACTCGACCGTATCCCCAGAAGCTCACTGGTACGCGCGCCAATCTCGGTTTGCAGAACAATGGCCACATAATCCTGAGCACCCAGGTGAGGCACTGGATGGTTCGGCAGGTGTTCGGTGCGCAGGAACTCATAGAATTCGTCACGCACTTCTGCGGATAAGGCGTAACGAGGTTTGGTGGGCCTGTCCTGCGCATGCACTGGTAAATCGTATTTGGTAAACGGAAGTGCGATCGGACCATACTTTTCAATAATGGTGAGGTTGCTGCCCGGGATATTAGGCTTAGCGACGACGTAGTCGCAGAAAGCTCGCAACTCGGTGAGATACCTGCGCCTGGTTCCGTACGCTAGATTGCCCTGTAACAACGAGGACATCAGTACACCGAACCGTGACGATCCGCGCACCGGATCCAGGAACTCCCACACGAGTATGTGGCGATGTCCATCCGGGTGATTAGGATCAGGGATCGGTACCAGCACGAAGAGACGCTTCAGTACAGTTCTCGCTGACTTGACTGTTGATTCGTAGGTGCAACCGCGGAAGACGCGATTCTGGAGATACTCTTCGATCTTCTGATTGTGATCGTGTAGTTGTTCTTCCCACGAGATGATGGGTGGTTGCTGTACACGGGGTGATATCGGGTTTGGGAGTTCCATAGTAAACCTTTCGTTTAAGATTTGGTTGTTCATCAAGCGCCTCTTTAATATTCCAGCGCTGCTTGATTCTTTTGTTGGCCCATATTCCTTGTCTAAGTTGATGGACCAGAAACAGTTCTGCTGAAAACAAATGGAAACTCGCTACTCAAAGTTTCCAGTGGAATGTTTTCTGGGTTCGATGTTTCAAAGTATGCGAATCCAGTGTTTGGACCGCACTTGTTCTGTGTGAGTAGGGGCGTAGATCAAAAGACCTGATCAGATCGTCTACAAAATGTGTGCCATGGACAGCGTTCATGAAGCGAGGTGCTGTTAGTCAGTTTTCTTGCAAGGGCAATTCGTGAGGTGGTCCATGTGTCTCCACTCAAGCAAAACCAACTTCTACAAAGAGATCCGTGCTGGTAGTGACGACCATTCATATCGCGAGCCATTCTCTAAGGAGAGTCAAAGGGTCAGATAGAGGCTTCCGATTTTGCGTTGGCCTCTCAAAATGAGCCCGAGGGGTGTTAGCGATCGCGAACACCCCAACAATTCGGTTGCGCACAGTTAGGCGCTTAAACCATTGATTGGGCAGGCACTTCAAACTAACCCGAGGGGTGTCTGCGATCGCGAACACCCCGGTATTCGATCGCGCACACCTAAGGGCTTAAACCAATGATTTGGGAAGTAAGAAAGAGCGTTCGGCTATTGCTATTTATGGTCCAAGATAACATTTTCTGGCCGCTTTTCTTAATAAACCAAACCAAAACACAATCTCTAAGCCGATTAGTCTTTAGGCCCATCTCAACACGGCACGCGATGTGCCCGTAAGGAGATTGACGCGTTGAGCGTAGGTACTCGCCTAATGACTAAGAGCAATTGTTGAGCCAGTGGCGGGGCGAAAAATTTTGACATTGCGTGAGCGAAGTCTTAAACCGGCGTGAAGGGTCTAGATCGACGCCGAAGCGTTCGTATATGCGAACGCAATGGTTCGTTTATGGGAACGCAATGGTTCGCATTTGCGAACCTTCAGCGATTAATAATGAAGCGGAGAGCGGCTAGGGGCTGCGGAGAAGGACGAACCGCTGAGGACAACTTGTCTATTGGCCGGCGGCATTTGACATCGGTTTGCGAAGCAATAGTTCGGATATCCGGACACTCTTTAAGGTCGAAAGTCGGGATATCCGAACTTTGCCTTGCCCAATGGTTCGCCCCGTCGAGGGTTTTTACCTCCCAATTTGATTGAGGACTGGCGAGATATTAAAGAGAATCGGACTTATCGAAATCGCTGGTCCAACCGAGATGGCACAGTAGGTGCACCGCAGGCAGTGCTGGAAATCCAGCGTGCCCCTTGCCCAATCCTCAGATAAGAAACGAAGTCATATTTTCACACAGGAGCACTATGAAAGAGGAAGAGAAGCAAGTGGAGACCAGCCCGACGCTGGAGCGCAAGCGAGCGAAGTACACCGTTGAGGATGTTAGGCAGCTTTGTGGCGGCATCTCCCGCTCTACAGTGATGCGTGAGATTCGACGTAAGCGGTTGGCCTGCTACCGCGCACGTCGAACACTGCGCTTCTCTGAAGAACACGTCACGAAGTATTTGGAAAGGGTGGAACAAGGAGTGAAATGAAAGTGTACGTGCGTCACAGCGAGATCTCCGGCTGGCCATAATTCAAGCTCTCTTCGAGCCTGTAAACTCACCTTCGTTGCTGTCTCTATTCTACCTTTCGAAAGACAGGGAAACCACTCTCTCACGAATGAGCCAGCAAGATCGTTGCTCATTTGCAGTGAAAATGTAGAGAGATAAGGGTAAGATAACCCTCGTACCCCACGAATTTGGCCATGCGACTCGGGAACACCTTGAATTCCTTTCGAAATATGCACTTGCGCTTGAACTATCGGAGATCGTGAGCAAGGCGTTGTGACGCCGGGTGCGTCAGACAAGAGTTCGGGAGCTTGAGGAGTAGACTCTGGTATTTCCACCAAGCGGGACGCCCTAACATAACATGCCATCCACTCAGCCTTGACTGGAAGTTAGGTTAGTAATAGTCTTCGCCCTTTAGCTCGAATCCTCTAAGGAGCACTCCCATGAACCGCTGTCTCCTCTTACTCCTGGTGTTTTACCTCTGCTCAAGGTTTCAAGCACAACAGCCATGTTTCCTGGGGACTAGAGTTCGTGGCTGACACGATTACACAAAGGGAGGCAGTCGAGCATTAATATTCGGCTCAACGGGTCAAGCTTTGACGATTCTTGGGCCGGCTTTAGATATACCTCTCTTTCCTTCTGGCGATTCGAACTGCAATCATCGAAGCTGTTGACAAAATTCTCAGTATTGAAAGAAGCCGCGGAGACATTTCGCGATCTGCAAGCTCTGCCCTTGATCCTGGAGCCCAACCATATCAGGACCTGATAGATCAGCTATTTTTTCAGAATGGTGGGTTAACGCGGTCAGAATCGCGCCGGCTTGAGGAGAGATTGACGAATGCCGTAATCAATGAAAAGGAATCCGTATGCAATTCAAGATCTTGCTGCTCATTCCATTGTTGGTCCTGAGCACAACTATCGCAAAGTCACAGACTCGGCGAACGAACCCGCCGAAGCCGACTGGTGCGGCAGTACCAGTCGTCGAACCTAAAACCCGCAAAGTTGTAGTTAAGCTAAAGGATGGTAGGTCCTTAGATGCGGACTTTATTCAGGCCAGCGCGGATCAGTTACAAATACGAATAGCGGGAAACGTTTTGAAAATCGCAATGGATGAAGTAGCCACAATAATCCTTTCCGAACAAGTTGCGGTTACGACGTCGGAGCCCGTTACGCCCAGTACCGGCACATTGGCAATCGAAGCAGGAATTATCTACAAGAGTGGAGGCAATCAGCCAGTTAGCCGCACGGAATTCCGATTATTGGATTCAGACTTGGAGTCACTTATTTCTGCCGCTGGCCTACGCGCAGACAGAGGAATCGATCTGATCAGTACTTGGGGAATCAAAAGGCGATATTCCCCAGACGCGACCCTGGTACAGATAGAAGAATCGATTAGAAAGCACACGATTCAAAGCGTCACAACTGACTTCAATGGCAAGGCTCAGTTTGACAATATTCAACCCGGCAAGTATTTCGTCTATGGAGTAACCGAGACGCGCAGAGGGTTTGCTATTTGGAGTGTACCTATCGAAATCAAGGCAGGCCAAAACTCACTCCTGCTCGACCAAAACAACGCAGCAACGGCATTTTGAATTTCTGAATACGCGTTATCGCAAGAGTTAATTGCATGGTGCCTTAGGTCGACCTTCATCATCGCGGAATCGAAGCGTGGTGACCACTTCATGACAATCGAACAATCCCAATCCCGCACAATTGATGGCAAAGGCAAAACCATTCGTGAGTTGTTAACCGCCAAACGCTATTCGATTGATTACTACCAACGCGAATACAAGTGACAGACCAAACAAATCACCGAACTGCTCGATGATCTCGCCACCAAATTCCTAGATAGCTATAAACCAGAACACGAACGAGCGGCCGTTGAGCGTTATGGACATTATTTCCTTGGGTCCATTATCGTCAGCGATAAGGAAGGCCAGAAGTTCATAATCGACGGACAGCAGCGCCTTACCACCCTCACGTTGCTGCTAATTCATCTGCACCACTTACTTGCCGATAACGAACATAAAGGTCAAATCGCCGAGCTGATCTTTTCTCAGCGGTTCGGCATTAAATCGTTCAACTTGGACGTTCCGGAACGGACCGCGTGCATGGAGGCTATTTTCACTGGAGACAGCTTTGATGAAACTGGGCAACCTGAGTCTATTCAAAACATCCTGGCGCGATACTCGGATATTGAGGATCGCCTTCCTGCAGACCTAACGGGACAGGCACTTCCATACTTTGTCGATTGGTTAATCGAGAATGTGCATTTGGTCGAAATTACAGCCTATTCAGATGATGATGCGTACACAATTTTTGAGACGATGAATGATCGCGGACTTTCTCTCACCCCCACAGATATGGTTAAAGGCTATTTGCTTGCGAACATCAATTCGGTTGAGCAGAGAAATACAGCAAGTGCTGTCTGGAAGGCACAGGTCCAGAGTCTGCAGGGATTGGGAAAGGAAGAAGATGCAGACGCTATCAAGTCATGGCTGCGCAGCCAGTATGCAGAGAGCATCCGTGAGAGAAAACAAGGGGCCGTTCCACTTGACTTTGATCTCATCGGTACGGAATTCCACCGCTGGGTGCGAAATAACGAGGGGCGCTTAGGTCTCAATTCCGGTAGTGACTTCAGATGGTTCATCGAAAGAGACTTCGCTTTTTACGCAAATCAATACCGCAGGGTTCGCGAGGCTGCAGAAACACTCACCGCCGGGCTTGAATGCGTACATTACAACGCACAGCAGAATTTCACGCTGCAATATCCCGTTTTACTCTCTCACCACTACAGAAGGATGATTCTGAGAGTGAGATTCTTAGGAAACTTCGAATCACGGCTCTGTTTCTGGATATTCTAATTGCCAGACGGATTTGGAATTTTCGTGCTATCGACTATTCAACCGTACAGTACAGTATGTTTCTGGTGATGCGAGACATACGCGGTAAGAGTTCGCAAGAACTAGTAACGATTCTCCGCGCGAGGTTGAACGATGAGGCAGAAACGTTGGCCTCAAACGATCGATTCCGTTTGCATGGAATGAATGGCAGACACATTAGACGCCTCCTGGCCCGAATGACTGATCACGTCGAGACAAAATCCGGTTTGGCATCCCGCTACCCAGAGTACGTAAAAACGGGAAAGAACAAATATGAAATCGAGCATATTTGGGCCGATCATCCTGAGGATCACGTGGATGAGTTTGATCATGCGAGTGATTTTCAGGAATACCGCAATCGAGTTGGCGATTTGCTGCTCTTGCCGAAGAGCTTTAACGCGAGCTATGGAGACTTGCCTTACGAAGACAAGCTGGAACATTACTTCGGTCAAAACCTTCTGGTGAGATCCCTTCATCCCAAATGCTATGAACACAATCCGGGCTTCACTCGCTATGTTCAGGAAAGCGGTCTACCATTTCGACCGTATCTGCACTTCAAAAGAGCCGAAGTAGATGCTCGCCAAAGGCTGTACCAACTTCTGGCAGCACAGATCTGGAATCCAGAACTTCTCTCACAAGAGTTGAATTCCTAATTCGTGCTCAAGGGAATTACTGGATCAATCAAGGTTAATCAATACGCTTGGTACTTCGATAAATCATTAGGCGGTAGCCGTGAACCTTCGATGCTGAATTTAAGTGTTAACTCGTCGGAAGATTAGAAGTGGACGCACAACGGTTGGTGACTGCGGCCCCCGCAATCGATAATCGGCAATTGGAAATCGGCAAGTGACTTCACACTCCATTGCACCGCGTCTTATCTCTGAAAAAAAACGCGCGCGCGGGAAAAGGATCTAAAACTCTTTCATCCTCTAAGGTCAAAGATGCCTGCGTGGAATCCAACAAGCATCGAGTGGCAGAGGGCTGTTTTCCGCCGATGCTATTCGCTTGAAGAGCGACAGTGGACATAAAATAAGAGCGACTTTGAACAACTGAGTGCGGTAAAGTGGTGGCCCCCAGCCCGCTTCGGAAACAAAATGGCTGCAAGGTTTGGGCGATTATCAAACCCCCAATTCACTTTGGTGACCTCCTGCCATTCCAAGCAGCTATATTTGCTCGACGAAATAACACACAGAAGTTTGTAATGACCAAGTACCAGCTTTCAGATTCTTCCCTTGCTAAAGCGGTTCATTAATCGCGTTCAATCTTGGCTCGATATCCACGCGGCACGATATTTGACGAGGGGGACAAAAACGGTTAAAAAAGGGGGACAAAAAGGGGGACACTCCTGGTTCATCTCTTTGAAACATGCCATTTTGTTTAGGCCCGCGTAGCTCAGTGGATTAGAGCGTTCGCCTCCGGAGCGAAAGGTCGCAGGTTCGACCCCTGCCGCGGGTAATCAATTTTCACTCACGCTCTACGACGCGTTGGGGTGGGGCCATTCGCAGCAGAACCTGAGTGCCGGCATCCAATCTGATCTCTTTGCTGCTGCTGAAGACAGTGACCGCGGGAGGCGTATCCAAACGCCACGACAACGAGAGTCCGGGAAAGCCAATCGCCCCCTGCGACTGATCATTGAGTAGCAGATCCTTGCGCATCCCGCCGTTTATACGTGCAGTACCCACCGTTGCTGTCGATTCAACTTTGCTCGAAGGCGAGAGTTCTCCTGAGCGTGGAGAACTGCTTGGACCAGGCGCAACCATTTTCGGTTCGTTGGAGTGCATCATTCCATAAGTTGGATCCGACGTAAGAGAACCATCCTGAGACGCAGCCACGGCAGCGATGATCGCTTCGAGAGGAACTTCTCTCTCACCTTCAACAACCGCTTTGTCAATAACGATCGCAAGTACCGATTGCTGACTTCCCTTTCCTTTCACAGCAAATTCAACTACATGTCCAACTATTATCGAGCCGCTGGGAATGACGACCATTCCCGCGACTGTAACATCATTGATCGTTCGAAGAGTTAACTGTTGATTGAGGCTGGCACTCTTGGTCTCTATCCGCTTTACGACAACTGCAAATACGGTGCTGACTGCCCGCTGATTACCCGCCAATGCAGACGTGATTAAAAGCACGATTAAACCACATCCAACTGCTTGCAGCATTGATCTTCGGATTTGCACGCGCGCATTTTCCCTCCTTGACGAGCCTAGGTCAAATTTTGGCGTAAATCTGTGGCCCAACTATTCGTTTTCTGCTAGGCTTAGCCCCATCCCGACCGTCCCCCGCAAACCTCAGGTTTACGATGAGCAGCACTCCACGCACAGTTCTCGTCGTTGATGATTTTGACGACACTCGTCTGCTGTTGCGCACCTGGTTCGAGCGCAGAGGCTTTCGCGTCGTGGAAGCTGCGGATGGCGTACAGGCAATAACGCAGGCCGAGACCGAATCGCCGGACCTGATCATCATGGACATACAGATGCCGCAGCTTGATGGACTCTCAGCGACGCGCCGGATCCGCGGCGTCAAATCGCTCAACTCCATTCCGATCGTGGCTGTTTCGGCCTACGGCGCCGATCAATTTCGCGAACAGGCACTCGCTGCCGGCTGTGATGAATACGTCTCCACGCCTTTTGAGCCCGCAACTCTTGAAGGAATCATCCGCTCTCTCGTGCACTAATGGCGTATAATTCCACGCATGCTGCGAGCAATGTTTCTCCCACTCCTGATCCTCCTCCTGGTCTCATCCGCGCCAGCACAATGCACTAAGAAAATCACGGAACTTCCCGCCGCGCCGGAGTTACTCGGATTTCGTCTCGGCATGACCAAAGAACAGATCAAAACCCTCGTGCCGCAGACCGTCTTCGGACGCACCGATCCCTTTGGCGTTGCAAAGACTACGATCAATCCGTATTTCGATCCGAAGATTGACAAAACGAAGTTTCCAAGCGTGCGCAGTGTCTCGCTCGACTTGCTCGACGACCGGCTTACGTCGATTTGGATCGGCTTCGATGAAACGTTCAAGGTCCAGACCATCGACGACTTTGTAAAGCTGATCTCGCAATCGTTGGAGGTGCCCGAGAAATGGTCTTCATGGCGATCCAAAGGACAGCAACTGCGTTGCGGTGATTTTCAACTGATCGTGACGACGATCGCAGGTGGACCAAGTTTCCGGCTGGTCGATACACCGGCCGAAGATTTAATCGCCGAACGACGGCAAGCTAAAGAGGAACAAGACTCGCTCGCCGCAGCTGCGACTGAAAATACTAAATCAGCCGAAGAGATAATTGGCGACAAACAATCCAAGACGTACTATCCGGCAGGCTGCCAGCCAACGAAAGAGATACCCGACAGCAATAAAGTAAATTTCAAAACCATCGCGGAGGCAGAGAAAGCCGGATTTAAAGCCGCAAAGAACTGCCATTGACATTGCCGTTCCGACAATTGGCAATGACTTAACAGGAGATAACCATGCTGAAAGAATTCAAAGAATTCATCGCACGAGGTAACGTCATCGACCTGGCAGTTGCAGTCGTGATCGGCGCCGCATTTGGAAAGATCATCACATCGCTGGTTGAAGGTGTGATCATGCCACCGATTGGATTGGCCCTGGGCAAGGTCGACTTTTCAAACCTCTTCATCGATCTTTCCGGTCAGCGCCCATTGTCGATTGCTGAGGCGAAGGCGAAAGGTCTACCGGTGATTGCCTACGGCATGCTCATCAACGATATCATCACCTTTCTGATCATTGCGTTTATCATCTTTCTGATCGTGAAAGCTGTTAATCGTTTGCGCGCTGCGCCGCCACCGCCGCCAAACACGCGCGACTGTCCGCGTTGTTTGACGGCAATTCCGCTGGCAGCGACACGTTGCGCGGCGTGTTGTGTGGATATCGGAGCCGCGTAAGATCGTTCACGCAAGGCGCGAAGCTAAAAAATCTTCTGCTAAAATCCTGACTCATGCGCGAGTGTCCCCGTTGTGAAGTGTGCTATGAAGACAGCGTAGAGACGTGTCCGCAGGACGAATCAGCCACCAAAGCCACTCTACCCGGACCACGTCTGCTCGCCTCACGATATCTGCTCGAAAAACGACTCGGGCGCGGCGCGATGGGCCAGGTTTATCTGGCACGCGATCAGAATCTGATCACGCGTTGTGTAGCGATAAAAACCGTGCGGCCCGACATACTCAACGACGAGGATCTTCAGGAAGGTGAAGCCATCGCGCGCTTTGAACGAGAAGCACGCGCAGCCGCATCGATTCGCCACCCAAACGTTGTCGATGTAACTGACTTCGGCAAGAGTGCGGAGGGCGTATTCTTTCTTGTGATGGAATACGTCGAAGGTGAAACGCTTTATCACCTACTGCGTCGCGAGGGCACAGTCAATCCACAAAGAGCGGCGACGATCATGCGCCAGGTTGTTGCCGGCGTCGAAGCGGCGCACGACGAAGGAATACTTCACCGCGATCTCAAGCCGGCAAACATTTTTCTGATGCAACGAAAACGGAAAACCGGCGGTGAAGATGGCTTCGTAAAAGTCGGCGACTTCGGACTCGCGAAGATCGTTAACGCCGATCGATCTGAGGTCACCTCCGCCAGTGGACCAGCATCACGCGGAATCATTGGCACGCCGGAATACATGGCTCCGGAACAAATGCAACCCGGTGTGCAGCTCGACGCTCGCGCAGATATCTACGCACTCGGAACAATCGCTTATCACATGCTTGGCGGTCGCCCGCCTTTCACCGGCAACATCACTCAATTGATCGCGCAGAAGTTGACACAAGCGCCTCCACCTCTTTCGAGTTTGCGTTCGGATATCACCGAGGAAGTCGAAGCTTCGATCATGAAAGCACTGGCCACGAATACAAATGATCGTCCGGCGAGTGCGAGTGAGTGGTTTGAAAGTTTTGCGACTGCCGTTGCCTCAGCGGATTCGGAAACAGCGAAGCGAGGCGATTCGCGACTGGTGATCATGGCGCCTTCAGGCGCTGAGGTTTACGTCGACGATGAACGATACGGCAGCGTGGGCCGATCAGGCCGAGTGATCTTGACTTCGCTGGCGAAAGGACAACACGTCCTGCGAGTTTCAAGGTCGGGTTCGCCGGACGATGAACGTGTGATTGAGATTCGCAGCGACATCGTCGAACAGATCATTGAAGCTCAATTCAAGGTCGCGCCTTCAAGTAATCAATTGACGCCATCGCGCGGCGGCAGTCTCGACAGCAAACACGGTGGACATTCCGAGACGCTGGTGGTCGTGATGTGCACCAAATGTCATTCGCGTTTTGCTGAAGGAGTGAAGTTCTGCGGGCGGTGTGGTAACACGATTTTTCAACCAGTCTCGACTGAGGTTCAGACGGCGCCCTTGAGTTCGCCCGGTACGTCTGCTCCTAGCAATGTGATGTGTCCACGCTGCCATCAGAATTATCCGGTGAACACGAAGTTTTGCGGTCGCTGTGGCATTCCGATCGGAACCGCTGCGCTCGACTGGCGGCCGCCGAGACCTGTTGAGGTGTTCTGTCGCGGATGTAGCAGCAGTTATCCAGCGGGAACGAAATTCTGCGGACGCTGTGGTAAGCCAATCCAGCCATCTGCGTAATCTGTGGATGGATTACGGCTTGAGGTGGCTTGGCCTTTTCTTATAATCTGTGCCGTCACAAATGAAGCGCTGCCCCACTTGTAATCGCACGTACACCGATCCCTCGCTGAATTTTTGCCTGGAAGACGGAACTCCGCTCGCCAGTGACGCGCCTCCGGGACCGGATCCGAATGCGACCGTCAGATATCCGCCACCACGAGACACATCCGAACCTCCACCAACGGAGATCTATCGTCCGGAATCTGCCGCCGTTACTCCGCGACAGACGGCCCCACCTCCGCCTTCGCCGCAACAGTGGTCGCCAATGCCCACGCCTGCACCGCGCAAGAAGTCGAATGCGGTGTGGTGGATCCTCGGCGGGTTCGCTGCTGTACTGATCGTTGGCGTCGGACTCATTGTGCTCGTGATCGCGCTGAGTCTCAGTTCCAACACCAACAACAGCAATCTCAACGCGAACACTCGTAACGACAATCGAAACAGCAACGTGACGACCAACGCGAACGTCACAAACACAAACGTCACCAACACAAACGCCACCACAACTCTTCCAGCGTCCTTGAGCGATGATTTCAGTCAACAGAAATGGAACGTTGCCACCTCAGAATACGGCAGGAGCTGGTACGAAGGCGGCGAGTATCACATGACATCCAAAGAGAACACCTTCGTCGTCATGTATGCTCCTTCGGATGAATACAACACTGAAAACGCGACCGTGAAGGTTACGGCGCGCAGTGTTAGTGGCAACGCGCCAGTAGCCGGATTTGGTTTGATGGTCCATTGCGCGCAGTCGAAAGCAAAACAGCTCGAGGACTATGCATTGCTGATCTATCCTTCAGAAGAGCCCGAATATGAAGTCATCATGCACAAAGACGGCAAGCAGTCATCGCTTATTCCAAAAACAAAAACTACCGCGATCCGCTCGGGGAGTGCTCCCAACCAGTTGGAGGTCAGAATCAAAGGCACTGATTTATTGTTTTATGCTAACGGGAAATATTTGACTCGCATCAACGACAGTCAAAACTACCGGCGCGGCCGCGCAGGATTCTACACTAGCGACGTTTACGAAGTGGCGTTTGATAATCTCGATATCCAGCGTTCTAATCCTTAAATGCAAGTCAGTCTGAAAGTCACGGCCGGCCCATACAAAGGCCGCATCTTCTCCTTTTCTCAGCACGACAGCTTTCTGATCGGCCGCAGTCCTGACGCTCATCTTTGTCTGTCTGACGATCGCTACTTCTCACGAAATCATTGCTTGCTCGAAATGAATCCGCCGTACGCGTACTTGCGCGATCTTGGGTCGACGAACGGCACTTTTCTCAACGGCCAGAAAGTTAAAGATGCATTTCTCAAAAATGGCGATCACATTCAGTGTGGTGAAACGATTCTCATCGTCGAAGTCACAACCACAAATCTCTCCGAGACGACGCAGGATGCTTCGGCGCCAACGCGTCCTGTGATCGTGATGGTTGAGTGTTTGAACTGTGGCCGGCGAGAACAGGCCCAGGCGTCATCGCCAGATGAACATCTGACGTTCCTCTGCGAAGACTGTCGCATCGAGCTCAAACGTTCGCCGCAGGCGATTCCAGGTTATGACACCGTGAAACTGCTGGGCCGTGGCGGCATGGGCTCAGTGGTGTTGGCGCGAGATCAGCGCACGGGTCGCGCTGTTGCGATCAAGACGCTGCTGCCGGAGTTTGCTGTTAGCGACAAGGCGATGCGCCGTTTCATGCGCGAGATCGACGTCGCCGCTTCACTGAAACACAAGAACATCGTCGAGTTTATCGATCGTGGCACGCACAATGGTGTGGTCTATCTGATAACGGAGTATATCGACGGCGCCGATGCGTCGAAACTAGCAGAAGAACAAGGAGGCCGGCTCATATACGAAGACGGGATCTCGATTATCGCGCAAGCGCTTGATGCACTGTCGTTCGCGCATGCGCAGGGTTACATTCATCGTGACTTCAAGGACCAGAATATTCTGGTAGCTGGTCGCACGCCGAACTTGGTCGCAAAGTTAACCGATTTTGGTCTTGCGAAGAGTTTTACTCACTCGGGAATGAGCGGTGTGACCATGGCTGGTGAGATGGCGGGAACGCTGGCGTACATGCCACCTGAACAACTGCGGAACTTTCGCGACGTCAGGCCGCAATCAGATATCTATGCGGTTGGCATGACTGCTTATAGCTTGTTGACCGGCTCGCTGGCGCTGGATCTCAGTAAAAACAGCAGTGTTAATGACACGATTCGGGCCATTTTCGAGCAACCCACAGTGCCGCTACGGCAGCGTGCGACCCATGTTCCTCAACCAGTTTGTGAGATTATCGATCGGGCCCTTGCAAAGGATCCTGCACAGCGTTGGCAAACAGCCGGCGCCATGCGCAACGCCCTCCTGCACTCAATGTGAGAAGCCTCCTTGGAGTGCGGCGGCCTGGCGCCGCTTTGTTATCGATCGTGCTTCATTGAGGCCAAAGCGGCGCCAGGCCGCCGCACTCCAAGGAGATCCTGCACTCAATTTAATCTGTGGAAATCCGTGTAATCCATGGCATAATCCGGCCTGAGGAGAGGTCGATATGAGATCTATTTGGAAGGGTCACATACGCTTTCTGCTGGTTGCCATTCCGGTCCGCATTTACAACGCGATCGAGACCAGTGAAAAGATCCAATTCAACCAGTTGCACCGCGACGACTTTGGTCCAATTGGCTACGACAAGCGTTGCAAGAAATGCAATGAGATCGTTACTAACGATCAGATCACCAAAGGCTATCAGTACGAGCCGGATCGTTACGCGATCGTCGAGCCCGAGGACATTGCCAAGATAAAGATCAAGACGACCAAGGCAGTGGATATCGTCGGCTTTGTCGATCGCGAAGAGATACCGACTGCGTTCTACGACGCTCCTTATTTCGCTGGGCCAGATGGTCCAGTTTCAGAGAAGCCCTACGCGCTCCTGCGCGAAGTGATGAAGCAAACGGGCAAGATCGCAGTAGGCAAAGTTGTGCTGCGCGATCGCGAGGATCTCGTTGCCGTGTTTCCTCACGAAGAAGGCCTCGTCTTGCAGAAGCTCCACTATCCCCACGAGCTGCGCAAGATGGAAGACGTGCCCGATATTGACAACGTGCAAAAACTGGATTCACAAAAACTCAATAAGATCGAACTGAAACTCGCCACGACGCTGGTCCACGAAATGGCGACAACGCTTTCGGAGATCGATACTGCTGATGCCTATCACACTGCGCTCCGAACTTTGATCGACTCGAAAATCCAAGGCAACGAAGTCGCTGAATTCGAAGTTGAAGAAGTTCCGAGACTTGATATTATGAGCGCGCTGAAGAAGAGCTTGCAGGCGTCGAGTCGCAAGCCGATGGTGAAGGCCGCAGCGACCGCAGCCAAGAAGAAGCCGCAGATCGAGTTAGTGAAACCGCGTGCGGCAAAGAAGCGAAAAGTCGGGTAACAATGTCTTAAGCTTTTAATGAAAGAACCGAGCCCTAAGGTAATCTCATTTCCCTCACCTGTCCCTTCGAAGGCAGATTACCAACGTGTCAAGTCATCCTATTCCATAAAAGAGATCAAGCAACTCTTCGGTCTGAGCGAAAAGACGATCCGGCGTTGGACTGAGCAAGGCATCATCCAGGCTTCGTCATCTTCGAAAACCTCGGATTTCGTTTACGACTTTCAGGCGTTGACGCAGTTTCGGCGCGTGCGCGAGTTGCGCGCCCAGGGTCACAGCATTCGGCAAATCGAAGCGGAGTTACAAGGCCAGCTTAATCTGTTTCGCATTGAGACTCCGCGACTCGCACGTCTGCTCACGCCGTTTGAAGAGGCTCTGCTGCTGCATGAGCAAGGCGATCCTGCGGCAGGCGAACACTACCTCGAAGCTATAAACGAAGGTGACAACGTAGCTGAGGCTTACTGCAATCTCGGAATCATCAACCTCGAACGTGGACAACATTCGCAGGCACTCGACAACTTCACGCTTTCGCTCAAAAATGATCCACGTCACGTGGAGGCGCACTACAATCTCGCAAATCTTTATTACGATGCCGGCGATTTGCACCTTGCAAAACTGCACTACGAAGCGGCGGCGCAGATCGAGCCCGGGTTCTCGTTGGTTTATTTCAATCTCTCACTCGTCTATCACAAGCTTGGAGACTTGAACGCGGCTTCAACTACGCTGGAAAAGTACCGCCAGCTCGAGCCGGAAGACGAAGACCTCGAAATGCTTGATCAATTGTTGAGGGTGATGAAGAACCGCCAACCTTCCGATCCGCGCTAATCAGGATTTTTTCTGTGTGAATCCGCGTACCCGGGATTTGCTGGCGGTGGGCAGGAGGGCTGCCCACCTGGTCTCGTACTGGATCGCAAGAAAGGTGAACGATCCTACATACGTACTATTTTCAGGAAAGCGCCAATTGGCGCCGCGTTCCAAGATCCTGTGGACGTTGAGTAGCGCAAAATCCCTTGGTAGCACTATAATCATGGTCTCCCACTGCATACCCGTTCCAGTGGATAACTGAAGAGTCTGACCCGAACAAGGAGGTTCCCTGGTGAGCAAATTCAAATGTCGCGTGCTGTGTGTCGACGATCATCACGACACGTCGGAGATGCTGCAGATGTTGCTTTCAGAGGAAAACTACGAAGTTCACACTGCGGCATCAGTGGAGGAAGCCTGTAGTAGAGCGACGAAGACTTCCTATGATCTTTACGTGCTGGACAAGCGACTACCGGATGGTACCGGGCTTCTGCTATGTCAAAAGTTGCAGGAACTCACACCTACAGTTCCGTGCATCTTCTACACGGGCGATGCATATGAGATCCACCGGCGCGAAGCAATCGAGGCGGGTGCAGCGGCATTCGTTGCGAAACCTGACATCGAAGGGCTGATCAACGCAGTCCATCAGTTACTTGCGAACAGCGAGTGCGCCGCCGCGACTTGATAGCTTCCTTGACACACTATTCGCCACACGTATAATTTTTCCCGCGTCACATGAAGGGCCGATAGCTCAGTTGGTAGAGCAGCTGACTCTTAATCAGCGGGTCGCAGGTTCGAGCCCTGCTCGGCTCACCATTAATGTCAATGATTTACGGCAGGTTGAACAGCCTGCCGTTTTTCATTTGTGACCAACTTGTGACGTCGTTTCCGTCGATACTCGGACAAAACAACGGGAGCGGAAGGGAGGGGAAAATAGGAAGAAGAAGAAGTCTCCCCTCTCGGCTGGCAATGATCGAATGGAAGCCGAGTCCTATTTGCAGTTAGTCAGTTTACGATTTGAGCGTCTCTAGCTTAGGCGCTTTTCTACCTCAGCGGAATTGACTGACGTAATGATCGGATTGGTTGGACGACGTCCGAGTGTTTCGGATGGTAGTTGGCACGCTACTCGTAGCGAAGCGCAATCAATGGATCTACTTTCGTGGCCCGGCGGGCCGGAAGGTAGCAAGCAATCAGCGCGACAGTAAGTAATAAAGTAGATACTGCTACGAAGGTCAGTGCATCAATCGGTTTTACGCCAAAGAGCAAAGACGCCATCAGCCGCGTCAAGACAAACGCACCCGCCAAACCGATCGCAACGCCTATTAATGCTAGCGTCATTCCATTGCCGACGACGAGTCGCAATACATCGGCCATCTGGGCGCCGAGGGCTATACGTAGACCGAACTCCTGGGTGCGTTGGGTGACGGCATATGACATCACACCGTAGATTCCGATGGCGGCCAAAATAAGTCCAATGGCTGCAAATAAGCCAAGCAACGACACATTGAATCGTTCCTGAACAAAAGATCGAGACAACACATCGTCCATCGGACGCACATTTCTGACAGGTAGCGTCGCGTCCAGACGCCGCAGTTCTTCTCGCGTTGACGCCGCGAGTTGCATAGGATCGCCAGCAGTACGGATGACAAAGTTCGTGGCCACAAACTGCTTCAGGCGAAGCATGAGCGCGTTCGGAACCTGCGCGACGGGGACAAAGACCGTTGGCGGTGCTGGGGTGCTCAGACTGGACTGCTTTGTGTCGCTCACCACACCAATCACGGTTCGCATAGCCGGGTCGCCGTAGGTGCATCCTACACATAATTGCTGTTTGAGCGGATCGGCATTGGGAAAATTTTGGCGCACGAAAGCTTCGTTAACAATGAGCACGGCTACGGACCCAGCGCTGTCGCTCGCGGAGAAGACCCTTCCCTGACGCAGCGCTATTCTCATAACGCGGAAGTAATCGGGTGAAATCATTCGGTATTGAACTGAGGCTTTCGGCTCAGCTTGTCCAGTCAGGGCGTAAGGCAAATTGAACTGCCCGATAAGCGGCAAACTGCTGGTCAGAGCTGCAGCCTCTACCCCTGGTAAGCTGGCTAGTCGCTCTAAGGCACCTTTATTAAACTCGGTGATCTTCGCCGTTGTGTCGTACTGTGGGCCGCTTAAAGCCACTTGTAGGGTCAAGACGTTATGCGAATCAAAGCCTGGTCCAACCCCACGCAGATTGATTACCGTGCGAAGGAGCAATGCAGCGCCAATCAGCAGCATCAGGGTCACAGCCACCTCGGCCACGACCAATGTATCTCGCAAGCGACTGTGTACCGCGCCAACACTCGACCTGCCGGAGCCCTGCTTGAGGGCATGAGCAACGTCCACCAGCGTCGCTTGCAGTGCAGGAGCTAGAGCAAAAACTACTCCGGTCACAATGGCTACAGATAGTGTGAAGGCCAGCACTCGCCAGTCAAAACTGACCTCTTTGAGACGCGGAAGCATACCCGAAGGAGTCACGGCCATTAGTGAGCGGACTCCCCATACCGCTAGTAACAGTCCTACTACGCCCCCGCTTAGCGCTATCATCATTCCTTCAGCGAGCAGCTGACGCACCAATCGCCACCATCCTGCGCCAAGTGCCAAGCGGATAGCCATCTCTTTCTGCCGCGCGGCCGCTCGCGTAAGCTGTAGATTAGCGACATTGGCGCACGCTATAAGGAGTAGAAAAGCGACAGCGCCAAGCAAGACTAGTAAGGCTAAGCGGCTCGACTGGACCAAGCTCTCCTGCAAGCTGACCACGTTGACGCTTTCGTCCTCAGGCATCATCCGTGGAAACGTCGACCTGAATTCCTCGCCCACAAGGCGCATTTCCGCTAGAGCTCGCCCTTGGGTTACACCGCGCTTGAGCCTGCCGATTACCGTAAGGTTATGTCCGCCCTCTTGACTGCCGGGATTCAACTGCAACGGCATAAAGAGATCCGCGGGGTATTGAAAGCTCGGAGGCAGAATGCCGACGACGGTATAACCCAGCCCGTTGAGGGTCACCGTCTTGCCAATCATCGTCTGGTCGGCGCCGTAGTGCCGCCGCCAAAAACCATCAGTGACTATGACGACGTGCTCACCGCTCGGCGTATCTTCTTCCGCAGTAAAGAGGCGACCAGTGGCGGGTAGGATACCCAACACACGAAAGAACTCTGAAGAGACACGAATCCCGTCCACGTATTCGGGCTCACTGCCACCGGAGACATTGATACCTGAGCCAACGCCCTGTGTAGCCGCCAGAGCCTCAAAGCTTTGATTATTCTCGCGCCAGAATATGAACTTGGGCTCACTCGCTGGATAGAGTTCATTGCCGCCGTAAGTCCGTCCTATTTGCATTAGGCGTTCTGGTTCCGGATACGGCAATGGTCGCAACAGTACTGCACTAACGACGCTAAAGATCGCCGTATTTGCGCCAATACCGAGCGCAAGTGTGATCACCGATACGGCCGTAAACGCCGGATGTTTGTGTAGGATCCGCAAACCGTAACTAACGTCCTGCCAGAGGTCCTCGATGAATCTAACGCCGCGAGCGTCACGGCACTCTTCCTTTCGTTGCTCCAAGCCCTGCATTGCACGCAACGCAGCGTAGCGCGCCTCTTCTTCAGACATGCCCGCACCAACGTTCACTTCTATCTGTCGGTCGAGGTGATAGCGCATCTCCTCGTCCAGCTCGGCTTCCACTCTTGTGCGGCGAAACAGTGAACGAAGCCGCAGCGGCATCGTGTAGAACCAGTGTTCAAGGCGCATGCGTCAGGCCTCCCTTGGCTGCACGATCAGCGAGATAGCCGCCGACAAACGATTCCAGTTGGCGGTTTCCTGCTCAAGCTGCTTCCGGCCAGGGCGCGTCAGCTTGTAGAACTTCGCGCGGCGGTTGTTCTCGCTGGGCTTCCACTCGGACTTGATCCAGCCCTCCTGTTCCAACTTATGTAGCGCTGGATATAACGAACCGTCGCTGACCTGCAGCGTCTGGCCTGAGACCTGTTTGAGTCGTTGACCGATCGCCCAGCCATGGAGCGGCTCCAGCGCAAGCATCTTCAGTATCAGAAGGTCCAGGGTTCCCTGGACAAGATCTGTTGGTTTACTCATTTACTCCCTCGGTTACCGAGATAAGTATACATTGGTTCCCCTCGGTAAGCAAGGGGTAATCCGAGGGTCGCCGCGGCGGCGGGAAACGAGGTGGTCATCAATATGCTAGGACATTGACATCATGATGCCTGTCGTCTAACATCACAACCCATATGAGGACTACTGTAACGATTGATGATGACGTCGCCACAAAACTACAAGCTGAGATGCGGAGACAACGGTCTGGGAACTTCAAGCAAGTCCTGAACGATGTCCTGAGGCGAGGTCTGCTGGTTAGGCGCGAGTTGGCAGTATCCAAGCCCTTCCGGGTGCGTGCACGGCGTATGGGCAAAATGCAGGGATTGAACTACGACAACGTGGGTGAGATGCTTGAATACCTGGAAGGCGCTGAGCACAAATGATCCTCACAGACGCCAACCTTCTGCTGTATGCCTATAACGTAGATGCAGCTCAGCACGACACCTCTCGACGTTGGCTTGAGACGCAATTGTCAGGGTCCGAGCTGTTTTGCTTCGCGTGGCAGACTATAACGGCATTCCTCCGCATCAGTACCAACCAACGAGCATTTGCGGCGCCTTTTTCCATTAAAACAGCGACCACCATAGTTACTGAATGGCTGGAGCGCCCGCAGGCCGTACTTCTCACACCAGGCGAAAAGCACTGGGTAATATTCCAGAACTTACTCGAAGACGAGCAAGCCACCGGGCCGTTGGTCATGGACGCTCACTTGGCAGCACTCGCCCTTGAACACGGTGCTGCATTGGCCTCGAGCGATCGAGACTTCTCACGTTTTCCGGGACTGAAGTTGATCAATCCGCTACGCGGCTGAGTTGCACTGAACTGGTTCAGTATGCGTTAGGATGAAGAGGCAGTATTCGGGGATACATGCTGCCGCGCTTAGACAGAAGCAATTTCCACAACTTAGGCTTTGTAACGAGCTTCCTCCTAAAGGCAATCCTCGTTTGGGCTGGTAACCTAATGAGCTCAACTAGTTAACCCTAGTCGCAGCAAACCGCATTCGCATTCATCGCGGTCTTTCTCGGGTTCGCGCGAACGTTCTTTTTACGACCTTACTTCCATCCCGGTATTGTCAAGAAAACGAGTGGAGAGTTTGGCTCCGCGGACGTTGTGCTGGTTCTCACCAGAGCTATCGTGACGCCGATGGCTATCACGAACAGGGCAAGGATGAAGCCCACGACACGTAAACGCTATCGCTAGACCCAGCGCAACAAAAAACCAGCTGCCCCGCTGCAAGCGACTGGCTGAAACTCTTGTGTCGATCATCTTCATTGTGCAGGGGCCGCCTGAATGTAGGCCATGTTGCCTTCGGTCCAAAACTTCTCATTTCCATCTGATTGCGCACGTCAGATCGAATGGTCTCGGATTGCCTGGGCTTCGCAATCCAGCCAAGCCCATGCAAGCAGTCGAGATACAAACCGCCGATAAGCCGTCCGCTCTGCACCAACGTTGTGAGATAAACGACACCAGTTTTCGTAAGTACCGAGCGGAAATTCTCGATTGTCAATGCCGAGTCTTCTTGATGATGAATAAAGTTCATACTGAGAACTGTCTCGAAGCTATTCGCCAGAAAGGGCATCTCATCGAGATCAACCTGCAAGAAAATAACGCGCGAGCCTACATCACCTTTCTGCTTCGCCAGGCGATCGCGTGCTTGCAATAGCATTCCCAGTGATCGGTCGCACGCGACTACTGGACGTTCACTTTGAGCATATGCTTCAGCAGTAAAAAGGAGCGAGCCGCAGCCCGCATCCAGTATCCATCCGCCGCTGCGTGATTGTACTGCCTCATGCGCAAAGATTCTGTAGTGCTCAGGTGTCGATCCCCACATGATGCGATTGTAGAGACCGTTGCCAACAACACGATCGTACAACCACGATTTACCGTCGTATTCTGAATGACGGGAACGCTCGTCGAGCAATGAATAAATATCTCGCTCGACTAACCTCAACGCGTGGTCTCTTTTAAGAAGCGTTCTTAATAGATCGAGCTGGTCCATTGATTACGTCGCTGGGGAAAAAGAAGGTAACGACCTCACAACGAAAATAGAGAACTTAATGCCGTCGACAGTTTCGTACGAATGGTCTGCTCTCCCTCTTTGTGCACCATGGTTTTGGGAAGCGAAGTCTGGGAATCAAGCGTGACGCGCCAATCCACGCCGCCTTCGGGCTTCAACACAATCACGTCATCGCTCTCAATCGTGATCGTTCCCGGGTGTCGTTGCGGAAAGAAAGCAAAGAGCATTGCGTTTGAGTTAGAGAACCTTTTCGAGCTGGCAAGCGTCAATTCGGCACTGGTGATCTTGTGTGGCGGCTGATCGCCCTGTTTGACAAAGCCGTCGTGTCCATCAAAAGTCTCAATCAAAGAGTAGGTCGCGATCTGCTCCTCTTTGCGATATTTTCCGTCAGACGTATGCCATACCTTGAGCGAACCTTCGTAGCCAGCATACTCGATTGATGCTTCACGATAAATCGTGTTGATTGCTGCCACTTTCTCTCGCCCACCGACGGCCTTGGCCCAGCGATCGATTGGACCTTCGGCTGCGATGCTGAGTCCCCACAGCAGCGGAACTAGAAGTAATATCTTTCGCATGTCGATGCTTGCTCTGCAGCATGCCACAGCCACAAAAAAGGCACAAGACGCACAAATCTCAGGAAATCGTTTGTGCTTCTGTGCTTCTTGTGCTTCTTTGTGGCGAAACTAAACTCAGACCATTGGTCCAATTCGGTCATTAATAAAGGAGTGAATTCCTTTAATTACCGAATCAACTTCGTCATCGCTGAATCGTTCATTGGAGGCATCAAGTACTCGCGTAATTATCTTATCCCAGGCGGATATTTTTAATGCTGTCTCTTCAGAGTAGAGGCGCTTCTGAAGAAGAGAAGAATTGACAAGCGAGAGGGGTCTGGCTGCTTCTCCTTCTTTCTCCGCCAGGCCATGCCTTTGGCAGAAATCTCGCACCCAATCCTCGAGGGCAGCGCCTGCCAGCAGTATCGCGGCCCATCTGTGACCTTTGCTCTGGAGAAGGCTGGCCGCATCTATAAATTCGAGTCCAACTTCGGACAGCACTTCTGCCTTCACGCTTTGCAAATGGTCTTTCTGATATAGCAGCGGAAGAGTCCGCAACGCGTTAGGCAGAAAGTTTTGTTCAAACCCCGGAGGCCACCAGAAATTGATGGAGATGGAAACTTGCAGCGAACGGACGTGATGCCACCAGTAGGCCGGCAGGTACAAAAGCTCGCCCGGCTCGATTAGACTCGTAAGCGCGCGAGCCTGGCGAAACTTGGGATACTTTCCAAAATCCGGCTGTTGAAGATTAATAAAACTGACGTGGCTCGCCGACGACTCAAGAGGGTAAGGATATAAGAGGTCGGTCTGCATCGGATCAAACAGCGTCAGACGTTTACGCCCATAGACCTGCGCGAAAAAGTTGTTCGTATGGTCATAGTGAAGCGGAGTGACGTTCTCAGTTGAACCAAACCATAGATTAATGGCAGGCCTCTGATAGGCAAGCCATGCGGGTGTCTTGATGTCTGGTAGCAGCTCCGGGAACTCATCCGGAACTGACCTTTGCATCAAATAATAGTGTTCATGTCCGGATTCGTCCCGGCAGATTGCAGAAACAGCCTTTACGAAATCCATCTGAGCGTAGCGGTATCTGGCCGCCTCTTCGCCGGCGCCCCTGTTTGGGTCATAGTTAAATTGAGCCTCGCTCGATATTGCGACGGTGACTTGTTTCGACTTCAGGGCTGAAGCGAGATAATCCGGCGACCACTTGCCTATTGCGTCCCAATCGGAAAGAGCATCGGTGATAATCGCGGGCCTGTTCTGCTCCAGGTATTTTTTTTCAAATGTTTCACTGCTCACCCTGTCGATCAATTGAGCCTTAGCGCGTTCCATACTCTCAACCCCAATTCCAACGAGAAAAGTTTGCGCTCAATCTTTTCATTTTTGAGCAGCAGGCGATGAGTGGCTTAGAGCTTAGATCTCAAGTGCCATGACATCGGTTACACCGAAAAGTGCCATGACATCGGTTACAGACAATTTGTTAGTTTCGCTTTCTTGGCTGCGCAAGGAGCCCGGAGGGCGACTGGAGCAGTCAAAGAAAGCGGTGGCCAGAGTTTAAC
>DATFHH010000118.1:0-13881 GCA_035248565.1 Pyrinomonadaceae bacterium | reverse complement strand
TTCAACTGGGCAAACCCGTGAAGTGGATCGAAACGCGACGCGAAAACATGCAGGCCACTATTCACGGGCGCGGACAGGTTGGCGACATCGAGATCGCATTCAAGAGCGACGGGACTGTCACCGGTTTGCGGTACAGCGTCTTTGCAGACCTCGGCGCTTATCATCAATTGCTCACGCCCGCAATTCCGACGCTGACCGGGCTTATGCTGTCAGGCGCGTACAAGATTCCGGCGATTCAGATGAACATCACCGGCTGCTTCACCAACAAGATGGCCACAGACGCTTATCGGGGCGCGGGCCGTCCGGAAGCCACTTACGTCGTCGAGCGCGCTATGGATCTGGTCGCGGCTGAGTTGGGCGCCGATCCTGCGGAAGTGCGGCGCAAGAACTTCCCTGCGCCAGATGAGTTTCCATTCCACACCGCGACTGGTCTCGATTACGACAGCGGTGACTATGAAGCGGCTCTCAACAAGGCTCAGGAGATCGCGGACTATCGCAAGCTTCGTGAAGAACAGAAGAAAGCGCGCGACGAAGGACGTTTGATCGGTATCGGTGTTTCAACTTATGTCGAGATCTGTGCGCTTGGACCATCGCAAGCAATGCCTGCGGGCGGTTGGGAAAGCGCGACGGTTCGTATCGAGCCGACCGGAAAGGTCACCATCTTGACGGGAGCATCACCGCATGGTCAGGGACAGGAGACGTCGTTTGCACAGATCGCTGCGGATGAGTTGGGCGTCAACATCAATGACGTGACTGTGATCCATGGTGACACTGGCATCGTGCAATATGGCATTGGTACGTTTGGCAGCCGCGCGACCGCTGTCGGTGGCACTGCGGTGTTTGTCGCGATTCAAAAGTTAAAGGAAAAGGCGCACAAGATCGCGTCGCACATACTACAAGCGGATGCCTCGCGTGTTTCGTTTGAGGGTGGAAAGTATTCGCTGGAGAAAGCCGCAGCGGCCAGTGCTGCGGGCACATCGGAACCAGTCGTGCCGGTTGGTGAAGCACCCGCAGGCGCATTGCCCGAGCCACAAACTGAAGGCAGGTCGAGTCTGACATTGCAAGAGGTCGCGCTTGCCGCGCACCTGGCAAAGGAGTTACCTCCTGATACCGAGCCAGGGCTCTCGGCCACTTACTTTTTCGAACCAAAGAACTTCACCTTCCCGTTCGGCACTCACATCGCCGTTGTTGAAGTGGATCGCGAAACCGGCGACATCAAGTTCTTGCGCTACGTGGCAGTGGATGACTGTGGCAAGGTGATCAATCCAATGCTCGTCGACGGACAAGTCCACGGCGGCATCGTTCAATCAATCGGACAGGCAATGTATGAAGAAGTTGTCTACGACGATCAGGGACAGTTAGTAACCGGCACTTTGATGGACTACGCGGTGCCCCGCGCGAAACACATTCCGGAGTTTGAGTTGGATCGGACGGAAACTCCGTCGCCCGTAAATCCGCTCGGTGTTAAAGGCGTCGGCGAGGCTGGCACGATCGGTTCGACGCCGGCGATCGTTGGCGCGATCGTCGATGCACTGTCGCCGTTCGGGGTGAAACATTTAGACATGCCGGTCAAGCCCGAGAATGTCTGGCGAATAATCAAAGGTCACTAGAACAGGAGCGAACAATGATACCCGCACAATTCGATTATCAGGCGCCGGCGACTCTGGATGAAGCAGTGTCGTTGCTGGCAAACGATGTTGATGGCGCCAAGATTCTGGCAGGTGGCCACAGTCTCATTCCGGCAATGAAGCTGCGTCTCGCGCAGCCGCAGTTGCTCATCGACATCGCGCGCATCAAATCGCTCGCTTACATTCGCGAAGAGGGTGATCAGATTTTGATTGGCGCAACGACGACTCACTATCAACTCGAGTCGTCGGATCTGTTGAAGCGCATCTGCCCGTTGCTGCCTGAATGTGCGAAGAGCATCGGCGACGTGCAGGTGCGTAACAAAGGGACTATCGGCGGCAGTATCGCGCACTCCGATCCGGCCGGCGACTGGCCCGCCGCGGTCCTCGCGCTCGATGCTAATCTGGTTCTGGTTGGACCAAACGGCGAGCGCACCGTAAAGGCTGAAAGTTTCTTTGTCGATCTGCTGACCACCGATCTTCAACCCGGTGAGATCCTGCGCGAAATTCGCATCAAAAAGCCGGTTGGGCGATTTGGTCAGGCCTATCAAAAAGTACCGCATCCGGCTTCGGGATTCGCGGTCGTCGGCGTCGCCGTTCACCTCGATCTGAATGACGATGGTGCCTGCAAATCAGCGGGAATCGGCGTGACTGGCGTTGGCGTCAAGGCGTACCGTGCTCGCGCTGTCGAATCAGCGTTGGCGGGGACTAGTCTCGACGATAACACGATCGCGACCGCAGTCACTCACGTCTGTGACGGCGTCGATCCCAACGCAGATCTTTATGCTTCCGCCGAATATCGCTGTCACCTCGCGCAGGTGCACGCGCGCCGGGCCATTCAGGCTGCGAAGGCCAACGCGAAGTGAAACTTGAAGGTGTTCATCAGCTCGACGCGGCGCGAGAGCGCGTCTATCAGTGCCTCATCGATCCGGCAGTGTTACAGCGCTGTATTCCCGGTTGTGAACGTCTGGAGAAGACCGGAGACAACACGTTTGCAGCGACAATCAGAACAGGCGTGGGATCAATCAAAGGTGTCTTCAACGGGACCGCCAAGCTCGAAGATTTACGACAACCTGAGCATCTTCGGATCGTCGTTGACGGCAAAGGCTCACCTGGATTCCTCAAGGGCGCCGGCGATTTGGATCTCGAAACAACAGGCAGCGGAACGGCGGTGCGTTATGCGGGCGATGTTCAGGTTGGTGGGACGATTGCGAGTGTGGGCCAGCGAATGATTCAGGGCACGGCGAAGATGATGGCAGCGCAGTTCTTCACCAGTTTGGCTGCGGAAGCAGCAACGGCAGTGGGTGAGCCACCGCCGCAGCACGGGTTTTTTCGAACAGCCCTGAGGTGGTTCTCAGGGTGGCTGAAGAGATTATGGAGAAAACCATCCACAGATTACACAGATTTTGGTAAAAAATAATCTGCGTAATCTGTGGATGGCTTTATTCCGATTGCCGGCGCGCTTTCGCGATAAAGTCCTCGATGTCGCCAATCTTTCGCGGCAGTGCTTCTGTCATCCAGCGCACGCCATCAGCAGTGATCACCATATCGTCTTCGATTCTCACGCCGATGCCTTTGTATTTTTCAAACGCAGGCCGAACCGCTGTCTTGAACTTCTCCCACTCGTCCGCTTTCCAACCAAACGGCATCTGGTCCAGCGCATCGGGCCGCACATAAATCCCTGGCTCGTTAGTGAACACCACGCCCGGCATAAACTTCGATGCGCCACCAACGTCGTGCACATTCATCCCCAGCCAATGCGACGTGCCGTGCATGAACCAGACCCGGTGCTGCATCGAATTCTTATCGGTGATCAAGCCAAGCTTCAACAACCCATCCTTGATGACTTCAGTGCCGGCGCGGTTTACGTCTGACAAGCCGGCGCCCGGTTTGGAAGCATTCGCCACCGCTTCTTGCGCGTCGTAAACGATTTGATAGACGGCAGCCTGAAGCGGACTGAACTTGCCGTTAATCGGAAACGTGCGCGTAACGTCGGCCGTGTAGTGATCGTATTCGGCGCCGACATCCATTAAGAGCAACTCACCCTGTTTCACCGGACCTTGCGATTCCTCGTAATGAAGCGTGGTCGCATTTGGACCACAACCGACGATATCCGGATAGCCCCAGTTATCGGCGTTGCGCAGCTTGAACGTGTAAGCCATGACCGCATCGACTTCGTACTCCCACTTGGCATCACCAGCCGCAGCCCAGGCACGCTGATGCGCTTCGATGCTGATGTCAACCGCGTGTTGCAGAAGACGCAATTCCATCGGCGACTTCACCAAGCGCATCTGAGTGAAGACGGGCCATGCGTTTTTGACACTGTAGCCCGAAGCCGTCTTGGCCCAATCAGAAGCGAAGCGTTGCTCCTGTTTGTACTCACGACTCTCGCCATCGCCTGGCATCAGCATGTACAGTCCGGCCTCGCCCTTTGCCGCCGCATCAAACAACTGTGTGAAACCATGATCGTTCGTCAACGGCATGTCGCGTGGAAGATCTGACATGAAGATGTTTTCCGGCTTCGGCCGATACGGTTGACGATTGCGTAGTGCTTTAATGAACGGCTCAAACTCATTCGCTTGCCAGATCTCTCGGATGCCTGAAAGTTGGTTTGCCTCTTCGGGCGAGTACATGTGACCGGTCCAGGTCTCAGCACCCGCATTCCGGCGCGGCATAAAGAGAATCTCACGGATCTTCGTGTTGCCCGGGAGCAGAACCAGTGTCGCACCTTTTTGCTTCAGGTTGGTGAGATAGTAAAGGTTGTTTTCCTGACGATAAGGATAGTCCACGTCATTCGTGTAGACGCGTGGCTCGGTGCTGAAAAGGATCATGAATGACTGCGGTCCAATACTTTGGGCTACGCGTTCGCGCCGTTGCATCAACTCTGCGACGCGATCCTTGTCGTCAAACACTGGCGCCGGCGGCGTCAGCCTGATGTTCGAAGGCGCGGGCCTCTCGCCCTTCGCACTCACCAATGCCACCAGCGCACAGATCGCAAACAACACAACAGCTAAACGCGTTGACTTATTCACTTACATTCTCCTCTTTGTGACTTGTGCCTTTTTGTGGCCAGTTACGGTGACGGCTGTGGCGCAGGATTCACTCTGCGGCGATTCGGGCGAGCGGGGCTAAGAACCCTCCTCTGCCCGTCCTTTGTGATCAGCACACGCATGCCGTCCGGCGTCTGAATTACTTGTGATCCATCCGGAAACGTCCGAATCATCACTCCGCCAGGGAAAACTTTAACAGCCGCCCGGCGCGGTCCCGGTGGCCGTTCGAAATTTGGCGGCGTCGGCACATTGGGTTCCCCGCGAACGTCAGGCTCATGTCCTTCCTCCGGTTCAACTCGCGGCTGCTCGGGATTCGGTTTTTTCTTCTCTTCCTCATTGCGCGGAGACTTGTCCTGCTTCTTCGGCGTCGGAGTTGGACGACTGACGGTCTCGTTTGTTGGTTGCGGTTTCTCGTTTGTTCGCGGAGCAACAGTAGGCGCACTCACGGGCGGACTCTCGACCGGCGTTGGCGCCACCTGGACCACATCGCTATTCCGTTTTTGCAACGCGAAAAATCCAAACACACCACACGCGAGAACTAACAGCGCCACGGCAGACAACACCCACGGCAATACTCGTCTGCGCGGAGCCCGTCGCACCACGGTTGTCTCGCCGGTGTGAACAGTTCGCGGTGTCGTAATTGGTTGAGTCGGCGCAGTGACAGTTGTCGGTGGCGGCGGAAGCAACACCGTTTTAGCTTCTCCGCGATTGACTATCGTCGAAGCCTGTTCGGTAGCGTGTAACGCTTTGCGCATCTCAGCCGCACTCGCATAACGCTGCTCGCGGTTCTGCGCCATCGCCGTCGCCAGCACATGGTCCACTTCGGGTCCAACGGCTGGATTTGCCTGGCTGGCATTTACCAGCGGATCTGGTTGGCCATTCACCAAGGCTGCCGCGCGCGTCAACGCATCAGGCGGTTTCACTCCGGTCATCAAGTGATAAACGGTCGCAGCTAACGAATACAGGTCGCTGCGTGAATCAGTCCCGAGACCCTGAATCTGTTCTAACGGCGCGTAGTTGGGCGTGTAACCGAAGATGCTTGCGGTAGTGTTTATGCGTGAAATGTCACCCGCCTGACCTTTTGCGAGTCCGAAATCGAGGAGAATGATCTGACCTCGCGATGTCAGCTTCAGATTTTGCGGCTTGATGTCGCGATGAATGATCTGCGGATCTTGCGTGTGAAGATAGTCGAGCGCGTCGAGTAGCTGATCTGCCCAAGTCAAAACCTGGTCGGCAGGAAACGGGCCTCGCTTGCGCGTCATCATCTCGGAGAGATCGTCGCCCGGGATGAACTGCATCACGAGAAACTGCCCGTCAGCTTCAGAAAAATGGTCGCTGACGCGCGGCAGCGCCGGATGATGCAAGCGCGCAAGCAGACGAGCCTCGCGCTCAAACTGTTTTCGCAAACGCTCCTCAGTAAACAGCGTCTCTTTCAGCGCAACAGTCGTATCGAGACGCTGATCGACTGCTTCGTAAACGGCGCCCATGCCGCCCTGTCCAAGCTGGCGCACGATACGATAGCGTCCCTGTAAAACTGTTTCTGGCGTGAGCATCCGCTGGATTATACACGCTTCTCCTTGGAGTGCGGCGGCCTGGCGCCGCTTTGTTATCGATCATGCCCGATTGAGGGCCAAAGCGGCGCCAGGCTGCCGCACTCCAAGGAGCCGTCCACAAGTTGGTGTCCTGCATTGAGCCGCGCGTCCAATGCAGGTATGCTACACGCGTGAGTAAAAACCCCCGCCACCCGGACGTGATCGACGTTGGACCACGCAAACGGCGTCGTTTCAAAATCTTGATTGTCGTCGCGGTGTTGCTATTGTTCATTTCGCTCTCGAGAATTCTCTCAATCTACTTATCTGCGCTGTGGTTCGACTCGCTTGGTTACTCCTCGGTCTATTGGTACGTTTTCAAACTCAAACTCGCGCTCTTTGCAGGTTCAGCTATACTGACTGCGCTACTGCTGAGTGCAACATTTCTGCTCTTCCAGCGACTGTTCGGCGCTTACGCTTTTGAAAGTCGAACCGTCATTCTCAACAACCAGCCATTTCAGTTTTCACCTGCAAAGATCATTCGCCCGCTCGGCTGGCTCGTGGCAGCATTCTTCGGCCTGATCTACGGTTTCCAGGAAAAAGAGCACTGGCGCCAATTTGCTCTCTATTGGAACCAGCCATCAACAAACGTTTACGATCCGATCTTCGGTAAGTCGCTCGGTTTTTATCTCTTCTCGCTGCCGCTTTATGACCTGCTTAACTCCTGGTTGCTCGGAGTGACGTTCATCATACTCTGCGCGGCTATAGCCTATTCACTTCTCGGCTTGCCACAAACAGTGCTCAAGCCGAGCGTGCGTTGGTCCTCGGGCGCTGCGTTTCGGGCCGTCTGTTGTGCGCTCGCACTTTTCCTGCTGGTGCTGAGCTGGCGCACTTATCTCGCGCGCTTTCCTTATCTCTGGGATGACCATCCGACGTTTTCAGGAGTGACTTACACCGAAGCTCACTTTACACTGCCGGCTCTTCTCTTCGTCAGCATCGCGCTGATCGTCGCAGCGATCATTTCACTCGTTAACGCTTTCGCTATTCGGCGCTTCAGCTTCCTGCTCATCGCTGTCGCCATTCCGATTGCGACCTATATTATCGCCGTCGTGCTGGTGCCGTCATACATCCAGAGTTTCATAGTTAAACCCAACGAGCTCGACCGCGAGACTCCCTACATCAGCCACAACATCGAATGGACGAGAAGAGGTTTTGGCATCGATCAGATCGAGTTGCGCGACTTTGATGCCGACAGTTCTACGGCCGCGCTTGATCTGCCAAACAACCGCGACAGTCTGCAAAACATTCGGCTCTGGGACTGGCGCGCGCTCCAAGATACGTTGCGCCAGATTCAAGCGATCCGCACTTATTACGATTTTCCTGACGTCGACGTAGACCGCTATGTCACCGCTGGCCAAACGCGACAGATGATGATCGCGCCGCGCGAGATCAATGACGCAAAGCTGCCTGAGTCGTCACGCAATTGGATTAACGAACGGCTAATCTACACGCACGGTTACGGTATCACGATGAACAGCGCGAATGGCTTCACTCCTGAAGGACTGCCGCAGTTTGTCTTGTCAAACATGCCGGTCGAATCGGGTGCCGGCGATATCAAAGTAACTCGTCCCGAGATCTATTTTGGTGAACTGACAGATCGCTACGTTTACGTAAAGACGAAACAGAAAGAGTTCGATTATCCGCAGGGCGAGACCAACACCTACACGACTTACGAAGGCACCGGCGGGATACGAATCGGTAACGCTTTCCGGCGCATGCTGCTGGCGTGGGGCATTGGCGATTTATCGAAGCTGCCGTTTTCTGATGACGTCACCAGCGACAGCCGAGTGCTTATCAATCGCAACATTCGCGAGATCGTAAACGGCGTCGCACCTTTTCTGACTTACGATAAAGACGCTTACATCGTCGTCTCGAGTGAAGGCCGTTTGTTCTGGATGATCGACGCCTTCACCGAATCGTCGTACTTTCCTTACTCGACGCATCACGACGTCGCAGACAACACAGTCAACTACATTCGCAACAGCGTGAAGGTTGTGATCGACGCGTATAACGGCACTGCTCGCTTTTACGTTTTCGACAACCAGGATCCCCTCATAGCTGCATATCGACGAATCTTTCCCAGCGTTTTCGTGGACGCGAGTCAGATGCCAGCTGATCTGCGCGCACATGTTCGTTATCCCGAAACACTCGTGCGGGCGCAGGGCGAGGTTTTCAGTCTGTACCACACGCAAAATCCGAAAGTGTTTTTCCAGCGCGAAGACGTTTGGAGCGTCGCGCAACAGGTGACGCTCGATAAGGAGAATAAGAAGCAGGGTGCTCCGATCGATCCTTATTATGTTTTGATGCAGTTGCCCGGTGAGCAGCAGAAGAATGAGTTTGTGTTGATACTTCCGTTCACGCCAGCGAGTCGAAACAACATGATTGGTTGGATGGCGGGTCGCAGCGATGGTGAGAACTACGGCAAGCTGCTGGTCTACAACTTCCCCAAATCACGACTGATCGATGGACCAGTACAGATCGAAGCGCGCATCGATCAAAACGCACAGCTCTCGGGCCAGTTTACGTTGTGGAATCAACAAGGCTCGCGTGTCATACGCGGCCACTTACTGGTGATACCAATCGGTCGCTCGTTGATGTTTGTCGAGCCTGTGTATTTACAGGCGGAGCGCAGTCCGATGCCCGAGCTTCGTTTGGTCGTGCTAGCCACGCAGGAGAAACTCGGGTATGGGCAATCGTTTGCGGAAGCGATGAACAGTTTGTTTGGTGAGGCTGCAACGAAGACCGAGACTTCTCAACCAGGTACCACTTCGCAACAACCCACGCCAACCGAGGATTTACAGCAGCTGATCAACCGCGCGATTCAAGAGTTTGATGATTATCAGCGGCTAACGTCTGAAGGGAAACTCGGCGAGGCCGGTCAAAAACTCGAACAGCACAAGCAGACCCTCGAAGAGATTAGGCGTCGAGCAAAACCGTAACGCGGATTCGATCCCGATCAAATCTGCGTCATCCGCGGCTAACTAACGGCTGTTCCTCTGCATCTTCTCCAATAATTTCTTCGCTTCCGCCACCGCGTCCTTATGCTCAGGCGCATACTTCGGATCAGGCGTCGTCGTCATCACTGTGTCAATCTGCTTCTTCGCTTCCGCATGGCGGTTGGCCGCTTCGTAAGCCTCAGCCAGATCGACCCGCATCAGCGTATTCGTTGGATTGAGCTTGACTCCCTTCTCCAAATACTCAATCGCCTTCGCGGTGTCGCCGCCGAAAATCTTTGGCGCTTGCAGGTAAAGCCGGCCCAATCCCAAATAAGCGCTGTAGCCTTGATAACTCTCATCAATCTTCAACACTGCATCCATTTCACCCTTGATGTCCTGAAAGCTCGAGAGATTCGCGATCGTACTGTGCGCGGCACTGCCGCCGTAATTTGCTCCCAGCCAAAAATGTCCGTCGGGTTTGTTTGGTTGCAGTTGCACCGCCACTTTCCCCGCCTCGATTCCTTCGCGATACATATCGTCGCGTTCCGAATCATTGTCCGTATGTTCGGCAACGTAAAAAGCGGCACGCGCAAGTTTCCACGCAGCTTCATAATTCCCGTAATCCGCCGTTCTCGCCTGCCGCAAGGCTGCGACCGCCACACGCGCCTTGCTCAAATCCTCTCGTCCGTCGTACAGCGCGTCTGCTTCAGCGATTCGGTCTGCCGCCGCCTTCGCATCGCCAGTATCGACCGCTGGACTGTTATTAGAAGCGCTGCGGTTACAAGCGACCGGCCCGAAAACCAGCATGGCAATGACAATAACCAGAAGGCGGTTTTCGGCGTTTTTCCTAGGATTTTGCATCAATCGTCCCCTAATTGTCTGGCACTGCCATACAGTTTGTAATACTTTTGCGTTCAGGTTATTCAAATTGCCTCGAATACGGTATATTGACTCCCCGACATGGCGGGAGCAGCTTTTTACGATCTCGAAGGAACGCTCGTGAGCACGAACCTGGTGCACACGCTTTCCTTTTACGCGGCTCGCCAGCAGGGGCTAATGGCGAGTGTTAAGAAGAGTGCCGCCACTTTTCTTAGTCTTCCTCTTTTCGCGGTGACGGACCAGTATAGCCGAAAAGTTTTTAATGACCTCTATTTCAAGCGTTACAAGGGCCAATCAGAGGATCGGCTGCGGTACTTCGCGCACCAGTTGTTTGAAGATGTGATTAAGCCCGCGGTATTCCCTGGCACTTATGAGTTGATCGAGAAATCGAGAAAGTTAGGACTGCGGCAGGTGGTAATTACGGGCGCGCTCGATCTGTCGGTCAAGCCGCTGATGGAGCATTTAGGGATCACAGAATACGTTACAAACCGGCTCGAGTTTGTAAACGGTATGGCGACCGGCCGGCTGTTGCCGCCGGTAATGGCTGCGGCGACAAAGGCTTCGTGGATTCGGACCTTTACCGAACGCGAAGGGATCAGTCTGAGCGATTCCTACGCTTACACTGACAGTATGAGCGATCTGCCGATGCTGTCGATCGTGGGCCATCCGGCCGTGGTCAATCCCGACATGCGTCTCCGCCAGACTGCTTTGCACCATGATTGGCCCATACTGAATCTGAAATAATCCGTGTAATCCGTGGCTACAATCCAATGGCATTACAATTAAGACGCAAAACACACGAATCCGTAATCTACATCGACCGCGACAGCGCGCCGCGCATCATGCCTTCGGGTGAAGACTTCATCCTCGAAGACCTGCCCATCGGCACGCGCGTGCTCTATCCAAATCCGTCGATCAAGGGCCTGCCCAACCGTGAGGCGGCCATTCGTTACGCGCTCAATCATCCACTTGGCTGTGATCCGCTATTCGCTCAGCTCGAACCAGGCATGCGCGTCACGGTGGCTGTTGACGACATCAGCCTGCCGCTGCCGCCGATGGCCACGCCTGACATTCGACAAACGGTTCTCGAGATCGTTCTCGACATGCTCGCCGGACATGGCGTGGACGACGTGCACATCATCATCGCCAATTCCCTGCACCGGAAAATGACCGAGTGGGAAATGAAGCGCATGGTTGGACCGCGAATTTTTTCCGAGTATTACCCGGATCGTTACTACAACCACGACGCCGAATGGTCTGACGGTCTAATCAAAATCGGCGAGACGAGACACAAAGAACCGCTGGTGCTTAATCGCCGCTGCGCGGAAAGCGATCTGCTGATCTACGTCAACCTCAATTTCGTGCCGATGGATGGCGGTCATAAATCAGTCGCTGTCGGGCTCTGCGATTACGAATCGCTGCGCGCGCATCACGAGCCACAGACGATTCGCGACTCAGACAGCTACATGGATCCGGCCCGCTCCGAGCTGAACCATAAAGTCATACGACTCGGCAAGATCGTCGACGAGCAACTGAACGTCTTTCACATCGAAACCGCCATCAACAATCGTATGTACGGCGCAGACATGGATTTTCTGCTACGCAATGAAGACGACTTTAGCGCTTTCGATCGCATGAAGTTTGAAACGATGCGCTACACGATGAGCAAGTTACCGCGTGCGGCGCGTCGTAAGCTCTTGCATTCAAGGCCATCACAGTACGAGATGATCGCGTGTCATGCAGGCAAGACCGATTTGGTGCACGAGAAAATTGTAGCCAAGGCGTTTGAGCAGTACGCGATTCCGATCCGTGGCCAGTGTGACATTCTCATCACCGGCATTCCGGACATCTCGCCGTATAACGTCTACTCGATCCTGAATCCGTTGCTGGTTCAGGTGATGGGGCTTGGTTATCACTTCAACTTCTATCGTAACAAGCCGCTGTTGAAAAAAGGGGGCGTGCTGATTCTGCATCACCCGTGCTACGACGATTTCGATCACCAGTTTCATCCGAGCTACATCGAGTTTTTCAATCGTCTGCTGCCGGAAACGCGTGATGCTTTTATTTTGCGTGACAAATATGAACGGGAATTCGCAAACAATCCGAGTTATATCGAGATGTATCGCCGCGGCAATGCGTATCATGGCGCGCACCCGTTCTTTATGTGGTACTGGGGTGAGAACGGCCGGCAGCACGTTGGCAAAGTGATCGCGGCAGGTGCGGAGACTGCGCATGTGCCGGCGATTCTTGGTTGGGACCGGGCTGACAATTTGACGGAAGCGATTGCGATGGCGCGCAGTTATATGGGCGCGTCGGCGGAGATTACGATGTTGCATCAGCCGATGATCGGCATTGCTGACATGGAGTAAAACCCATCCACAGATTACGCAGATTTTGCTAAAAATAATCTGCGTAATCTGTGGATGGATTTCTTTCAAGAATATGAGACTCTCCCCAAGTGAAATCTATCGGGACCGGAAGATCTTCCTCATTGGAAGCACGGGGTTTCTCGGGAAGGTGACGCTGAGCATGTTGCTGCATCGTTTCCCGAACGTTGGGCGGATCTATCTCACGGTGCGCGCGCGGTCGCAGGAAGAGTCGGAGAATCGTTTCTGGAACAACATCATCACTTCTCCTCCCTTTGATCCACTGCGCGAGCGCTACGGCAGCGCGCTCGAGGGTTTCGTCAACGACAAGGTCGTGGTGAAGGGTGGCGACATCGCGGAGCCGAACTTCGGCTACAGCGAGGAAAAGGCGCAAGCCATTGCCGACGATATCGACATCATCATCAACTCCGCCGGAAACGTTACTTTCAACCCAACTCTCGAGAGCGGCCTGCGCACCAACGTCGTCGGCACTCAAAACGTAATTGCCTTCGCGCGCAGGATGAAGCGGCCCGCGCTGGTCCATGTCTCTACCTGTTTCGTCGCCGGCAATCGCTCAGGCGCCGTGTGGGAAACTGAGCCAGTGATTGGTTACTTTCCCCGCAAGCGAGAAGCGGAAATGCAAGGCGTGCAGTTTTCAGTGGACCAGGAGATCGCCGATTGCGCCAAACTTGCCGACCGTGTCAGAGATGAAGCGCGCGATGCAATGATGACGGCGCGTTTTCGTGAGCTCGCACGGAAACGATTGAACGAAGAAGGACGCGACGTAGACGATCCTGACGCCCTCGGACTCGCTGTTGCCCGTGAAAGAAAAGTCTGGACGCGAACTCGTCTGACAGATCTCGGCGTCGAGCGTGCTGCTTATTGGGGCTGGCCCAACATTTACACTTACACGAAGTCACTCGGGGAGCAACTGGTCGCTGCTGAAACCGAAATGGTGCGCAGCATCGTGCGACCAAGCATCGTCGAGTCGGCGTTGTCGTATCCGTTTCCTGGTTGGAACGAGGGCTTCACGACCACCGCGCCGATCATCTTCCTCATCCGCAAAGGACAGGCAAAGATTCCCGCAAATGAGAAACTGATTCTCGACATCACGCCTGTCGATCAAGTCGCATCAGTGATGCTTGCAGTCGCGGCTCAGGCCTGTGTCGAAGAGCCGCGTCTCGTCTATCAAGCCGCCACCGGAGACTCCAATCCAAATAACATGGAGCGGATTATCGGTCTGGTCGGACTCGATAAGCGCAAGTACTTCGAAGAGAAAGAGACCGGCGTCAAGATCATCAACAAGATCGCCGCGCGTATTGAGCCACGGCGGGTCAGCACGTCGCATTATGAAAAGACTTCGATGCCGATGTTCAACGCGACCGCGAAGAAAGCATCATCATTGCTCGAGCGCGTGCGGCCGCGCTGGGGCGGCG
>DATFHH010000117.1:0-38515 GCA_035248565.1 Pyrinomonadaceae bacterium | reverse complement strand
CGGCATCACTTCTTTGCCACCCTTAAATATGTCGCGCATCAACCGCTCCTGCGGCACTGAGAGAATCTCAAGACCGTAAGCGCGTCGCTGCTGCAACTGCTCCATCTCCACTTCACTCATCTCCGGCAGATGTCGCTCAGTCCACGCGTTCTCGATAAATTCCAGCGGATAATCTTTGCGCAACGGATATCCTTCCCAGTCGGGCGGCAACAGCAGCCGGCGCAGATCCGGATGATTGTTGAACCCAACGCCAAACAGATCGAACACTTCGCGTTCGAGCCAATTCGCAGCCGGCCAAACGCCCGTGACGCTATCCACGTTATCGCTTGTTCTAACTTTCAACCGCACGCGCTCGTTGTTTGAGATCGAGAACAGGTTATAGACGATCTCAAACGGCGCTTCCCGGCGCTCGGGATAATGCACACACGTCAGATCCGAGAGGTAATCGAAACTGGTCTCCGAATCGCTCTTGAGAAACTCGCAGATCTCGAGAACGCGCGCATGATCGACGTGGATCGAGAGTTGTCCGATAAACTCGAACGCTTCGCCAATCGCTTCGCTGAATCGGGATTTCAGTTTTTTGACGAGTGGATGGCCGCTGGCGTCAGTAGGTTTCGGACCTTCTTCTTTCTTCTTGACTGGCGGCTTCGGCGCACCGGCAGCAGCAGGTTGATTCGCCAGCGATTCCTTCACCGCAGCGACACGAGCTTTTGCCTGCTCGACCATCGCCGATTTTTCGGCATCGGCATTGGCGAGAACACCTGCGGGCGGAATAGCTGAAGGCGGTGGCGTCCCGGACGCCTCAGAATCTGAGACGCCGGGCACTCTGGGTTCTTCGGGACCAGGCTGCTTGGTGTCGTCTGACATTTATGATGGCAACTCGTCTACACTTACACTTCGATTTACCTGATTATCTCCTCACCGGATCGAGAAGACAACCGCGCGTTAAGCGCACGTGTAACAACGAGTAAGAGAGAAAGCGAAAACGGATTATAGCAAAGCGTCGATGATATTACCTCATGGTAACAACGATCTCATCAATTTTTTCCAACTGAGGTAAAGTGTCCGAATGGGAAACACCCGCGCCCCGCTCAACCGCACCCTGACTCTTTCCAAAGACGAGTTGGTTCGATACAAAGCCGGTCTTAGCAGTTTGAAGTCGCCGGCGACAGCGGAAGAGATCCCAGATCGACTCGTCTGCGATGACATTTTCAGGATTCTTCCGCATCTGCCGGACGCTTCTGTGGATTTGATGTTCGCCGACCCGCCGTACAATCTCACAAAAGTTTTCAATAATAAAAAATTTAGAAAAACCTCGATTGACGAATACGCGGAATGGCTGGATTCCTGGCTCTCGAAAACTGGGCGTTTGCTCAAACCCACGGCGTCGATCTACATCTGCGGCGACTGGAGATGTTCAGCGGCGATTCATCGCGTCGGTGAGAAATATTTCATTCCTCAGAACAGGATTACGTGGGAGCGTGAGAAGGGGCGTGGGGCAAAGTCAAATTGGAAAAACTGCTCGGAAGACATTTGGTTTTTCACTGTTTCCGAGGATTTTTACTTCGATGTAGATGCGGTGATGCTTAAACGGCAGGTGATCGCGCCGTACACGGATTCGAATGGCGCGCCAAAAGACTGGTCAGAGAGTGAGAATGGGCGTTTCCGGTTGACGCATCCCTCGAATATCTGGACTGATGTGACGGTCCCGTACTGGTCAATGCCTGAAAACACTGACCATCCAACGCAGAAACCGGAGAAATTGCTGGCAAAGATTATTTTGGCGAGTTCGCGGAAAGGCGATTTGGTCTTCGATCCTTTCAATGGCTCTGGAACCACCACTGTCGTGGCAAAGAAGCTCGAGCGGCATTATCTCGGCGTTGAAATTGACGAAACCTACTGCTGCCTGGCCCAAAAGCGCCTCGACCTCGCGTCGACGGATCCGAGTATCCAGGGCTACGTGGACGGCGTCTTTTGGGAGCGAAACGCGAAGAAAGCCATCCACAGACTACGCAGATGATTTAACAGAATCGGCGTAATCTGTGGATGGCTTTCGTCTTTGCGCCTTTCCGCGAAATCGTCTATTATGACGTGTTTGAAAAGCGGCCTTTGTGCCGTCTATAGAGGACTAAATGAAACCAGGAATTCACCCAGACTATCACGAGATAACCGTTACCTGCGCGTGTGGCGAGAGCTTCAAAACCCGCTCCACCAAGAAGGGCGACCTGCACGTCGAAATCTGCTCAGCCTGTCACCCGTTCTTTACGGGCAAGCAAAAGCTGGTCGACACCGCGGGCCGCGTCGATCGCTTTAACAAACGTTACGGCAAGAAACCCGCAGCCGAAGGCGCTGCGACCGCACAACATTAGCCAAAACAATTCGAAATGCCGGCGAATTTCGTAGCTCGCTCAGCGAACTACATCAATCGCCGGCATTTTTCTATGCAAGATCTTACGTCATGAGTACAGCGGAACGAGATTTAATTGTTGGAGGCCAGGCGGTAATCGAGGGCGTAATGATGCGCACTCCCAACGCCTACGCGATTGCCGTGCGCAAAGCCGACGGCACCATCGTGAATACAGCGGCGCGCTTACCTAAGTGGAGCGACAAGTACCCACTGCTGAAACTGCCTGTGTTGCGCGGCGGCGCGGTCCTCGTGCAATCGATGGGACTGGGAATCAAGGCGCTGAATTACTCCGCCAACGAGGCTTTCGCCGAGGCCGAACAAACTGAAGAAGTGAAGGTCGCCTTGTCACCGGCTGTGATCGAAGGCGAAGGTGATTTTGCAGGTCTGACTGGCGCGATGCCCGGACTGTTTCCGGTGCCAACGCAAAAACGGTCGAAAGATGAACTGAAAAAAGGAACTACGACTGCGGCAGCCGGTTCAATCATCTTTGCGTTGATCTTCAACGTGCTGCTCTTCGTCGCTGCTCCATTGCTACTGACAAACGCATTGTTCATCGGTGCTGGTTGGGCCACAACGCCGGCAGTAACCAGCAGCGCAACTCCTGCTGCCTCGAGCGATGCTTCATCGAGCACAACAGAACCGGCCAATGACGAAGCGTGGTACAAAACGGCCTGGACCAGCGTTCGAACTTATCTGCATCCGGTCCGTCCTTCGGTGGCCTTCAACCTGATCGACGGCCTCATCCGCATGACGTTCTTCTTGATCATGATCTTCAGCTTCTCGCTGTTGAAAGACATCCGCCGCGTCTTTGAATACCACGGCGCAGAACACAAGACAGTCTTCACCTGGGAAGCGGGATTGCCGCTGACCGTCGAGAACGCGCGGCCGCAACCGCGACAGCATCCGCGTTGCGGCACGAGCTTCCTGATGGTCGTGATGCTGGTTGCGATCGTTCTGTTTTCAGTGATCAAGTTTGACTCACTGCTGCTGAATTTTCTGATTCGCATCGCGTTGATGCCGGTCGTCGCGGGCGTCTCCTACGAGATCATTCGCTTATCTGCGAAAAAAGAGAGCAGTTGGTTTTTTAAAGTAATGACCAAGCCCGGTGTGTGGCTGCAAAACATCACCACGCAGGAACCGGACGACAAACAACTCGAGGTTGCCATCGAAGCGTTGAAGGAGTCGCTGAAGTTGGAACCGCAGACCGCTGAGCCGGCAATGGCGCCACTCTCGTGAGGTGTTCATGTTAGACAAACTCGAACAGATTGTTAGCAGGTACGAAGAGTTGACACAGGAGTTGTCGTCGCCCGAGTTGTTGTCTAATCCTTCTGCCTACGCCAAAGCCGCTAAACAACATCGCACACTCGGCGAAGTGGTGCAAAAATATCAGACGTGGAAGAGTTTGAAAGGCCAATTAGCCGACACGCGCGAACTGCTGGACACGGCCGACGACGAAGAGATGCGTGAGATGGCGCGTCTCGAACTCGAAACTCTGCAACTCAAGATTGAAGAGGCCGATCGCGAACTCAAACTCCTGCTCATTCCGAGCGATCCAAACGACGAGAAGAACGTGATTCTCGAAATCCGCGCAGGCACAGGTGGTGACGAGGCGACTCTGTTCGCCGCTGAGATGGTGCGCATGTACGCGCGCTACGCTGAAAAGCAAAGATGGAAATTTGAAGTTCTTGAAGCTTCGGAATCAGGCATTGGCGGACTGAAAGAAGCGATCCTCTTGATCGAAGGCGACAAAGTCTATTCGAAGTTGAAACACGAATCGGGCGTTCATCGCGTGCAGCGAGTACCGCAGACCGAAGCCAGTGGACGAATTCATACTTCCGCAGTGACAGTCGCGGTGTTGCCTGAGGCCGAAGAAGTGGACGTGAAGATCGATCCGAAGGACCTGCGCATTGATACGTTCTGTTCGTCTGGTCCAGGTGGACAGTCAGTTAATACGACTTACTCAGCCGTGCGTATTACGCATCTTCCGAGTGGCGTCGTCGTGTCGATGCAGGACGAGAAGTCGCAAATCAAGAATCGCGAAAAGGCAATGCGCGTTCTGCGCGCGCGTTTGCAGGAACTCGAAGAGCAGAAGCAACACGAAGCACTCGCAAGTGAACGCCGGTCGATGGTTGGTTCCGGCGATCGCTCCGAAAAGATTCGCACCTACAACTTCAAAGAGAATCGTGTCAGCGATCACCGCATCGGCTTGACCATTCACCAACTCGATCTCGTGATGGAAGGCAATCTCGATCCTTTCATCAACGCACTTGTCGCTCACTATCAGGCCGAGAAGTTGAAAGCCGAGGCGGTAGCCGCGTAGACTTTGCGCGCAATGCCCCTTGTTACAAGTGTCCTCCTTATACGTCACGGTCAATCAAGAGGAAATGCCGAACGTCGCTTTGGTGGTCACACTGCAACTCCGCTCTCTGCTCGCGGTCGCCGGCAAGCTGAACTAACGGCGCGCGCGTTGAAGCCGGAATCAGTAACCGCCATCTACTCGAGCGATCTCGCGAGGGCGATGGAAACCGCAAAGCCACTCGCAAACCTGACCGGCTTGCCCGTGAATGGCACGTCGGCATTTCGCGAACGCAGTGTCGGCGTGATGGAAGGGCTTACGTTTGAAGATGCGGCGCAGCAGCATCCGGAACAGTACGCAGCGCTTCTAAGACGCGACTTCGAACACGTGCTGACCGGCGGTGAGAGTTATCGACAACTACTCGATCGCGCGCGGCAGAAGCTCGACGAGATCATCGCCGAGCATCCCGGCGGCAAGATCGTGGTGTTTAGTCACACGGGAACAATCTGCATCCTCGCCCTACATCTGATGGGCGCCCTCGATGCGCCTGAGCTAAAGCCCGTGTGGATCTCGTCAGCCAATTGTGGAATCACTCGCTTCGAACTTCGCAGTGACGGCTTTGTTAAAGTCGTCAATATCAACGATACACGTCATCTTACTGACCTATAACTTTTGCGCTTTTTGTGCCTTTTTGTAGCAGGATATCGCTGCCGGTAAACCAACTTGATTCCAGCGCGTGACGCCAGCTCTCGAGCATCTGCTGGTCCAACCGCAACACACCTTCACGAGTGACACCGGGCGGTGGCGGAACAAACGCCGCCATTTTTTCATAAACGCGCACACGGTCGTCGCCATTAACGCGCGCCAGCAAGTGCCATAGCGTTAGCGTGTCGCGCGGGCGAGCCTGGTCCAGTAACGAAGATAGCGCAGCAGCATCATTTTCAAAGTCAACTTTCTCGAGCGCCTCACGAAATGCCGCCGACGCATCTTCGAAGTACGGCGTGCCTGGGCCAATTCCCGGCCGTGTTTCGCAGGCTGCGCCCGCGGGCACCATCGATTCGCGATCCTTCAATTCCAACGCTACCCAACCCAACGTCACACGCAACAGACTCGCTCCGCGATCGTCAACCTCGAGCGTGTAAGCGCAACCAAGATCCGCTGCAACTGCGGATGGAGTATCGACAAAGAACAGTCGGGGCGGCGCCCAGATTCGCGCGCTCAACTTGCCGCGCGCGAGTTCGAGCCGATGTTCGGTGTCGTGCGTTTCCAACAACCTCACGCGAGTGTTTTCATCAATCTCGACATTGCCAATCGAGCTGACCGCGATCTGCGCACGCGAGTTTCCATCCGTTTCCAACCATTCCCCAATTCCTAACTGCCCGTTGTTTGAAATCCTCTCGCTGCCTATTCTTGGCGTGCCGTCGAGTCGCTTTACTTGCCACGCAGCTTTCGCCCTGCGGCTGGAAACACCGCTACTCTTGTAGAACCACAGACCGGCAACGCCTGCAACTAAGATCATCGCAGCCGCAGTCGCCATTTGCATTCGCCACGTCCAGAAAGTTGGCCTGTTTGCTACAACAGTTTCAGTCTCGGCGACGAGTAACGGTTCAAACTCACGCCAAAGATGCTCCGGCGCTGAGAGGTGCGGCAATTGTTCGGCGAGTTTGACGCCCAACTTCACTTCTTCAAATTTAGTGCGACACTTGGTACACGAGATTATGTGCTCCGCAAACTGCTTCGAATCTTCAGTCGACAGCTCTCCGTGACAATAAGCTGAAATATCTTTTGTTACGTGTCTAGAAAACATTCAAATACTTCTCCATCAACTACTCACCCCACAACGAAGGATTGTTCAAATGCGACAGACGCTTTGCCAACTGACTGTGACCACGGTTGAGACGTGATGCCACTGTGCCCTTCGAACATCCCATCACGCTGGCAATCTCGTCGTATGACAAACCCTCGATGTATTTCAACAGGATCGGCAAGCGAAATTTCGGTTTCAACTCGCCGATTGCTGCCTGGACCGCCTCTGCAACTTCCAGTCGAGCGTAGCGCTTTTCCTGCGGTCTCTTCTCGCCGGGATTACTCATCGTTGCAGTCTCCGCCAATGGCAACCATCGTCTGCGGCGACGTTTTTCATCGACACAGGCATTGACGACAAGACGATAAAGCCAGGTCGTGAATTCCGAGTCGCCGCGAAACTGGCGAATGGCGGTGAACAACTTCAAAAAGATCTGTTGGGTAACGTCTTCAGCCACCACGCGATCGCCGGAGGAATAGACCGCAATCGAGAACACCTTGTCTTTGTAGGTTTCGAAGAGAAGCTGGAACGCGGCGCGATCGCCCTGCTGGCAGGCTTCGATAATATGTCCGTCAATGAGCTGTTCAGCCATTACCATTGTTGGATTAGACGCAGCTCGGTAAGAATTTCTTCCAAAACAAAACCACAGATTACACAGATTTATCTGCGTAATCTGTGGTTACGGTTTGTGTTTAGTTTTAACGCGTGACGTGCACCAGCATCTCGGTGCCGGATTCGATTCTCAACTCTTTGCTGCCTTGAACAGCCAAAGATCCAGCGCCACCGGCGCCGCCAATAATCAATCCGATCGCCGCGCCTTTACCGCCACCAGCAATGCCACCAACAATCGCGCCGACAGTAGCACCGATTCCAGCGCGTTTGACGCTCTGCTTGGTCCTGCTGCTGGATTCCACACCGCCTTCCTGATCGGCGCGACTTGAGCCTTCACCGTAGACTCTGGTGACGTAACCGTGCAGCACTCCCCGGCGGCCATCGCGCAACTCAACCGAGTCGAAGGCCAGATTCATACTGGTCCGGCCTTGAATCTTGCCCGACTTCCGGATCGAGCTGATGTGGCCGTTTAGTTTGGCTTCGTCGAACCGACTCGGATCGATCACTGTCGCAGTAAATCGATCGCCGATACGCGAATCTTTGCTCGACAGGTTATCGTTGATCCGTACCTTCAAATCGGTACCAGCCGGCACCAATGGCGCCACGACTCGTCTCGGCGTCGTTCGGCGTCTCAACGTCGGTTTTGTTTGCGCAAAGCCGACGGACACCAGGCCCAAAACCATGGTTACCACCAAAAGAATCCGCATTCTGTTGCGAAAAAGATATTTCATTTCGTCCCTCCCCATACGGATACAATATACGGGCTCACTGGCCTTCCACAACCTCCGCAGCGAGCCGGGCGGTTTTCAGTTGAAGTTAGTTAGTTGCGGTCTCTGTTGCAGTGATGGCCGGGTCAACGAGAGGAACCTCTTCCCCTTCGAAATACCGCGTGCGACGAACGGTTCCATCGGATTCGAATATGTAGGCCGAAGGCGCCTCGCGCATGATGATGTCTTGCAGACGCATCAAGCCGTAGAGAAGTGCTTCGGGTCGTGGTGGGCAGCCGGGAATGTAAACGTCGACAGGGATGCAGCGATCAACGCCCTGCATCGTGGAGTAAGAGTCGAATGGTCCACCCGTTGAGGCACAGGCGCCCATTGCGATCGCCCACTTGGGTTCGGGCATTTGATCGTAAACGCGGCGAACAACGGGACCCATTTTGAGAGTGACCGTGCCCGCGATGATTACCAGATCGCTTTGGCGTGGACTGGGACGAAAAACGCCCGCGCCGAAACGATCGATATCGAACCTGCCTGCGCCGGTAGCGATCATCTCGATGGCGCAACACGCGAGACCAAAAGTCATCGGCCAAAGCGCCGACTTGCGGGCCCAATTGACCACGGGCGCCGCGATGTCGACCGTTTTAGCACCGACCGTCCGCCGAATCGAATTCATGATCGAATCGACGGTGGTTAAGACAAAGCCCTCTTCGTGTTCAGCCATAAATCATTTCCAATTGCCTTCACGCCCATTCCAACGCACCTTTGCGCCACGCGTAGTAATAACCCACCACCAGAATCGCGATAAAAACGAACATCTCGAGCAGCGCGAACTTCGTGAAAGAGAAGTCGTCGCCCATGAAGATTATTGCCCAGGGTAGGAGAAAGATTGTTTCAACGTCAAAAATTAGAAACAACATCGCGACGATGTAATAACGCACGGTGAAACGCTCGTGCGCTTCAGTCGTCGGGTCGATGCCGCACTCGTAAGGCCGCATCTTGCCTTTTTCATACTTAATCGGTCTCAGGAACCTGCCCAGCACGATGGGCAGCACCGGGAAGATCACGGCCACGGCGAAAAAGATCATTACCGGCCAGTAGGCTGTGATAGGACTGCCGACACTTTGTGTTGTGGTCGTCGCTGCCTGAAGAAGCATTCGTTTGACAGGATTACAGGATTTACAGGTGTTGTCAACGACCCTACAAGTTATCAACCGATCCCAAAATCGATACGCCGAAGGCGTTCGCTAATCGCAGCCCAAGGTTGGAGCGCAGCGACAACCTTGGGTTGTCAAACAAAAATAAATCGAAACGCTGAAAGCGTTCGCCACCGATCGAACCCTTTCAGGGTTTGGTCCTGAGTACGGTCGTTCTCCCAAGGTTGTCGCTGCGCTCCAACCCTTGGGCTGCAATTAGCGAACGCCTTCGGCGTTACGACCTAATCCAGACTGCGGCGTTACGACCTAATCCAAACTGCATCACAACATCTGTTCACATTGATGTAACCTCACAGCAAGTTCAATTTAAGATGATAATCATATCCTGCGATGTCTCTAACGATCACTTTAGCGAGGACAACTTGATGCCTAAACGACTCGCCCTGCTCTTTGCATTTCTTTGTTTTGTTCTTACACCGGCCAGTGCCCAGGAATTAATAAAGCCGCCGGAATCGACTGTCACCGACCGCGTGCGCCTGCTCGAAAGCGAAGTCGAAAGACAAAACGCGAAGCTGGATCAGCTACAAAAGACACTTACTGAGCAGCAACAAACGATCCAGGCGTTACTCGAAAAACTTTCTGGACAAACAGATCTCGCCGGTGCGGCGAGCACCAAAGAAACAGCAATCGCAACTGCGGACGCTCCAGCGCAGGCGGAAGCTCAAGCACCGACTGTCGAACAACGACTCGCGAAGGTCGAAGGCCAGGTCTTAAAAGTCGGTCCAGTACGAGTGAGCGGCGACTTCCGCCTGCGATTCGATGGGATTTTCCGAAGCGCAACCGACCCCTCGGATCCACCACTCGCTCACGTGCAAAACGCGAGAATGCGATATCGTTTTCGCCTGAATCTCGACACGGATCTGTATCCCAATCTGAGCTTTCACGGGCAGCTCGCCACCGGAGCCGTAAACAATCCGCTCACAGTTGATCAGGACTTTTCAGCCATCACTGCTCGACATCCGTTTTTCCTGAGTGAAGCATGGATTGAATATCGACCAAAAAAGTCGGTTCAACTTCAGGCGGGTCGCCTTCAGGAAGTATTTGCTGATAATTCGAGGTTTCTATTTGACGACGACGTTCGTTTCAATGGCTTCAACGAAAAATATGTCGCGTCTTTCAAGCCGAACGGTGTTCACCTTTCCAGTCTGGAGCTGCGCGCCGGTCAATACATTCTTTCCAATCCAAACGTTGCGGTGATAACACCGAACAGTCCGCTTAATCGCGCCGGCGAGATTGTCGGCACAGCAGGAAGATCTGCAAACCTCTTCCATCAAGGACTACTGGCCAATCAAACTTTCAACAAGCGTTGGAATAGCCAGATCGGCGCAGACATTCAACTCTATCGCCATCCAAATCAGATTCAACTTGCTTCGACAGCGGATGGTGTGGTCCTACTTGTGCAACCCGGACTCGGCATCGCTCTTTCAGGCCCGCTGCCTGGAACCGGAAACGCAACAACGACTCCCGGCGGAGCAATGTACACCGCGCCCGGATTTCAAGTTGCGCGACTCACTTACCGTCTGAACTACGCGGGATTCACACGTGGCGACCACGCGTTCCCAATCACGTTCAACGTGCAGTTCGCGCGCAATGTGGCTACCGGTTTGAAGGAACGCGATGCGATGCTGGCCGCGCTTCAGTTCGGCAGGATCACCAAACGCGGCGACACATCTTTTCTCTACATATTTGCGATCAAAGGCGCGAACTCACTCATCTCGCAAGTAACAGACGACGATCTCGGAACAAACACGGGCGTCAACATCCGCACGAGCCACTTCCGTTTCGAATATGGTCTGGCGCGAAAGGTGACTCTTCAGAGTCTGTTCTTCTTCCAGAATTCGCTACGACGCAGCGGACAGTTTCCGAACTTCTTCGTGCCGGTGGGCGACTTCGCGCCGACCACCTATCGCGTTCAGCAACAGTTAGTGTTTTCGTTCTAGAAGTTCGCGAGTCTCGAGACGCCGCGAAGCAGATCGTGAGCGCTCGGCACCGGTACGCCCATGTAGTGCATGATCGTGATCACGAACAAGCCGAGGACGGCACTGGTGGCCAGAGCTTTCACGAAAGCAGCGCTCAATGGAGTCACGAACGCCACGACAGATTTAAAAAATCGCCGGATTCTCCTCATAGTTGATCCCCCACACGCTAGTCTTCTCGGTTAAGCGTTTTTAGAGGACTTTTTGGGGCGGTCGGGGACGAGATCGGGTGCAAGCGTGCGAACATTATTGCAGACTTGAGGCGACTTGACAACATTGTTTTACGCGCAGCGCAGCACGGGGATTCTGTGCCTTTTTGTGGGCAAAAATCACGGTTTTGGAAGATGGATGGTGAAGGTGCTGCCTTTGCCCAACTCGGAGGTGACCGTCACTTCGCCGCCGTGCAGCAGCGCCAGATGTTTGACTATCGCCAGCCCGAGTCCGGTGCCACCCATGTCTCTCGAACGGGCGCGGTCAACTCGATAGAACCGCTCGAACAATCGCTCCAGGTGTTGACTCGGAATTCCGTCGCCATTGTCATGCACCAGAATCCTGTCACGGGCTCCGTCTTCGTGAGAGATCGCTACCATGCCGTCCTCACGACTGAACTTGATGCCGTTGTCGATCAAGTTTGTCAGCATCTGCTCGAGCCGGCGAGCATCAGCATGGACCATCACTTCCGGCGCAACGTTGTTTTTGAGCGTAACGTTCTGCGCCGATGCTTTGGCCGCCAATGACGAACAAACATCATGGACCAACGCGTGCAGATCCACTGGCGCTGCTCTCAACTGAACATTTCCACCTTCGATGGCGGTAAGCTCCAGAATGTCGTCGATCAGACCATGCATGCGCGAAGCGTTTTTGCGAATGATCGAAAGGAACCGCTGGCAACTCTCCTGATCTTCCATCGCGCCGCTCTCCAGCGTTTCCACAAACGCGATGATCGCAGTGAGCGGCGTGCGTAGTTCGTGTGAAACATTGGAAAGGAATTCCTGTCTCACCAGCTCGAGACGTTCTGTGCGAGTGATGTCGAAGAAAACTCCGAGCGCGCCCTCGGCGCCATTTCCATTTACCTTGCCAATCGGAACAACACGCAGATCGAATATCTGCCGGTCTGGTCCATGAGTCTCAACTTTAACGCCGCTGCGTTCAGTACCTTTGAGACCATCGAGAAACGCGCTGTAAATTGCAGGATTGCGCGTCAGCTCGGTTAAGCGTTGGGCCTTCAGCGCGGGCACTGATGGATTAAACAGCTTGCGCGCCGCCGGATTCGACGCCACCACACGCATGTCTTTGTTAACGACCAAAAGACCTTCGCGCATGCCGCTCAGTGTTGCTTCGAGTAATGAGTTAACCGGAAGATTTTCAGGTGATCTGCTTTGATCGGGATTCTCAAGCGACTGGGTTGTGACTATTCGACTCCGGGAAATCGTGAGGCCCCATGTCGCGACGAGCAGCAGTAACAGTCCAGCGAGCACAAGCCGCACAGTAAACGAGGGAACGACGAGTGCGAGCACCGTCAGAACAATGCACGCCGCTACCAAAAAAACCTGTCGCTTAAGCACGAGGAAAGATTCGCTATGCAACCTCTCTGTGTCTCTGGGCCTCTGTGGTAATTTTTAAACCACAGAGGCACAGAGACACCGAGTCAACTTGTTTGACTGCTCGCGGCCGCTTCAGTGGTGCATCCAATGAAACGATAACCAACGCCAACCACCGTCTCGATGCAATCGCCGCATTTATCCAGCTTCTGCCGCAGGCGACGAATGTGGACGTCGAGTGTGCGCGCATCGCCATAGTAACTATATCCCCAGACACTATCCAGCAACTGCTGGCGCGTGACCACGCGATCGGCGCTTCTTGCCAGCACTGAAAGCAGCGTGAATTCCTTGTTCGTAAGTTTTATCTTCACGCCATCGCATGCGACGCGAATGTCGTCGAAATCAATGAGCAGGTGATCGTCTTCGTAAGTCTTCCCCATCGATTCGTCCGCGCGACGCATCACCGCGCGCACGCGCGCCAACAACTCTCGCACGGAAAACGGTTTCGTGATGTAGTCGTCAGCGCCGAGATCGAGACCGCCGACGCGATCCGATTCGGACGCTTTCGCAGTGAGCATGATTATTGGAGTACGCCGGGTTGCAGGCTCGCGTCGTAAGCGGCGGCACAATTCAGTGCCACTCATTCCCGGCAACATCAGATCGAGAATGATCAATCGTGGTGGGTCGCGTTCGTTCAAAGCCGCGGACAGGCCGGCTTCACCCGTAGGAGCGATTACGACCGCCAATCCCTCACGCTCAAAGTTGTACTTCAAACTCTCAGAAATATCGGCGTCGTCCTCGATGATCAGAATTGGGCGAGTCATGATTAATTAGTGTGTTTGATAAATGCAGCTTCAGCCATGTAGACGGTCAGTTCGCAAATGTCGGTGACGTAATCTCCGATGCGTTCGAGATGCTTGGCGACAAACAACAGACGTGCATCGCGAGTTGCAGTGGCTGGTTCTGTCACCATCAATTCAATCAGACGATGAAACGTGTGGTTGTAAAGATCGTTGATCTCGGTGTCGCTCTTGATGATCTCACGCGCTGTGATTGCATCGCTCGAAGTGAATGAATCGAGCGCTGCACGCAACATCTTCAACGCATGCTCCGCCATACGACTCAAGTCAAGCAGTGACTTCAGCTCAGGTTCGTTGTTGAGATCGATCGCCGCGCGGGCGATGTTGCAGGCGTGGTCAGCGATGCGTTCCAACACCGGCGCCATTTTCGCTACTGAAATCACGAAACGCAGATCGCGAGCCGCGGGCTGGCGCAGCGCGATGATGTCGATGCACAGACGGTCGATCTCTACTTCGAGACGATCGACCTGATCGTCGTGATCGAGTACCTGCGCAGCCACGTCGCTATCGCGCTCGGTCAAGGAGTACATCGCACGTTCGAGCGCCTGTTCCGCCTCGCCGCCGAGCAAAAGAACCCGGTCCCGCAGTGAGCTGAGTTCGTCGTCAAGATGACGGTGGAGGTCCATAAATTGCCGATTTCCAATTGCCGATTTACCGGCTTCTATCCGAACCTTCCGGTAATATAGTCTTCCGTTAATTTCTCGTTGGGCGCCGTGAACATCTTCTCAGTCGCGTTCACCTCGATCAACTTGCCCAACAGAAAAAATGCAGTCAGGTCAGAGACGCGGGCTGCTTGCTGCATGTTGTGCGTGACGATTACGATCGTGTACTGCTCCTTCAAATCGAAGATCAACTCTTCGATCTTCGAGGTCGCGATTGGATCGAGTGCCGACGCAGGTTCGTCCATCAATAGTACCTCAGGACGAATCGCGAGCGCCCGCGCGATGCAGAGACGTTGCTGCTGTCCACCCGAGAGACTCAACGCAGAGGTCTTTAAACGATCCTTTACTTCACTCCATAACGCCGCATCTTTGAGCGCCTCTTCCACGCGTCCTGTCAATTCGGATCTGCTGTGTGTCACGCGATTGATTCTCAATCCGTAGGCGACATTGTCAAAGATCGATTTCGGAAACGGGTTTGATTTCTGAAACACCATTCCGACTTTACGGCGCAACTCGACGACATCTGTTCCGGCCGCGTAAATGTCGCGATCGTCTATCAATACTTGGCCGCCGACGCGAGTCGCGGGAATGACATCGTTCATGCGGTTGAGCGTGCGCAGAAATGTAGACTTGCCGCAGCCGGATGGACCAATGAAGGCCGTCACCATGCGTTCAGGAACGTCGAGTGAGATGTCGTGAAGCGCCTGCACGCGGCCGTAAAAGAAGTCGAGATTGCGCACCGATACCTTGGCCTTGCGCGGCGTTTGCTGCGGTGCGGAAGCGCGAACTTCGATTTTTGGAGCCACTGTTTCTACAGGCATTTTTAGCCACAAAAAGGCACAAAAAGCACAAAAACCTAAAATTTCTTCCGAGTCAGGAATCGAACGATGATGTTGATACCTAAAACTAATGTCATCAAAACCAATGTCGCAGCCCACGCCTGCGCGTGCCACTCGTCATAAGGCGAGATCGCATAGTTGTAAATCTGCACCGTCAATGAAGCGATCGGCTCATTCAACGAACTTGGGAAAAAGCGACTGCCAAAAGCCGTAAACAACAACGGCGCTGTCTCTCCCGAGACGCGTGCGATTGCGAGCATCGCGCCCGTCGCAATTCCGGGAGCAGCGGCAGGAATCACCACTCCGATCGTCACACGCCATTGCGGAGCACCGAGCGCGAGCGCACCCTCACGCATACTGTGCGGCACGAGCTTCAGCATCTCTTCAGTCGTGCGCGCAACAATGGGAACCATGATCAGCGCCAATGCGACACCACCGGCTACCGCCGAGAAGTGCCTCATCGGCAAAACGATAATCGCGTAAACGAAAACTCCAGTAACGATCGACGGAATGCCCGTTAACGTATCGACGATAAATCGGACTGCACTTGTGAACTGCCCTCTGCCAACCTCCGACAAGTAAACGCCAACGCAAATTCCCAGCGGCAGTCCAATCACAGAGGAGATCAACAAGAGCACCAGCGAGCCGACAATCGCATTTCCGATCCCGCCGCCTTCGCCAACAGGCCTTGGAACGTCAGTGAGAAACCGAAAACTGAGTGAACCAATACCTCGCCAGGCGATGTAAGAAAGAATCACCAGCAACGCGCTTACTGCCAGCAACGTACACAGCCCAGTCAAGCTGGTCATCAACGCGCTTGTCGCGCGACGCATGCGGTCGGCGTTGCTGTAAGTAGCGGTCACGCGGCCCTACCAACTCCCCCGGTTTTTCGCGTCACATTCCACACCAGGATTCGCGCGATGCCGTTCACGATGAAGGTCACGAGAAACAGGATTAATCCGAGCTCCACTAACGCGCTCAAATACAGATCACCAGTCGCTTCCGTGAACTCGTTCGCAATCGCCGAAGCGATCGTGTAAGAGGGTTCGAATAGTGAAGCACTGATCTCCGGACGATTGCCGATCACCATCGTGACGGCCATCGTCTCGCCAAGTGCGCGACCCAATCCGAGAATCACCGCGCCCGCGATACCTGGCGCGCCGTTTACCAGCACGACGCGAATCATTTCCCATTTCGTCGCGCCTAGCGCGAGCGCTGCCTCGCGCTGTGAGCCAGGAACAGCGGCGAGCACATCACGAACAACTGCCGAAATGATCGGCGTCACCATGATCGCGAGAATGATTCCGCCGGTCAGTAGACCAATGCCGGTGATCTGTCCGCGAAAAAATGGTAACCATCCGAGCCCCTTCGCGAGCGCCGGTTCGACGTGCTGTCGTAGAACAGGCGCCAGGACGAAGATGCCCCACAAGCCGTAGACCACTGACGGAATCGCAGCCAACAGCTCGACCAGAAATCCTACTGGTCTGGCGATGTAGTGTGGCGCCTGTTCGACCAAAAAGATCGCAATGCCCAATGAAAATGGCACACTGATCAAAAGCGCGATGAGCGATGAAGCCACTGTTCCATAAACAAATGGCAACGCGCCAAAATCACCCTTGATCGGATTCCATCGCTGGCTTGTCAAAAAACCAAAACCAAACTGCCGCATTGAAAGCAACGCATCGGCGCCGAGCGCGATGACCATCGCCACTACGATCCCAACCATTAACAACGCGACGAGCAGCATCAAGATCCGAAACACTGCATCGCCCGTGTTTCCGGTCGGCGAAAGCACTCGACGCCAATGCGAAGCATGCTCAATAGTGGCAGCGCTCATCTTCCTTTGGAGTGCGGCGGCCTGGCGCCGCTTTCACCTCGATCATGCGTCGTCGATAACAAAGCGGCGCCAGGCCGCCGCACTCCAAAGAAACACCTATCTAAGCGCTGTTCCGCCTGCCGTGACAGAATTGATCTTCGCTTCGGTCCGCTTCACGACGTCGGCAGGCAACGGCGCATACTCCAATTCTTTTGCGTAGCCCTCACCGTCGTGAATTCCCCACCACAAAAAGTCGACGAGCGCTTTTCCCTTGCCTGCGTCTTTCTGGTTTTTGTAGACAAGAATGTAGGTATAACTCGAAATCGGATACACCTGTGGTCCAGCTGCATTTGTAATCGATATACGTAAGTCCTCAGGCATGTTTGCAGCCGAAGCCGCTGCTGCCGCCGTCACCGCATCGATGGATGGATCGATAAAAGCTCCACCTGCATTTTTGATCTGGGCCACCGGCAGTTTGTTCTGCACTGCGTAAGCCAGTTCGATGTAGCCGATCGTATTCGGCGTGTTCTTCACCTGGCCCGTTACGCCCTCATTCCCTTTTCCACCAATACCCACGGGCCAACTTGGCGAGACGCCGGCTCCGACTTTGTCTTTCCACTCAGGACTCACTTTGGAGAGATAGTCCGTGAAGACTGCCGAAGTGCCGCTGCTTTCCGAACGATGGATCACGGTGATGTCTGACGCAGGCAGAGTCACGCCAGGATTGTCAGCAACGATCCTCGGATCGTTCCACTTCTTAATCTTCCCGAGAAAAATATCGGCGAGCACATCTGGAGAGAAACGTAACGGCTTAGTCACTCCCTGTAGGTTGTAGGTAATGACCACTGCGCCGAGTACTGTTGGAATGTGCAGAATCTCGCCCGGGGAAGACTTGAGATCCTCGTCTTTCATCGGCGCATCGGAGGCGCCAAAGTCGACCGTCTGTTCTTTGAGTTGTTTGATGCCGCCGCCGGAACCGATCGACTGGTAATCGATCCTGACGTTGGGATGAAGTCGTTCGTATTCACTCAACCATTTTTGATAAAGCGGATTTGGAAATGTGGCGCCGGCGCCTTGCAGACTTACCGAGCCCGAGCCCCCACCACCAGGGTTACAACCTCCGAAGGCCAGGGTTACAACCAAAACACTAAGCCACGCTACAAGCAGAAAACTTCTCTTCGAAACGGACATTAGCAGTCTCCAATACTGTTGGCTGATTTCGTCCCGAGCGATTTATGGGAGTCCAATCTACGGAGCCGGTGTTACATCTAACTGAACGCTGTCTGAACTCTCGGTTAACAGTCTGGGAAATCGCCTTTTATTTAGGATTTCGTGGTGATCAGCCGATAACCGACGTTGACCATCGTCTCGATCTGGAGCCCGAAATCGGCGAGTTTGGCCCGCAGGCGATAGATGTAAACGTGAAGGCTCTCGGAATTGAGTGGCTTGTTTCCGCCCCAAACTGAACTCCAAAGTTCATCCGCGGTGGCGATGCGATTCGGCGTCCTGACGAGCCGCGAGAAGATCAAAAACTCGGTGCGCGGCAGCTTGATCGGATTGCCCCCACACGCAACGTAATAGTTCTTGTGCTCCACTCGCAGAAAACCGTCGTCGTAGACATCCTCCGCGGCGGGTATGAAAGCCTCTTGCTCAGTTCGGTGCATTTCTTGTACTGACATAGTGATTTACCTTTGCGATGCCTCCTTGGAGTGCGGCGGCTTGACGCCGCTTTGGAATCGATCGCGCCTTATCGATAACAAAGCGGCGCCAAGTCGCCGCACCCCAAGGCGGCGCCTGAGTCTAGAAATTGAGACGCAACGCAAACTGGATCTGACGGTTCGTTCCGAGCCCGACAGTGCGTTCAACTGTCTGTCGCAAAAGCCCGAACGTACCGCCTGCCTGCGACTGACTGAAACCACTTCCCGGTTGCAGACTTCCAGTTGAAACAACGCCGGCCGAAGTGATCGTCGGCAGCGCGTTATTCAACGTCGTCGCCGGCACCGCGAAGTTTGTGTTGTTGAAGATATTGAAGATCTCGGTGCGAAACTCGAGGTTCGTCGATTCAGTCAGCGGAAAGCGCTTATTGAAAACCAGGTCAAACTGTTTGAAGTTTGGACCACGCAGCGCGTTTCTTGCCAGGTCGCCAAATGTGCCAGGAAGCGGAATTGAAAAGGCAGCGGGATTGATCAAGCTGCGATCGTTGTTCAGGTACGGATTAACACCTGGCACGATGTTCGGCCGCCGCACGTTTCGCGACGCGCCACCGCCCGGTGTATTCACCACACCAACGAATCCCACCGGCAACGTGCCACTCGTCAATTGGGCCACAAAGCCACTCGGGACCGTTGTAGCTACACCGTTGATAGTGACTGGACAGCTTGCGGCCGCGCATTGCATTACAACGTCTGGCCTGGTGATACCGACTTCAATCGGCAGACCACTACGCGCGTTGACGATTCCGCCAACCTCCCAGTCACCCAGCAATCCATTTCCGAAATTGCCGAGATCGTGATTGGTCCCTTTTCCGAATGGCAGTTTGTACAACACGCTGAAATTGAAAGTGTGCCGCACGTCAAAGTTGTTGTAGCCACGGTCCGCTTCGAAGTTATCTGGAATCGCGACCGTTCTTGCTTCATTCGAGCCGGCCGTAGTTCCGAAGCTACGAGAGAAGGTGTACTGCGAATTAAGCGTCAGGCCCGTGGTGATTCGTCGCGCGAGAGTCATCTGCAATGCGTTGTAACTGTCATCACCGCCTGAAGTTTTGTAGTCAACTTCCGCGAAAGGATTCAATGCGTTGTTTCCTGAAATTACTGAAAACTCGCGGACCGTTCGCACAGCAGTAATGCGACCAGTTACAGGATCCTGCAGATTAACCACACCGAACCCTGAAGGAAGTGTAGCGGTACTCAAAACGGTGGTTTGTCCCGGCAGAATTTTGTTCGCAATGCTTCGCAGGAAGAGATTTCGTCCCTGACTGCCGACGTAAGCCGCCGTCAACACGGTTCCGGAAAATAACTCCTGTTGCACTGAGACGGTGTATTGATAAACCTTCTCAGGGATTTTGTAGTTAGGCGAGTAAGCGCGCGGCTGATACGACCGAGTATTGATGTTTGCAGGGTTGTTGAAGAACGCGATGGCAGCTGACGAGTCGAGCGGAAATGCGAGCGCTGGACCACCGGCGAAGATCGGGTTGCTGGTGAACGTCGAACTGATGCGATCGCTCTCGATCGGCTGTATCTGGTCCTCGGTCTGACCGGGACCATAGAAGATTCCAAAACCTCCGCGTAGTACTGTTTTTCCACCACCGAGGAATCCAGTGCCATTCGGACTCGGAGACCACGTCATCGAGATGCGAGGACCGAAGTTTGTCTTGGAAGACTTAAACGCGGCTTCAGTCGGAGGACGAAGCGTGCCATTCGTGATATCAAACAACACTTGAAGATTTCGATCTTCTCGTAGTGGGGTGTAGTACTCGTACCGTAGTCCGTAGTTGAGTGTCAGATTCGGCTTGAGCTTCCACTCATCTTCGGCATAGGTGATGTAGTACTCCTGTTTCGCGTACCGTTGTCCGGTAGCGCCGTTGTTGAACGGACTCGGCGCGCTCACGTCGCCCAGAAATTGGATCGACTGTGGTGTATTTGTGAGAAACGAGTTTAGGTTTGAATAAGTGTAAGTGGTTCCTCCGAGCCGGTCCGTGTACAAGCGGACCAGTCTGAGCTCTCCGCCAAACTTCGCATTGTGATTTCCTTTGGTCCAATTGACGCTGTCAACGAATGAGAGCGTGTAGGGCGTGTACGGCTGACCACGACCGTTGGTCGCACTGTTCGCGCGGACCAAGCCGCCGGGCACTGCAGTACCAGCGGAAGTTCCCTGACCGGGCAAAGCGAAGTTCGCCGTGTTGCCTGAGATATTGATCACGGCTGAAGAAAGATCGAAGCCGGCGATCGTCGGCGCTTGTCCATTAATTCTCGTGTAAGCGCTGTTGTAGCCAAACTTGAATTCGTTAAGGAATGTCGGCGTGAGTAACGACTGAACCGCCAGTACTCCGTTTTGCGGCATCGCTTTGATGTCAACGCGACGGCCGGTTACGCCTTCAGGCTGATTGTTACTGCCTTGATCGCGGAAGAAGCGGAAGTAAGCCGAGTGTTTGTTGTTGAGTTTGTAGTCGAGACGTAAAGCGGCCGAGTTTTCGTCAACGGTCGAATTCGCCTGTAACTGAGCGACATCGAACAGGTTTGTTCCCGAACCGGTTGCGATTATTGCGGCAGATGGCGAGCGAAACGCGGGCAACAAGGAAACGCTGGTTGCGTTGCAAGCGATCGAACCTGTGCCGAACGGAGCAGCACAGAGACGACTCGCGGATCCTGGCACGGCTTCGACTGAATTAATCCCAGCGCGCAGTCGGTAGCCCTCATAGCTGAAAAAGAAGAACGACTTGTCTTTCTGAATTGGACCACCAATTGAGCCGCCGAACTGATTGAGTCGCAGTGGCGCTTTCTGCCCAATGATGTTGTCGAAAAAGTTTGCGGCATCCAACGAATCGTTGCGGAGATATTCAAAACCCGAGCCGTGAAATGCGTTGCCGCCTGACTTTGTCACGACACTGACCTGCCCGCCAGTGCCGGTGCCGAATTCTGCTGGAAAGTTGTTTGAATCGACTCGAAACTCCTGCACGTTTTCCAGGCTCGACTGAAGACGAAAGGGGGAAGGCACTTCGCCGTTGAGGTTACCGGGTGATGCATCAATAATTGCTGAGCCCTCGATGCCGTCGTAACGAATCACATTCTGTTGTACTGCGCGTCCACTAAAGCGAATGTCGCCAAACGTTCCCGATCCGCTGTTAACGGATCCGGGCGCCTGTAAATAGAGTTGTGAGAGTTGGCGACCATTTAGCGGCAGTGCTTCGACTTCGCGCGGATTGACGTTCACGCCCATCGTCGCGGAACCGCTGTCTATACCAGTGTCGGCAGCGGCGACGATGTCGACTTTCTCTTCAACCCCGGTGGCTTGTAGCGTTAAATCGAGATTCAATTCCTGGCCCACGAGTAGTTGCACGTTGGACGCGCGAACTGTGAGGTTCTGCGCGGATGCGCTGACTGTGTAGATCGAAGGCTTGAGAGCAGAAATTATGTAGTAACCTGACTCGGTTGTGGTCGCTGTACGCTGCTCGCCGGTCCGGTCGTTTTTTACAACGACAGTTGCGCCCGGCACGATTGCTCGATTAGCGTCCGTGACGGTGCCTCCAATTCGACCCTGATCTGTTTGCGCATGGACCAACGGCGCCATGACGAGCAACAGGACGAGGAGCAAGAGATTACGGACTGGCAGCGGAACACTATTCAAATGCATAACAATTCTCCTGTGGATTCAAATGAATTCGATGGTGGATGGCTGCTTAGTTCAGAGCAGACCTTAGCCCTGACCGGTTAAGGCCCTGTGAATTGCGCCTTAAATGTTTGTTAAGTGAAGCTAAGGGAAATTTGTTTTTGAGCCGCGGATGAGACGGATGACGCGGATTGAATCCGTGTCATCAGCGTAAATCCGCGGCTAGAATATTATAAATGGCGTTGTATCTACTACGTTGAACCACCAACACTCACTGCATCCCAGACAAGCCAGTAGCGTTTGGTTTCAGAAGAGAGTTCGTCGCGTCGTTCAAACGAAAGACGAACATACCTGGTAGTGAAGTTTGCGTCGGCGTTGAGATAAGCGCGACTGAAGAAATAGTCGGCACGAACAGGTAAGCCAAGCTCGCGTCGCATTTGATTGATGTGCTCTTCGCACTCGCCAACGACTCCCGCAGTGGTTGAATCTTCTGAGCCGGTGACGACGTGATCGATCTCATGCAGCAAGCCCCAACCGACGTCAAAAGCGGCGCGCGCCTCAACATCTCCGCTCAATTGCTCAAAATCCGTGAAGTCGATTAGCACGACATAAGCCGCAGGTTTGCCGGCCTCGCCTCGAACCCAACGACCACGAACCACACGACAAAACGCGACATCCGCTCGCGAGCTTGCGTCTTCAAGAACGATGACGTTTGCGCCGCTGACTGCGTCAGCAAGCAGGGCGCGAGCGTGTTCGGAACCACGCGCCGCCTGACCGTCCAAACGCAATGATCCGTCGCTGTCGAATGTGAGATTAGTTAGACCAGTGATTGCGCGAAGACGTTTGACCAGCTCGTCACGATGTGAACGCGAGACGTCTGGCCGGATTAGAACTCGGTTAACATTGGTAGTGGCGAACGTGGATGCAGCACTGAGGCACAAACAGACCAACGGCAGAACCAACTGCGCGTGCTTTAGAGAAAAGCACTTCCTTTCGATTCTGGGTCTCATTGAACTCCTCCCAGATGATCACCGGCGTAGTCGTTTGTGGCGTGCGTCGGTTCAGGCTTCATGACGCCGATAGGGGCGGCGTCTTTGCGGCCGATGTTACCAAAATGTTAACTGAGTAGGTACAGAAAAGTTTTATTTTGCGGATGAACTGAATTGCATCTGAGCGTGGTCTGAATTTCGAGAAAAATCCTCACGCAAAGGCGCAAAGACGCAAAGAGTTCTTTCTTGTGCACTCCTTTGCGGCTTTGCGCCTTTGCGCCTTTGCGTGAAAAAACTTAACTGCCATTTAACTTCAACTGAGTATCGTCGACGCCATGAATGAAGAAAGAGAATACGAAACCACTTTCGTGGTCCAATGCATCTGGTGCGGATCGAAAATTCGCGACGACAAAGAGGAAGAAACAAACGGCGTGTGCTTGAAGTGCTTCTATCAGATTTTGAGCAATCACTTATGCGCGCAGAAACAAAGTGTCTATGGAGAATTCGTAAGCGATCGATGAGTGCGATTAATCGTCCAGTAATTCCTTCGGCGTGATCAGCCATTCCAGACTTCCCTTGCCTGCATTCACATCCTTCCAACTCTCAACATCAAGTTGAATTTTCGCCAAAGCGCACGTTGGCATCCGCCGGCTTTCGCTTGTGAAGAAGGTCAACAACTCTTCCAGCCCAGGATTATGGCCTATTAAAATCGCGATCTGCTTTTCGTCAGGAATCTCAGCGACAACCTGGACCAGATCGCGCAACGACGCCTCGTAAATGCGTTCCTCAAAACGCTCCTCAACGCGCAATTCCGCACGCTGCAATATGATTTCTGCTGTCTCGCGTGTCCGCGATGCCGGCGAGCAAATCACTAATGGCTCGTTCAGTTTCTCCAGTCCCAGCCGCTCTCCAATTCGTTCCGCAGCCTCTCTGCCACGACGCTTAAGCGGCCGATCGAAATCCCGCAAAGCCCCGTCGCTCCAACTGGATTTCGCATGCCTTAAGAGATACAGAGTTTTTGCGCTTTTATGCGCCTTTTCGTGGCTCATTTCATATTTCTGTAACACACATCCCCTACGCTCGTGCGCCGATGATCTCCTATGGCCAGCACCAGTTTCCCGGAAAACTCTTCGTCGTCGAAGGCACTGACGGCAGCGGCAAGTCAACACAACTCGCGCTGCTCTATCAATGGCTGAAAGCCGAAGGTTATCCGGTCTTCTTTTCTGAGTGGAACTCTTCGCCGCTCGTCAAGAATACGACAAAACGCGCTAAGAAGCGTCACTTGTTTACGCCGGCCACGTTCTCGCTGCTTCATGCAACTGACTTCGCAGATCGCACCGAGCGCGACATCATTCCACCACTCAAAGCCGGCGCGATCGTACTTGCCGATCGCTCATCTACACCGCTTTCGCTCGCGACGTCGCACGCGGTTGCGATCGCGCCTGAGACTAATAAAATCTGTGTAATCTGTGGATAAAAAACTTCAATGTGTCGTCTTGCCAGCCAGTAGATCCAACGCATGTGGCAGCACCGGCGCGATCACCGCGAAGCTTTCCCTCACGGCCTTAGGTGATCCCGGGAGATTGATAATCAACGTTCCCGATCGCTCGCCACAAACTCCTCTCGAAAGCATTCCCATCGGCGTGGCTTTCAACGACTGCGCACGGATTGCTTCCGCAACGCCTGGCGCCTCACGCTCAATCACGCGCAGAGTTGCTTCGGGAGTGTTGTCACGTGGACCCAAACCGGTGCCACCAGTCGTGATGATTACATCAACATCGCTGCGGTCTGCGTACTCGCGCAATGCCTGGACCAGCGGATCGAGATCGTCTGATAAGATCTTTTGCTCAACGATCTCTGCGCCAGTTTCAGTCAGCAAATCCACCAGCGCTGCGCCGGACGCATCTTCCCGTTCACCCCGTGCACAAGCATCACTCACTGTCATTACAACTGCTTTCATTTGTTTCTGATGTGCTCTTTCAACCAGCAACGGTCCATCACTACCAGCAGCCCCGCATCGAGCGCGCGCTGTGCCGCGGCAGAATCAATCACACCTTCCTGCAACCATACCGCCTTCGCACCAACAGCAATCGCTTCATCAACCGCTTTTCCGGCCTGGTCTGAACGGCGAAAGACATCGACTAGTTCAATCTTCTCCGGCACTGCAAAAAGATCCGGATACGACTTCTCTCCAAACACTGCGGTTTCATTTGGGTTCACCGGAATCACACGATAACCGACGCGCCGCATGTACCCGGCAACACTGTTTGATGGACGCCAGCTGTCAGACGAAAGTCCAACGACCGCAATCGTGCGGCATTCATTCAGTATGCGACGAATTGTTTCCGAAGAATTAAGAGACATTGCCCGCGAACCGCATCGCGTGAAGCTCCTGCAGCGAATGAACGTTGGGAGTGCTCTGCGCTTCGCACGCGGCGATCGCTTCGACGAGCGCCTGCGCGCCAGTCATCGTCGTCACGCACGGCACGTTGTATTGCAACGCCGCGCGTCGAATCGCCTGTTCGTCGTAGTGCGAAGCACGACCGAGGGGTGTGTTGATTACGAGGGAGATCGCGCCACTCTTAATATGGTCCACAATGTTTGGTCTGCCTTCATTGACCTTGAAAACGCTTTCGACATTCATCCCGACTTCAGTCAGCCGCGCGGCGGTTCCAAGTGTGGCGACCACGCTAAAACCCAAGCGCGCCAACTTTCGCGCCAGCAAAACTGCGGCTCCTTTGTCAGGTTCGTTCACGCTCAGAAACGCCTTGCCCGCTGAAGGCAGACTCAAACCGGCGCCCATCATTGCTTTCGCGTAAGCTTCGCCGAATGTGTCGCCGATTCCCATCACCTCGCCCGTTGAATGCATCTCGGGACTCAGAATCGGATCGACTCCAGGAAACTTCGCGAACGGAAACACCGGCGACTTGATGAAGAAACGCTGCACTGTCAGTTCTTCCGGCAAGCCAAACTCTGCGAGTTTCTTTCCAGCCATCACCAGCGCCGCAATTCGCGCAATCGGCACTCCCGTCGCTTTAGAAACAAATGGAACTGTTCGCGACGCGCGTGGATTCACTTCCAAAACGTAAACGCGATGGTTCTTGATCGCGAACTGAATGTTCATCAGTCCTTTGACTGACAACGCTTTCGCGAGTTTCTTCGTGTAGTGACGCATCGTTTCCAAATGCTCCGGATCGATGCGTACCGGCGGCAACACGCACGAAGAATCACCCGAATGAATGCCCGCTTCCTCGATGTGCTCCTGAATGCCTGCGATCACGCATGCAGTCTCGTCGGCGAGCGCATCAACGTCAAACTCAGCAGCCTGTTCCAGGAACTTATCAATCAGCACCGGACGATCGGGTGTGAAACCAACCGCGTTGCGCACGTAAGTCTCGAGTGCTTCCTGATCGTAAACAATCGCCATCGCGCGTCCGCCGAGGACGTAACTCGGACGCACAAGCACGGGATAACCGATGCGGGCCGCAACGTCGCGCGCTTCTTCGACAGACGCAGCCATACCGTTCTCCGGCTGCGGTATGCCGAGCTCTTTCAGCAACGCTCCGAATCGTTTGCGATCTTCCGCGAGATCGATCGAATCAGGCGACGTACCGATCACTCGAACGCCAGCGTGATGCAATCGCATTGCCAGATTCAACGGTGTCTGCCCGCCAAACTGGACGATCACGCCTTCGGGCTTCTCCACGTCGACGATGTTCATCACGTCTTCAAACGTGAGTGGTTCGAAATAGAGACGATCCGAAGTGTCGTAATCAGTCGATACAGTTTCCGGATTGCAGTTGACCATGATCGTCTCGAATCCGGCTTCGTGAAGCGCGAACGATGCGTGACAACAGCAGTAATCGAATTCAATTCCCTGCCCAATACGATTTGGACCAGAGCCGAGGATCATGATCTTGCGACGATCGGTCGGCGCGGCTTCGTCTTCGGTTTCGTAAGTCGAATAAAGATAAGGTGTGTGAGATTCAAACTCGGCGCCGCAAGTGTCAACACGTTTGTAGACCGGGACCAGCCCTAACTGCTTACGATATTCACGAACCTCGTCTTCGGAACGCTCCGTCAAGTAAGCAAGGCGGCGATCCGACAACGCCACTTCCTTGAACTCGCGCAAGTCGTCAATAGAAATCTCCTCGAGCTTTGTGCCTTCGACGTTGCGTTGAATCTCCATCACCTGCTGAAGTTGATCGAGAAACCACGGATCGATGCGCGAGAGACGATAGATTTCAGAGATGGGCCAACCGTGCTGGAGCGCGTAGGTGATGTAAGAGAATCGTTGTGAATTTGGCCGCGCGAGCTTTCGTTGCAACTCATCATTTGAAATGTCTTCGAGTCGTAGTGGCTTTACCGCTTCGAGCGAACGCAGTCCTTTAAAGAGTGCTTCCTTGAAAGTGCGGCCGATGGCCATCACTTCCCCGACCGACTTCATCTGCGTCCCCAAAACATCTTCCGCTTCACGAAACTTTTCGAAGTCCCACTTTGGAATCTTCGCTACTACATAGTCGATCGTCGGTTCAAATGAGGCAGGTGTTTTGCGTGTGATGTCGTTTGGAATCTCGTCGAGCGTGTAACCAACAGCTAGTTTTGCGGCTATCTTGGCGATGGGAAAACCAGTCGCTTTTGAAGCGAGCGCTGAGGAACGCGACACACGCGGATTCATTTCGATGATGCGAATCTCACCGTTCTCAGGATTCACGCCGAACTGAATATTCGAACCGCCAGTCTCGACACCAACTTTTCGGATCACCCGAATTGCCATGTCGCGCATCAACTGATACTCGCGATCAGTTAGCGTCTGCGCCGGCGCAACAGTGATCGAATCGCCCGTGTGCACACCCATCGGATCGAAGTTTTCGATCGAGCAAATGATGACGACGTTATCAGCGAGGTCGCGCATCACCTCGAGCTCAAACTCTTTCCAACCGAGGATCGACTCTTCAATCAAGACTTCGTGAATCGGCGAAGCAGCGAGTCCACCACGAATGATCTCTTCAAACTCTTCCGGATTGTATGCCGTGCCGCCGCCAGTGCCACCGAGCGTGAACGACGGGCGAATGATCGCCGGGTAGCCCGTGTCAATAACAATCTCTTTCGCTTCGTCCCACGACTTTGCAAAACCACCGCGCGGCATTTTCAAACCCGCCTCGTCCATCGCCTGTTTGAACAACAAACGATTCTCGGCGACTTTGATCGCATCGCGATTCGCGCCGATCATCTCGACGTTGCACTCCTGAAGCACGCCTGCATCTTCGAGTGCGATCGCCAGATTGAGTGCTGTTTGACCTCCGACTGTCGGCAGCAGCGCATCCGGACGTTCGCGACGAATTATTTCTGTGACTGATGCGACTGTGAGTGGTTCGATGTAAGTGACGTCGGCAGTTTCGGGATCGGTCATGATCGTCGCTGGATTGGAGTTGACCAGTACGATCTCATAACCTTCCTGGCGTAATGCCTTGCAGGCTTGAGTGCCTGAGTAGTCAAACTCACAGGCTTGGCCGATCACGATTGGACCAGAGCCTATGATGAGGATCTTGTGTATGTCAGTACGTTTCGGCATGCGTTATCTGCGGCGTACATCAAAAGTGCGCAGGCCCATGTGTCTGCGATAGTCCTCGCCGTCGATTACCACTTTCGTGCACATCTCATACAACCGGCTTCGTAATCGAGTGCTGATACGATCCTCCAATACTTTGTCTTTATCAGACTGCGCGTCATCGAAATAATTGGTTGTAAATATAGTCAACTTATTATCGTTGTATCTCTTGTTGATGATTTGATACATCGTATCGCGCACCCAATCGGTGGGAACAGTCGCTCCGAGCTCATCCAATACGAGCACGTCCGTTTGATAGACAGGAGCGAGGACCTTGAGCTCAGATGAATTAGAGATCGGGTTGTATGAGTCCTGAATCTGTTTGAGCAGTGCGCCGAATTCACTAAAGATGCCGGGAAATCCTTTTTCAATCAGTCCTTTAATGATTGCAACTGACAGATGAGTTTTTCCAACACCGGCCGGACCCATGAACAACAAGCCGCGCTCGACCGCCGGATATTCGGCCACCAGACTCTGTGCAAGAAGCAGTGCGTGATCCTGAGAAGTGCCAGGTTGCGCCTTGAAGCTATCAAACGTACATCCCGCGTAGCGGCGAGGAATGCGTGCCGCAGCCAGCAACTTCTTAAAGCGATCGGGTCGCCGGCACGGACAGAGTATCGCGCCTTTCACCGGATCGACTTTAGTGCCGGTGCCAAAGCATTCTTCGCAGACTTCTGTGTTGTCCGTCTGGCGGAGTTGGCCTTCGTCTATCACTTATATCACCTGAGGAAACAAGCGTACACCTGACAGTTGAGGATAATACCTTATAATGACTTTTGCAGTAACGATGACTACGTTTTACGCAGGAGCTTCGCAAAACTTGATGAGTTTGTGGCAGTCGTTACTTAGAAAGCTGGGTTTGAAATCTGACGCGGCCGAACGCCATCCGATTCGCGTTTTTCTTTTGGACGACGACGAGCGTCGCCACCGCTGGTTTGTCGCTCGCTTTAAGGGAGACTTGATCGACATCGCTCACAACGTTACTGAAGCGCAGCGAATGTTGAGCGAATTCTCTTACGACGCGATTTTTCTCGACCACGATCTACATCCCGAACACTATCACGCCGATTCAACTGACGACGAAAGAACGGGATATGCGGTCGCAGCATGGCTCTGCTCGAACCCCGAACTCCAGCGCGCCTCGACGATTTTGGTTCATACACGCAATGCGGATGGTGCGATGCGCATGGTGGGCGAGCTGAGACGCGCAGGGCGAAGCGCAGACTACGTCCCGTTTCCACTGTTGGCAGAGCGAATCAAGAGCTATTGGCGACGTTAGGAACGGTCAAGTTGACAGTGATTGAAGCGTGTTCTTATACTACGCCCTCTTTTTCCAACCACTGGCCAGGTAGCTCAGTTGGTAGAGCGCGGCCCTGAAAAGGCCGGCGTCGGCGGTTCGATTCCGTCCCTGGCCACCAATAATTTCAACAACTTACAGATAGCCAAAAACATTCAAATTTCCTCGCGCGTACAATACGCGTACATTCGTCAGCCAACGTTCGCGCACTAGATTTAGAGAGTCAAAGCGAATCGATCAGTCGGCAATCAGTTCCGTTATCGCAGGAAGCTCACGGCGCGCGGGGTGGATCTGTTGGGGATTGGGCATGGGACGTTTTTTTTGCTGCGCAGTGAGTCGATACTGTGGATTGCCCGTAGTCACTAGACTGGGGGCGATTATGTATGCGGGTGATTTGCTGATCACAAATCACAACTCCGAAGGGGACGTTGAATCGTGACAATCGGTATTGCTTCCGTATTACGGGATGCAGCCGTCCTTATTGCTGACGGACGTACGAATCGCTTTGACTTGCCCGGTCATCCCCGCGTTTCTGACGATGCGATAAAAATCTTCAAGGTTGCAGACTCGCTGCTGATCCTGACCGCAGGTATCGCCCAAGTCACGCAACTGGCGTTACTACTCGTGGAGAGTGAATACAAACCTTATCTTGCCGCACCAGCAGTGGTTGATTTACTAAATCAGAGTCTAGAGGCGGCGTGGAAGGACTTCTCAGAAATTCCGGCGGGAATTGATGTAAACAATCCAGGGTTGAATGGCACGCTGCTCGTCGGCGGTCTTGACTCAAGCTCATCATTCATTGCGAAGGCTACACGCCACTATGATGGCCAGGCTCGTGCGGGTTGGTCTGCAACGATAGGAATGGCTCTTGTCGGCTGTTCGGAAGATGAGTCCGAACCAAACGGTGTGGACCCGCATCCGTTGCCAGCAGTACAAATAACACGGGGAAAGAATGAGGACGTTGCGTTCGATTTTTTTGACAACCAAATGGCAAAGGAATGTTGCTCGGCAACAAGTGCAGATGATGTTGGTGAGCAGATCAGCGCTGTAATTCGAAGCGGAGCAGCGACAGTCAAACATATGGAGTCGCAGTATGTAGGAGGAAAGATCCAGTATGGTATCGTTCGTCGGGGTTTCCCTGCCGTTGGTGATTGGTATGGTGGCTAGCCGCACGGAACGTATTACGCGACTTGCTCAATTCGGCGAAACATGCTTGATTCGCCCCTTCGGTCAACTCAACCATTGGAATTTCTTTCCTCGGAGACATCATAACCATGTATCTGTTTAATAATTGCCACAATCGACGACACGCCGGAATGTATGGCAGCAGTGCTTTTATGATCTGAACACAACTGGATTCCAAGCCACATTGGCAAACAATCTTTCCGTTGGTGAAACTTGCGTCGTTGCTTCACGAGGACCGATGGGTAAGATCAATTTCGACTGGTACGAATTCTTGCGTGAAAGGGTGAGGTTAGACGATACACGAACACCTTGCCGTGCTTTTTTCGGCCGCCGATTCAAAACCGAAACTCTTTCGCTCGGCGATGCCAAGAGAGACGGAGTCTATTCACGCTTCTTTGACATCAACGGCAACTTCAAACGACGTTCTGTTCTGCGTGGGTAATCTTTTTCGATGTTAGATTCATAATGTGATAAGGAGAATCGATGACTTACGTTACCCGCACACATACCAGATTGGGGATTAAAGCCGCAGTCGCCACCGTCGTTGTACCACACGTGTGCTCAAGCTGAAATAGGGCAACTTCTAACACAAGGTCGTCCGGATGTTGAGATTCGCACCGCGCAATTTGATTTACGCTGTCTCGTAGTTTAAACCTAGAACGATGGGAACCGTTATTTGTGGGGTCGTGAGAGTCGTTCGTGCTAACCGACAATGCAAGTTATGATAGCGCGATTGGTGGCGACACTATGAAACAGACAGCGGCAATCACAGTGAGAGTAGCTAATAGCAACAGCTCTTGCCGCTTATGCAATAGCCCAAGAGAAACCCTAGTGTGAATCTCATTGTCAATCTCCATTCTTTTACACGAATAGGAAAGAGCAACACTTTCCGCTCATTTCAGAAAACTAATTGGTTCGGGAACTGGTCCTACAAATGGCAGCGCTGAAAGGCTGCGGGGGTGGCGACGGGAGTTCAGTTCCGTCACAGGACGCCAATTCTCAGATCGAGAGGCAATCTCCAAATTCGGATACAAAGCTCGGGATCCGACTATCGTTTGATGAACTGCCAAAGGAGGCTTGTTCGTAACTGATCGGTTTCTTCGGCTGTCAAGCTGTAGGAGCGACCTATTGTTCTTAAGGCAGCTCGCGCACGTTCAGGCATTTTCGGGCCATCTCCAAGCGCATTATGAGCCCATTCAAGGCGACCAGCAATAACCTCTCGAAAGACCGCAATGATCTCTAAATCGGATAACACCTCGGGAAGCGCTCGAACAAAAGGAACAGATGTTTGACGATAGGTGTCACCAATATCGATCGGCCTGTCGATGTTGGCCTGATACCATTTGCGAATTTCCGAGTATGCGTCCTGGATTGAGATGCCATCGAACTCACTATATGACTCTGCCATAGCGCCTCTCCTATGATGAGTTGTCTTACTGCGAGGTTTAGGTTCAGTCGTCGTAGACGAAGACAAAGTTAGAAAAGTCTACTAACACCAGTTTACTTAAGGGTTCGATAAATGACTCCTAGGAACTAAGAGCCATAGCGAAGATCGTCTTACCTGCGCTTTCTTCGCCAAATGCGTTCTTAAGACATTACTGTTATTGACTAAAAGCTGGATCAATGCGACCCCATTCTCGCCATATTGTCTGCTGCTTCATGTTTGACACAAAGGCGACCCTAACCTCCCTCGTTCGTTTCTTCTCAGCATCAAATATGTCCCTGGCGACTTTGTAAATTGCCGGAATCTTTTCAATCCAACCCCAATTTCCCGGTCCAAAGAGTGGTTGTCCTCCACCAATAGCCGCGCCAGAACTCTGTGGCAGCTTTGAATTAATCAGTTCCCTAGCATACCTCTCAAACTCCTTTGCGATCAGATCAGTTTCGTTTGCTGAGTCCTTGAAAACTTTGCTTTGCGCTTCCTTCGGCCTCTCCACAAGGTAAAGTCCTAAGGTATCTACGAAGGCGTTGAACTTGCTGTTAGCGTGAAGGTATTTCTCATAAGCTTCCGTGAGAGTGGCGGGATTCCGTGCGTAGAGACTTTTGATGGCCGCTACGTACTGTTCGGCAGCTCGTTTGTGTTCGTTCATTTTTATGATCAACTTACTTTCTCGGTCGGTAAGGGATTCTTGCGCGGGCTGACTCTTAGCAGCCGCAGATAGACACGACGCCAGAATCACCAGAATACTCCAGTACAAGTTCGCTATTCGAAAGCCAGTGGTGTTTTTCATGTGAACCTCCTTTCTTAGCTCGGGAAGGCGAAGGGATTGGGAAGATCAGAGAATCTTAGTGAGCGGCAGGAAAATACGCCTGCATAGTAGAGATGTCAACTCTCAAGGTTACGAGATGATGTAAAAGTCTGCGTGTAAAAAGCGAGAGGGTGTAAGTTGGGTTAGTAACCAAACTAATCCAATTCCTCGATAAAGGAACTTACACCCATGCAGAAGTTAGCACCGGCGACAGAACAGTTTCAACATTTCGTCAGTAATTTACGGGAGAGCTTTTGGGGTGACCTGAACGAGCGCACGCGAGAAGCTTGGAAGAAGTTCTTTGAAGCAGATTCTGAACTGCAACGAGATCGCTTTGCGGTGGTGGATACCTACGAGCGCAATGCCGAGCAGCGGCGCGATTACCGCAACGGATATTACGAACGTGATTTCGTGACCATCTTAGGAACGCTGCGGCTGCGCATTGCGCGCACGCGCGGGCAGAGCTTTCTACCAGCCGGCATTGAGGAGTTTCAAAGGCGTGCGCCGGGAGTATCAATGTTGATTCGGGAGGCATTTCTGCGTGGCATCAGCACTCGTCAGGTAGGTCGCGTGATAGCGATCGTGAGGAGAAACAGTCAGTGCGCAAACTGTCTCCAAGTTAACGCGCGACTTAGATGAGGCGGTGCAGCAGTTTCATGAAGCGCCGCTGAGTGATGACTGGGCTTATTTATTTTTGTAGGGGGTGAACTTGAAGGTGCGGCGCGAAAGTGGCCGTCCCTGGCCACCAATAATTTCAACAACTTACTGGCTGACGATGAGTAAGAACAACGCAGGCGTGTTTGTAGGACGCATTCAGGGCATGCTGAAAGCAGCTCCGCGAAAAAAGCCTGATCTCGCCACTTGGCTGCGCCCTACTCTCAAAGGTTCGCCGAACGTCGGAGTTTGAGAGAAGAAGAACCGGAACGGAAAGAACGATTTCAACTTTTAGTGGCGAAGTACGCTAGAAAAATCGTAGCTGATTTTGCTCTTTTGGCGGCAAATTCTTGAATTAAGGATTTCCCAAAACATCCGTTGCCGATTTATTACCGAGTTGTTCGGCCAGCGCGACAATAATGCCCTCGGGGCCGCGGAGGTAGCAGAGTCGATATATGTCCTTGTACTGTGTCACCTCGCCAATGAGTTCAGCCCCATGTTTCTGCAGGCGAGCAACGACGTCGTCGATGTCCGTGACAGCGAACATGATGCGACGGATGCCCAGCGTGTTCACCGGTGCGTCCTCTGGCTCGGCCCTGACCGCCTTGGGCGTGTGGAACTTGTCCAGCTCGAGCCGCCCGTGGCCGTCCGGGGTCCGCATCATTGCGATGTCGCTTCGCACGCCGTCGAGCCCGACGATGCGGTCCACCCACTGTCCCTCGACGGTCGTCTCGCCCTCAAGCTCCAGACCAAGTTCGGTAAAGAACGCGATCGCAGCCTTGAGGTCGTCGACAACGAGGAGGACATTGTCCATTCGTAGTAATTTATTTTTTGTCATAGTTATAAAATTACTTTACCTAATTAAATGTTCTAATGAAACACGCAACCCCTTTCCAATTCCTACGCGTTGCCGTTCGTCCTTATTGAACAAAGGGTATTTCGTGCCTCGGCCGTTGCTTTTTTGCTAGGCACGATTTGTGATTGGTTCTCCAAGTCTAAACTTTCGTCGACGGAGTGCAAAGGTAACGATCGGCGACTCCGTCAGCGAACGTGCGATGCAGGCTCAAAATGCGTGAGAATGGAAATCAACTATTGAGTTAAAGAGAGGTGAGCAATGAAAAATCCTATCGTCTACAGCATCTTGCTGGCGATTTTGATAATACTTGCAAGTTGCAGTCAAAAGACCACTACACCCGCGAGCAACACACAGACGGACGCTTTGTTCCGCGCAACGCGAGAAGGTAATACTGACATGGTTAAGGCATTGCTCTCATCGCCGGGCGCTGATGTGAATGCAACAGACGAGCGTGGTAGCACCCCGTTGCTTGAAGCTGCCCGTTACGGTCACGAGGATATTTGTCGGGTACTGATCGCGCGAGGTGCGAATCTAAAATCAAAAGACAAAGAGGGCAAAACCGCACTAATGTTAGCTGTTCAAGGCGATCATGATGAAGTTGTTCGAGTTCTCAAGCAGGCTGGAGAGAGCGAATGAAAAGACATATCCGTAATCTTATCTGACGGCTTCTATCGTTTTGGACTTGTTTATTAAAGTTGAATTGTAATTTCCGGTATTACTGATTGGTCTGACATTTGGCACAGTCAGTGCTGGGGAATCCGGTATGAAACTCTTAAGAATCACAATCGTGATACTTGTCATCGCGTTCATCATGACGCTTGCTGCAGTTGCCGTAGGATACCTGCGGTGAACTGAAGTACAACTAATGGCAGAACGAAATGACCACCTCTTTTTTAAGGTTGGTCTGGCCCGCGTCATGCGGTATCACAACCTTGTCACTTCAAACTCTGCAAGTAGTCCAAAAGGGCTTCCAAATCCGGCTGAGATAAGGTGTTCTGTGGCATCTTGTTTCCTGGCTTGATCATTTGCGAATTCGTGATCCACTGCGCCAGTTCCTCGCGTGTGTTCAGCGCCGTCGCACCGGCAATGATGCTCCGACTCGCTAAATGCGTCAGGTTAGGACCAATATTCGAACCCGCCGGCGTGCCGCTGATTGCATGACACATCACGCAACTCGAAGAAAGAAAAACCTGTTGACCTCGGCGCGCAAGATCAGTGGGAGGAGACACAGCAGATTGAGTCTGATTCTTTCGCCATTCGTTAAACTCCTCCGGTGTCTGAGCAACAATCCATAAGCCCATGAGGGCGTGCTGTAGTCCGCAGTATTCAGCGCACTGGCCGCGAAACACTCCTGTCTTATCAGCTTGAAACCAGACCGTCGCCACCTTCCCGGGAATCAAATCTTTTTTCCCGTTGAAGTTTGGCACCCAAAAACTGTGAATTACGTCCGTAGAGCGCAGACTGAATATCACTGGCACGCCGACAGGAATATGAACTTCGTTAGCAGTGGTGAAAATCTTGCTCGCGTCGGGATCCATATAGCGAGCTTCCCACCACCACTGATGCCCGGTGATTTCGATCGTCACCGCATCTTTTCTATAAAGCCCCGCCGCAATCGATCGTCCGGTTTGAAAACTCACAACCAAAAGCGCAAACATTATCACGATCGTGACAGCCACCGCGCTGATCACAACATTTCGCATCCTTCGCTCAGAGCCTGCTGAAGGCGTGAGTATGGGCGCCGCGGGCGGTTGCGAGGCAGCTCTCGCTGTTTTCAACGTATACAACAGCAAGATCATAACGATCAGGTATACGAGCGAACACACGTAAAACATGACCCACCAAAGATGATTGAGGTTGTAAGCCGGCGGGCCTGCTGGATTGACTGCGCTTTGAATTTCATCGCCACACGCGGCTGTGGCGAGTGCAAGCAGCAGCGGCGACAAACGCGCCGCTGATTGCCAGCATTTCAAGATCCTATTCCTCAGTTCATTAACCATCGCTCTCATCGCATACCACTCTTGGTTGTGAGCGGCACGTTATTAGTCGACGCGGCCTGGCTCGATTGCAGCGTCCGGATGTACGCAGCGATGGCCCAACGATCTTTCGGTTCGATCTGTATTGCATAACTTGCCATCGTGCGATAGCCATTGGTAGTCACGTCATAAAAGTAGCCCAATGGCGCCTTCCGCAAGCGATCCTCAAAAAACGATGCCGGTTTCGTGAACCCGCGGTGCACAACAACACCGTAACCCTCTCCGGTTTCACCATGACACACAGAGCAATAAATGTTGAAGCGTTCGCGGCCGCGCTCAACAACCTCTGCGGTTAGAGGAAACGGCAACGTGTCGGTATTAGGATCGAAACTGGAGATCATCTCGATCCGATGATTTGTGCGTGTGAAGCCGCTTGCGATTGTGCCAGGAACAACTGGACGCGCGGATTGTCTGTCGCTAAATTGAAAACTCGGCTGAAGCGGGCGCACATGAGGTTGTGTCGCCATTTGCTGAACGCAGCCTGAGCTGAGCAAAGCCACAAGCGCACACACAAGCAGAGACTCTCGATTCTTGATTCCCGGTTGCTTCAACTTTCAAGCTCCGCACACATCATCGGTGGCACGTCGAGCAAGCGATCAAACTGCGTGCATCTTTGATGTGGTAATCCGCAATTAATTTCCCTCCGAGGGCCAACTGATTCGCAGGCAGCTGCCAGTTCATATTGAAGACCTCCTCGCGCGGCCGCAGATATTTTCCAACGTTACGATGGCAATCGACACACCACTCCATGTACATCGGCTTTACCGCAACCGTTTCTGACATTTGGTCCACGCGGCCATGACACGTCGAGCAACCAACACCTTGTTTGACATGAATACTGTGGTCGAAGTATGTGAACCTCGGCAGATTATGCACGCGCGTCCATTGCAGCGGATGGCCACTACTAAAACTGGCGCGCACAGGTTCAAGCAGTGGACTAGTGGACCAGATTTGCGAGTGGCACTGCATGCAGATCTGAGTCGCCGGCATTCCTGCGAAAGCCGACGTCTCCACTGTCACATGACAATACCGGCAGTCGATGCCCACATTGCCAGCGTGGTGCTGATGGCTAAACGGAACCGGTTGTGGACGAGCAACTCCGACGTCCGTTACATAACTTGAACGGCCAATCGCGATCGTGATCCACAACACAGCGGCGAACAAAAAAACGAAGCCAAAGATCGTCACCCGCGAAAGGGTGTTGGCACTGCGATGAAAGACTCTCCTCACTGAATTTGGGCCGTCACACTGCTATTAAAGACGCGGGAAATTCGTCGGGGGCCTTGATGGAGGAGTATCTACTGAGGTTTTACCAAGGGTACTGTAAATAAATTTGTCGGATTCGTCACAAAAAGTCGTTGACTGATTCCTTGCCGGGTGTATAATTCGGTGCGTTGCGGGTGGCGCTGATGCCCAAACGTCAGCGAGTCTCTAAAAAGGACGCCATCCAATTCAAAATTGATAGTGCCCGCCAGTGCCAGCTCGGCCGCCGATCGCGCCCCCCGCAGTCGCTACCTTCGAGCTGGCACAGCCATTTTAAAGCGAATCCCCCGTTGATCCTTGC